>NZ_JAGGOK010000066.1 GCF_018614615.1 Streptomyces sp. ISL-100 | reverse complement strand
CGCGACTTTGCAATCGCCCTGACCGTGTCCCGAGTCGCCAAGCTCAAGGACGGAATCCGCGCCCACTCGCGCGTGATGGACGAACTGGGCCGGACCGTCGCCACGACCTCGGACGACGCAACCAAGGTATTTGCCAAAGACCTTCGGCTCTTCATCCGCAAGAGAATCCTCGACGACGCCGGTCGGGTGTCGGTCGATCCCCCGGAGATCAGCAAACTTGCCAAGCTCGCCAACTTGGGCGACGACGAAGCTGCCTCAATCTACGCCAACATCACCAAGAACGCCGATGCCTTCCCCGAAGTCGCCTCCACGGCCTCGCGCATTCAGTCCGGAGCCGGTTACGGAGCATCTCTCGCTGCCGCATATATCGGAACCGGCGCCGATGTGATCGACAAGAGTCTCGGTCAGAGTGATGCGATCAGCGCCGCGCACGAGCAGTTCGGCACCCCGGACAAGCCGTTCAGCGAGGGGTACAACGACTGGAAGGCCAATACGTGGAAGCCTCCCGTTGATACACACTGGTAGACAGCAACCCCCAGAGTGAAGGTTAGAACCAATGCCCCCCAACCGGTCCACAGCCAACCCGCTAATGACCCGCCTCGGCGGCGGAGTTGTGGCGGCGGCTCGGCTCTGCGTAATTGCTCCAGCAGTGTTCATCATCGTCTATTTCCTGCTTGCTGCCCTGAGCCCAAGGTCCCTGGTGGACACGTGGACTTGGCTCGAGCGAGGCGTGACGTCCGCCGGGATCCTCGGTGCCCTGTGGATCTTCGTGAAGTACCCGCTGCACAGCCGCCGCCCCGAAGGGCTCACGCATGCGCTCTCCGTCTCTTTCCTGCTGGTCCTGCCGGCGGTGGTGACCGGGTTCTGGCCCGGCATCATCGGCGCGTTCGTCACGCCGCTTCTTGTGGCCGGATCCGCCGTCACGGAAAGGTTGCGCGGTGCCTGAAGCGGCCCCCGAACTTCGATCGGCTCCCGTCGGATATGCACTCGTGCCGCCCCCGGGCTGGGACCTCATCCCTCTGCAGGACGGTACTGACGACGCGGTCAAGCACATCGTCGACCGAGCTGTTCACCGGCTGTCGGACGGCATCCCGAAGGACGACGTCATCAAGGCGCGCCTGGAGTTGCTCAAGCAGCTCAAGAGGGTGGTGAAGCAAGCACGCAAGGCCGGCGGCCTGACGCTCTACCTGCCGGTGGAGCGGATCCACGGCTCACTCATCGCCGCGTCCTTCGTCGTCTCCGAGGTGCTTTCCGGCCCTGGTGGCAATCCCCGCAGCGACGAGGTCTTGACCCACCTCCTCTCAGGAGCCGCGAACAGCGAGCCCATCGCCGTCGACGGCGCCGAGGGAATCCGCACGGACCGCGTCGCCCCTCCTGCCCCGGAGCGGGAAGTGGAGTATCCGTCCCGCCGCATCGACTACGTACTCCCGGTTCCGCGGGGTACGACCTCGCAGTGGGTCACGGTCTGCTTCAGCACCATCTCAGACGTGGATCCCCTCGGCGAGTTCGCCGAAGTCCTAGTGGAACTGTTCGATGCCGTGATGACCACGTTTCGCTGGAGCTACGCGTGATCTTTCTTGAGACTGACTCGGATCCCTCAGAGTGGCTGCTGATGCCGTTGACGTGGGACCGTCCGGACGACCTTCAAGAATGGGCGCACCAACACGCGGAGCTACTCTGGAAGCTTCACGAGAAGCGCCCGAAGCGGCGCGACAGGAAGGCCCTGGCGGTCCGGCTGGCCATGCTCGCAGAGGGCATCCCGGGGAGGGTCCCCGCACATCAGGTCTTCCTCTACGCACTGGATCCGCGACGGACTCCGCTGGCCTTCTACGCCCTGAAGGTCCCCGTGGAGGGCGACCGGACGGCCCGTCTCCGCGAGGCGGTCCAGGCGGACCAAGAAAGCCCCGTACGACCGGTCGAGGTGGATACCTTTACCACCGAACGTTTGGGAGAAGGGCTCCGATCGCTGCGTTACTGGGGGTCCCGCGAAGGCTCGCTGATGATGTCGCTCAACTTCGCTTGGCGCTCAGACGAGTTCGGAATCGACCTCACACTGCGAACGGTTTCGGACGACCCAGGCTGGCTGGCCTCGCACCTCGACGAGGTTGATGAATTTGCCCAAAGCCTCTGGCTCAACGACGTTGACCCCGCTTACGGACGATCCCGCCGATGCCCTCGTGGAATTGTTCGATGCGATCACGACGACCTTCCGATGGAGTACGCAGTGAGCTGGCTGGACATCGACTACGACGCCGACGTATGGCTCTCCGTGCCGATCCGCTGGACGGCGGCCGCGGGCGAGGATTTCGTGGGCAGCGAGCACAGGACCCGTGAGCAGTGGGCGCACGAAACGGCGCAGGACTGGTGGGAGGAGGACGACGAGACTCCAGGAGAGGGCGACGTCGAGCTCCTCGGCCGTACTCTCCTTGCCTGCGTCGAGAAGTACCCCAGCGTCCACCCCGGATTCGAGCTGCTCCTGTACCTGGCGCATCCCCGGATGATGCCGCTCCCCATCTGGATCGCCGAACTTCCTCTCAAGGGCGACGTGGGCGAACTCCGCAGACTGGTGCTCGCCGACGAGACCGAGGCGGTGGAGCCTCCGCTGGTCGAGGAGTTCGCGACCGAGTCGCTGGGGACGGGGCTGCGTTCGCTGAACTACACGCTGCTGCCGGGCACCAATGAGCTCTTCGTGGGGCTGCGCTACGCCTGGCTCAGCGAGGACCACGACAGAAGCGTGCTGATGATCACGGGCTCCCCGGCCCCCGGTCAGGTCCTGGCAGCGGCAGACGTCATCGCGGAGCTGGCGCATGATCTGCGGCTTCGGCATGACGATGACATGGGCTTTTGCGATGAGGAGGAGCAGTCCTGATCCTCGCCGGCAGGCAGAGGCAGAGGCAGAGGCAGAGGCCTGCGGCTCGGCAGCGCCGGCACGTTCCTCGTGATCCGGAAGAACCAGGTGCTACAGCCGGAGATGATCCATGCCCTTTCGGGCAAGTGCGGGGGCCGGGGCGGCTGCCGAAGCGTGTGCGGCATACGCCTCGGCGAGGTTGCGGCCCGTTGTTCCCGGACGAGTTCGGCGGTGCCGAAGTGGACCAATTCCCGGGTGTGCAGGCCGATCCCGCGATGGCGGTGTTCGTGGTTGTAGTAGCTGAAGAATCCCTCGCGCCAGGCGCGGGTTTTCTGGAGCGAGGTGGCGTTCACGGAGGGCGGCGGTGTATTTGATGGTCTTGAACTGGGCCTCGCTGAAGGGATTGTTCGACCGGGCTGTTCACCGACTATCGGACGACATTCCGAGGGACGACGTCATCAAGGCGCGCCTGGAGTTGCTCAAGCAGCTCAAGAGGGTGGTGAAGCAAGCACGCAAGGCCGACGCCTGACCGACCAGCCCGTCGGCAGGCCGTGGCCGGGCGCACGCCGCGGGGTTCGTCCGGTGCCCGCTGTGAGTCGGCCGTCACGGCCGGCCCGAGGGACGATTCCGGACTGGCCACCCACCGGGTCGACTACGCGGTCCCCGTCCCCAAGGATCCCTACCGTTGGGTCACCGTCGCCTTCTCCACCGTCGGCGGCGGCGCTCCCGACGATGAACTCGCTGACGCTGCAGTCGAGTTGTTCGATGCCATCATGACCACCTTTCGTTGGAGCAGAGAATGAGCTGGCTGAACATCGACTACGACTCGGACACGTGGCTGAAGATTCCCGGGCGCTGGACGGATGTCTACAACGAGGACGACGACGGGGTCCCCACGGACGACGACCAGCAGACTCCCGCGGAATGGGCAGCCGAGACGGCCCAGGACTGCTGGGACGACTCGGGAATCGACTCCGGCGAAACCGGCGTCGCCTTCTTGGCCGAGACCCTTCAGGCATGCGTCGAGAAGTACCCGCAGGCCTTTCCCGGTTACGACATCGTGCTGCACCTGCCCGACCCCCGGGCGATGCCCCTGCCCGTATACGTGACCGACTTCCCCATCGAGGGCGATCGCGAGCCAGCGCTCCGCCTCCTGGCCATGGCGGACGACAAGGAAGCCGTGGAACCTCCGATCGTGGAGGAATTCACCACGGAAGACCTCGGTCAGGGACTCCGCGTCCTGCGCTATTTCACGATGCCGAACAGCACCGACCTCCTCATCGGCCTGAGGTACGCCTGGCGCAGCGAGAAATTCGACCGCGACCTGGTAATGATCACCGCCTCACCCGCCCCGGGCAGGGTGCTCTCGGCCCTGGAGGACATCGACGATCTGGCACGCTCCATCAGGCTGCGCGCCGACAACGACCTCGACGACTACGACAGTGACGACGTCGCCTGACCGGCCGACGTAACAACTGAAGCGACCGCCAGGGCGCCCACACTGCCAGGCATTTCAGCCCTACCGACGCGGATTCAGAAAGAGACCCGAGCCTCCGCGGTGACGCCGCAGAGCGGCGCGGCGTCACCGCGGGACCCTGCGGTGTGTTCGCCGTCGGACTCGCAAGCCTACGAGGGGTCGCTCACTCGCCCTCGGGCCCCTCCTGCTTCGGCAGCGGATCGGCGACAAACGTGCCCTTACCGTGCACGGTGACGATCAGCTTGCGCTGTCGGAGTTCCTGGGCGGCCCGACGAACCGTCAAGTACGCAACCCCGTACTCCGTTGCAAGGTCTCGCTCAGCAGGCAGCCGCGCTCCGGGGTGCAGCTCACCCGCGGCGATGCGCGCAGCAATGTGGTCGGCAATGGCGACGTACACCAGCTGCGGTCCCTGCGGGTCGAAGTCCGGAATCTTGCTCTGGCCACTCATGAAGCCACGGTAAGCACCCCTGACCTGCGAGAACCATTAGCGAGCTATACATAGCTTCACTGAGCTTGTAGCGTTGTGACGCACGCAACAGAGACCCCGGCGACGGCGGATACCGTCCCGGGGCATGGCCAACGCTGTTGAAGGAGCGTCGACATGCGAGACCTTACCGTTCGATTCCTGGCATGGGTGCTGGGCGCCTGCACCCCACATCCCCACGGCCGCCATCGCCTCGGAGCCACCCCGGCCACCTTGCGGATCACCCCTGCCCCGCCCCGCTTCACGGACCTGCTCGACGGCAGTACGTCACTTCTCGTACGCCCCTACGTCCTCGACCCGGCCGAGCGGCGCCGGCAACGAGAGCGGCGCCGCACCCTCCACCTGGCGACACTCGGCATCGACGTCGGCCCGGACTGGATTCACGGCGTGCGGGTGAGTGCGCGATGACCCGACTCCCGGTACGGACGTGCGCCCGCTGTCAGCAGACCACCGACGCCCCTGTCCTCGTGCATGAGGTCCACGCCGCGACGGGGCCGGGCTTCACCGTGTACGCGTGCCCGGAGTGCGCCGAGCACTATCCGCCGCTTACCGACGCCCTGGAACTCCTCGGCTCAACTCCGCGGCGATCCCGGCTGACACTGCGTACCTACAAGGTCAACACCCAAGGCGCCGTGACCGAAGACAGCGGCAAGGTGGTGGCCCTGTCGGACAGAGACGCCAACGCACTGTCGCCAACTTCCGCGTATCCGCCGTGCGGCTGCCAACGGTGCCGACCGAGGTAACCACCGCGAACGGCACTCGCAGAACCTCCACGCCGCGGCCCCGGACGCATGTAAGCGTCCGGGGCCACACGCGACCTGTCCGATTTCACACACATCACACTCCAGGCAGGGTAGTTCGCTCTAGCGAAACCATGCGCCCCACGGATAGCGTCATTGCCCTTGACTGATCCTTTGCCCCAACTGGGAGTTGACCGTGAAGCGCCGCACCTTGCCCGTTGCTGCCGTGTTCGCCGCAACCGCAGCCCTCATGCTGACGGCCTGCGGCAGCGGCGATGAGAAGCCCAAAGCCAACAACACGATCGCGGGCGTTGACCAGAGTGAGAAGGAGTCCCCCACACCCAGCGCCACCCCCTCGGGCACATCCGACCGCCCCAAGATCGAACTCCCGCCGGACGACAAGCTCGTTTTCATCCCGGAGAAAACGGGCAATGCCGTAAAGGACGCCATTCTCGCCGACAACGCCGAGCGGATGCGTGCTACTGACGCTGCAATTGCAGGAACAGATCCCAAGTATGTTGCCCTCAATTTTTATAATTCTGGGAGGGCTCTCGAGGCTGCATCCAACTGGGTTGAAGAGTTCAAGGCGGCAGGGCTCACCATTACTGGCACAGTCCGATACAGCGACCGGCGTGTGACGCTAAACAAGGATGGAACCGCTTCCCTGACCTACTGCGCCGATGAGAGTAAGGGATTCAATAAGAATCTCAAGACCGGCAAGATCGATGTCATCCCGCCCAATAAGGATAGTTACGTCTCCTACAGCACAAAACTAGAGAAGAATTCGGACGGAGTTTGGCAGACCACGCGAATCATCTCGAAGAGGGGGGCGGCGCAATGCCAGCCGTAAGGAAGTCATCGCTATGTTTCATGGCACTGGCTCTGGGCGCCACTGCTTTCATGAGTACCCCCTCCGCCTGGGCAGCCCGCGGCCGAGGCGGGAACTCCGAGACCGACACACAGGTCGATGGCAAAGGCGCAGGACAGGACCTCTCCGCAATTGCGGGCGGAGTCAGCTTCGATCGCTCAAGGAACGGTAGGGGCGAGGCGGCCGGCCCGGTAACCGCGGCCGGCAACTGGACGCCGCCTGCCTGCTGGTACGCACCCAAGTACACCCCGGCGCAGTTCAAGAAGGAACGCGAGTCGGTCTGGGCCTCCGAATCCACCGGCGCACAGTGGGACTTGGAACAGCGCAAGCGCTACGTGGACGGCGAGCCCTACAAGGACTTTAACGCCGACAAGGCCGGCAAGGGCTACTGGTGGGATTCGTACGTCAACGAAGCCCGCAGCGGCGAACCCGGCGCGCTCGCCTGCGACAAGCCGACATTCTGGGTCGACAACGGCGACCCGCCGCCCGCCGACGTCCCCGAGGCGGTGACCCCCGAGATCCTCGCGCACCTCGCTTACGCCGAAGTCCGCGTACCCGACACCGAGATCGAACTCGCCCCCAAGGCCAACACCAAAGTCAACCTCCCCACCTGGGCCTGGCTCGACAAGGCCGAGTTCAAGCCCGTGTCCGTCACCGCCTCGGTCCCCGTCCTGAACATCCAGGCCACCGCCACAGCCACCCCGCACTCCCTCAAGATCGAGCCCGGCACCAAGGACGCCACACTCCACCCCGCCTCCGGCGAATGCCCCATCCAGGACGGCAGCATCGGCGTCCCCTACACACAGGGATCAGCCGACCAGACCCCACCCTGCGGTCTCACCTACCTCCGCTCCTCCGGCGACGGCACGTACAAACTCCAGGCCACCATTACCTGGAAGATGCACTGGACCGGAACCGGCGGTGCCGGCGGCGACCTCCCTGACGGCACCTTCGGCACCACCCAGAACATCACCGTCCAGGAAATCCAGGCCATCAACCGCTGAATGGACGTGCGCGCGGGGAGTTGCCGGAGGCACGATCAGACGACGGCCCCCCGCGCCGCGCTCGTCTTGCCTGTGTCGACGAGATCCTTTGATTCATGGCTGTCGTGACCTCGCCGGACAGGCCACAGCATCGCGACCCGAGAGAGCTAGGCCGTCAACCCACGAGCATGAACCCACTCACCCAGGGATCCCGGCGCTGGCGCCTCCTCGTGAACTGGATGTACGGCGCTGCCGCCGGCCTGGGCGGGGTCGGGGCGCTAATCACGGGGGTCGTGACCGCGGCAGCGAACGACGGGGCGTTCACCGAATCAGGGACCCCCCGCGACCATGTCGTCGGCGTCCTCGCCATGCTGTTCCTCGCGGCGATGTGTCTGGATCTCGCATACCGGCGTATCCGCGACGCTCTCTTCCTGCACCGCGTCAGGCGCGCGGAGGACGCTGACGTCACACAAGGCTTCGTCGCCCCCGTGATCTACGCCTACGGGACGATATCCGCGATGGCTTTGGCCTCCGTGGCCACCGCCGTGCCCCTCTGGGCAACACTGCTCATTGTGGTGGGCCCACCGCTGGTGCTTCTTGGATCGCGGGCGCCCGGGACCTGGCGGGTCTGGCGCGGCCGGCAAGCCGCCAGAGCCGCCGCACGCGAAGCGGCCCGGCCGGTCGTCAGTACGCGGAACCCCCGCGCTACGCGACGGACCAGCCGGGCTCAGCGGCGGGGGGCCTCCTAGAGTTCGGATTCGTCGTCGATGAGCCGGATCCTCTGCACGAACTCGTTGATGGCAGGCTCCGCAGCGGAGATCTCCCCCAGGTCGCCCGACGAGGCAAAGGCGATGAGGTCCACACCATGCTTCTCGCTGCGGAAGGCGTACCAGAGGTTCATCGCCACAGACTGGTCGTCCAACTGCACATGATTACGGGAGTGCAGTCCCGTACCGAGTCCCTCCGTGGAGAACTTCTCGACCTGCGGTGGAAGCATGGCATCGGGGCTTTCTACGCGGGCGTACTTGCGGAGTGTCGCCTCCCGTTCGCCCTCTGCCGGCCCGTACCAGAGAACAAGAGCCAGCGGTCCTTCACTGGGGTGCGCGAAATAGAGATAAGTCTCTCGATAGGTGTTCATCTCCTCAAACACTTGCCGATGGGCCGCGAGTAGCTTCGAGAGGCGCTTGATTTCTTTCCGCTTCTGCGGGATGCCGTGGTAAAAGAGGAGGGTGACCGCCTCGCCTTCAGCCCAATCCCGCTCGTCGCGCCAGGGCCTCTCGTCCCACGCACCTCGGGGCAGGGGAACCCAGTGCCGATTGTCGTAGTCGACATGAACCCAACTCACTTTTTCCACCCGTTCCTCTACGGCGCGTAGTCGTACATGCCGGTATCGTTCGGAGCCAAGTCCTTGAAATCTCCGTACGGACCGACCTTCGGCTTCTCCTCCACCACATCGCTGGGCCCGATGCCCTTGTCGGTCCAGTCAATCAGGGTCCCACCAACGAAGGTACTGAAGGCGAGCGACCCGTAGCGTGATGCCCTCTGCGCCGCAGCATTCATGGCGGCGTCGCCGCCACGCTTCGCGGCCTCGTTCCGCGCGTACATCAGGCTCGCGGCGTCGCCACGGTCACCACCCGCCCTCAGGACCTCCTTCGGGCTGGGGTTCGGCAGATCTCTCGCGACGCCCTTGGGTTTCAGTGACTTCCGGTAGGCATCCTGCTGCTGCTGAATCCCGTTCCTCACACGCTTATTGGGCGCAGCCGCCTTGTCTGCCTTAAATTCCGCCATCTTTTTTTTGTACGCCTCTGTCAGCTTGACGTTCTTCACCTCCTGGCGCCCCGCCTTGATGGAGGCCTCCCTCGCCGCGTCCGCGCCCTTCTTGAGGCCGCGCCCGGCGATTCTGCCCATACCCATGGTGGCCAGACCGAGG
Organism: Streptomyces sp. ISL-100; assembly: GCF_018614615.1. Lineage (GTDB taxonomy): Bacteria > Actinomycetota > Actinomycetes > Streptomycetales > Streptomycetaceae > Streptomyces. Next base: position 76,235 of record NZ_JAGGOK010000066.1, on the reverse strand, counting down.
GCGTCGAAGGCCACATCTCCCCAACCACCGTTACCAGTACCCGCCATGGCGATGTGGGTGGCGAGGGTCGCACCCGCGATATACGAACCGATTTGCATCATGAGGGCCGCGGCCGCGAGCCACCCCGCGCCCGGTACCATGAACATGGCGGCAATCATGATGACCAGCGCCACTGCGGCCAGGATGGTGGCGACCCAGCCGGCGATCTCCAGAACAATCTTGATGGCTTTGAGATTGCGCTCGATCAGGTTGGAGACAAGGCTCCAGAATCCGTCCTCGACGGCGTCGTCAATGATGTCGCGGATTTTGTCCGCGATCCGCCTGGCGTCGTTCCCGTACTCCTCGACGGCCCTGCTGTTGCGCTTCTTGGCGTTCTCGAACGTGGTCCGCGCCCGCTCCAGCTCCGCCTTCTTCGTGGCGACCAGGTCCTTCTCGGCCTTCTTCGCTGCATCCGAGTCGAGGTCCGTCGTACCGACCAGTGCCCGGAAGGTGTCCTGGGCCTCCTTCGCGGAGGTCAGCGCCCGGGCGGTCTCGCTCTGGGCCTCTTCGAGGCAGCCAGCCCATTCGGTCAGCTTGCTGGAGACCTTCTCATAGCGGCCGGCCGCCTTCTCCAGCTTGCTCTTGAGCTTGTCGGATCCGTTCTTCAATTCCTCGACGTACTTGCCCTTGAGCTCGTCCGTGTCCGCGATGGCCTTGAGGCGGTCGATCTGTTCCCTGATCTGCTCACCGGTGGTGGCCATGGTCTTCCCGCTGGCGCGTACACCCTCGGGGTCGCCCGGTGTGGGATCGGAGCCGGCCAGCGGCTGCCAGTCCTTCGGACGCGTCTTCGGTGTCATGCTGCCCCGTGCCCCCTGTAACCGGTCTTCTACTTTTTACGCTTGTCGTCGACCTTGGACTTGTCGACCAGGTCCTGCTCCAGGCCCTCGAAGCTCTCTCGCGCCTTCGTGACCAGCTTCAGTACGTCCTCGATGTTCTGCAGCATCTGTTGGCGGTTGTCCTTCCAGTTGTCGGCGAACTCGTGCATGGCGCTTTCCAGCGTCTTCGCACCGACATCTTCGGCCAGTTCGTCCTGGCGGTTTCCGCACTTCCTGAACTCTCTCTTGATGTGCGTCAGCGCCCCCTCGGACTTCACCAGCAGGTCGTAGTCGACCTTCAGATCGGACTTGTCACCCATCAGTCCTCCTCTGCCACGTGAATGTCGTCATGATCGCGTCGAAGAGTTCCACGAGCAGCAGGGCGAACTCTCCCTCCGCGTCCCCGTCCCCCGGTGTGGAAAAGGAGGCACTGAGCCAGCGCGCCGGGTCCCCCGGCACCGGAAACGTGTAGTCCACGACCCTCGCGGCATCGTTCACATCCTTCGCCGGGTCCGCGGGGCGTACGTGCTCGCTGCGAGTGCCAATACCGCCCTCCACCGAGATCTGCTCGACCGTCCTCTCCGTGTCCCCGCCCTCGGCCAGCTGCCGTGCCACGTCCACGGGGTCCATGCCCTCGCCGACCTGGAGCCGGAACTCAGAGACGACGATGGAGCAGGGGGTGGCCACTTCACCGCGCGGCATAGTGGGGAGATACAGGTCGATTCCGGAATTTTCCGCTGCCTTGTGTGCCAAGCCCAGCAGTCGGCCCTCGAGTTGGGCCCGGAGCCTCGCGACGTCGTCCCGCGGGATCTCTTCGGGTGCGTACGCGATGGTCTCTGCGGCCACCTCGCGAACCGCGTCCTCCGTACCCTTCCTGAGCGGGATGCGCGCCCAGCCCGGGGGCAGGATCAGCGAGTAGCCGGATAGCGCCCCTCGGCGCGCCGGAGCCGGTCCGGTGTCAACCGTCATTGTTCACAGCCTTCCTGGCGCAGAGCCACACCAGGGGGTGGTGCAACCCCATGGCTCCACCACCCCCTGCCGTAGAGCAGTTGTGACTACTTCTTCGCGGACTTTCCCAGTTCCTCATCGATCTGCTCGAACTTGTCGGCAGCCATCGTCAGGTAGTCGCTCATGCCGGTGAGCCCCTCGGCGGTGTCCTTCATGCCGTGGATGAACTCCTGGAAGCTCTCGTTGAAGGCCTTGGAAGCGCTCTTGGTAACGAAGCCGCCCTCGACCAGGCCCTGGATGAAGGCCTTCAGGTCGGTCAGCTTTCCGTCGATCTTCTCCTTCTCGCGGCCCACGTGCTTGGCCGCATTCCGCATCTCCTCATAAGTGACGTCAAGGTCCTTGGCCATGGAGCTCTCCTGTTCATACGTGCCGCAGGGCCGACCCCCGTGGCTCCACTGGTACAGATGATGCGATCTTCGGCACCTGCGCAGCAGCTTACGAGAGTGGATGCAGTTGCACAGGCCTGTCTCCCGAGAGGGTGGTGTGACCTGAGGTACGGGGGCATTGCCGGTGGGAGACAGCGAGCGGCTAGTGTCAAAGTGCCTGCGGCCCACGCTCGGTTGGCGTCCGCACATTCAGCATGCGGAGGACGTTTGTGCGCCTGACTCTGACTGTCGTCGATCCGTTCGCCGGCTTCAGCACCGACGTGGTGCTCGACGCAGATGCCGAGACAGTCGTTGGCGACGTCGCACGTGAGCTGGGCGAGCGCGCCGGGGGTGGGGGCGCTCAGGTGATCTCCATAGGTGCTTCGCCCGGGGCGGGTGACGGTACGCCGAGGCTCTTCGTCGACGGGGCCGAGCTCAGTCCGGCCGCCACCGTCATGGGTTCATCTCTGCGCGAGGGTGCGGTGGTCAGTCTCAACGACCCTGCCGGGTGCTGGCCCGGGGAGCCGGGCGGGCTGGTCGAATTGCGTGTTGTGGGCGGGCCGGGGGCAGGAACCGTGCAGCGACTCGGCGTGGGGCGATACGGGGTCGGACGTGGTAGGGCGCAACAGGTACGTATCGATGGGGATCCCGAACTTGCGGACCATGCGCTCACATTGAGTGTCGCCATTGATGGCAATTGTCAGGTCTCGGTGCAAGGGGATGCCTCCGCTGTCCGCATGGACGGGGAAGAGCTCGACGGGGACGCCTGGCCGCTGGGCAAGCAACTGGCCGTCGGGAACACCCTGTTGGAGTTCACCCGCTATTCGCCGCCCGACGCCGCGCTGAAGTGGTCCGAAGGCGGCGGCGCGTTCGACTACAACCGTCCGCCCCGGCTTCGCCCGCCCGAGCGCGAGACGAAGTTCAGCCTGCCCAAGCGCCCCACCGAACAGGACGCCCGGCCCATCCCCTGGCTGATGGCGGTCCTCCCGCTCGTCTCAGCGGTCACCATGGCCGCGGTCTTCGGTCGCTGGTACTACCTGATCCTGGCCGTCTTCAGCCCGATCATCCTGTTCGCCAACTACTTCATGGACAAGAAGCACGGACGGAAGTCGCACGCAAAGCTCCTCAAGGAGTACGAGGAGCACAAGGCCCGTATCGAGAAGGATGCCCAGGACGCCCTGGTCGCCGAACGCACCGACCGGCGCCGTGCTGTTCTCGATCCGGCCGCGGTGCTGACCTTGGGCACAGGTCCGCGAACCCGGCTGTGGGAGCGACGCCGCACGGACGGCGATCACCTGCTCCTGCGCGTCGGCACGGGCAAGCTGCCGTCCGAGGTTGTCCTCGACGACCCTGAGCAGGATGCGCACCGCCGTAAGGTCACTTGGGATATTCCGGATGCGCCGGTCGCGCTGCCACTCCGTAAACTTGGAGTCATCGGCATGGCCGGCCCCGGTGACTCCCCGCAGGCGCTCGGCCGCTGGGCAGTGGCACAGACCGCGACTCTGCACAGTCCGATGGATGTTCAGTTCTATGTGCTCACCGAGTCCTCGGCGCAGACCAGCTGGGACTGGGTGCGCTGGCTGCCGCACAGCCGCCCGTCCAGCGGCCAGGACGCCAACGTCCTGATCGGCACGGACGCCGAGACCGTCGGTGCCCGCATCGGCGAGCTCACCCAGCTGCTGGACGCCCGCGTGAAGGCGTTGAAGGAGAAGCAGAGCCAGGGCGCGACCTTCAGCGATCCCGACATTGTCATCGTCTGGGACGGTTCACGGCGACTGCGCTCCATGCCGGGTGTTGTACGACTGCTGCGTGAGGGCCCCGCTGCCCACCTGTACTCGGTGTGCCTGGACGCCGAGGAGCGGTTCCTGCCCGGCGAGTGCCAGGCCATCGTGATCGCCGAGCCGAAGGCTGAAGAGGTGAGCACCGCACCTGAGACGAGCGTCGCCGGGCAGCCTGTCGGCGGGTTCCCCTCGTTCCAGGCTTGGCACACCACCCAGCCTCAAACACAGGCGCAGCAGGCCGAACCCCGGCTGCGTCTGCGCGTCGAGCAGACTGGCGCCGCGCACGTCAGAAACGTACGGCCTGATTTCGTCTCGCCCTCGTGGTGCCTGCGGCTTGCCCGGTCACTGTCTTCGCTGCGCGACATCAGTGGTGAGACCGAGGATTCGGCGCTGCCCTCCTCGAGTCGTCTGCTGGACGTACTGCAACTGGAGCCGCCGACGGGGGACGACATCGCGGCCCGCTGGCGGATGAGCGGCCAGTCGACGATGGCGGTGGTCGGTGAGTCGTACGACGGGCCCTTCGGCATCGACATCCGGCGCGACGGCCCGCACGGCCTGATCGCCGGTACCACCGGTTCGGGCAAGTCGGAGCTTCTCCAGACGATCGTGGCGGCTCTCGCGGTGGCCAACACCCCCGAGAACATGACGTTCGTACTCATCGACTACAAGGGCGGCTCCGCCTTCAAGGACTGTGTGAAGCTGCCGCACACGGTCGGCATGGTCACCGACCTCGACGCGCACCTCGTCGAGCGGGCCCTGGAGTCCCTGGGCGCCGAACTCAAGCGGCGCGAGCACATCCTCGCGGCCGCCGACGCCAAAGACATCGAGGACTACCAGGACCTGGTACGCCGCGACTCATCGCACCAGCCGGTGCCCCGGCTCCTGATCGTGATCGACGAGTTCGCATCCATGGTCCGCGATCTGCCCGACTTCGTCACCGGTCTGGTCAACATCGCTCAGCGAGGCCGTTCGCTCGGCATTCACCTGCTCCTGGCCACCCAGCGGCCCAGCGGTGTCGTCTCGCCCGAGATCCGCGCCAATACGAACCTCCGCATCGCACTGCGCGTCACCGACGGCGGCGAGTCCAGCGACGTCATCGACTCGCCCGAGGCCGGACACATCTCCAAGTCCACGCCGGGACGTGCCTATGTCCGTCTCGGCCACGCCTCTCTCGTCCCCTTCCAGTCGGGACGCGTCGGTGGCCGCAGGCCGGGCGCCGCTGATCCGCAGGCCACCGCACCGTGGTCGGCGCCGCTCACATGGGAGAACCTGGGACGTGCCGCACTGGTGAAGCCGAAGGCCCAGGCCCGCGAGGAAGAGGAAATCACCGACCTCAAGGTCCTCGTAGACGCGGTCCAGGAGGCCAATACGCGCCTTGCCATTCCGCCGCAGCACAGCCCATGGCTGCCGGCCCTGGACGAAACCCTGCTGCTCACCTCGATCCCTACGGCGCCGATGGCCGGCCCGCTGCCAATAGCGGCCTACGGCGTCGAGGACCTGCCCGCAAACCAGGAACGCCGCCCCGTCACGGTGGACTTCGCCTCATTCGGACATCTGCTGATCCCCGGATCGCCGCGCAGTGGACGCTCCCAGGTGCTGCGTACCATCGCGGGCTCGCTCGCCCGCACCCACTCGGTCGCCGACGTCCACCTGTACGGCATCGATTGCGGCAACGGCGCGCTCAACGCCCTGACCGCGCTGCCGCACTGCGGCGCGGTCATCGGACGGGCCCAGAGCGAGCGGGCCGTACGGCTCATCAGTCGTCTCCAGGGTGAACTCACCCGCCGCCAGGAACTGCTGGCTGAGAAGGGCATCGCCGACATCGGCGAGCAGCGGGCCGCAGCGGCCGAAGACGAGCGGCTGCCGCACATCGTGGTACTCCTCGACCGTTGGGAGGGCTGGCTGACCTCGCTGGGCGAGATCGACAACGGCGAACTGACCGACCAGCTCACCGTCATCATGCGCGAGGGCGCCAGTATCGGTATCCACCTGGTGATCACCGGTGACCGACAGCTGGTCACCGGACGGTTGAGCTCGCTGACCGAGGACAAGCTGGGCCTGCGGCTCGCGGACCGCTCGGACTTCTCGCTGATTGGCATCAGCCCGCGCAAGCTCCCCGAGGAGATCCCGCCAGGGCGGGCATTCCGTGGTGAGGCCGGTACGGAGATCCAGTTCGCGCTGCTGTCCGAGGACGCCACCGGGCAGGGGCAGGCAGCTGCCCTGGCGGAGATCGGTGAGACCGCGCGCGAGCGCGACGCCGGGCTCCTCCGCTCCCGGCGCCCGTTCCGGGTGGACGTACTGCCGCGCCGCGTCTCCTTCGAGGACGCCTGGGGACTGCGCGACCCGGAGGCGGCCCGCTCCCCGCTGTGGGGCCTGGTGGGGATCGGAGGAGACGAACTCACGGGATTCGGCCCGGACTTGGCGCAGGGTGTACCGGCATTCGTCATTGCGGGCCCGGCGAAATCGGGCCGCAGCACCGTGCTGATGAACCTGGCGCGCTCATATCTCGCTCAGGGAGTACGGCTGGTGGTTGCCGCTCCCCGCACTTCACCGGTTCGCGAGCTCGAAGGCCAAGAAGGCGTACTGAAGATCTTCACCGAGGACGACATCGAGAAGGAAGACCTCGAGGAGGTCACCGAGACTGCGACGCCCGAGACGCCGATTGTGGTGCTGATCGACGACGGTGAACAACTGGAGGACTGCGATGCCGGCCCGGCGTTCAAGCGCATCATCCAACGAGGTGCCGACCGGGGCCTGGGCCTGGTGATCGCAGGCGACGAGGACGATGTCTGCAGCGGCTACAGCGGCTGGCAGGTCGAAGCGAAGAAGGCGCGGCGCGGCATCCTGCTGTCGCCACAGGACACGACCAGCGGCGAGCTCATCGGTATTCGCACGACCCGAAGCATGGTCCGTGACCCGATCACTCCGGGGAGGGGCCTGCTGCACCTGGGCGGCGGTGAGTACCGGACGGTCGTCACGCCGATGTGACGCGGGAGGACCTTGTAGGCGGAGGTCTGCCCGGCTTCCGACCTGTGTCGGCTCTGCGGGCTGGTGCGGATCTCACGGCCACCCAACCTTGACGTGCTATGTCAGAAGGCTTCCGCTGACCGCTCGGCAGGCTTGATCGGTCGAACAGGGTTCTTGTTCGACTCCCGGTCACTCAAGGTTGATCGGGCCGTCAGGTAGCCAGCCGTCGAGATAGCCGTCAACCAGGCTTGCGGTGGCATCGAGATACGGTTCATTCAGTACGCGCCCCAGGGATGTGCGTGGTGTCCATTCTGCAATCCCGTCGGGTCGACCAGCCCGAACAGGGCCCTCGAGTAGGGGAGGGCCGACTCGGGCAATGAAAACGCGCTCCTCCACCCGAGCCAGGACCGGAGCCGTCGGTGAGGGTGCCCAGCGTCGGCCTACAACGGATCCCCATCGCAACCCCCGATCGCCGAAGCTCCGCTCTGCGAGCCGGACGGCCGCCTGGCTGTACGACTCCGGAAACCGGACGGTGCACTGCGGAAGTGCCCATTGCAATGCGGTGGAACCAGGCTGCGCACACAGGGCGACACGCTGGGCGTCGTCGATCGCGACAAGGCTGACAACACGGATGAAGCGCGGGCTGGGGAGTCGCATAGAAGCAGCGTCGGTAATGGCTGCACAAATAGCCAGCCGAGAGGGCCGGACGGGGCCGCTTTGGGCATCTGCACAATCAATGAGACCCGCCCCGGCTCTCGGCTGAACCGGTGCAGGCAGGACTTGGGTGAGCGGTGCTTTTACTTGGGAAAACGCACCCCGAGCGCCGGGAAGCCCTATCGGAACGCCCTCGTACTCCCAGCTCAACCCCGCCCGTGAACGGCCCACCGCCGCCCGCCGCAGCTCAGAGCCCCAGTCGGAGAGATCCGGCTGGGGCTCTTTGGCGTACCCGTCGTTCCGTTGATGCCGCGCCATGTCCGTTACGGTGTCAGCGGCTTGGCGAAGCAGCGGCTGTCCTCGTACTCGCGGAAGTGGCCGAACTTCTTGGCCGGGGTGTAACCGCTCGATGTGTAGAGGGCGATGGCCTCCGGCTGCTGTGTGCCCGTCTCCAGGACCATCCGTATGCGGCCGGCCGCGCGGGCGTCGTCCTCCAGGACGGCGAGGATGCGGCGGGCCAGGCCGATGCCGCGGCAGGCGGGGATCACGTACATGCGCTTGAGTTCGGCGTCGCCGTCCGCGTAGCCCTCGCCGTTCTCTTCCTGCGTGCGCCAGGCGCCTGTGGCGACGGGGCGGTCCTGTTCGTCGTACGCGATGAGAAAGAGGCCGCCCGGCGGCCGGAACATGGCGGGGTCCAGCGGGGTCGTGTCGCCGTCGCCGTTGTAGCGCTCGATGTACTCCTGCTGCACCTCGGCTTCGAGCTTCACGGCGTCGGGGTGGTCGTACGGGCGCGTGCGGATATTCATGCGTATCAGCGTACTTCTATGCAGGGGTCTTGGCTTCGGATGATTTTCGGTGTCTGTATTGTGCCGGGGTGCTCACTGTGACCTCCGCAAATGTAAATGGCCTGCGCGCCGCCGCCAAGAAGGGCTTCGTGCCGTGGCTGGCCGGGACCTCCGCCGATGTGCTCTGCCTCCAGGAAGTACGGGCCGAACCCGGGCAGCTCCCCGAGGAGGTGCGCGACCCCGAGGGCTGGCACGTCGTACACGCCCCGGCCGCCGCCAAGGGGCGGGCCGGTGTTTCGCTTTATACGCGGCGGGAGCCCGATCGGGTGCAGATCGGTTTCGGCAGTGCTGCATTCGACGGGAGTGGGCGGTACGTCGAGGTGGACCTGCCCGGTGTCACGGTCGCCAGCCTGTACCTGCCCTCCGGTGAGGTCGGCACGGAGCGGCAGGACGAGAAGGTGCGGTTCATGGACGAGTTCCTGCCGTACCTGAAGGGGCTCAAGGAGCGCGCCGCGGCGGACGGGCGCGAGGTGCTGGTGTGCGGCGACTGGAACATCGCCCACCAGGAGGCCGACCTCAAGAACTGGAAGGCGAACAGGAAGTCTTCCGGATTCCTGCCGGAGGAGCGGGCCTGGCTGACTCGGGTGTTCGAGGAGGCGGCGTACGTCGATGTCGTGCGCGCACTGCACCCGGACCAGGAGGGCCCGTACACCTGGTGGTCGTACCGGGGGAAGGCCTTCGACAACGACTCGGGATGGCGCATCGACTACGCGGTGGCGACGCCGGGGCTGGCGGGCCGGGCGGTCAAGGCGTACGTCGAGCGGGCGGCAAGCTATGACCTGCGCTGGTCGGACCACGCGCCAGTGACGGTGGTCTTCGAGCAGCAGGCCGGCAGCTAGGCGTGGCGGCTGGGCCTGGTGGCTAGGCGTCCTTTTCGGCCCTGATCAGGCGGTCCAGGGCCATCGACAGTTCCGCCTCCACGACGCTCTTGGCGAGCGGGCGCAGGCGTTGCAAAGAGGCGCCGGACGTGTCCTCGCCCAGGTGGGAGCGGACCATCGTCGCGAAGATCTCGGCCATGGCCGTCGTGTGCTTGCGCACCTCCCGGCCCGCCTGGAGCACGGCGGCCAGCGGTACGCCCTCGCGCACCAGGGCCGCCGACACGTCCAGCAGGCGGCGGCTGACGTGGACGATCTCCTCGCCGTCGGTGGCCAGGTAGCCGAGGTCGAGTGCGGTGGCCAGGTTCTCCGCGGTTACCTCGCCCGCGAAATGGTCGGCGAGGTCCTCGGGGGTGAGCCGGACCGGGGTCTCCTCGCTCCAGGTGGCGGAGGTGGCTTCCTCGCCGACGCCGAAGAGCTCGCCGACGTCGCGGCCGCTCTCGAAGGTGGTGGCGAGGTCCGCGATGCCGTTCAGGGTGTGACCGCGCTCCAGCAGGGCGGCGATGGTGCGCAGCCGGGCCAGGTGGTGGTCGTCGTACCAGGCGATACGGCCCTCGCGGCGCGGTGGCGGCAGCAGCTTGCGCTCGCGGTAGAAGCGCAGGGTGCGCACGGTGATGCCGGCCTCCCTGGCGAGCTCCTCCATGCGGTACTCGCGTGCTGCTGCGACTTTGTCCACCCCGGAACCTTATGTCGTACCGCCGGTAACTTTCCTCTGCTGGACCCCTACCCATGAGTACGGCGCTGCTCTACTCTCCCAATCGTGCCAGTGATTGCTGGCAGAGTCGTGGGACCGCGGGAGGCGTCGGCATGGCCGAGCACGAGCACATACGAGTGGCGGTGATCGGATCCGGATTCGGTGGCCTGGGCGCCGCGGTCCGGCTGCGCCGCGAGGGGATCACCGACTTCGTCGTCCTGGAGCGTGCCGATTCGGTGGGCGGCACCTGGCGGGACAACAGCTACCCGGGCTGCGCCTGCGACGTACCGTCCCATCTGTACTCGTTCTCGTTCGCGCCCAACCCCGACTGGCCGCGCACTTTCTCAGGCCAGGAGCACATCAGGGCGTACCTGGAGCACGTCACCGACACCTTCGGGCTGCGGCCGCACATCAGGCTGAACCACGAAGTGAAGATGATGCACTGGGACGGTGACGAGCTGCGCTGGGAGATCGAGACCGCGCAGGGCGACACGCTGACCGCCGATGTGGTGGTTTCGGCTACCGGACCGCTGTCCGATCCGAAGATTCCGGACATTCCCGGGCTTGACGGGTTCCCTGGCAAGGTCTTCCATTCGGCGCAGTGGGACCACGACTACGACCTGCGCGGCAAGCGCGTCGCGATGATCGGGACGGGCGCGTCCGCGATCCAGATCGTGCCGTCGATCCAGCCCGACGTCGCGAAGCTGACGCTCCTCCAGCGGACGCCGCCGTGGGTGATGCCACGCATGGACCGGGCCATCACCGGACCCGAGCGGTGGCTGCACCGGCAGCTGCCGTTCACCGGGAAGGCACGGCGCGGACTGCTCTTCGGGATACGGGAGTTGCAGGTCACGGCGTTTACGAAGCATCCGAATCAGCTCGGCGCCGTCGAGTCCATCGCCAAGGCCAACATGGCGCGGGCGATCAAGGATCCGGCGCTGCGGGCCAAGCTGACACCGTCGTACCGGATCGGCTGCAAGCGCATCCTGCTGTCGAGCTCGTACTACCCGGCGCTCGCGAAGCCGAATGTGGATGTCGTGGCTTCGGGGCTCAAGGAGGTGCGCGGTTCCACGGTCGTGGCGGCCGACGGGACCGAGACCGAGGTCGACGCGATTGTTTTTGGTACGGGCTTCCATGTCACCGACATGCCGATCGCCCAGCGGGTGGTGGGCGCGGACGGCATCACGCTCGCCGAGGCGTGGAAGGGCGGGATGGAGTCGCTGCGCGGCGCGACGGCGGTGGGCTTCCCGAACTGGATGACGATCATCGGGCCCAATACCGGGCTCGGGAACAGCTCGATGATCCTCATGATCGAGTCCCAGCTGAATTACATGGCCGACTATCTGCGGCAGTTGAGGGTTCTGGGCGGCAAGGCGGCGCTCGGGCCGCGGGCTTCGGCCGTGCACGCGTGGAACCGGCGGGTGCAGGACCGGATGAAGCGGACCGTGTGGAACACGGGCGGCTGCGACAGCTGGTACCTGGACGCGAACGGGCGCAACACCACTATCTGGCCCGGTACGCCGAGCGAGTTCCGGCGCGCGACCCGGGAGGTGAACCTCGCGGAGTACGAGGTGATCCGGGTGCGGGCTGCTGAGGGCAAGGCTGGGGCTGGGGCTGGGGCCGAGGCTGAGGCTGCGGAGGTTGTCGCATGAGCCGGCTGATGCGGGTGGTGGGTGAGCCGCAGCCGCTTGTCGCCTCGCGCGAGCTGAGCGCCGTCTCCGCCGACGGGTCTCGCCTGCACGTGGAGGTGTACGGACCCGAGGGTGCTCCCGCGCTCGTCCTGGCGCACGGCTGGACGTGCTCGACGCTCTTCTGGTCGGCGCAGGTACGCGAGCTGGCGGGTGCAGGTGAGTGTCGGGTCGTGGTGTACGACCAGCGGGGGCACGGGCGTTCCCCGGCCGTCGGGCGCGACGGATACAGCACCGACGCCCTCGCCGACGACCTCGAAGCGGTGCTCGCCACCGCGCTCGCGCCGGGGGAGCGGGCCGTACTGGCCGGACACTCCATGGGCGGCATGACGATGATGGCCGCCGCCGGGCGGCCGGGGTTCCGTGAGCACGCGGCAGCGGTTCTGCTGTGCAGTACGGGCAGTTCGCGGCTGGTCGCCGAATCGCTCGTACTGCCGATGCGGGCGGGGCGACTGCGGACCCGCATGACGCGGGCGGTGCTGGGGGCGCGGGCGCCGCTGGGGCCGGTCACGCCGCTGTCGAAGGCCATTCTCAAGTACGGGACCATGGGCCCCGGGGCGTCGCCTGAGCGGGTGGCGGAGTGTGCTCGTATCGTCCACGCCTGTCCGCGAGCGGCGCGGGTGGCCTGGTCGCATGTGCTGGGCGAGCTGGATCTGGCCGCGGGTGTACGGGAGTTGACCGTACCCACCGCCGTCGTCGCGGGGACCGCCGACCGGCTGACACCGCCTGTGCACGCCCGCGAGATTGCCGCGGCGCTGCCGCATTCGCTGGGACTCACCGAGCTGACCGGCGTCGGGCACATGACGCCGGTGGAGGCGCCCGAGGTCGTCACGGCGAAGCTTCGTGAGCTTGTGAGTGAGTACGTCGCCGTCCCGGCCGTCCCGGCCGTCCCGGCCGTCCCGGCCGTCCCGGCCGATTCGAGTGAAGAGAAGGAGCAGGCCGTATGAGCAGCAGGCGGAGCCTGGAGGGTCAGGTCGCGGTCGTCACGGGCGCGGCGCGGGGCGTCGGCGAGCTGCTGGCGCGGAAACTGTCGGCGCGCGGCGCGAAGGTGGCGCTGGTCGGGCTGGAGCCGGACGAACTGAAGCAGGTGGCGGGGCGGCTGCATGCCGAGGCGGACTGGTGGTACGCCGATGTCACCGACCACGAGGCGATGGCGCAGGTCGCGCGGGAGGTGAAGGAGCGGTTCGGGAAGGTCGACATCGTCGTCGCCAACGCGGGGGTCGCCGCCGGTGGGCCGTTTGTGGACTCCGATCCGGTCGCTTGGCGGCGGGTCATCGAGGTCAACCTGATCGGCGGGGCGGTGACGGGGCGGGCGTTCCTGCCGGTGCTGATGGAAAGCCGGGGTTACTTCCTCCAGATCGCGTCGCTGGCGGCGATCACGCCGGCGCCGATGATGACGGCGTACTGCGCGTCGAAGTCGGGGGTGGAGGCGTTCGCGCATTCGCTGCGGGCCGAGGTGGGGTATCGCGGGGTCCGGGTCGGGGTCGGGTACCTGTCGTGGACCGACACGGACATGGTGCGGGGCGCGGACCAGGACGACGTGATGCGGGAGTTGAGGCAGCGGCTGCCGTGGCCTTCGAACCGGACGTATCCGCTCGGTCCGGCGGTGGACCGGATCGTCGCGGGGATCGAGCGGCGTTCGTCGCATGTGTACGCGCAGTGGTGGCTGCGGGGGATGCAGTCCGTGCGGGGTTATCTGCCGGCGCTGATCGGGGTGGTGGGGCAGCGGGAGATGAAGAGGTTCGAGCCTCGGCTGGCGGCGGTCTCGAAGGGGCTTGTGGGGGCGGGGGGCGAGGCGGACGAGAAGGCGCGTACGCAGCGTTAGTGATCGAAATGCGTTGAATGTCCGGTCGTGTCAGTCTGGTCGAGGTAAGCGGGGCGCTACACCCCGCTTCCATCCCGTCACACCCCAACAGGAGTGAACCTCATGGGCATCAAGGACCAGTTCAAGGACAAGGCGCAGGAGCTTGCGGACCAGGCCAAGCAGGCCAAGCAGGCCAAGCAGGGCAAGCAGAGTGGGCAGCAGCAGCCGCCGCAGCGCTCGCAGCCCTCGCGCGGCGGCGGCATACAGGACGAAGCGTCGGAGCGGGTCCGTCGGGCCCGGGAGGACCGGGAGCCGGGGCAGGGCCGGGACATGCTGGACATTGATGACGAGCTGGGCGAGGGCCCGGAGCGTTACCGCGGCTGACGTGGTGCGAGGCGTTGCCTCGTGATGTGAAGGGCGCACCCGATCACCACCGGGTGCGTCTTTCGCGTGGCGTGGCGGGGGTGCGGGCACCGATGGGCGGGGCTTCGCCCCGGCCCCCCACCTGGTCGGCGCTCCGCGCCGGTGGGTGGGATCCCCCGGCGCTGCGCGCCGGTGTGGTTTCCCGGCGCTGCGCGCCGTGGGCTTCCCCACCCCCGCCCGCCCGTTGGAGCGGGGCTGCGGATGTGCGGGTCTCCACGGGGCGGCTGGGCGCCGTTGGCGGCTGCGGAGTTGTGGGTGCCGACGGTGTTCTGCCACTCATCGGAGACCTGCGCCTCGCAGCTCCGTTCCAGTGGGTGGGCGGGGTGGGGCAGGGGGCGGCGCGGAGCGCCGTGTGTGGGGGGCGTGGGGCGAAGCCCCGCGTAATCGCTGCCCACTCACCCCGTGCGCGGCGGCAGGTTCGGGCGGGTTTTGTTCGGGACGTTCGTGTACGTCGGCGGGGTTGCCGCCGGGCGCGAAGCCAGGAGGTCCAGCGCCACCTGAACCGCGTCGGCCAGCTGTGCGTGGCGCCCCTCCGCCCAGTCGAGCGGCGTACGCAGCACCTCGATGTCCGGCTCCACGCCGTGGTTCTCCACCGTCCAGCCGTACGCGTCGAACCACGCCGCGTTCATCGGCACGGTGATCACTGTGCCGTCGCCCAGCGTGTGGCGGCCGGTCATGCCCACCACCCCGCCCCAGGTGCGCTGGCCCACCACCGGGCCCAGTTTCAGCAACTTGAACGCCGCCGTGATCATGTCGCCGTCCGACGACGTCGCCTCGTCGGCCAGGGCGACCACCGGCCCCCGGGGGCCGTTCGAGGCGTACGAGACCGGCTGCGCGTCGCGCGTCAGGTCCCAGCCGATGATGGTGCGGGTGAGCTTTTCGACGACCAGTTCGCTGATGTTGCCGCCCGCGTTGCCCCGTACGTCGACGATCAGGGCCGGGAGTGAGACTTCCATCCGCAGGTCGCGGTTGAACTGTGCCCAGCCGGAGCCGCCCATGTCGGGGATGTGCAGGTAGCCGCACTTTCCGCCGCTCAACTCCCGCACCACCTCCCGGCGTTTGGCCACCCAGTCCTGGTAGCGCAGCGGGCGCTCGTCGATCAGCGGGACGATCGCGACCCGGCGGGCCGGGCCTTCGCCCTCCGCCGGCTTGAACGTCAGCTCCACCGTCGTTCCCCCGGCCGCCGAAAGCAGGGGGTACGGGCCTGCCACCGGATCCACCGGGCGGCCGTCCACGTGCGTGAGGACCGCGCCTTCCCTGATGCCCGTACCGGCCAGCGGTGAACGTGCCTTGGAGTCGGACGACTCGCCGGGGAGGATGCGGCGTACCAGCCATGCCCCGTCCCTGCACACGAAGTTCGCGCCGAGCAGGCCCATAGCGCGCTGGTAGTGCGGCGGCCCCTCGTTGCGGCGCGCGGCGGCGACGTACGCGTGCGAGGTGCCCAGCTCGCCCAGGACCTCGCGGAGCAGGTCCGCGAACTCGTCGGGGGTCGCCACGCGTTCGAGCAGCGGGCGGTACTGGTCGAGGACCGCCTGCCAGTCGATGCCGCACATGTGCGGTTCCCAGAAGTACGCCCGTACGATGCGGCCGGCCTCCGCGTACGCCTGGCGCCACTGCGCCTCCGGGTCGACCTGGTGCATGATGCGGCGCAGGTCCAGGTAGACCGTCGTATCGGTGTCGCCGGTCTCGGTGGCCGGGACGGCGCGCATCTCGCCTTCGTCCATCACCACCAGGCGGGTGCCGTCGCCGCTCACCGCGAACCAGTCCAGGTGGTCCACGAGTTCGGTCTTGCGCGCCTTGGTCAGGTTGAAGTGTTCGAGGGTGGGGCGGCCCGACATGTCGGCCGGATTGGCGAACGTCTCGCCGAGTGCTCCCGAGATCGGCCAGCGCAGCCACACCAGGCCGCCGCCGGAAACGGGCTGCAGGCCCGAGTATTTGGAGGCGGCCACGGGGAAGGGTGTCACCCGGCTCGCCAGGCCCTCGACCTCGACCAGGACGGTCATGCCGTCGGTGCTCTCGCTCTCCTCGCCCTCCACCGGGTCCAGTCCGCCCGCCGCCGGACGGCCTTCCGCGGACACCGCGAAGGGGGAGGGCGTCGCGGAGGAGAGCGGGACGAGGTAGGGGCGGCAGCCCAGCGGGAACGAGAGGTCCCCGGTGTGGACGTCGTACACCGGGTCGAAGCCTCGCCAGGAGAGGAAGGCGAGATAGCGGCCGTCGCTCGTGAAGACGGGGTTCTCGTCCTCGAAGCGGCCGTTCGTGACGTCGATGATTTGTTTTGATTTGATTTTGGCCAGTTTGATCTGGCGCAGGGAGCGGCCGATTCCGGGGTGCGACCAGGTCAGCCAGGCTCCGTCGGGGGAGAAGGCGACGTCGCGGACGGGGCCGTTGGTGGAGCGGGTCAGTTCGGTGACCTCGCCGGCTTCGCCTTCTGGTTCTTCCATCGTGCTGACCAGGAGGAGGCGGCCGTCGTGGGAGGCGATCGCGATGCGTTCACCCTCCGGGTCCGACACGAGGTCGTGTACGCGCCCGAGCTTGCCGGCGGCGAGGCGGCGCGGCTCGCGGTCGCCGCTCGCGCGCGGCAGGTACGCGATCTCGATCGCGTCCTCGCCCTCCGCGTCCGTGATGTACGCGACCTGGCCGCTGCCGCCGAGCATTTCGGGCAGGCGGGCCCGTACGCCGGGTGTGTCCGTGATGGTGCGGGCGGGGCCGTCGCGGTGGGTCAGCCAGTACAGGCTGCCCCGGACCACGACCGCGCTGGCGCGGCCCGTGGCGTCGACGGACAGGCCGTCGACGTTGGCGGCGGCCGGGACCTGGTACGTGCGCCGGCCGGCGCGGGGGCCGCCGAGGCGGACGTCCAGGCGGCGCGGTACAGCGCCGGGGGACAGGTCGTCGACCAGCCACAGGTCGCCCGCGCACTGGTAGACGACGCGGGTGCCGTCGCTGGAGGCGTTGCGTGCGTAGAACGCGTCGTGGTCGGTGTGGCGGCGGAGGTCGGTGCCGTCGTACTGGCAGGAGTAGAGGTTGCCCACGCCCTCGTGGTCGGAGAGGAACGCGATGCGTCCGTTCACGAACATGGGGCAGTTGAGGTGGCCGCCGATGTCGGGCAGCAGTCGCTTGCCGTGCAGCCACAGGCGGCCGGTGGCGCCGCCTCGGTAGCGCTTCCACGCGGCTGGCTCGTGCGGGGGTTTTCCGGTGAGCAGGAGCGTACGGCGCTCATTGTCGATGTCCGCGACCGCGATGTCGGAGACCGGGCCCCAGGGGAGCTGGGATCCGGGGCTGCCGTCAGTGGGGAGGGTGTAGGCCCACGAGAAGTGCGAGAACGGCTGGCCGTGGGAGGCGACGGCGAGGATGTGCGGGGGGTGGTCGGGCGATTCGGGGGTCCAGCCGCAGACGCGGGTGTCGAGGGATCCCCAGTAGCTGAGTCTGCGGGCGGGGCCGCCGTCCACGGGGACGAGGTGGACTTCGGGGTCGAGGCTGCGCCAGGTGGTGAACGCGATGTGGCGGCCGTCGGGGGAGAAGCGGGGGTGGGAGACCTTCGTACGGTCGACCGTGAGGCGCCAGGCCCGGTCGGGCTGCTTGCCGGCCGGGACGATCGGGGCGATCCAGAGGTCGTCCTCGGCGGCGAAGCAGAGCATGTCGCCGTGCAGGTGCGGGAAGCGGAGGTAGGCGAGGGTGTCGCTTCGCGGGGTCGCGCCTCGGCCTTGTGCGGGGGCTGCGGGGTCGGTGCCGCGCCGCGGCGTCTCCTCGGGCGTCGAGCGTTCGGGTACGGGGATTTCTTCGGGGTGGTTGCGTTCAACGCCCTGCGGGGAGCGCCCCGACGCGTCCCCTCCTGGCACCGTGCTTCGCGCGGCGGGCGTGGTCTCTTGCGGGCCGACGGACCCGGGTGCGTCGCTCACCCCCCAATGCTTTCCGCATGGCGGGGGCGCGGCAACTTGTGGCGCAGAACACCATCGAAACGGTTTCGTTTCGGTGGGGTGCGGGCGTACCGTCGTGGTGTACGAAACCGTTTCGTTCGGTTCGGAGGAGGTTGGGATGGGACGCACACGGCTTACGGCCGAACGCGAGAGTGAGTTGTACGAAGCCGTCCTCGATCTGCTCCGGGAAGTCGGGTACGACGGGCTGACCATGGATGCCGTCGCGTCCCGCACCCGGTCCAGCAAGGCCACCCTCTACCGCCAGTGGGGGAGTAAGCCGGAGCTCGTGGCCAGGGCACTGCGGCACAACAAGCCCGTGAGCGTTGCCGACATCGACACCGGCACGCTGAGGGGCGACTTCCATGCCCTGGTGGACCGGACGGACGACTGTCAGCTGGAGAGGGACTCCGCGCTGATGCGGGGGCTCGCCCAGGCCGTGCACGCGAACCCTGATCTCCATCAGGCGCTTCGGGAATTGCTCCTCGCGCCCGAGCTCACCGGACTGGACGGCCTGCTGCGGCGTGCCGTCGACCGGGGAGAGATCCCTGCCGAGACAGCCGCTCTGCGGTACGTCCCGCACATGCTGGTCGGCGCCTTCGTCGCCCAGGAACTCATCGAGGGCCGGTCGCCCGACCGGGCCTTTCTCGCCGACTACGTCGATGCCGTGGTGCTGCCCGCGCTGGGTGTTGCCTGATGGCCCCGGTGTAGTCGTGGCTTAGCCCCAGCGGCGCTGTGGAATCTCCCCGCCCGGCGTCCGTCCCCGCAGAAACGCTCCACCTGACGCGCACCGCTCTCGTCGTCGGGCTGGTCACCCATGCCCTGTTCGTACCAACGACCTGACCGGGAGTACGCCCTCGTGGCCACATTCCTTTACAAAATGGGCCGGTTCGCCTTCCGCCGCCGCCCCTTCGTCGCCCTCGCCTGGGTCGCGCTGCTGGTGTTCGCCGGTGTCGGCGCCGCCTCCGCGTCCACTGCCACTTCCAGTTCCTTCTCCATACCCGGGACCGAGGCTCAGAAGGCCTTCGACCTGCTCGACGAGCGCTTCCCCGGGGCCGCTGCGGACGGTGCCACCGCCCGCGTGGTGTTCAAGGCTCCCGAAGGGGAGCGGATGACCGACGCCGGCCACCGGGAAGAGGTGGAGAAGGTTGTCGGCGGACTGAAGAGCGGCGCCGGGGCCGATCAGATCGCTTCGGTTGTCGATCCGTACGCGGGCAAGGCTGTCAGCCGTGACCGTACGACCGCTTATGTGCAGGTCTCGTACAAGGTCAGCGGTATGGAGCTGACGGATGCTGCCCGGGAGGCACTCGTTGAAGCCGGTGACGAGGCTCGGGACGCCGGGCTGACCGTCGAGATCGGTGGTGACGCGCTGCAGGCCGTGCCCGAGACCGGGTCCGGCGAGATCATCGGAGTCGCGGTCGCCGCGATCGTGCTGGTCATCACCTTCGGGTCGCTGATCGCCGCGGGGCTGCCACTGCTCACCGCGATCATCGGGGTGGGGATCGGTATTTCAACCATTACTGCCCTGGCCAATGTTCTTGACCTCGGCTCCACCACCTCGACGCTCGCGATGATGATCGGGCTGGCGGTCGGCATCGACTACGCGCTGTTCATCGTGTCCCGTTACCGCGCCGAGCTGGCCGAGGGCCGTGAGCCGGAGGACGCCGCCGGGCGGGCCGTCGGCACGGCCGGGTCCGCCGTCGTATTCGCCGGGCTGACTGTCGTGATCGCGCTGGTCGGGCTCGCCGTCGTCAACATTCCGATGCTGACGAAGATGGGCTTCGCCGCCGCGGGCACCGTGGTGATCGCCGTTCTCATCGCGCTGACGCTGGTTCCGGCGCTGCTCGGGTTCGCGGGGAAGAAGGTCTTCGGGCGCAAGGCCCGCAAGCGGCAGGGCGAGGTCGCTGCGGAAGGCGCGGGCAAGCCCAATATGGGTACGCGCTGGGCTCGGTTCGTACTGCGTCGGCCGGTCGCTGTGCTGGTCACCGCCGTCGTGGGGCTCGGCATCGTCGCCGTACCCGCGGGCTCGCTGGAGATGGGGCTGCCCGACGACGGTTCACAGCCCGTCAGCACCACGCAGCGCAAGGCCTACGACCTGCTTTCCGACGGCTTCGGGCCGGGCTTCAACGGGCCGCTGATGCTGGTCGTCGACGTCAAGGGCGCCGAGGAGCCCAAGGACGCGCTGGCGAAGGTCACCGACACCGTGAAGGGCATGGACGGCGTCGCCGCCACCGTGCCCGGGCCGCTGAACAAGGCCGGCGACACGTCGGTGGTTACCGTCGTTCCGAAGGACCGGCCCAGTTCGGAGGGGACCGAGGAGCTCGTACGGTCCATCCGCGACGCGGGTACGGACCTGAAGTCCGACACCGGCGCCGACGTCCTGGTCACTGGCTCGACGGCCATGAACATCGACTTCTCGCAGAAGATGAACGACGCGCTGCTGCCCTACCTCGCGCTCGTCGTCGGCCTCGCGTTTCTGCTGCTGATGCTGGTCTTCCGCTCGGTGCTCGTCCCGCTCAAGGCGGCGCTCGGGTTCCTGCTGTCCGTGGTGGCGGCGCTCGGCGCGGTGGTCGCGGTCTTCCAGTGGGGCTGGCTGGCGAGTGTGTTCGGTGTCGAGCAGACCGGGCCTGTGATGTCGATGATGCCGATCTTCATGGTGGGTGTCGTCTTCGGTCTCGCCATGGATTACGAGGTCTTCCTCGTCACGCGCATGCGTGAGGCGTACGTCCACGGGGAGCGGCCGGGCCAGGCGATCGTCACCGGTTTCCAGCACGGCGCGCGCGTCGTCACCGCCGCTGCCGTGATCATGATGGCCGTCTTCGCCGGCTTCATCGGGTCCAGCGAGTCGATGGTCAAGATGATCGGCTTCGGGCTCGCGATCGCCGTCTTCTTCGATGCCTTCGTCGTACGGATGGCCATCGTGCCGGCCGTGCTGGCGCTGCTCGGCAAGAAGGCATGGTGGCTGCCGCGCGGGCTCGACAAGGTGCTGCCGAACGTGGACGTCGAGGGTGAGCAGCTGCGCAAGGAGCTGGGTGACGACGCGTCTCGGGGCGAGCGGGAGCTGGTCCGTGCGTAGGCACTGAAAAGCTCCGGGGCCGTTCCATGAGCGGAAGGCGGTCCCGGTCGCGCACCGGCTCGTGGGGACGGGATCCGGTGCGACGGTGAGGTCCCCCTGGGGTTCCGGCAACTGCCGGTCCGGTCCAGGGGGACCTCATTGGTTTTCGGCGGGGGACGGTTCAGTGGTCGGCTTCGGCGAGTGGCGGTTCTTCGACGGCGTGCGTACGCCGCAGAAAGCGCAGCAGCGGCGTCCGGTCGAACTGGATCACAGCCATGCCCTGCGGCGAACGCAGTTCCATCACCGCCTGCACCCTGCCGCACGGCCAGACCCTGACGTCACCGCTCTCCGTTTCGGTCGGGCGGCTCATGCCCCCCTCCAGGAGGGACCGGTCGAAGACCCATTCGTTCTCGGCGCCGTCGGGCGAGACGTCCGGCGGGAAGATCAGGTGCACCGCCAGCGGGTCCTCCTCCGGGTCGTACCGGAGGGCGACCGGGACGGCGTGGCGCTGGGGGCCGTCGGTGATCAGGCAAGCCCGTGCGTGGTCCTCAATTGCGGGGTGCATCGGGCGGCTCCTCAGTTTCGGGGCTTTTGTCCTCTAATGTCCCATATTTTAGGGCGCGCGCTCCGCTTTATTTGTGACCAGTGCGCTCTTGCGAACTCTTTGCAAGAGGGCACTATCATCGAACGGTTCATCACCCCCGCGTACGCGCAGGAAGCGGAGCCTCTCCATGCATGTCCCCGACGGATTCATCAACACACCTGTCTCGGCTGTGGCAGGTGTTGTCGCGGTGGGCGCAGTCGCCGTCAGCCTGCGCGGCGCGCGCCGCGAACTGGACGAGCGGACGGCCCCGCTCGCCGGGCTCGTCGCCGCGTTCATCTTCGCCGTACAGATGCTGAACTTCCCCGTCGCGGCCGGCACCAGCGGGCATCTGCTGGGCGGCGCGCTCGCCGCGATACTCGTCGGCCCGTTCACCGGTGTGCTGTGCATCTCGGTCGTCCTGCTGATGCAGGGCATCCTCTTCGCGGACGGCGGGCTCACCGCGCTCGGTGTCAACATCAGCGTCATGGGCGTGGTGACGGTTCTCGTCGCGTACGCTCTCTTCCGCGGCCTCGTGAAGATCCTTCCGCGTCGCCGCTCGTCCGTCACCGCCTCCGCTTTCGTCGCCGCTCTGGTGTCCGTGCCCGCCGCTGCCGCGGCCTTCACCCTCATCTACGCCGTCGGGGGCACGACGGACGTGCCGATCGGCAAGGTTCTGACCGCGATGGTCGGCGTACACGTCCTCATCGGCGTCGGCGAGGCCGCGATCACCGCGCTGACCGTGGGCGCCGTCATCGCCGTACGCCCCGACCTGGTGCACGGGGCGCGCGGACTCACCGCGCCGCTCAAGCTGCTGGTGGGCGGCGAGCTGGTGGACGCTGCTCCGGCCGAGGCCCCGGCTCCCGTCGCCGCTCGCTCCACCCGCAAGGTGTGGGGCGCGGGGCTGGCCTCGGCGCTCGTTCTCGCCGGGTTCGTTTCGTTCTACGCCTCCGCCAGCCCTGACGGACTGGAGAAGGTCGCCGCCGACCAGGGGTTCGACAAGAAGGTCGAGGAGCACGCCGCCGCAGACTCCCCGCTTGCCGATTACAGCGTCAGCGGCATCACCGACGGCCGTATCTCCGGCGGCCTCGCGGGGGCGGTGGGTGTCGGCGCGACCGTCGTAGTCGGCAGCGGCGTCTTCTGGACGGTGCGGCGCCGGCGCGACGCCGACCGGCCGGCCGAGGTCGTGTCGGTGCGTACCGAGGACAAGGAAACCGCCTGACATGGGCGCGGGTCACGCCCACAAGCTCTACCGGCACGGGCACAGCGCGGTGCACGCCCTGCCGCCGCACTGCAAGCTCGCCGCCGTCTTCTGCTTCGTGCTCGTGGTCGTCTCCACGCCGCGTGAGGCGATGTGGGCGTTCGGGCTGTACGCCGCCCTGCTCGGCGGGGTCGCGTACGCC
This sequence comes from Streptomyces sp. ISL-100, assembly GCF_018614615.1. Lineage (GTDB taxonomy): Bacteria > Actinomycetota > Actinomycetes > Streptomycetales > Streptomycetaceae > Streptomyces. The sequence continues at coordinate 53,328 of NZ_JAGGOK010000066.1, read as the reverse complement.
GCGCGCGTGCCGGCCGGGTACCTGCTGAAGCGGCTGCTCATCGAGGTGCCTTTTGTCGCGTTCGCGGTGCTGATGCCCTTTGTGGCGCAGGGGGAGCGGGTGGAGGTGCTCGGCATGTCGCTGAGCGTCTCGGGGCTGTGGGGTGCCTGGAACGTCCTCGCCAAGGGAACGCTGGGCGTCGCCGCGTCTGTCCTGCTGGCGTCCACGACCGAGCTGCGGTCTCTGCTGCTCGGGCTTCAGCGGCTGAAACTGCCGCCGCTGCTCGTGCAGATTGCGTCGTTCATGATCCGGTACGGCGATGTGATCACGGACGAGATGCGCCGGATGTCGATCGCCCGCCGCTCGCGCGGATTCGAGGCGCGGGGCGTGCGGCACTGGGGTGTTCTGGGCAAGACCGCGGGTGCGCTCTTCATCCGCTCGTACGAGAGAGGTGAGCGGGTGCATCTGGCCATGGTCAGCAGGGGGTACACCGGCACCATGCCGGTGATCGACGAAGTGACCGCGACGCGGGCGCAGTGGTCGTACGCGGCCGCGCTGCCGGTTTCGGCGCTGGCGGTCTGTCTGCTGGGATGGACCCTATGACCACGATGTCTCTTGAGGTGAACGGCCTCGCTTACGCCTATCCCGACGGCCACCAGGCGCTCTTCGGTGTCGACCTGTCGGTTGCGCGCGGCGAGCGGGTCGCGCTGCTCGGCCCCAACGGCGCCGGCAAGACCACACTCGTGCTCCACCTCAACGGCATCCTCACGGCGGGCGCGGGTTCCGTGACCGTGGCGGGGCTGCCTGTCGGCAAGCAGCACCTCGCCGAGATCCGGCGCCGGGTCGGCATCGTCTTCCAGGACCCCGACGACCAGCTCTTCATGCCCACGGTCCGCGAGGACGTGGCCTTCGGGCCGGCGGCGGCGGGGTTGCGGGGCGCGGAGCTGGAGGCGTGCGTGGCGGCGGCGCTGGCCCGGGTCGGAATGTCGGAGTACGCGGACCGGCCGCCGCACCACCTGTCCTTCGGGCAGCGGCGGCGGGTGGCGGTCGCGACCGTACTGGCGATGGAGCCGGAGATCCTGGTGCTGGACGAGCCGTCGTCCAACCTGGACCCGGCGTCGCGGCGCGAACTGGCGGACATCCTGCGGTCGTTGGACGTGACGGTGCTGATGGTCACGCACGACCTGCCGTACGCGCTTGAGCTGTGCCCGCGGTCGGTGATTCTGAGCGGGGGCGTGATTGTGGCGGACGGGCGGACGCAGGAGCTGCTGTCGGACGATGCGGTGATGCGGGCGCATCGGCTGGAACTGCCGTTCGGGTTCGACCCGGGTTCGGTGCGGGTGGAGGCGTAAGCGGCTGGCTGAGGTCCCGCTGCGCGGGGCTGGACGCCCCTACGGGCGTGGCCTCAAACGCCGGACGGGCCGGATGTGCTGCCGCACTCCTTCAGCCCCTCCGGCGGTGGAGGAGCGGAGCCCCGCGCGGCGTAGCCGCAAAGTGTCGCAGTGGGAAGGGGCGGGGTGGGGAAGGGCCCCGCGCAGCGGCATTGCACCATGGGGGGCATGAGCGCGAGCGCAGTAGTGGATGCACAGGGCACGGTGGCTGCCGGATTCGAGCCGGTCAGGGACGCGTTCGTACGTAACTTCGGGCAACGCGGCGAACGCGGCGCCGCCGTAGCCGTCTACCGCCACGGCCGCAAGGTGGTCGACCTCTGGGCCGGAACCCGGGACGTGGACGGCACCGAGCCGTGGGCCGTCGACACCGCCCAGGTCGTACGGTCCGCCACCAAGGGCGTCGCCGCCGCAGTGCCCCTGCTCCTGCACCAGCGCGGCCAGATCGACCTGGACGCCCCCGTCGCGACGTACTGGCCGGAGTTCAAGGCGAACGGCAAGGAGCGCGTGCTCGTACGGCACCTGCTGTCCCACCGGGCCGGCGTACCGGTGCTCGACCACCCCCTGACGCCCGCCGAGGCGATCGACGGCGTGTCCGGGCCGCGCGCCGTCGCAGCCCAGGCGCCCGCCTGGGAGCCCGGCACCGACCACGGCTACCACGCGCAGACGTACAGTTGGCTGATCGGCGAGCTCGTGAAGCGCGTGACGGGGCGGACCGTCGGGCGCTGGATCGCCGAGGAGATCGCCAGGCCGCTCGGCCTCGACTTCTGGGTCGGGCTGCCGGCGGACGAGGCGCACCGGATCGGCCGCGTCGGTCCCGTCGAGCCGCCGCCCGTGGACGGCGGCTCGCTGCGGCTGCGGCCCAAGCGGAGCGTCAGCGAGGCGTACGGAGATCCGGCCTCGCTCACCCGGCGCGCCTTCGGGGCGATCGATCCGCTCGCGGACGAGAACGACCCGGCGTACCGGGCCGCCGAACTCCCCGCGTCCGGCGGGATATCCACGGCGCGGGCGCTGGCCCGGTGCTACGCCGCCATGATCGGCCCGGTCGACGGGCACCGGCTGTTCGCCCCCGCGACGCTCACCCTGGCGCGGACCGAGGAATCGTCCGGACCCGACCGGGTCCTGATCGTCAACACCCGCTTCGGCCTCGGCTTCATGCTGCACGGCTCCGGCGCGCCGCTGCTCGCACCCGGCTCGTTCGGGCACCCGGGGCGGGGCGGCTCGCTGGGGTTCGCCGATCCGGAGTCGGGGATCGCCTTCGGGTACGTAACCAACGGACACCAGAAGGGTGTTACCGCCGACCCGCGCGCGCAGGCGCTGGTCAGGGCAGTACGGTCCGCCGCGTGATCGGCTGATGCACCAGCGCCGCCACCTCAACTCGCGTGGAGCATCAGGCCGATGCCGATCACCATCAGACCCGCCGCCGCGATCCTCGGCGCCCCGAAGCGTTCCTTGAAGAACAGTGCGCCGATCGCCGCGCCCACGATGATCGACGACTCCCGCAGCGCCGCGACCGGTGCCAGCGGCGCCCGGGTCTGGGCCCACAGGACCAGCGCGTACGCCGATACGGACAGGGCGGCTCCGAGCAGGCCGCGCGCGGCCAGCGGCCTTAGCTGGGCGAGGAGTTCGGAGCGGCGGCGGTAGAAGGTGTACGCCGGGATCGCGAGGCCTTCGAGGATCATCAGCCACGCGATGTAGCCCAGCGACGAGCCCGACGCGCGCACCCCCACGCCGTCCACCACCGTGTACGCCGCGATCGACAGACCGGTGGCGAGCGCCGCCACCAGCGCCGGCCAGTGCGGCCGCGAACCCCGGATGCCCCACAGGGCGACGCCGACCAGGCCCGCGCACGCCACCACGACGCCCGTCGTCTGCCACCCGTCCGGCACCTCGCCCACGAAGACCGCCGCCAGCACCGTCACCACCAGCGGCGCCGTGCCCCGCGCGATGGGGTACATCTGCCCGAAGTCCCCGAGCGTGAACGACCGCATGAGCAGCGCCATGTACGCCACGTGGAGCGCGGCGGAGGTGATCAGGTACGGCCAGGCCCCCGCCGCCGGGAACGGCACGAACGCGGCGGCGGCCAGGCCGATGAGGGCGCCGCCGCCCGAGATTAGCGTGAACGACAGCAGCTGGTCCTTGATGTGGTGTCCGAACACTGGGGGTCCTTGATGTGGTGCGCGATCGCGTTCCAGCCGGGCGTGCGTGATCGCGGCGATCAGGACCGCCGCCGCGACTATCGGTGTCACTTGGTCTGCTCGCGTACGTCCACGAGTGCGCCGCCCGCGTGGGCGATCAGGGTTTTCGGCTCCATCGGGAAGACCGCGTGCGGGGTGCCCGCCGCCGCCCACACCACCGCGTGGTCGAGCAGGCCCCGGTCGGCCAGCACCCGCGTCTTGGTGCGGTGGCCGAAGGGCGGGACGCCGCCGATCGCGTAACCGGTGGTCTCCCGTACGAGACCGGCACTCGCCCGCTTGACCTTCTCCGCGCCCAGTTCGCGTCGTACGAGCTCCACATCGACCCGTGACGAGCCGTCCATCAGGACCAGGACGGGCACCCCGTCGGCCTCGAAGATGAGCGACTTGACGATCTCGTCGACCCCGCAGCCGATCGCCGCCGCCGCCTCGGCGGCGGTGCGCGTGGCGTCCGGGAAGCGGCGTACCTCCAGCTCCGCGACGCCGAGCGTGCGCAGGGCTTCGGCGAACCGGGGGTGGGCCTGGCTTTCTGGAGTGGTCATGGCCCGCACGCTAGCGGTAGCTGTACGGGCCATGCGAGCCGGTTTCGGGTCGGCCGCCGTCAGCCGGCCCGCAGGACCGCCGCCACCAGCGGGCCCGCCGCGTCGCCGCCGTGGCCGCCCGACTCGACGGACGCCGCTGCCGCCACGTCGTCGCTGAACCCGGTGAACCAGCTGTTGGGCTTGCCCTGTCCGCCGACCTCCGCCGAACCGGTCTTGGCGCCCTTGTCGCCGCCGACCGAGGCCATCGCCTTGGCACCCGTGCCCCAGGCCGCCGTCTGTCGCATCATGCCGACCAGCTGGCTGTGTACGGAGGGGGAGAGGGAGCGGGACGCCTTGGCGATTTCCCGGCCGTCCAGCGACTGCGGCACGATGACCGGCTGTTTGAACGTGCCGGCCTTGGCGGTGGCGGTGACGGACGCCATGTTGAGCGCGTTCATCTGGACCGTGCCCTGCCCGATGTACTGCGCCGCCGCCTCGCCGCCGGTGGCCTCGGGGACCGAACCGTCCTTGGTGACGATCCCGGTCTGCCAGTCGAGTCCGAGGCCGAAGACTTCGCGCGCGGTCTTCGGCAGCGCCGCGTCGTCCTTGGTGTCGTCGATCAGCTTGATGAAGGACGTGTTGCAGGAGCGGGCGAAGCTGGTGGTGAAGGTGCCGTCCGGGATCTCGAACATCTTCAGGTTGTGAAAGCTCACGCCCTGGTACATCACGGTCTTCGGGCACTCGGCCTTGCGGTCCGCCCCCACCAGGCCCTTCTCCAGCAGCATCGCCGCCGTCACGATCTTCATCGTGGAGCCGGGCGCCTGCTCGCCCATGACCGCCGCGTTGTAGCCGTCCACGCGGTTGTTGGCGACGGCCAGGATCTCGCCCGTGCTCGGCTTGACCGCCGCGACCGACGCCTCGCTGTACTTCTTCACCGCCGTCTCGGCGGCCGCCTGCACGCCCGCGTCCAGCGTCGTCGGCAGCTTGCCAGGTTTGCCCTTGGTGAGAGTGAGCAAGGTCCTGGCGGGCGCCTCGCTGCCGGCGCTCTCGACGGCCAGCTCGATGCCGGGCTTCCCGCCCGCCTTCTCGCCGTACTTCTCCCGCAGCGCGTCCAGTACGGGCCCGAGCGACGGGTACTTCTCCTTCGTCAGCTCGGCGCCGTTGCGGTCGACCGCCTTGATGGGCGGGGCCGAGGCCTCGCCCGCCCTCAGCACCTCACCCTCCTTCAGGTCGGGGTGGACGACCGACGACTTCCAGTCGACCAGCGCCTTGCCCGAGGTCGTTCCCCGCACGACGGTCAGCTCGGACTCGTACGAGAACGCCTTGCTCTTGCCCTTGTACGTCACCGTGGCATCGGCGGTGAACGGCACCTTCGCACCCACCGGCGTGCCCGGGGTCAGCTTCACCTCGCTGATGTGCGCCTCGTCGCGGTAGGCGAACAGCGCGGGCTGCGCGGCGGCGGCGTTGTTGGTCAGATCAGCGGCCACGCGGGCGTCACCCTCTGCCAAGGCGGCGAGGAAGTCCTTCGAGGTCTGCGCGATCTCGTCCGCGCTCGGTGGCCCCGATCTCTCCGGCGCCGAGAGGGTCGTGGTGTCCGGATCGCCGGCCTCACCGCTCACCATGGAGTACGCCCCGAATCCCACGCCTGTGGCCGCGACCACGAACACTCCGCCGACTATGGCGACCTTCGCTCCACTGCGCATGCTGTGCAGTCCCCTCCCCAGGAGTCCCCCGCTCCCTGAACTGAACATGTTCAAGAAGTGCTGTAGCGCACTGTACGGGACCACAGTGACACCAGGGGTGACTGTTACAGGACCGGGACGAACCCCCCCGGCGGTCATACCCACGTGTCGAGCCAGATGCGGTTGCGCCAGTCGTCTATGGGGAGGGTCTGGCCGGTGTAGATCGGCCAGAAGTAGATGAAGTTCCAGATGATGAGCAGTACGAGCACTCCCGCGCCCACCGCGCCCGCCGCGCGCCGCCGCTCGTTCGAGCCGGGTGGTCCCAGCATCGCGCCGATCATCATCGCCAGCGCCAGACACAGGAACGGCACGAAGACGACGGCGTAGAAGAGGAAGATCGTCCGCTCCTGGTAGAAGAACCAGGGCACCCATCCCGCCGCGATGCCGCACGCGATCGCCCCCGCCCGCCAGTCGCGCCGGAACGCCCAGCGCCACAGCACGTACAGGACCGCGAAACAGGCCGCCCACCACAGCAGCGGGGTGCCGAGCGCCAGCACCTCCTGGGCGCAGTCGCTCTTCTCGCTCGCCGGGCAGCCCTCCTCGCCGGGCTTCGGCGACTCGTAGAAGTACGAGACCGGGCGGCCCAGGACGATCCAGCTCCACGGGTTCGACTGGTAGGTGTGACCGGACGTCAGGTTGACGTGGAAGCTGTAGACCTCGGTCTCGTAGTGCCACAGGCTGCGCAGCCAGTCGGGCAGCCAGGTCCAGTTGCCGCCCCTGCCGTCCCCCTGGGCCCAGTTGCGGTAGTAGCCGCCCTTGGTGACGATCCAGCCCGTCCAGGAGGCGACGTACGTCACGAAGGTGACCACGACCGTCGAGACGAACGCCGGCAGGATGTCCCGCTTCAGCACCGACAGGTAGGGCCACACCGCGCCCGCCGTCTTGCGCGCGCCCACGTCCCACAGCACCGTCAGCAGCCCGAACGCCGCCAGGGTCATCAGGCCGTTCCACTTCGTGCCGAAGGCAAGACCCAGGCACACCCCCGCCGCGATCCGCCACGGCCGCCACCCCAGCCGCAGCGTGTCCGCGACCTCGGCGTCCGGGCGCAGCACGCCTTCGTCGTCGCACGGGAGCGCCGCCGCGATCCTGCGCCGCGACCGGTCCCTGTCGATCAGCAGACAGCCGAACGCGCCCAGCACGAAGAACATCAGCACCTGGTCGAGCAGCGCCGTGCGGCTCATCACGAAGTGCAGGCCGTCCACCGCGAGCAGCGCGCCCGCCAGGCACCCGAGGAAGGTCGAGCGGAACAGACGGCGGCCGATCCGGCAGAGCATCAGGACCGACAGCGTGCCCAGTACGCAGACCATGAAGCGCCAGCCGAAGGGCGTGAACCCGAAGAGCTGCTCCCCGATGCCGATGACCCACTTGCCGACCGGCGGATGCACCACATAGCCGGGGTCGGCGGGGACCGTGACCCCCGACGGATCAGCAAGAATCGACTTGTCGATGTCCTTCGGCCACTGGCCCTCGTACCCCTGGTGAATGAGCGCCCAGGCGTCCTTCGCGTAATACGTCTCGTCGAATATCACCGCCTTCGGGCTGCCCAGGTTCCAGAACCGCATCAGCCCCGCGACGAGCGCGACGAGCAGCGGCCCGCCCCACGCGGCCCACCGCACCAGGTGCCCCGCGAGTACGGGTGGCACCCCGAGCACTCTCCAGACCTGGGTGCCGGGCTTGCTGTACGGCGGCACGAGCCGTTCCCGCAGCCCGATGACGGGCCTGGGTACGTAGCCGAATCGGCGCAGCCGCTGCTGCCAGGAGGGCGGCTGTTCCCCTGGGGCCCGGCCCTGCCGGGCTTCTGACGCGGTACTGGTCACCGCGCCATCGTAGGGAACACATCTGTGCGCGTCGTGTGCGCGCCCTGCGAGGATGGCTCTTGTGACTGGAACGACTGGAACGACCCCATCGGCTGGAACGCTCGTACTCGCCGGGACCCCCATCGGCGACGTGGCCGACGCGCCGCCGCGCCTCGCCACCGAACTCGCGACGGCCGACGTCGTGGCCGCCGAGGACACCCGTCGGCTGCGCCGCCTGACGCAGGCGCTCGGCGTGCAGACGACAGGGCGTGTCGTGTCGTACTTCGAGGGCAACGAAACCGCCCGTACGCCCGAACTGGTCGAGGCCCTGGAGGACGGCAAGCGGGTCCTGCTCGTCACCGACGCGGGCATGCCGTCCGTCTCCGACCCCGGTTACCGGCTGGTCGCCGCGGCCGTCGAGAAGGACATCAAGGTCACGGCCGTGCCCGGCCCGTCGGCCGTACTGACCGCCCTCGCCCTGTCCGGCCTGCCCGTCGACCGCTTCTGCTTCGAGGGCTTCCTGCCGCGCAAGGGCGGCGAGCGCCTCGGCAAGCTGCGGGAGGTCGCAGGTGAGCGGCGGACGATGGTGTTCTTCGAGGCGCCGCACCGCCTCGACGACACCCTCGCGGCCATGGCCGAGGTCTTCGGCGACGAGCGCAGGGCCGCCGTGTGCCGCGAGCTGACCAAGACGTACGAGGAAGTGAAGCGCGGCCCGCTCAAGGCGCTCGCCGAATGGGCGGCCGAGGGCGTACGGGGAGAGATCACCGTCGTCGTCGAAGGCGCCTCGGACGCGCCGCAGGACCTGGACCCGGCGGAGCTGGTCCGCAGGGTGCAGGTGCGCGAGGAGGCGGGGGAGCGCCGCAAGGAGGCCATCGCCGCGGTCGCCGCCGAGGCGGGGCTACCCAAGCGCGACGTGTTCGACGCGGTCGTCGCGGCAAAGAATGCGGCACGAACGGGCTCCGCGGACGGCAAAGGACTATCGTAAATAGCCAAAGCTTCCTAAAGGCACAGACCGCGCACCGGTCCCTTTCCCATGGAAAGGCCAAGACCGGCCCATATATCGACAGGCACCGATGCGCTCCCGCCGAAACAGGCGTCCACTGGACCAGTGGAAAGGAGCTGGCATGAGCGAGATCGCAGACACCGCCGGCGCAGGAACCACCGTTCACGAGGCCTACGCCTTTGCCTGCATGAGGTGCGGGCACGGCTGGGAGCAGTCCTTCGAGATACACCACCACGTCGACGGCAAGGGCCACGCATTCGTGACCTACACGGCTGACGGCGTACGCGTTCCCTCGCCGCTGTCCCGACCCACCTGTCTGAACTGCGGCGGACATGTCGTGCGGATCATGAAGGCGGGGCAGGTCTCGTCGATCAGGGAAATGCTGAGGGCCGCCGTAGTGGACGCCCCCATGGCCGGACCGGTGGTGGGAATCCCCGGGCCGGCGATCGAGGACGCACCGGGCCCGGTGCGAGTGAAGCACAACTGGCGCGTGGCCGATCTGCTTCACCCCTTCCACCACCGGAAGTGAGCCGCGGGCACGGCAGCGGCGGGCGGGAGGGGCGCGCGGTTTTCGTACGATCGTGACCATGAGCCCCAAGGACGCACTCCCGCCGCTGCCCGAACCCCTCCGGGGAGAGGTCGCCGATTCGCACACCCACCTGGACATGCAGGACGGCACCGTCGAGGAGGCCCTGACGAAGGCCGCCGCGGTCGGTGTCACGACCGTCGTCCAGGTCGGCTGCGACGTGAAGGGCTCCCGCTGGGCGGCCGAAACGGCGGCGGCGCACAAGAACGTGCACGCCGCCGTCGCCCTGCACCCCAACGAAGCCCCGCGCATCGTCCTCGGAGACCCCGACGGCTGGTCGCGGCAGGGCGCGCGGATCCCGGGCGGGGACGGCGCCCTCGACGACGCCCTCACCGAGATCGACCAGCTCGCCGCCCTGCCGTACGTACGCGGTGTGGGCGAGACCGGCCTCGACTACTTCCGTACGGGCCCGGAAGGCATGGCCGCCCAGGAGAGGTCCTTCCGCGCCCACATCGAGATCGCCAAGCGGCACGGCAAGGCGCTCGTCATCCACGATCGCGAGGCGCACGAGGACGTACTGCGCGTACTCGACGAGGAGGGCGCTCCCGAGCGCACCGTCTTCCACTGCTACTCCGGCGACGCCGCGATGGCCGAAGTCTGCGCGCGCAAGGGCTACTTCATGTCCTTCGCGGGGAACATGACCTTCAAGAACGCCCAGCACCTGCGCGACGCACTCGCCGTCGCGCCGCTGGAGCTGGTCCTCGTCGAAACGGACGCGCCGTTCCTGACCCCGGCGCCGTACCGAGGACGGCCCAACGCTCCGTACCTCATTCCGGTCACCGTGCGGGCGATGGCGGCGGTCAGGGGAATCGAGGAGGACGTTCTGGCGACGGCACTCGCCGCGAACACGGCACGCGCGTTCGACTACTGACGGCTCATGACAACACCGCGACCCTCCGTAGCCGTGTTGCTTTGGAGAGTGACCAAGGCTCCGCTAGTGTCCCGGCCCGCAGCGTCATCGGGGGCGGACCGGACTTCTGGAGCGTCGTGGGCAATTCGCAGGGCAGTCACCGGGCGGTGCGCGGCAGCGTCCGCGGCATGGCCGAGTACGGCACGTATGTGCCGTCGTACGAGCTCCGCGAGCCGCTGCTGCCGCGCCAGAACGCCGGGGGCGGCAGGGCGCAGGCCCGGCGGGCCGCCAGGCGCCGCAAGGCGGCCGAGCGCCCCGACGCGCTGCGCCGGCTCGTGCCGCAGGCGCTGGTCGTCGCGTTCCTGGCCGGCGGCACCTCGGCGTTCGTCGCCAGCGACAAGGCGGTCAGGCTCAGTGTTGACGGCGTACCCCGCACGATGCACACCTTCGCCGACGACGTCACGGAACTGCTGGAGGACCAGGGCGTCGAAGTGGGAACACACGACCTCGTGGCACCCGCCCCCGGCGCGGCGCTGGAGAGCGGTGACGAGGTGGTGGTCCGGTACGGCCGACCGGTCACCCTGACGTTGGACGGGCATCGGCGCCGGATCTGGACCACCGCCCGTACGGTCGAAGGCGCACTGCGCCAGCTCGGGGTGCGTACGGAGGGCGCGTACCTCTCCGTCGCGCGCTCCCTGGAGATCGGGCGCGCCGGCCTCACGCTCGACGTACGCACCGAGCGGACCGTGACGTTCCTGGCGGACGGGCGCGAGCGCACCATCCGTACGAACGCCGCGACCGTAATGGAGGCGGTCGAGGAGGCCGGCATCAGCCTGCGCGGCCAGGACACCACTTCCGTGCCGTCCGTCAGCTTCCCGCGCGACGGCCAGACGATCACCGTGATGCGGATCCGGGGCACGAAGGAAGTGCGCGAAGAGCCCATCCCGTTCGACACCGTGAGGACCGAGGACGCGTCGCTGTTCAAGGGCACAGAGGTGGTAGTCCAGGCCGGCGAGCAGGGATCAAAGAGGATCACGTACTCCGTTCGCACGGTCAACGGTGTCCGGCAGCAGCCGAGGAGGATCGCCGAGGAGATCGCGCGGCAGCCGGTCGCGCGACACGTGATGGTCGGCACCAAGGAGAGGCCGGCGTCCGTGGCCGGCGCGGACGGGCTCAACTGGAACGAGCTCGCCCACTGCGAATCCGGCGGCCGCCCCGGCGCGGTGGACGCGACGGGCAACTACGGCGGCCTGTACCAGTTCGACGCGCAAACCTGGCAGAGGCTGGGCGGCAGCGGCCGCCCGGAGGACGCGCCCGCGAGCGAGCAGACATTCCGGGCGAAGAAGCTGTACATCCAACGCGGCACAACCCCCTGGCCCCACTGCGGCCCCCGCCTACAGCACTGACACCCCCCTGCCGCACGCCACCACGGCCGTCTGCCGTGACGGCTGCACGGTAGCGGCGCCTGGAGGGGACGTGTCGGGGCGCTCCCCGCAGGGTGTCGAACGCAACGAGCCCGAATACAAAAACCCGTACCCGAACGTTCGGCACCCGAGGAGACGCCCCGGCGCGGGTCCGACCCCAGCGCCCCCGGCGCCTGCCCGCCGCACCGCCGCACGGTAGCGGTGCCTGGAAGAGACGCCCGGCGCTTGCCCGGCCACACCGCCGGCCCCGACGGTCGGCGGCCGGGCGCGGTTCCGGGGGCCTTTACGCTTGAGCGGTGAGCACCACTGAGCCTTCTGAGCCTCTGCCTGACCCGACGCCCGAGCCCACACCGGCCCCCCCGTCGGCGCCCGACTCCCTCCTGGGCCCCGCCGACATCCGGGAGCTGGCGGCGGCACTTGGCGTACGCCCGACCAAGCAGCGCGGCCAGAACTTCGTCATCGACGCGAACACGGTCCGCCGGATCGTACGGACCGCCGGCGTGCGCCCCGACGACGTCGTGGTCGAGGTCGGCCCCGGCCTGGGTTCACTCACCCTCGCACTCCTGGAGGCCGCCGACCGCGTGGTCGCCGTCGAGATCGACGACGTACTCGCCTCCGCCCTCCCCGCCACGATCGAGGCCCGGATGCCGGCGCGCGCGGACCGCTTCGCGCTCGTCCACTCCGACGCGATGCACGTCACCGAGCTGCCCGGGCCGCCGCCGACCGCCCTGGTCGCGAACCTCCCGTACAACGTCGCGGTCCCCGTCCTCCTCACCATGCTGGAGCGCTTCCCGAGCATCGAGCGGACGCTCGTCATGGTCCAGGCGGAGGTCGCGGACCGCCTCGCGGCCCGCCCCGGCAACAAGGTGTACGGCGTGCCGTCGGTGAAGGCCTGCTGGTACGCCGAGGTGAAGCGGGCCGGTTCGATCGGCCGCAACGTCTTCTGGCCCGCCCCGAACGTCGACTCGGGCCTGGTGTCCTTGGTGCGCCGCACAGAACCGATCAAGACCACGGCCTCGAAGGCGGAAGTCTTCGCGGTGGTCGACGCGGCCTTCGCGCAGCGCCGCAAAACGCTGCGGGCCGCGCTGGCCGGCTGGGCGGGCTCGGCGCCGGCGGCCGAGGCGGCGCTGGTCGCGGCCGGGGTTTCGCCCCAGGCCCGGGGCGAGTCCCTGACGGTGGAGGAGTTCGCGCGTATCGCGGAGAACAAGGGAGCAGCGGCATGACGGTGAAGGCTGCGGTCACGGTCCGGGTCCCCGCGAAGGTAAACGTGCAGCTGGCGGTGGGCGGCGCGCGCCCGGACGGCTTCCACGACCTGGCGAACGTCTTCCTGGCGGTCGGCCTGTACGACGAGGTCACCGTCACCCCGTCCGACACCCTGCGCGTCACGTGCTCGGGCCCGGACGCGGCCCAGGTCCCCCTGGACCGTACGAACCTGGCCGCGCGCGCGGCGATCGCGCTGGCCGAACGCCACGGGCTGTCGCCGGACGTACACATCCACATCGCCAAGGACATCCCGGTCGCGGGCGGCATGGCGGGCGGCAGCGCGGACGGCGCGGGCGCGCTGCTGGCGTGCGACAAGCTGTGGGGTACGGAGTCCTCCCTGCCGGAGCTTCTGGCCATCTGCGCCGAGCTGGGCAGTGACGTGCCGTTCAGCCTGGTGGGCGGGGCGGCGGTGGGCACGGGCCGCGGCGAGAACCTCACCACCCTCGACATCGGCGGCACGTTCCACTGGGTGTTCGCGGTGGCGGACGGCGGCCTGTCGACACCGGCGGTGTACGGCGAGTTCGACCGGCTGACGGCAGGCACTGAAGTCCCGCGGCCCGCGGCGTCCCCGGCGCTCCTGGACGCCCTGCGCACGGGCGACGCGACGGCCCTCGCGGGCGCTCTGGTGAACGATCTCCAGCCTGCGGCTCTGTCCCTGCGCCCGTCCCTCGCCGCCACCCTGGCAGCGGGGACGGACGCGGGCGCGCTGGCGGCCCTGGTCTCGGGCTCGGGCCCGACGACGGCGTTCCTGACGAAGGACGCGGAGTCGGCAGAGTCGGTGGCCGCGGCCCTCACCGCATCGGGCACCTGCCGCACGGCCCGCGTGGCGGAGTCCCCGGCGCCGGGCGCGACGGTCGTCGGCGCCTGAAACGGGGGCCGGGGAGGGGCCTGTACTCAGGGAGAAATGAGTACGGGCACCCTGTTCGCCGCCCGCGCGGGGGCGAGAGCGTACCCGCATGGGAAACAGTGTGCGCGAGCTCGCCGACCGGACACCCGCCGGGCGGGACCGGTACGTAGACCTGCTGCGCGTGGCCTCACTCGGCACGGTCGTCGCCGGACACTGGCTGATGGCCGCGGTCTCGGCCGACGGCGGCGTGGGGAATCTCCTGGCCGTCGTGCCGCAGCTCCAGATCCTCACCTGGGCGTTGCAGGTCATGCCCGTCTTCTTCTTCGTCGGCGGCTTCTCGCACGCGCTCTCCTACCGCTCGCTGAGCCGCAAGCACCCCGAGGGCGCCCCGGTGTACTCGGTGTTCGTCCGGGCCCGTCTCCAGCGGCTGCTGCGCCCCACCATGGTCTTCGTCCTGGTCTGGGGCGCCGCCGCGCTCGCGATCCAACTCCTCGGCGGCCAGGGCGGACTGACCGGCGCGGCCCTGCGCCTCGTGGCGCAGCCCCTGTGGTTCATCGGGATCTACCTGGCGATGGTGGCCTTCACCCCGCCCCTGCTGAAGCTGCACGAGCGCCACGGATGGGCCGCCTTCGCCGTGCTCGCCCTCGCCGCCGCCGGTGTCGACGTACTGCGCTTCGCGTTCGGCGTGCCGTACGTCGAGTTCCTCAACTTCGCCTTCGTCTGGCTCGCGGTGCACCAGCTCGGCTTTCTGCGCGCCGACGGACGCATCCGGATGCCGGCCGCGCTCGCGGCCACCGGCCTGGCCGGTGCCGCCGCCCTGGTCGCCTTCGGGCCGTACCCGCTGAGCATGGTGGGAATGCCCGGCGAGAAGGTCAGCAACATGGCCCCGCCCACGCTGGCGCTCCTCGCCCACGGCCTGTGGCTGGTCGGCGCGGTCGAACTGCTGCGCGCCCCCGGCGCGCGCCTCGTCGCCCGGCCGCGCGTCTGGCGTACGGTCGTCGCCGCGAACGGCTTCGCCATGACGGCGTTCCTGTGGCACCTGACGGCGATGCTCGGCGTGTACGGCGCGATGCTCGCCCTGGACGTGCCGCTGCCGGCACCGGCGAGCGCGGCCTGGTGGGCGCAAGTGCCGGTGCGTTTCGCCGCGGCTGCGGCGCTGACGGCGCTGTGCGTGGCGGCGTTCCGGACGTTCGAGCGGCCGGCGCGGGCCGGCCGTCCCACGGCGCCCGGCCGCTTCGCGGGCCCGGCCGCCGCTGTCGGCGTCACCCTCTGCCTGCTCGGCGTCCTGGGCCTGTCGATGGTCGGCTTCGCAGGCCTCCTCGAAGGGCGTACGGCGATGCTCATCGCGGTACAGGTCAGCGCCCCCGCGGCGGTGGCGATGGCCCTCGCGGGCTGGCTCCTGGTGGAGACGGCGGGCCGGCCCCGCACGCCACGCCCGACGCTGCGCGCCGGGTCCCGAGGGGGAGCGTAGACAGGCGAACGTTTCCCGAGAGCGAGCCCGCTCGGCGGGCCGAGCTGCCCGCGCGGGCCGGCCGGCAGGTGCTGCTGCACCGGGACGCGGCGTACGACAACTTGTTCAACCCCGCCGGTAGTTCCCGCGGTTCAAGAAGAGAAGCACCGGCTGCGCTCAGCGGCACATCTCAGCCCCTCCGGCGTTCGAGGAGCGGGGTCTGGGGCGGAGCCTCAGTTCGTGTCACGTCTCGCGCGGTGGCTCGGCCGTGCGGCAGCAGCGACGCCGGCAGCAGGCCGAGGGCGGCGAGTGCGGCCAGCGCCATGAGGGCGGGGGCCATCACCGGGGCGGACGTTGCCGGGGTCGCGCCTACGGCCAGAGGCTCTGCGGCGGACGCCTTCAGCAGCATCACGCTTGCGGCGACGGCGATACCGAAGGCCGGTCCGACGTTCATGGCGGTCTGTTTGAGCCCGCCGACGACTCCCGCGTATCCGGGCGGTGCGTCGCCTACGACGGTCCCGGTGGCGGTGACCATCACGGTGGCGAACCCCGCACCGAGCACGGCGAAGGCCACGCCGGTGACCGCCCAGCCGCTGGTCGGGCCGAGGCGGGACAGACCCGCGAGACCGAGGACGACAAGGACGACACCGGTGAAGGCAGTGCGACGCGGTCCGCACCGGCGCAGCGCGGCTCCGGCGACGGGCGCGCCGAGGATCATGAGCGCGGTCAGCGGCAGTACCCGCAGTCCGCAGGCGAGCGGGTCGAGACCGAGTACGTCCTGGAGGAAGAACGTGGTCACGAACAGCGCGCCGAACATGCCGCCGGTGGTGAGCAGCAGGATCGCCATCGAGGCTGTGACCGGTACCGACCGGGCCACTGCGGGCGGCACGATGGGGTGTGCGGTACGGCGTTCGTGCGCCACGAACACCACCGCGATGCCAGCGGCGGCGACGAGCCCGAGCAGCGTCGGCGCGGCGGTCCATCCATGCTCCGGTACGCCGACCAAGGTGTGCACCAGGACGGCGAGCGCGGTCGCGAGCAGGGCCGCGCCTGTGAGGTTGAGTCGCTGAGATCCGGTACGTGGCCGCGGCGCCGGCGCCCGTACGGAGAGGGTGATCGCGGCGATCGCGAGCGCTATGGGGACGTTGATCACGAACACGGCACGCCAGCCCCAGTGCGCGACGAGGACGCCCCCGAGTACGGGGCCGGCCGCCGCGGCGACACCGATCGCGCTGGTACGGATCGCGACTGGCGCGCCGAGCCGGTCCGCCGGGTACGCCAGCCTCAGCAGCGCCAGTGTCGCCGGTTGCAGAAGCGCGCCGAACACGCCCTGTACGGCACGCAGACCGATCACCCAGCCGACACCGGGCGCGAGTGCGATGCCCGCCGAGGCGGCCGCGAAGCCGAGTACGCCTACGAACAGCAGTCGCCGGTGCCCGTACCGGTCGCCGAGACGCCCCGCGATGACGAGGAGCGCGGCCACCGCGAGCAGGTAGCCGGTACTGGTCCACTGGACCTGAGCCACGTCGGCGCCGAGGTCGCGTTGGAGGCTGGGCTGCGCCACGAGCAGCACCGTGCCGTCCAGCGCGACGAGCATGGCGCCGGCCACACTGACCAGGAGCGCGAGACGCCGCCGGCCCGCTTCGGTCACCCGTTCACCGGGCCGTGATGGCCGAGATGAGCGTCGAGGGCCGCAGCGACGAGCTGGTCGAGCGGCCGGCCGGCAAGGGCTTCGCCCGTTGTTGGGGCGCCGAGGGTGAGTTGCAGACTGCCCCAGGCCCACAGTTGGGCGATGCCGTGCAGGTTCGACCAGAGGGCCGCGGCTGTCACGGCCGGCGGCGGGGGCCAGGCATCGCCCGGCGCGCCGGGCCGGTGCGGGGTGTTCTGCTCCGCCCGGTGCTGGGCGACGAGCCCGACGACGGTCTCGAACAGCGGGAGCGTGGACTCCCTGAGCTGCGGCTGGTCCGATGCGTGCTTCCCGCTGTCGAGCAGGTCGTGGCGGAACATCAGCTCGAACATGCCGCGATGCTCCTGCGCGTACCCGACGTACGTCAGCCCGAGAGCTTTCAACTGGCCGCGTGGGGACGTGCTGCCGCCGATCGCGGCCGCGAAACGGGCTTCGAGGTCCGCGAAACCGCGTCGGGCGATCGCGGAGAGCAGGGCGTGATGAGTGGGGAAGTACCGACGCGGAGCGCCGTGCGACACCCCTGCCCGGCGAGCGATCTCGCGCAGCCCCAGCGAGGCGGTTCCTTCGGACATCACGAGGTCTGCTCCGACGTCGATCAGCCGTTCCCGAAGGGAGCTCTCAGTTTCCATAGACAGTGTCTACCAGGCCGCTGTAGACACTGTCTACAGCGGTGCCGGGGAGGGCTCCGTGCGTGCCGACTACCCTGGAGGTTGTTTAACCCCCTCAACTGGAGTGTCAGTGGCCGTCAACCTTGTCAATGTCGAGGCCGTCAGCAAGGTCTACGGCACCCGTGCTCTGCTGGACGGCGTGTCCCTCGGCGTCTCCGAGGGGGACCGGATCGGTGTCGTCGGCCGTAACGGCGACGGCAAGACGACCCTCATCCGCATGCTCGCCAAGCTTGAGGAGGCCGACACCGGCCGCATCACGCACAACGGCGGCCTGCGCCTCGGGGTCCTCACCCAGCACGATTCGCTCGACCCCGCCGCGACCGTCCGCCAGGAGATCATCGGCGATCTCGCGGACCACGAGTGGGCGGGCACCGCCAAGATCCGCGACGTACTGAACGGCCTGTTCGGCGGGCTCAGCCTGCCCGGCTTCGAGCACGGGCTCGAAACCGTGATCGGCCCGCTCTCCGGCGGCGAGCGCCGCCGTATCGCGCTCGCCAAGCTGCTCATCGACGACCAGGACCTCCTGGTCCTCGACGAGCCGACCAACCACCTCGACGTCGAGGGCATCGCCTGGCTCGCCAAGCACCTCCAGTCGCGCCGCTCCGCGCTCGTCTGCGTCACCCACGACCGGTGGTTCCTCGACCAGGTCTGCACCCGCATGTGGGACGTGCAGCGCGGCGCCGTGCACGAGTACGAGGGCGGCTACTCCGACTACGTCTTCGCCCGCGCCGAGCGGGAGCGCATCGCCGCGACCGAGGAGACCAAGCGCCAGAACCTGGTCCGCAAGGAGCTGGCGTGGCTGCGCCGCGGCGCCCCCGCCCGTACGTCGAAGCCGCGCTTCCGCGTCGAGGCGGCCAACGAGCTGATCGCCGACGTACCGCCGCCCCGCGACACCTCCGCGCTGATGAAGTTCGCCAACTCGCGGCTCGGCAAGACCGTCTTCGACCTTGAGGACGTCACCGTCCAGGCCGGGCCCAAGGTGCTGCTCAAGCACCTCACCTGGCAGCTCGGCCCCGGCGACCGCGTCGGCCTCGTCGGCGTCAACGGCGCGGGCAAGACCTCGCTGCTGCGCGCCCTGGCCGACGCGGCCCGCACGCAGGGCGACACCCAGCCCGTCGCGGGCAAGGTCGTCGTCGGCAAGACGGTGAAGCTCGCGTACCTCTCGCAGGAAGTCGGCGAGCTCGACCCGAACCTGCGCGTGCTCGAAGCCGTTCAGCGTGTACGGGACCGGGTGGACCTCGGCACCGGCCGCGAGATGACGGCGGGCCAGCTGTGCGAGCAGTTCGGGTTCACCAAGGAGAAGCAGTGGACGCCGGTCGGCGACCTGTCCGGCGGTGAGCGGCGCCGGCTGCAGATCCTGCGGCTGCTGATGGACGAGCCGAACGTACTCTTCCTCGACGAGCCGACCAACGACCTCGACATCGAGACGCTCACGCAGCTCGAGGACCTGCTCGACGGCTGGCCCGGCTCGATGGTCGTCATCTCGCACGACCGGTTCTTCATCGAGCGGACCACCGACAAGGTGTACGCCCTGCTCGGCGACCAGACGCTGCGCAACCTGCCGCGCGGTCTCGACGAGTACCTGGAGCGCAGGCGGCAGATGATCGAGGCCGCCACCCCGGCGCCCGCCGCCGTCGCCGCGCCCGTCAAGAAGAAGGCGTCCGGCGACGCCCGCGCCGCCCAGAAGGAAATGCAGAAGATCGAGCGTCAGCTCAGCAAGCTCTCCGACAAGGAGACCAGGCTGCACGCCCAAATCGCCGACAACGCCACCGACTTCGAGAAGGTCGCCCTGCTCGACGCCGAGCTTCGCGAACTCGTATCGGGGCGCGACGAGCTGGAGATGCGCTGGATGGAACTCGCCGAGGACGCGTAGCAGATCCTCAAATCCGAATAACGAGCGCGTCACGGGCCGGTCCTCCCTTGGGAACAGGGGCGGACCGGCCCCTCGTTGGAGGGGGTCCAAGTGATAGAAAGAAGCCCCGCTCGACTGACGTAGATCTGCGGGGCTCAAGCCCGATTCGCTCCTTTCTGGGGGAGATACGCCGCCGGAATTGCGGGGGAGACCGAACGGGCGGCGGTCTCGTGTGAAGAGGTAAGCGCTGATGTCTCAGCCGCCCAACCAGCCGCCGCAGGGCGGCTTCGGAGCCCCCCAGGACCCCCGGCAGCAGCCGCCCCAGCAGCCGCCGCAGATGCCCCCGGCCCCGCCCGGCCCGCCGGCGGCCCCGCCGCAGCAGCCCCCGGCGCAGCCCGGGTACGGCTACCCGCAGGCACCGCCGCAGCAGGCACCCCAGCCGGGATACGGCTACCCCGGCCAGCCCGGTCAACAGCCCGGCCAGGCAGGCCCGTACGGCCAGCCGCAGCCCGGACCGTACGGTCAGCCGCAGCCCGGCCCCTACGGCCAGCAGCCCGGCCCGTACGGCCAGCAGCAGCCCGGTCCCTACGGCGGCTTCCCCGGCGCACCCGCCCCGGGCCCCGGCGGCACCGGCGGCGGCTTCAAGGGCAAGCCCGCGGTCATCATCGGCGCGGCCCTCGCCGCGGTCCTCGTCGTCGGCGGCGGCATCTACCTCGCCACCAGCGGTGACGACGGCGGCAAGAAGAAACGACCCGTCGCCGACGGCAGCAAGGACAACAAGCAGGACGGTCTGCCCAACGGCGGCACCGGCGACACCAGTGACGACTCAGCGGGCGGCCGCGATGCCGGGGACGACCTGAACGCCGGGCGCCAGTCGGGCGAGTCCAAAGTGCTGTGGCTGCAGAAGAACGACGTGGACCTGCCGCGCAACGGCGCGGACGTGTACGGCCCGTGGTTCACCGACGGCCTCGTCGTCAAGGCGATGTACAAGAAGGTCGCCGCCTACAGCACCACCGACGGCAAGGAGAAGTGGAGCCTTCCGCTCTCCACCGAGATCTGCGCGGCGCCCGTCAGGACCTCCGACGACGGCAAGATCGTCATCGGCGTCAAGAACGGCACCACCGAGAAGGCCAAGTGCAGCCAGCTCCAGCTGGTCGACCTCAAGACCGGCAAGGCGGGCTGGAAGGCCGAGGTGAAGAAGGAGGGGACGTTCGACCTCCTGTCCGACATCACGATCGCCATCAGCGGCAACACCGTCACCGCCGGCCGCACCGGCCACTCCACCGCCTTCAGCATGAAGGACGGCAAGGAGCTGTGGGGCAAGCTGCCCGGTGAGTGCCAGCCGTACGCCTTCACCAGCAGCGCCAAGCTGATCGCCGCCGCGGCCTGCTCCACCGGCGAGGCCGCCAGGAACCACGAGCGGATCCAGGAGCACGACCCGGCCACCGGCAAGGTCAAGTGGTCGTACCCGCTGGCCAAGGGCTGGTCGGTCGACAAGGTCTACTCCGTCTCCCCGCTCGTCGTGTCCGTGCAGGAGCGCGCCAAGAAGACCTGGAGCGTCATCGCGCTCACCGACAGCGGCAAGCTCCGCTCGGAGATCGACGGCGGCAAGGACAAGTTCCAGCCGCAGTGCGGCGGCAGCTTCGTCATCTTCGGCCGGAACCTCGAAGGCTGCACCGGCGTCGCCGCCGACCAGAACGCCTTCTACATGGCCACTGCCGAGAAGACGAGCGGCCTGGAGCGCACCAACGAGGTCGTCGCCTTCAACCTCGACACCGGCAAGCCCAAGTGGCGTTCCGCCGCCACCGACCGTCCGATGATGCCGGTGCGGATGGAGGGCGGAGAGGTCCTGGTGCACATGGACGCCTCGTACGAAAAGGGCGGCGCCCTCGCGACCATCGCGGCGTCGGGCGGCAAGCCGAAGACACTGCTCCAGAACCCGCAGTCGACCGCCGAGATCGAGAACAGCTTCTTCACGACGAAGGTCGCCTACGAGGGTGGTCAGTTCTACGTCGTGGCCACCCGCGTCAGCGCCAGCAACGACGAGGAAGAGAAGGAGACGAAGACCATGATGGTCTTCGGCAAGTGACGGCCGGTGACTGAGTCCCGGGTCTTCTCCCACGTCTTCGACTCCCTTTCTCCAGAGGTACGTACGCCATGACGCAGCCCCCGCCCCCGCCGCCGCCGAACGAGCCCCCGCAGGGCGGGTTCGGCGCCCCGCCGCCTCCGCCCGCCGGTCAGCCCGGCTACGGCTACCCGCAGACGCCCCCGGCGCCGCCCGCCCAGCAGCCGGGTCAGCAGCCGGGCTACGGTTACCCCTCCCAGCCAGGCCAGCAGCCCGGTTACGGCTACCCGGGCCAGCAGCCCGGCCAGCCCACCCCGTACGGCCAGCAGCCGGCTTACGGTCAGCAGCCCCCGTACGGTGGCCAGCAACAGCCGCAGTACGCCTACCCGCAGGGCATGCCTCCGCAGGGCGGCGGCGGCAAGAAGGTCAACACCACCACGGCCGTTGTCATCGCGGCGGTCGTCGCGGTGGCGCTGATCGTCGGCGTCGGCGTCTGGTTCGCGACCAGCGACGAGGGTGGCAAGGACGACCCGGCGCAGAACTCCTCCGCGGGCTCGACCGGCGGTGGCGGCGACGACGGCAAACCCGCCCCCGACGGCGCCGGCAAGGAAGAGAAGCCCTCCAACGCCAACTCCAAGGTCCTCTTCCAGCTGCCCGCCCCGAAGGTGACGGAATCGGTCGCCGGCGTCAACGGCTCCTGGATCACCGACAAGGCGTACGTCAAGAGCGGCCTCAACGAGGTCGTCGGCCACAACCTGGACAGCGGCGCGGAGCTGTGGAGCATTCCGCTCCCGGGCGAGGTCTGCGCGGCGTCGCCTCACGTCACCAAGGACAACAAGACCGCGATCCTGTTCGCGGGGCCGATGCCGGCGGGCAAGACATACTCGCCGTGCACCGAGGTCGGTGTGATCGACATCGACGCCGGCAAACTGCTGTGGCAGAAGTCGGTCAAGGACGGCGACGACAAGATCATGTTCAGTGAGGTCACCGTGGGCGGCGACGCGGTCGGCGCCGGCGGTACCCGCGGCGGCGCGGCCTTCGACGTCGCCACCGGCAAGGTCCGCTGGCAGCCGAAGCCCAACGCCGAACAGTGCCGCGACGTCGGCTACGCGGGCGGCGAGGCACTCGCCACGGTGCGCAGCTGCGGTTCGGCCAGTGCCCCGCAGCTCTCCATCGAGTCCCTGAACCCGAAGACCGGCGCGCCGATCGCCAAGTACAAGATGCCCACCGGCGTGGACCGGGCGAGCATCGTCTCCACCAAGCCGCTGGTGGCCGCCGCCGACGTCGGCGACACCGCGGGCGACGGAAGCGGCGTCTCCGACTTCTTCTCGATCGACGAGAAGACCGGCGAACTGCGCGCCAGGATCCCGGTCGATGCCGAGCAGTACGCCCCGAGGTGCCGCGACACCGAGGGCTGCACGAAGATCGTCGTCGGCAACGGCAAGATCTACGTGCCGACCGAGGAGCACGAGGGTGGCGGCGAGGGCGGCCGTACGAACGAAATCGTCTCCTTCGACCTGGCGACCGGCAAGCTCACCGGCGACCGGGCCGACGCGGGCGAGCGCTACACGATGCACCCGATCCGCATGGACGGCGGCAACATCATCGCGTACAAGTACCCGCCGTACGACAAGGGCGGCCAGGTGGTGAGCATCAACGGCGGTTCCATGAAGGAGACGCTGCTGATGGAGAACCCGGCTGACAGGGCGGTCCGTGATGTGACGACGACCTTCGTGGTGGACTCCGCCGAATTCCGTTACGCCGACGGCCGCCTGTTCATGGCGACACGCCTCATGAGCCAGGAGCGCGCGGGTTTCAAGCGCTACTTGGCGATCGGCTTCGGCACCGGCTGACGCACTCGGTATACCTGACACACAGGTCACAGCGGCCCCGGCAGTGGTTCTTCTCCACTGCCGGGGCCGTCCCATGCCACATCCGGCCCGGCAAGTAGTCCTGAATCGCGAGGAATTCGACAATCCGGGGGGCTTCTTACCAGTAAGGGGCGCGCAACGTCGAACAAGCGTGTAGCTTGCCGGGTCAGGAGGGCCGGGGGGCCAGCTCCAGGGGCAGGGGTATGGGGGATTCTCTATGGGCGTGCGGCTCATGGTGGTTGATGACCACCGATTGCTCGCCGAGGCGCTCGCCTCGGCGCTCAAGCTGCGCGGGCACCGGGTGCTCGCGGCGGCCGCGCCGACGTCGGGGGCGGCGGAGCTGGTCGTCAGCAGGGCGCCCGAGGTGTGCTTGTTCGGTACGGCGACTCCCGCCGAACCAGGGGCTTTCGACCCGATCGTCCGCATCAAGCACGAACGGCCGCAGGTGGCCGTCGTCGTGCTGGGCCCGGTGCCGAATCCGCGCGGCATCGCGGCGGCCTTCGCCGCCGGGGCGGCCGGGTACGTACGCCATGACGAGCGCATCGAAGGCGTCGAGCGCGCGATCGTGAAGGCCCGGGCGGGGGAGGCGGCGGTGGCACCGCAGCTCTTGCAGGCCGCGTTCGCCGAGCTGCTGAACCCGGCGGCGCAGCCGGACGACGAGGGGCAGCGGCTGCTCCAGATGCTGACGCCGCGGGAGGTGGAGGTCCTGATGCGGGTCGCGGACGGTGAGGACACGCGGCTGATCGCGGCGGGTATGGGCATCGCGCCGAGCACCGCGCGTACGCACGTTCAGCGGGTGCTGATGAAGCTGGGCGTGGGGTCCCGCCTGGAGGCGGCGGCCCTGGCGGCACGAACGGGCTTGCTGGATCGCGCGACTCCGCCGCAGAGCTGACCGCCGGTTTCGCCTGCGGCGGGCTTTCCCCTCCCCGCCCCTTCCCGAACTGGGGGCAAGCCCCCAGCCCCCAGACGACATGGACGCCCTGCGGGCGTGTCCTCAATCGCCGGACGGGCTCCAACGGAGCCCCTCCGGCGATTGTTCGTTTTCAGCTTGCCGTCGCGTCGCTGATCGGCATTGACGGGACTGTTCCGTTATGGTTGGTTGTGTTTGTTTATGTTGTTCAGTGGTGGGTGCGATGAGGAGCTTGCGTGTGAAGAAGACGTCGACCCGGCTGGCCGACGGCCGGGAGCTGCTCTACTACGACTCCCGCGACGACGTCGTACGCGAAGCCGCCGACCCGCGCCCCCTCGAACCCGTCGCGACCACCTCGCAGATCCGCCGCGACCCGCTGCTCGGCGACTGTGTCGCCATCGCCTCACACCGCCAGGCCCGCACCTACCACCCGCCCGCCGACGAGTGCCCGCTCTGCCCGTCGCGCGACGGCCGGCACAGCGAGATCCCGGCCGCCGAGTACGACGTAGCCGTCTTCGAGAACCGCTTCCCCTCGCTGGCCGGAGACGCGGGGCGCTGCGAGGTCGTCTGCTTCACCTCCGACCACGACGCGTCCTTCGCCGACCTGAACGACGACCAGGCCGGCCTCGTCCTGGAGGCCTGGACCGACAGGACGGCGGAGCTCGCCGAGCTGCCCGGGGTCCGGCAGGTGTTCTGTTTTGAGAACCGGGGCGCGGAGATCGGCGTAACCCTCGGCCATCCTCACGGCCAGATCTACGCCTACCCCTTCGTCACCCCCCGCACGGAGCTGATGCTGCGCTCGGCGGCCGCGCATCTGGCGGAGACCGGCCGGAACCTCTTCGACGACGTCGTGGAGCGGGAGCGCGCCGAGGGGACGCGGGTGGTGCTGGAGGGCGAGCACTGGGTGGCCTTCGTGCCGTACGCCGCTCACTGGCCGTACGAGGTGCACCTCTACCCGAAGCGGCGCGTGGCCGACCTGCGGGGACTCAACGACGACGCGCGCACCGAGTTCCCACAGATTTACCTGGAACTGTTGCGCAGGTTCGACCGGATCTTCGGCCCCGGTGAGCCGCCGACGCCGTACATCTCCGCCTGGCACCAGGCACCGTTCGGCACGCCCGACTTCGCGCTGCACCTCGAGCTTTTCACCATCCGACGTACTTCGGGCAAGCTGAAGTTTCTCGCGGGTTCCGAATCCGGCATGAATGTGTTCATCAACGATGTGCCGCCGGAGAACGCGGCAGCGCGACTGCGAGAGGTAGCGAGCGAGTGAAGCAGCAGCAGAAGTATCTGGTCACTGGTGGTGCGGGATACGTCGGCAGCGTGGTCGCGGCGCATCTCCTGGAGGCCGGCCACGAGGTGACCGTCCTCGACGACCTCTCCACCGGCTTCCGCGAGGGCGTCCCGGCCGGCGCGACGTTCATCGAGGGCCGCGTCCAGAACGCGGACCGCTGGCTGGATTCCTCGTACGACGGCGTACTGCACTTCGCCGCGTTCTCGCAGGTCGGCGAGTCCGTCGTCGACCCCGAGAAGTACTGGACGAACAACGTCGGCGGGACCATGGCGCTGCTCGCCGCGATGCGGGGCGCAGGAGTGCGGAAGCTGGTCTTCTCCTCGACGGCGGCGACGTACGGCGAGCCGGTCTCCACGCCCATCACGGAGGCGGCGCCGACCGCGCCGACCAATCCGTACGGCGCCTCCAAGCTCGCCGTAGACCACATGATCAGCGGCGAGAGTGCCGCGCACGGCCTGGCAGCGGTCTCGCTGCGCTACTTCAACGTGGCCGGTGCGTATGGGGCGTACGGGGAGCGGCACGCCCCCGAATCCCACCTCATTCCGCTCGTCCTCCAGGTCGCGCAGGGCCGGCGCGAGTCGATCGCGGTGTACGGCGACGACTACCCGACCCCCGACGGCACCTGCGTCCGCGACTACATTCACGTCGCCGACCTCGCCGAGGCGCACCTGCTGGCCCTGGGGGCGGCCGAGCCGGGCGCCCACCTGACCTGCAACCTCGGCAACGGCAACGGTTTCTCGGTCCGCGAGGTGGTCGAGACCGTACGCAAGGTCACGGGCCACCCGATCCCCGAGACCCCCGCGCCGCGCCGGGCGGGCGACCCCGCAGTGCTGGTCGCGTCCGCCGACGCGGCCCGCGAAAAGCTCGGCTGGAAGCCGTCCCGCGCGGATCTCGCGGGCATCGTCGCGGACGCGTGGGCCTTTGCCCGCCGAGAGGAGCAGGACGTATGACCGACGCCGTCATCAAGGACTTCACCGAGTTGTACGGCGCCGAGCCCGACGGGGTGTGGGCGGCCCCCGGCCGGGTCAACCTCATCGGCGAGTACACCGACTTCAACGACGGCTTCGTGATGCCGCTCGCTCTGCCGCACACGGCGGTCGCGGCGGTCGCGCGCCGCGACGACGGCGTGCTGCGCCTGCACTCGGCCGACGTCGACGGAGGCATCGTCCAACTGCGCGCCGACGAGCTCGCGCCGCTCGGCAGCGGCAGCGGCGGCTGGGCGGCGTACCCGGCGGGGGTCGTTTGGGCGCTGCGGGAGGCGGGCCACGCGGTCGGCGGCGCCGACATCCACCTGACGTCGACGGTGCCGACGGGCGCCGGTCTCTCCTCGTCCGCCGCGCTGGAGGTCGTCACGGCGCTGGCCATGAACGACCTGTACGAGCTGGGGCTTTCCGGCGACCGGCTGGCGGTGGTCGCCCAGCGCGCCGAGAACGCGTTCGTCGGGGTGCCCTGCGGGATCATGGACCAGACGGCGGCGGCCTGCTGCACGGAAGGCCACGCGCTGCACCTGGACACGCGCGACCTCACGCGCCGCCAGGTCCGCTTCGACCTGGCCGCCCACGGCCTCGAACTCCTGGTCGTCGACACGCGCGTCAAGCACGCGCTGGGCGACGGGGCGTACGCGGAACGGCGCCAGGGGTGCGAGGCGGGGGCGCGGGCGCTGGGCGTGGCGGCGCTGCGGGATGTTCCGTACGCCGGTCTGCGGGCCGCGCTGGAGAGTCTGGGCGATGAGCGGATACGCCGCTACGTGCGGCATGTGGTGTCCGAGAACCACCGCGTGGAGCAGGTGATCGCCCTCCTGGACGGGGCCGATCCGCGAGCGGTGGGCCCGCTCCTGACGGAGGGGCACGTCTCACTCCGCGACGACCTTCGCGTCTCGTGCGAGGAGCTCGACCTGGTGGTCGAGTCCGCCAACGCGGCGGGGGCGCTGGGGGCGCGGATGACGGGGGGCGGGTTCGGTGGCTCGGCGATAGTCCTGGCGGAGTCGTCGGCGTCGGACACGGTCACGAAGTCGATCGAGACGGCTTTCGCGGCGACCTCCCGCACACCACCCCGCATCTTCCGGGCGATCCCCGCCCAGGGAGCCCACCGCGTCGCGTGACCGCTGTCAGACCCCGGCCGATTTGGGGAAGTAGCGGGTGAACGGGTCGGGGCTGACGCCCATCACCTCGCCGAAGGGCGAGGCCAAGTGGTGGATGAGGAGCCCGAGGAAGACGGTCAGCCCCACCATGCCCATGGCCATCACCAGCTGGCTGGGGCTGCGCCCGATTCTGAAGAAGAACAGGATGCAGATCGAGAGGATCGCCCCGATCACGATCCCGGACCACAGCGCCGGTGACAGTGTTTCCTGTGCGTCCGCCTCCCGGCCCCGGCGAGCGTCGTCGAGTGCGCCGAGCTGAGCGAGCAGTTCCAGCGCCGTGACCTCCTGGGCGGGGGTGGCATCGGGCGGGGCCGCCGCTGCCGCGCGCAGCTGCCGCAGCGGGAACCAGCCGCGCTCGCCGAGGCCATTGCGGTCCGCCAGCCGTGGCCATTCCTCCTGGACCACATGCGCGGCGTAGCTCTCGGCCAGGGCGTCGATTCGCTCCCGTTGCGCCGGCGGCATGCCCTCGGCGAGGACCGTCATCTGGTGCAGGGCGCCCGCCTCGGCGGCGGTGTGGCGCTGGGAGCGGTCCCGCAGATCCCAGACGCTGACCAGGGCCAGGCCGAGCAGCAGCGCGTACAGCAGGGCGATCATCATCGACATGTACTCGGCCACCTCCTCGCCGGACTCCTCCTCGTCCGCCACCGGGTGGAACCGGCGCCAGGCGATGACCGCGGCTGCGGTGAGCAGTGCGCAGATCATCCCGACGGCGAGCATCTCGACGACTTGTTCCATGACGCTCCCTCGGTCGATGAGTGGGCAGCCGCAGGGTCACGTACGGCGGGACGCCACCACGGCGACGATGCCCGCCGGAATGAGGAACAGGAGCAGGACCGCGACGACGGGGAGCGGATCCTCCCGCCGTGGCACGCCTCCCGCTCTTCGGGCGCCCACGGACTGGTGGGTGGGGGCGCGGGGAGTGTCTGGCCGGGTGACGCGCTCTCCGGGGGGCGGAGGCGCGATGCGGTCTGCGGCGGGGGGTGGCGGTGCGATGCCTGCGGCTGCGGGAGGCGGCGGTGCGACGCCTGCGGCCTCGCCGGCCTCGCCGGCGCCCAGGCCGGGCATGCCAAGCCCGGGCGCGCCAAGCCCGGGAGCCCCTGGGCCGGTCGCCCCGAGGCCTGGGACGCCGAGGCCTGGGACGCCGAGGCCTGGGACGCCGAGGCTTGGCACTCCTAGCCCTGGCACCCCGAGTCCTGGCACCCCGAGCCCTGCCACTCCGAGGCCGGGAACTCCCAGGCCGGGAACTGTCAGGCCGGGCGCCCCCAGGCCCCCCGGGCCGAGCGCGGCGAACGGCGGTGCGGGGGCGGGCGCTCCCGGGGCACCCGGCGCACCTGGCGCACCTGGCGCACCTGGCGCACCTGGCGAACCTGGCGCACCTGGCGAACCTGGCGCACCTGGCGCACCCGGCGCACCCGGCGCACCCGGCGCACCCCGCGCGGGCCCGGCGGGAGTCCCCTGCCCGCCCGGCGCACCGGGCGCGGGCCCGGCGGGAGCTCCCTGTGCGCGCCCCGCGCCGGCAGGTGCCAACGGTGCCTGTGGCGCGGCCCGGTCCAGTGGCGAAGCGCCACCCGGCGGTGGAGCCGGGTCCGGCAGTGGGGCCCGGGCCGGCGGAGGCGCCGGCCTCGCCGGCCGGGGTGACTGCGGGGACGGCTGGGTCCGTACCGTGAACCGCGTCGCCGCACGGGCCACCAGCTGCGGAGGGCCCACAAGCCCACCCGTCATGTTCAGCGTGAAGAGCCCGTCGCTTCCTCTCGCTTCGGGCCCGCTGTGGTACGTACCGGGCCGCAGGCCGTCCAGCTCCGCGACGCAGAGCACGGTGGCCCCCGCGCGCAAGGTCTGCGGGGAGGAGGCCGGACGGCCGCCGCAGATGATCCGGGGCGGGCTGAGTGCCGTGTCGGAGAGCCGTACGCCGAAGACGGTGCGGTTGCCCGGATTCCCGACGGTGTACTGGACCACCGCACGCGACCCCTCCACCTCCCGCACGGTGACGGCGAGCCGTAGCGCACCGGCCACGCCCTCGTATCCGGCCACGGCGGAGGCAGTCGGCCGCGCCCCGAGGGAGGGGATCTCCGCGTGCGCGCGCACGGTGGACGTGTGCCTGCCGGGAGTGGCACTGACCAGCGACGTACAGGTGACGGAGGTCAGCCCGCGCAGCCACAGGCCCCGGCCGCCGGGGCAGTTCACCGCGGCGCCGGGCACGTCGGGATCGGTGAGGCCGACCCGGTGGAGGTCGGCACCCGAGCGGTTGGTGAGCCGGTAGTGCTTGACGACGGGGTGGCCGGCACGGATGCCGGTGTGTTCCGCCTCCCGTCCGGGCCGCGTGTTGACGGTCACCGAAAGGGCGAGGGCGTGGGAACCGACACCGTCGGCGGCGGCGCGCGGGGGGTCGGCGGCCGGCGGCCAGCCGCCGGCGTGCGCCACCAGGAGCAGTGCTCCGGCGGCGAGCAGAAGTGTTCTGGTGCGAGTGCTGGGTCTGCCCCCCCATGCAGGGTTTCCCTTCCCGGGGCCTTGGTGTGCCTGACTCCGGTCAGCGTCAGCCGACCTTACGGGGGGAGACAGCCGGGAAGCGGTTCGTTGCGCTGCCCGTGTGGTGAATACACCGTGATGGCGGGACCGCGGCCGTTCTCTGTCGAGCTTTGTCGACTTCTGCCTCGAAACGAAACAGGAGGCACACCAGGAACACGCCGGGGCAATCAGTTCTGCGAATTGCCTTCCGCTTACCGCCCCCGCCCGTACGCTGAAGAAGAGCGCCGGTGGGGGCCGGTGCTTGATCAGGGGGCGAGACAGTCGGGTACGTCGCCCGGGGTGGGCAGTGGTCAGTGTTCGGTGCACGGCGGCGGCCGTGCGTCTGACGTGACGTGCACCTTCCTCCGGGCGTCGTACCCGCAGGCGGTTTCGCCTCCCCGGGGGTCCAGGGGGGACATCCGGCACAACGCGGCATGGGGGTGTCTGTGGTTCGGATCCGGGTACTGGTGGTGGACGATCACCGCATTTTCGCCGAGTCGCTCGCCGCGGCCCTCGCCGCCGAGTCCGACGTCGATGTCTGCGCGGCAGGCAGCGGCCCGGCCGCGCTGCGTTCCCTGGAGCGGGCGGCGGCGGAAGGCCGCCGATTCGATGTGATGCTCGTCGACGCCGACCTCGGCACCGCCGCGGCGGTGCCCGCCCGTGTGGTCCACGTGCCGGAGCCGGCCGAGGACGGTCCGGTGGACGGCATCTCCCTGGTGGCGGGCGTGCGGTCCGGGCAGCCGGCCGTACGGTCGGTCGTACTCGCCGAGAAGGACGATCCGCGCCGCGCCGCCCTCGCGCTGCAGGCCGGGGCCGCGGGCTGGGTCGCCAAGGACTGCTCGCTGCAACGCCTGCTGGCCGTCATCCGCGGCGTACTGCGCGACGAAACGCACCTGCCTCCGGCGCTTCTCACGGGCGTACTGCGGGAGTTGACCGCAGCCCGCAAGCACCGCACCGACAGTGAGCGGCTCGTCGAGTCCCTCACCCCGCGCGAGCGGGAGGTGCTGCGGTGCATGGTGGCCGGGCTGGGCCGCAAGGCCGTGGCCGAGCGGCTGTTCCTCTCCCCGCACACCGTCCGTACGCACATGCAGAACGTGCTGGGGAAGCTGGGCGTGCACTCCACGCTCGCCGCCGTCGCGCTCGCCCGCCGCGCCGGGGTCGGACCGGTGGACCTGGGCTCGGTGGACCGGGGACCGGTGGGCCTAGCCCGGGATGTTGTCGAACGGGGCGGTCAACTGGCGTAGCAGCCCGGCCAGTTCTCCGCGCTGCGCGCGCGAGAGTTCGGCGAGGATGGCCCGCTCCTGCGCGAGCAGCCCGGCGAGCGCCTGGTCGGCCCGGTCGCGGCCCTCGGCGGTGAGCCGCACGAGGACGCCGCGGCGGTCGCTGGGATCGGGCAGCCGCTCGACGAGGCCCTTCTTGGCGAGCCGGTCGATGCGGTTGGTCATGGTGCCGGAGGTGACCAGGGTCTGGGTCAGCAACTGGCCCGGCGAGAGCTGATACGGGTCGCCGGCGCGCCGCAGCGACGTCAGGACGTCGAATTCCCACGGCTCCAGCTGATGCTCGGAGAAGGCTATGCGCCGGGCGCGGTCGAGGTGGCGGGCCAGCCTGGAGACGCGGCTGAGGACCTCGAGTGGTTCCACGTCGAGGTCGGGGCGCTCGCGGCGCCATGCAGCAACCAGTCGGTCGACCTCGTCCTCCATGACGATCAGTGTAGTTGGTCTGTCGACATGAAGTCTCTTGGCGTCGAGAGTCTTGACATCGAGAGAGTGTGGTGGTCAAGCTGCGTGCATGACGGTACGACCGACCTGGGACCCGCAGCAGTACCTCCGGCACGCGGGCCACCGCACCCGGCCCTTCCTCGACCTCCTCGCCCGCGTCGACGCCCCCGCGCCCGCCTGCATCGCCGACCTCGGCTGCGGCGCCGGCAACGTCACCGCGCTGCTGGCGGACCGCTGGCCCGCCGCCCGCATCACGGGTTACGACAATTCCCCGCAGATGCTGGAGCGGGCGGAGCGGTACGCGGGGCCGCTCCTCGACTTCGTCCACGCCGACGCCGCGACCTGGGGGCCGGACGAGGCGACGTACGCGACGTACGACCTGATCGTCTCCAACGCGCTGCTCCAGTGGGTCCCGGACCATGCCGACCGCTTCCCGGCCTGGCTGGACGCGCTCACCCCCGGCGGCACCTTCGCCTTCCAGGTGCCGGGCAACTTCACCGCCCCCAGTCACACCATCCTGGCCGCCCTGCGCGACTCCCCGCGCTGGCGCGGCCGGCTGGGTGGCGTGGGCGAGCGGGCGGCGGCGGTCCTTGAACCGGGCGACTACCTCACCCGCCTCACGGCGCTGGGCTGCGAGGCCGACGTATGGGAGACGACGTACCTTCAGGTCCTCCTTGGCAAGGACCCGGTCCTTGACTGGGTGAAAGGCACGGCCCTGCGGCCGGTCCTGACCGCTCTCGCGGACGATCCGCAGGCGAGCGAAGCCTTTGTCGCGGAGTACGCCGAGGCCTTGCGCGGCGCGTATCCGACGGGCCCGCACGGCACGGTCTTTCCGTTCCGGCGCATCTTCGCGGTCGCGCGGAAGGGTGACGGTCTGAGCTGACCTTCGGTCAGGGAGATCGGCGACATACGGCTGTTGCGTCGTCAACAAAAGGGTGGATTTTTCCCGGATTTCCCGTCGGGCCAATGCCCGTTATCTACCGTTTGCAATCAATTGGGGCCCATGTAACGCTGGTTATTCAGCCGCTAGAAGAGGAGATAAGAGGAGATGGTCCTATGATCATGGACCGCACTTCCCCGGTCGAGACCGCAGCGCTGAGCGCCGAAGTTGAGGGGCTGCTGGATTCCGCGGAACCGAAGGGCGTCTTCCGTGACACCCGTGAGTGTAAGGCCGCGTTCTTGCTCGCGTTTTTGCTCATCGGCTCACCGCCCACCCCGCGCCCGAAGACGGACCCGAAGGCCCGTTGAGGAGGAATGCGTTGGCTGAACAGGCTCAAGAAGCGGGCTCAGTCCCGCTGAGCGCTGTGGTCGCCGATGCCGCAAACGGAGTCGTCCTTGCCCTTCGAGGTGAGGGCGACCCTTATGCGCTCTCCAGCCTTCTGCGGCAGGGGGACGCGCTGGCATCAGCCGCGATCCGGGTGCTGGGCGCCGATGCGCTCGCACCGTACGCGCTGGACCACCGGGCAGCACCCGGTGGAGAGAGCGACGAAGCGGTCGTCCGGGAGGCGCTGGCCGCCTACCCGCCCGGCCCTGACGCCTCGGAGGTGTCGGTGTGGAGTTACCGGGGCCTGGTCGAGGCCTCGAACGCCTTCCTGTCCGGCGGCACTGACAGCTGGCCGCAGGCGCCGCAGGCCCCCTCCGCCTGGGTGGCCGACGATCCTTGGCCAAAGCTTTCCCATCGAGCGTCGCAACTGGCCGCGCTCGCGCTTCCCGGACTCGCGCAGGGACTCGCCGACCGGCTCGCGTCACGCACCGACGACCTGGCCCGCGGTTTCGTCCGGGCCGTACGCCGCAGGGACTGGTTGCAGGCCGCCGGACTCGGGCGCTGGCTGGCCCGGCTGCCGGACGCCCCGCCGACCCTGGGTCTCGACACCGGACTGGTGTTCGTACGGCAAATGAGCGACGGCGACCCGAGGGTGGCGCTCCATGTCGTGGCCGCACGCCAGTTCTACGGACGGGGCGGGTGAGCGGCGACGCGGGGCGGGTGACCGGCGACAACGGGTGGGTGACCGGCGACCTCCTGGCCGCCCCGGCTTCGACGGCGTCGGGTGCGCTGTTCCTCGACCGCATGGTCGACGACAGCCTGGAGTGGCTGGACGCGGCGCGCGAGGATTTCCGGCTGCCCCCGAACGTCACCGCGGACGCCGACCCCAACCTCACCCTCAAACCCCTCGGTGAACTGGCCGAACTGACGTACCTGATCAGCGCGTCACACCCCCGCGACGAGCTGCGCCAGGTAGCGGACGGGCTGTTCGCCTTCGCCTGGAACGAGACGCGGGACGGAGAGCTGTTCACCGAGCTGATCCGCGGTGAGCCGCACGCCACGTATCCGGTGGAGATCTACGGAGTCTTCGCCCAGGCCGGGCTGCGCAACACCGCCGTGGAACAACTGCTCCCGGCGACGACCGCGCTGCGCGGCTGGCGCGTGGCGCGCGAGGACCACACCCGTACGCTCGGCGTGCTCAACGCGGAGCGCCGAATCGGTCTGGCGCCGCACGCCGATTTCGATGCCGTACTGGAGCTGACCAACCTCGGGCTGATGCCGGAGCCGTGGGCGCTGGACCGCGAAGGGGCGTACGGCCTGACCCACGACGTCTTCCACCTCACCGACTGGGGCCGCGCCCGTGGCCGGCTGCCCCGCGCGCAGGCCGACTATCTGCGGCTCTGGCTCCCCGCCTGGCTGGAGAACTGGCTGGACGAAGAACTGTGGGACCTGGCAGGCGAATTGCTGGCAGTGACAGCCTGCCTGCCCGCCGCTCCGTACGATCCGGTGGCCTGGCAGCGGCTGGCCGACGCGCGGACGGCCGACGGCAGCGTGCCCGGCATGGGAGCAGGACCACCGCCCGGCGACCGCGCTGCCACCTTCACGGCCTGCTACCACTCCACCCTGGTGACCGCCTTCGCCGGCACCCTGGCCCGTATCGCCCTGGGTGTGGGTGAGGGCCGGCGCGAGGAGGGGACGCGGGGCCGTGAACGTGAAAGCGAGGCAGCCCGATGACAACTACCGCAAGCACAGTCGCAGCCGCTCCTCCCGCACTGCTGCACAGCGTCGGAGACCGCGCCCTGACCTGGCTCGACGACCACCGTGAGCACTTCCGGCTGACCCCCGGGGACCGCGCCACCGGCCGAGGCGTCGTCGAACGGCTCAAACCCATCGGCGAGTTGGCACTCAACATGCGGGTGCTCTTCCGGGAGGGCGTGGCGGGCTCGCGCCAGCACGCCCGTGCCGGTCAGCTCCTGGACTTCGCGTGGCGGGAACTGCTGGACGGCGGCAATGTACTGGCGGCTCTTCAGTACGACGAACCCTTCTCGCCCGTACCCCTGGAGATCTACGCGACCTTCCACGAGCTGGGCTTCCGCCACCCGGGACTGGAAACGGCCGTGGACGTCAGTCACCGCACCCGCACCTGGCCGGCGCTCGACATGGTGCCCGTCCGGCGGCTCAGCGTGCTGGGCGCCGAACGAAAAATCGGCCTCACCCCCAGCGGCGACTTCGACGAAGCCGTGAACCTGACCTGGCTGAGCCGGCACCCCGAACCATGGACGGTGCAGCGCCACATCGCGTACGACATCACGCACACCGTCTTCCACCTCACCAACTGGGGTGAGGACCCCGGCGGGATCCCCGCGCAGACCGCCGACTACCTCGCGCTGTACCTGCCCGCCTGGATCGACGACTGGGCCGACCTGGAACACTGGGACCTGCTCGGCGAACTCCTCGTCGTCGACGCGTGCCTGCCCCGGCCCACCCTCGACGCGCAGGTGTGGGAGCGGTACGCCGCCGCGCAGTCCGAGAGCGGTGCGATGCCCCTCCAGCACGGGATGCCGGAGGGCGACGCGGCGGAGGTCTTCGACATCGTCCACCACCCCACCCTGGTCGCCGCGTTCGCCTCCGCGATGGCCACCTCCCGGGCGATGTCCCCCACGTGACGACGCGCCTGGCACCGGCCGCCCCGACGTCCGCCGACGCGCTCACGCTGCGCCTCGCGGACGCCGTCAGCGCGATCGACGCCCCGGACGTCGTACTCGCTGTCACCCGCCACGGCCGGCGCACCACGGTGACTGGTGGTACCGCGAGCGCCCCGGCCGTGCCGCGCCATGCGCTGCGTTACGAACTCGGCTCGGTCAGCAAGACCTTCACCGTCCTGCTCCTGTCCCACCTGGCCCGTACCGGAGTGCTGTCCCTCGACGACCCGCTCACCGCCCACCTGCCGGACCTGCCCCTGCGCCACCCCGACTCGCGCCGCATCACCCTGCGCCACCTCGCGACCCACACCGCCGGACTGCCCCGCATCCCCGGCGACCTGATCCCCAGCGCCCTGTTGCGCCCGTACGCCGACGCCTACGCGACGTACGACACCGAACGCCTCCTGCGCACCTTCGCCCGCACCCGGCCCCACCACCGCCCCGGCACCCGCTGGCGCTACTCCAACTTCGGAGTGGCGCTGCTCGGCCCCGCCATGGCCCGGGCCGCGGGCGCCGACTGCCCCACGCTGCTCACCCGCCACGTGCTGCGCCCCCTGGGCATGACCGGCACCACCCTCGGCCCCGGCGCCCCCTCCACCACCGCCGTCGGGCACCGCAGGAACGGCACCACACCCGTACCCGGCTTCGGCATGGGCCCCTTCATGGCCGCCGGAGCCGTACGCTCAACCCCCGCCGACCTCCTCACGTACCTCGAAGCACACCTGAACCCCGGGCCCACGCCGCTGCGCCTGCCCCTGCGCGACGTCCAGATCCCGCAACTGCGCCGCGGCCTGCGCCGCCGCGACATCCACACCCTGACCTGGTTCCACCACCCGGCCCCGGGGGGACCCCTGCTCTTCCACGCCGGAGCCACCTTCGGCCAACAGGCCTTCCTCGGCTTCCACCCCGCCTCCGCAACCGGCATCGCCGCCCTCGCGACCCGCCGGGGCGACAGATTGCGCCTGGTGGAATCGGCGTACGAGCTGCTGTACGCACTCGCCGCCGGCTCGACGCTCTGAGCATGCGTCCCGTCGGGGACACGGCCGTGGCCGGCGCGGGCTCAGGCGTCGTCGGCGTCAGCCGTACCAGGTGATGTTGCAGACGTAGACGCATTCGTGGCGCGGTACAGCGAGAAAGCTGATGAATCCGCGCCCGCCCATCAGATCGAACTCTCGGAGCCCACCCTCGCGGTCGATGGGCCGGCCGACTTTCACCGAGTCGTGTCCGAGTGCGGCCAGCTCGGTGGCCAGCCGCTCTACTTCCGCCGCGACACCGAGTGGCAGTCCACTGGTGAGGTACTCGGCGCTCGGGTTGTAATCCCACGTCCAGTCCGTCACAGCCCGGCCTCCGCCTCGGCTGCCTCCCGGATCCGGCGGATTTTGGTGATCGCGTCGGTGGGATCCTGCTCGCCCGCGTCCACGATGCGCTCCAGTTCACGCAGCTGGGCTGCGCGCTCCGGATGCCGCTCGATCGCGACGAACACGGCCCACGAGTGCACGAAGGCGCGCAGCGGAGCGAGGCTCTGCGTCTGCTGGGCGTTGGTCGTGGCCTCGAACAGGTGCTGGGTGAGCGCGGGGACCCGGCTGGGGGCGATGCGGGAGACTGCGTTCCGCAGCGCGTCGGGCGTGAGCTCGGGCATGGGGATCAGTGGTCCGTACGGGCCATTGGGCTGGGCACTCACGGTGGCCTCCGGTGCGGGCGGTTCGGTCTTCGTACGGTACCGGCAGCGGCGGGTGGTCGTGGGGCTCATCCTTCGACGGTGATCTCGGCCCAGACGGTGAGCCCGGTACATGTGTGCCGCCGGCCCCAGTGAGAGGCCAGCGCGTCGACGATCAGCAGCCCGCGCCCATGTTCCTGCTCGGGCCCTGGCGTGTCAGGTACGGACACGCATTCCTGGCCTTCGTCGGTCACGCTGACGACGACCGCCGAGGCGGTACGGGACAGGGCGACGGTGATGGAGAGGCTCGCGCTGTACTCCAAGGCGTTGGCGGAGAGCTCCCCGGTGATCGTTTCCAGGGCGTCTGCCGTGTCCGGCGGCAGTCCCCAGGACGTGGCCGCCATCCGTACGTAGCGCCTGGCGGCGCCCGCTGAGGCGAGGTCTCCGCCGGGGAGCGAGAGCAGACCGAGTGCCTTGGGCGCGGTGGGGCAGTGGGCCAGTGTGTCCTGGGCGACCTCGATGAGTGGTGGCACGGCGTGAACTCCGTTCGGGAGGACGCGTTCGTTCTCTGCCGGAGCGAGGCGGGCACCCCGGCTCTCCGCGATGAGCAGCGCGTCGCGCAAGGCATCCGTCAACTGGGCCACCACGACGCCGAGGTCCGATGCCGCAACCGGCCCAGCTTCGGTGAGTACGTCCCGCGCATGGTCGAGGAGCCGACCCGCGAGACCGAGCTGTACGAACTCGATCCGGTCGGCGAGCCGGGACAACGGGCCGTCGCCATCCGTGGAGAGGTAACAGGACCGGCCGTCCTCACCGGTCCATGGGAGCAGCCGGTTCACCGCGCCACCGCCACACCGTGGATACGACGCGGGCCGACATCGATGCCGTACGTCGCCGGCCAGAGTGCCCGGCGCCGTTGGCGCTGTTCGGCGGTGAGCAGGTAGGGGCGGACCATTGCGGTGGCCAGGCCGTCGATGGGGATGTCGGTGGCGTACGGCCCCGGCCGCCGGGCGAGGGCTGGTGGCGGCGGCGGGGGCAACGGCTGCCCGGCGCGGTGCCGGCCGCGCGGGGCGAACAGGGTCCGCAGGCGGTCGACGGCGCGGGCGGCGAAGTTGGTCAAGAGCCCGACTTCCCTTCTGCGGAATGAGCGAGAGGACAGCTTTCGCAGACCTTCACGGCCCACCCGAGCCGCCCGCCGCCGGGGCTGCGGGTGTACGCGTGGCCGCCGGGCCGGAGTGGGGCGGTGCTTCCGCACCGGGCGCAGGCGAGTCCGGCAAGGCGGAGGCGAGCTTCGGGGGCGAGGGAGAGAAGGTCCAGGACCTCGGTGCGTAGGTCCGCGGGAGTGTGCAACGCCATGGCCGCTTCTTTCGGGCGCGTGACAACAGGTTGCTTTAAGCAGTCATGTGACTGCGTTGTGTGACGACCCAAGCATGGCTCCCGAAAATTTTCGGCGCAACTCTCTTAGGCAATATTTCGGGCTGGACTCCAAAACTGGCATATGACACCGGAGTTGATGCTTGTACGCTCTCGGTCGAGAGGATGGTGATCGGGCAGTGGTGGATGCCAAGCCGACATTGATGCGGAGGCGGCTGGGGCTTGCTCTGCGGACGCTTCGGCAGCGGGCCGGTCTCAGCCTTCAGGAGGCATCGGAACGGCTGGGCATGTCCGGGCCGCCCGTGCTCAGCAAGATCGAGAACGGCAAGATGCGGGTCCCGGGCGCGTCGCTCGATCAGTACTTCGCGATCTACGACGTACCGGAGAGCCGTAAGACCGAGATCCGAAGGCTGGCCAGCCTTGCTTCCTCCGGGCGTCGAGGCAATCTGCTCAACCAGTACAGAGACGCGATCGACGACCCCTTCGCTGACTACCTTGAGCTGGAGGAGCTGGCCAATCACGCCGACTTCTACGCGTCCCAGCTCATCCCGGGGCTCCTCCAGACCGAGGAGTACGCGCACGCGGTTGTGAGTTCCGGTACGCGGTGGCGCACGAAGCGCGAGGTATCCACGTTCGTGGAGTTGCGTATGCGCCGCCAGGCAGTCCTCCGGAGGGAGCTACCTCTCAGTCTCTGGTGCGTGCTGGACGAGGCGGTGCTGCGCCGGCGCGTAGGCGGGAGCGAAGTGCTGCGAGCGCAGTTGCACCACTTGCTGAACGTTCAGGACGAAGTCCCTCACGTACAGCTCCAAGTCATGCCCTTCGGCTTGGGCGCCCACGCCGGGGTGAGCGCCGGCTCCTACACGGTGTTCCGATTCGACAGCGGTGACCCAGTAGTCGTGGTGGAGCCCCTGACAACTTCCCTGTACCTGGAGGAAGATGCACACGTGGGGCAGTACGAACTTGCGTTCAATCTGTTGCGGGCAAGGGCGCTCGGCACGGACGAGTCCTGCGCCTTTATCCGCAAGACCATCGAGGAGCTGAGTTGAGCAGGCAGGTCGACCTGAGTAAGGCGTCGTGGGTCAAGAGCAGTTACAGCGCAGGCGACAGAGACTGCGTCGAGGTTGCCCTCATTGACGGCAAGGCCGGCATCCGCGACTCGAAGGCCGTGCAGGGGCCCGTACTCGTCGTCACCTCCGCTGCGTTCACTGCCTTTCTCAGCGAACTGACGCAGGAGCGTCCCCATGACTGATCGCGTTTCTCTCCACAGTGGAGCAGCGGACACGGTGTGGTTCAAGAGTGGCTTTAGTTCAGGCGGCGACAACTGCGTCGAGGTGGCCTTCGCTGACGGCACGACCGGCATCCGAGACTCGAAGGTCATGCAAGGCCCGGTTCTTGCTGTCACCGCCGATGCGTTCGCGACGTTCCTCGGCGGGATCAAGGGCGACGAGCTATCGGCCACAGCGCGACAAGGGCGCCCTCGATGAGTAACGCGCAAACCGCCGCTGAGCTCGCGGCTGCGGGCTGGTTCAAGAGCAGCTACAGCGCGGCCGACAACGAGTGCGTCGAGATCGCACGTGCCCGGTTCTGGGTCGGAGTCCGTGACTCGAAGGGCGAACGAGGTCCCGTGCTCGCCGTCAGCGCCGCAGCCTTCGTCGCGTTCCTCGGCGGAATCAAGGGCGACGGGCTGGACCGTACCGTCTGACGCGAACGCCTCCGGAGACAACGCGAGCGGGCCGCCCTCTTCCGGGGCGGCCCGCTCGCGTGGTTCCGGGGTGATCAGTTCTTGCGGTGGCCTATTAGGCGGGGTTTGGCTTCCAGGTTCTCCAGGCCGTGCCAGCACAGGTTGACCAGGTGCGCCGCGACCTCCGCCTTCTTCGGCTTGCGGACGTCCAGCCACCACTGGCCGGTGAGGGCGACCATGCCTACCAGGGCCTGGGCGTACAGGGGGGCCAGTTTGGGATCGAAGCCGCGGGCCTTGAACTCCAGGCCCAGGATGTCCTCCACCTGGGTGGCGATGTCGCTGATGAGGGAGGCGAACGATCCCGTGGACTGGGCTACGGGGGAGTCCCTCACCAGGATGCGGAAGCCGTCCGTGTACGTCTCGATGTAGTCCAGGAGGGCGAATGCGGCCTGTTCCAGGAGTTCGCGGGGGTGGCCCGCCGTAAGGGCGCCCGTGACCATGTCCAGCAGGCGACCCATCTCACGGTCCACCACTACCGCGTACAGGCCCTCCTTGCCGCCGAAGTGTTCGTAGACCACTGGTTTGGAGACGCCGGCTTTCGCTGCGATCTCTTCCACCGACGTGCCTTCGAAACCCTTCTCGGCGAAGAGCGTGCGGCCGATGTCCAGCAGCTGTTCGCGGCGTTCCTTACCGGTCATGCGGACGCGGCGGGCGCGCCGGCTCGGAGTGGGCCTGCTCTTCTCGCTGTTCGTACTGCTGCCGTCGATCGCCACGTCACCAATCATGCCGCTTCGGAGGGCTCGCTCTTGCGCCGGGAGTCGATACGGTCCGCGCTCGGCCACCGGACGTCGTACGCCCAGCCGGCCTTCTCGCACCAGCGGATCAGGCGGGCGCTGGAGTCCAGCTGGCCCTTCATCACGCCGTGCCGCGCCGACGTCGGGTCCGCGTGGTGCAGGTTGTGCCAGGACTCGCCGCAGGACAGGACCGCGAGCCACCAGACGTTGCCGGACTTGTCACGCGACTTGAACGGGCGCTTGCCCACCGCGTGGCAGATCGAGTTGATCGACCAGGTCACGTGGTGGAGGAGCGCCACGCGGACGAGAGAGCCCCAGAAGAACGCCGTGAACGCGCCCCACCACGACATCGTCACCAGGCCACCGACCAGCGGCGGGATGGCCAGGGACAGGATCGTCCAGTAGACGAAGTCGCGGGAGATGCGGCGCAGCGCCGGGTCCTTGATCAGGTCCGGGGCGTACTTCTCCTGCGACGTCTGCTCCTCGTCGAACATCCATGCGATGTGCGCCCACCACAGGCCCTTCATCAGGGCCGGGAGTGTTTCGCCGAAACGCCACGGGGAGTGGGGGTCACCCTCGGCGTCCGAGAACTTGTGGTGCTTGCGGTGGTCCGCGACCCAGCGGACCAGGGGGCCCTCGACCGCCATCGAGCCCATGACCGCCAGGGCGATGCGCAG
Source organism: Streptomyces sp. ISL-100 (assembly GCF_018614615.1). Taxonomy (GTDB): domain Bacteria; phylum Actinomycetota; class Actinomycetes; order Streptomycetales; family Streptomycetaceae; genus Streptomyces. The sequence goes on along the minus strand of NZ_JAGGOK010000066.1, from coordinate 11,425 downwards.
CGGGCGCTTCGCCTTGAAGGAACCGTGGGTGAAGTAGCGGTGGAAGCCGATCGTGATGCCGTGGCATCCGAGGTAGTACATGAAGACCATCAGGCCCAGGTCGAACCAGCTCACGCCCCAGCCCCAGGCCAGCGGCACGGCAGCCAGCAGGGCCAGGAAGGGGACGGTGATGAAGAGGAGAAGCGCGAGCTGCTCGATGGAGCGCTTGGACTCCCCGCCGCGGGTGGCGGTGGGGGCCGAGGTGTCGCTACCCGCCTCGCGGGCATCTTCGAGCACGTCGGAACGAGTGGTCATGGGGTCCCCTGTGGGGTGAGGGAAGTGTCAGAAGCTCTGGTTGCCAAAGCCGTAGCTGCGAAACCTTTGGCTACGGTTGCGTAACCTACGGCGTCGTAAGTATGGCAGCGCTTTGCCCGGCGGCAAGAGGCCGCGGGGAACGCGTTCGGCCGCGCCGCATATCCTGGGTGCCGTCGGACAGCGTGGTCCACATAACCTCCAGACGTGCTCAAACACTGCAAGGAGCCGCACCTGTGAGCAGTGCCGACCAGAACTCCAACACCAGCGCGGAGCTGCGTGCCGACATCCGCCGTCTCGGCGACCTGCTCGGCGAGACGCTCGTACGGCAGGAAGGCCACGAACTCCTCGAGCTGGTGGAGCGCGTGCGTGCCCTGACGCGCACCGACGGGGAGGCCGCCGCCGAACTGCTCGGCGACACCGACCTGGAAACCGCAGCCAGGCTGGTGCGCGCCTTCTCGACGTACTTCCATCTTGCCAACGTCACCGAGCAGGTGCACCGCGGTCGTGAGATGCGCGCCAAGCGTGCCGAAGAGGGCGGGCTCCTCGCCCGAACGGCTGACAAGCTCAAGGACGCCGACCCCGAGCACCTGCGCCACACCGTCAAGAACCTCAACGTCAGGCCGGTTTTCACCGCCCATCCGACCGAGGCCGCACGCCGGTCCGTGCTGAACAAGCTGCGCCGCATCGCGGAGCTTCTCGAGACCCCGGTGATCGCCTCCGATCGGCGTCGCCATGACCTCCGTCTGGCCGAATCGATCGACCTCATCTGGCAGACGGACGAGCTGCGTGTCGTACGTCCGGAGCCTGCCGACGAAGCTCGCAATGCCATCTATTACCTGGATGAGCTGCACGCGGGCGCTGTGGGTGACGTTCTGGAGGACCTCTCCGCCGAGCTGGAGCGGGTGGGCGTGGAGCTGCCCGCCGACACCCGGCCGCTCACCTTCGGCACCTGGATCGGCGGCGACCGCGACGGAAATCCGAACGTCACACCGGCCGTGACCTGGGAAGTGCTGATCCTTCAGCACGAGCACGGGATCACGGATGCGCTGGAACTCGTTGATCAGCTGCGTGGGCAGCTGTCGAACTCCATCCGCTACGCGGGCGCGACGGAGGAGCTGATGTCCTCCCTCCAGGAAGACCTGGAGCGGCTGCCCATCAGCCCCCGCTACAAGCGGCTGAACGCCGAGGAGCCGTACCGGCTCAAGGCCACCTGCATCCGGCAGAAGCTCCTCAACACGCGCGAGCGCCTCGCCAACGGCACCCCGCACCGCCCGGGCATCGACTACCTCGGCACCGGCGAGCTCATCGCCGACCTCGCGCTCATCCAGACGTCACTGCGCGAGCACCGCGGCGGGCTCTTCGCCGACGGCCGCATGGACCGTACGATCCGCACCCTCGCGGCGTTCGGGCTCCAGCTCGCCACGATGGACGTACGCGAGCACGCCGACGCGCACCACCACGCCCTCGGGCAGCTCTTCGACCGGCTCGGTGAGGAGTCCTGGCGGTACGCCGACATGCCGCGCGAGTACCGGCAGAAGCTCCTCGCGAAGGAACTGCGGTCGCGGCGGCCGCTCGCCCCGACGCCCGCTCCCCTGGACGCCGCGGGCCAGAAGACGCTCGGCGTGTTCACCACGATCAGAGAGGCGCTGGAGCGCTTCGGGCCCGAGGTCATCGAGTCGTACATCATCTCGATGTGCCAGGGCGCTGACGACGTCTTCGCCGCGGCTGTGCTCGCGCGGGAGGCCGGGCTCGTCGACCTGCACACGGGGTGGGCGAAGATCGGCATCGTGCCGCTGCTTGAAACCACGGACGAGCTGCGTGCGGCCGATGTGATCCTTGACGAAATGCTCGCCGACCCGTCGTACAGGCGGCTCGTCTCACTGCGCGGTGACGTGCAGGAAGTGATGCTCGGGTACTCCGACTCCTCGAAGTTCGGCGGCATCACGACGAGTCAGTGGGAGATCCACCGCGCCCAGCGGCGGCTGCGTGACGTCGCGCACCGGTACGGCGTACGTCTGCGGCTCTTCCACGGCCGCGGCGGCACCGTCGGCCGCGGCGGCGGCCCCTCGCACGACGCGATCCTCGCGCAGCCGTGGGGCACGCTGGAGGGCGAGATCAAGGTGACCGAGCAGGGCGAGGTCATCTCCGACAAGTACCTCGTGCCGTCTCTGGCCAGGGAGAACCTGGAGCTGACGGTCGCCGCCACGCTCCAGGCATCCGCGCTGCACACCTCACCCCGTCAGTCCGACGAGTCGCTGGCGCGCTGGGACGCGGCGATGGACACGGTCTCCGAGGCCGCCCACACGGCTTACCGGAAGCTCGTCGAGGACCCGGACCTGCCGGCGTACTTCTTCGCCGCCACTCCGGTGGACCAGCTCGCGGACCTGCACCTGGGCTCGCGCCCCTCGCGCCGCCCCGACAGCGGCGCCGGTCTCGACGGCCTGCGGGCCATCCCGTGGGTCTTCGGGTGGACGCAGTCACGCCAGATCGTGCCGGGCTGGTACGGCGTCGGGTCCGGCCTGAAGGCGCTGCGGGAGGCGGGGCTGGACACGGTCCTGGACGAAATGCAGCAGAACTGGCACTTCTTCCGGAACTTCCTCTCCAATGTGGAGATGACGCTCGCCAAGACCGACCTGCGCATCGCGCAGCATTACGTCGACACGCTCGTCCCGGACGAGCTGAAGCACGTCTTCGAGATGATCCGCGCCGAGCACGAGCTCACGGTCGCGGAAGTCCTGCGCATCACGGGCGAGGAGCAGCTGCTGGGCTCCAGCCCGGTGCTCCACCAGACGTTCGCGATCCGCGACGCCTACCTGGACCCGATCTCCTACCTCCAGGTCTCGCTGCTGGCCCGCCAGCGCGCGGCCGCCGAACGCGGCGAGGAGCCGGACCCGCTGCTGGCCAGGGCGCTGCTGCTCACGGTCAACGGCGTGGCGGCAGGGCTGCGCAACACCGGCTGACGGACACGGCGGTACGGACAGCACGAACGGCGGTGGTCCCCAGGACCACCGCCGTTCGTGTTCGCTGATCAGCTCTGCTGGGCCTTGCGGCGGCGCATCACCAAGTAGCCACCGGCGCCGAGCAGCGCCGCGGCGACGGCGGAGAGAACACCGACGGGCGCACCCGAACCGGTCTCGGCCAGGTCGCCGGAAGCGTCGTCCTGACCGGCCGGGGCCGGGGACGCCGGAGCGGACTCCGTCGGGGAGGCGCCCCCGTTCGGCTGCTCGCCTGCCGGGGCGGGCTCGGAGGGCTTCTCGTTGGGAGTGGCGGCCGGCTCGTCGGCCGGCTTGTCGGCGGGCTTACCGGGTTCGTCGGCGGGCTTCTCGTCGGCCGGGCAGTCGGTCTTGAAGACCTTGTGCTTGGCCTTGCCGTTCTCGCCCTCGAAGTTCCAGAACAGCTTGTACTGGCCGTCGGGCAGGGTCATGTCCTCGGTTCGCTCGTGGCCGGAGCCGTCGAGCGTCAGCGAACCGGACTTCACGGTCTCGCCCTTGGCCAGGTCGTTGTTGGCCCAGGCTTCGATGTGCCAGTCGACCTGCTGGGCCGCGTCGAAGCCGAAAGCGTCGAGATAGAAGGAGCAGACTTTCGGCTCGTTCTTGCGAAGTTCCTCGCCGGTCGTGGCGTTGTGGATCTTCACCGTGCCGTTGTCGCCCTTGGGCGTGGCGTGGGCGGAAGGGGCCAGCAGCAGGGAGGCGGTCACAGCCGTCACCAGAGCGCTGGAGGGAATGAGGGTGCGCATGGGCAGTCCAACGTGAGAGAAGTGGCATGCCGTGGGGGGCGGCTCAGCTTCCTGTGGTCCCTGCGGCCCGTCAAGGAGGAACTTGGCCCATCCGTCCCTTGCGCTGTGACTTGACCCAATGGTCCCGGGTAACGATCAGGAATACGGGGTTCCGGCTCCGCACAGAGGTACGCGGCTCGGAACTCAGAGCGTGAAGAACGACGCGACCAGTAGCGCCCCGCCGACCGCCCCCGCTGCCCAGGCGGTGCGGGTCAGCCGCAGGCCCCCACCGATGACCAGGCCGGCGAGCAGCAGTGCGCCGCCGAGAGGGGTCCAGGCGTGCAGGAGCCCGGATCCTCCGGCGCGTACCACCTCATCGGTGCCGGGCTTCACCACGACCCGGAGCTTCATGCCCTTCTTCGCCGCGATCGACTTGTCGATGCTCACGCGCGGGTGGTCGGGCGTACGGCCCTCGGGCGTGTACGGACCGGTACAGGTCTCGGCGCCGCACGCGGCGACCGTCATCGTGCCGTGCTCGCGCCCCTTGGCGAGCATGACGTGCTGGGCCGTGCCCCAGGAGGAACGCACGCCGGCGACGAGCAGCAGCAGGGCGATGCCGGCCATCGCCGTCCGTCGGGTGTACAGGAGGGCTTGAGTCCGCTTCGAGGCCATGGAGCGCGATCCTTGGCCATATGACCGCGCTCGGTCAACCTCTGGCCATGACCGGAGGGGGGAATATCAGGAGTTGTACGAGCTCTGCGCGCGCTCAAGGCCCTCAGTGACCAGACACTCCACCGCGTCCGCCGCCCGGTCCACGAAGTAACCCAGCTCCTTGCGCTCCGTCGAGGAGAAATCCTTGAGGACGAAGTCCGCCACCTGCGTACGCCCCGGCGGCCGCCCGATACCGAACCGCACCCGGTGATAGTCCGGCCCCATCGCCTTGGTCATCGACTTGAGACCGTTGTGGCCGTTGTCGCCGCCGCCCAGCTTCACGCGCAGCGCGCCGAAGTCGATGTCCAGCTCGTCGTGGACCGCGACGATGTTGGCCGTCGGCACCTTGTAGAAGTCACGCAGCGCCGTGACCGGGCCACCGGACAGATTCATGTACGACAACGGCTTGGCCAGCACCACACGCCGGTTGGCCGGACCCGGCGCACCCATGCGGCCCTCCACCACCTGGGCACGGGCCTTGTGCGCCTTGAACTTCGCCCGCATGCGCTCCGCCAGCAGGTCGGCCACCATGAAGCCGACATTGTGCCGGTTGGCCGCGTAGTCGGGACCCGGGTTGCCCAGACCCACGATCAGCCACGGCTCGGCGGCTGCTGCGTCCGTCATCTGCATGTCTCCTTCATACGCCTTCGTACGCGTCGTACGCCCTCATACGCCAGCCGCCGTCCCGCGCGCAGAGGCGCGGGACGGCGGCTGGACGGTGAACAGCTAGGTGAGCGACGAGGCTCAGGCCTCGGAGCCCTCGGACTCACCCTCGGCCGGGGCCTCCTCGGCCTGCGGGGCCAGCACCTGGATGACGATGGCGTCCGGGTCGGTGACCAGGGTCGTGCCCTCGGGCAGCGGAACGTCCTTGGCGTGGATCGAGGCACCGGCCTCGAGGCCCGCGATGGAGACCGTGACGGACTCGGGGATGTGCGTGGCCTCGGTCTCGACCGACAGCGTGTTCAGCACGTTCTCGAGCAGGTTGCCGCCCGGGGCCAGCTCGCCCTCGGTGTGGACCGCGACCTCGACCGTGACCTTCTCGCCCAGCTTGACCGAGAGCAGGTCGACGTGGGTGATGGTGCGACGGATGGCATCACGCTGAATGGCCTTGGGGATGACGAGCTCGGTCTTGCCGTCGACGTCGAGGCTCAGCAGCGCGTTGCTGGTCTTGAGCGCCATCATCAGGTCGTGACCCGGCAGGGAGACGTGGACCGGCGCGGCGCCGTGGCCGTAGATGACGCCCGGAACCTTGTTGGCACGACGGGTCTGACGGGCAGCGCCCTTGCCGAACTCGGTACGGACTTCAGCGGCGATCTTGATCTCGGCCATGGCTGCACTCCTCGCAGGTGACAAAAAACGGATGGGTCACCCGGCCACGAAACGGCCTGCTACGAAGAGCGCGTCGATAACGGATATGCCGTACTGCATGAGTACGGCCTCCCTCGCCGAGCAACTCAAGGAGTCTACCCGGCGGGAAGGCCGTACCAGAAATCGATCAACGGATCAGACCGTTACGACAGTTACGACTGCTCCTCGAACAGGCTCGTGACCGAACCGTCCTCGAAGACCTCACGCAACGCACGCGCGATCGTCGGCGCGATCGAAAGCACCGTGATCTTGTCGAGCTCCAGTTCGCCCGGGGTGGGCAGCGTGTCCGTAAAGACGAACTCACTCACCTTGGAGTTCTTCAGACGGTCGGCCGCCGGGCCGGACAGGATGCCGTGCGTGGCCGTCACGATGACGTCCTCCGCACCGTTCTCGAACAGCGCGTCAGCAGCGGCACAGATCGTGCCACCCGTGTCGATCATGTCGTCGACCAGGACGCAGACACGGCCCTTCACGTCACCCACGACCTCGTGGACCGTGACCTGGTTCGCGACGTCCTTGTCACGGCGCTTGTGGACGATCGCCAGCGGCGCGTCCAGACGGTCGCACCAGCGGTCGGCCACCCGCACCCGGCCGGCGTCCGGCGACACGATCGTCAGCTTCGAACGGTCCACCTTCGCCCCGACATAGTCCGCCAGCACCGGCAGCGCGAACAGGTGGTCGACCGGGCCGTCGAAGAAACCCTGGATCTGGTCGGTGTGCAGGTCGACCGTGACGATGCGGTCCGCACCCGCCGTCTTCATCAGGTCGGCGATCAGACGGGCCGAGATCGGCTCACGCCCACGGTGCTTCTTGTCCTGACGGGCGTAACCGTAGGACGGGACGACCACGGTGATGCTCCGCGCGGAAGCCCGCTTCAGAGCATCGAGCATGATCAACTGCTCCATGATCCACTTGTTGATCGGAGCCGTGTGGCTCTGGATCAGGAAGCAATCGGCACCGCGCGCCGACTGCTGGTAACGAACGTAAATCTCACCATTGGCGAAGTCGAAAGCCTTCGTCGGCACGAGGTCGACACCCAACTGGTGCGCGACCTCCTCGGCCAGCTCGGGGTGGGCGCGGCCGGAGAAGAGCATCAGCTTCTTCTCGCTGGTCGTCTTGATCCCGGTCACAGCACTGTCTCCTCGGACGTGAATCATTGCTGCTGCGCCCGCACGCCCTTGAATCGCATACGAGCCAGCCGAATTGTGTGCACCTATCACGGTACGCCGTCAGTGGCGCACCTGTTTCCGGTCAGCTTTCGCCTTCGACCACTTCGGCCGCCGACTGAGCCGCCTGCGCGGCAGCACTTCCCGGACGCTTTCGAGCCACCCAACCCTCGATATTCCTTTGCTGCCCACGGGCAACGGCGAGTGAACCGGGCGGAACATCCTTGGTAATGACAGAGCCCGCCGCGGTGTACGCGCCGTCCCCGACCGTGACAGGAGCCACAAACATGTTGTCCGAGCCCGTCCGGCAGTGCGAACCGATCGTGGTGTGATGCTTCGTCTCACCGTCATAGTTCACGAACACGCTCGCCGCGCCGATGTTCGTGTACTCGCCGATGGTCGCGTCACCCACGTACGACAGATGCGGCACCTTCGTGCCCTCACCGATGACAGCGGCCTTCATCTCCACATACGCACCGGCCTTCGACTTCGGGCCGAGCTTCGTACCGGGCCGCAGATAGGTGTACGGGCCGACCGTCGCCCCCGGCCCCACCTCCGCGCGCTCCGCCACCGTGTTGTCCACCCGGGCGCCCGCGTGGACGACCGTGTCCGTGAGCCGCGAATTGGGCCCCACCTCACAGCCCTCACCCAAGTGCGTCGCACCGAGCAACTGCGTACCCGGATGCACCACCGCGTCCTGATCGAACGTCACCGTCACATCAACGAACGTCGACACCGGATCGACGACCGTCACGCCGCTCAGCATCGCCCGCTCAAGCAGCCGGGCATTGAGCAGCCGGCGCGCCTCGGCCAGCTGGACCCGGTTGTTGATACCCAGGATCTCCCGGTGATCGACAGCGACCGCCGCACCCACCCGGTGACCGGCCTCACGCAGGATCCCGAGCACATCCGTCAGGTATTCCTCACCCTGACTGTTGTCCGTACGAACCTTGCCCAGCGCATCGGCAAGCAGCTGCCCGTCGAACGCGAACACACCGGAATTGATCTCACTGATCGCGCGCTGCGCGTCCGTGGCGTCCTTGTGCTCGACGATCCCGGTGACCGCACCGCTGTCCCTGTCCCGCACGATCCGCCCGTACCCCGTCGAGTCCGGAACCTCAGCTGTCAGCACCGTGCACGCGTTGCCGTCGGCGGCATGCGTCCCGGCCAGGCGGGCCAGGGTGTCACCGGTCAGCAGCGGCGTGTCGCCACAGACCACGACGACGGTGCCTTCAATGGTGCCGCCCAGCTGCTCCAGGCCCATGCGGACGGCGTGCCCGGTGCCCTTCTGCTGCTCCTGTACGGCGGTACGGGCCTCGGCGTCGATCTCGCCGAGGTGCGCGGCGACCTGCTCGCGGGCGTGGCCGACGACCACGACGAGGTGCTCGGGGTTCAGCTCGCGGGAGGCGGCGACGACGTGCCCGACGAGCGAGCGCCCGCTGATCTCGTGCAGGACCTTCGGGATGGCCGACTTCATGCGGGTGCCCTCACCCGCTGCGAGGACGACGACGGCGGCGGCCGGGCGGTTGGCGCTCACGGTGATGCCCTTCGGCTTCGGGTGGTGGACACCCGCAGGATACCGGGGGGTGTCATGCCCGAAACGCGCGCGGGTCCTGACCGGTGTGGTCAGGACCCGCAAAGTGAAGCTCCCGGGGAAGGAATCGAACCCTCATTCAATGGACCAAAACCATTTGTCCTACCATTAGACGACCCGGGATGGTTAGTCGCTTATGTCCGATTTTCTGGATCGGACGCGAGTGACGCCCCTACTATGCCGTACCAGGCGCCTTCCATGCGACGGTAGAGGTCGGCGCTCTTGGTGACGTAGATGCTCAGGCAACCCCGGTACGCGTCGCCTGTGTTCTTGCGGATGGTCTTGGGATTGTGCCGCTTGAGTGTTGCCTTGTTGAAGGCGAAGGGTGCCACGCCGGCGATCTCCGCCCAGAACTGTTCGGCGGCGGGCACGTCGGCCGATTCGTGAATGCTGACGGAGAGGCGCAGGCGCTCACGGGGCACCTCGAGCAGGTCGAGCCATCGCAGGTAGAGCTTGATCACGTTCGGGTCGCTGTTGATGAACTTAAGAGACTCGCGCCGGTCGTACGACTTGTCCTTGCCGCCCTCGGCCCAGTAGAGCGTGACACCGGCGAGGAAGAGCTCGCGGTCCTCAGTGTGCCGACTGCCTCCGTAGCGGCACGCTTGGTCCTCTCCCGCTCAATTTCACGTCGCTGGTTTGTTGCCTCCCAGCCTCGCTTCCCGATAGTGGATGCCTCCTCGCGGGTCCTCTTCGGTGGCTTGGGCAGGTCCCGGACCCACAAAGAGATCGAGCTCTTCGAGCAGCCCAGCTCCACCTGGATCTGGTCGTACGTGAGGCCCTGGAGCCGCAGCTCCCTTGCCTTCGCCCGCAGGTCGTCTTTCGCGTTCGGGCGCTTCGTCCACTCCGGGGCGGGCTCACCCTCCAGGAGCCGGTTGAGGATGTCGTTGTTGTCGACCTGGATGCGGTCGCGGATCTGGCGGCGGCTGAGGCCCTGGCGGCGGAGCAGATCGCCTGCTCGCGGAGGCCTTCGAAGTCGGCGTACTTGCCGAGGATTTCCGTCATGCGAGCAGCGTTGTTCGTTATGCGGAGTCTTGGGTCGAAAGCGCGGTCGATTCAATAGTTCGTGTGGACAACGCATGTTTCGGGGGCCAACAGCTGTTTCCGCACTCGTCCGGTCTCCGGATATTGGGTGGCGGGCGCCCGTAGGGTGGTTGGCATGACCGTAACGGGGGCAGATCAGGACGCCACGGGCATGACCGCCCGGCGCTTCTGGTGGTGGGACAGGCGGCGCAGTGTCGTCCTGGATGTGGGGCTGGCGCTGGTTTCGGCGCTCGAATGTGCGTTGGAGGGTGTGAGGTTCGCGGGGAACGCGGGGCTGCCGGTTCCGCTGGGGGTGTTGTTCGGGCTGGTCGCGGGGTCCGTGCTGGTCGTGCGTCGGCGGTGGCCGATCGCGGTGGTGCTGGTGTCGATCGCCGTGACGCCGGCCGAGATGGCTTTCCTGATGGGCATCGTGTCGCTGTACACGCTGGCCGCGTCGGAGGTGCCGCGCCGGATCACGGTGGTACTGGCGGGGATGTCCCTGGCCGGGACGCTGATCGTGACGTTCGTACGGACGCAGCAGGACGTGGCGAACGCCACGGACGGGGACTTCAGGCCCGGGCCCTGGTATGTGCCGCTGGTTTCGTTGTTCTTGTCGCTGGGGCTGACGGGGCCGCCGGTGTTGTACGGGCTCTATATAGGGGCGCGGCGGCGGTTGATGGAGAGCTTGCGGGAGCGGGCGGATTCGCTGGAGCGGGAGCTGTCGCTGCTGGCGGACCGGGCGGAGGAGCGGGCCGAGTGGGCGCGTACGGAGGAGCGGACGCGGATCGCGCGTGAGATGCATGACGTGGTCGCGCACCGGGTGAGTCTGATGGTGGTGCACGCGGCGGCGCTGCAGGCGGTGGCGTTGAAGGACCCGGCCAAGGCGGTGAGGAACGCGGCGCTGGTCGGGGACATGGGGCGGCAGGCGCTGACGGAGTTGCGGGAGATGCTCGGGGTGCTGCGTTCGGGGGATGCGGGGGAGAAGCGGCGGCCGGTGGCTTCGGCGGTTCCGTTGGCTGCGGTGGGTGCGGCTGCGGCTGCGGTGGCTGCCGCCGAGGCGGAGGACGGGCCGTGTCTGGCCGATCTTGAGGCGCTGGTGGGGCAGTCGCGGCAGGCGGGGATGGTGGTGGAGTTCTCGGTGGAGGGCGATCCCGTTGCGTGTGGGCCGCTGGTGGAGCAGACGGCGTATCGCGTGGTGCAGGAGGCCCTGACGAACGTGCACAAGCATGCGGCGGGTGCGAAGACGTGGGTGCGGTTGGCGCACCGGGGTTCGGAGGTGGCCATGCAGGTGGAGAACGGGCCGTCTGACGGTGGTGCGGCGGATGCGGGGTTGCCGAGCGGGGGGAATGGGCTGGTGGGGATGCGGGAGCGGGTGACGGCGCTGGGGGGTGTGTTCGTGTCCGGGCCGACGGACGCGGGTGGCTTTCGTGTGTCGGCGGTACTCCCGGCCCGGCCGCGCGGGGGGTAGCTCGCTTCCGGGTGGGGCTTGACTGCGGGCTGCCGGTCGCCGGGCCGGCTGCCGGGCCGCCTCCGGCTGCGGGGGCGGGGGCGGGGTGG
>NZ_JAGGOK010000065.1:77937-137431 GCF_018614615.1 Streptomyces sp. ISL-100 | reverse complement strand
CCCGGGCCAAGGATGGCCTTCACCCCCGCCCTGAAGGGCGGAGCACTGGCCAAGATCAGAGGTAGAACTCGTCACCGAGGCCCGGCCTGAACTCCGCCTCGACGAGCAGCGGCCACCAGGCGTCCATGATCCGCACCGCCTCGGGGTGGGTGTACGTACGCGATCCCTGGGCCGTCTCCTTGCGCTGGGCGCCGCCGGCGCGCCAGGACTCCAGCTGCTGGACGCCCCTGGCCACATCCGGGTCGGCAACCGGCTTCGAACGCAGCACCTTCAGCAGCTCCGGCAGTACGTCCTCACCGCGCAGGTCGGTCACCGCCGCCTCGGCCATGGCGCGCGTGAGCGAGGCACGCGTCACGCCGCCCTCGGCGACCAGCTTCTTCACCCGGCCGTCGAGGAGGTCGCCCCGGTGTACGGAGCCGGTGCCGAAGCCCGCGGCGGTGAAGTCCTTGGCCTGTTTGTTGTTCCAGGAGATGTAGTAGTCCTGGCCGGTGGACTGCGGGTGCTCAGCGGGCGGGGTGTAGGCAGCGGTGTTGAACCGCGGGTCGAAGTCCTGCCATTCGTACGCCTTCTCCGCCTTGACCGGCAGCGAGGCGTCGACACCTTCGGCGCGCACCGGGTTCATACCGCTGTTGTAGTACGCGGCGGTGCGCGAGTCGGCGTAGAACCAGTTGAAGGCGTAGTCGATGCTCTGCGCCGCCTGCTGGAAGGACGCGGCGTCCTTCACGTACGACGGGTCGTTGAACATCTGGAAGCCGATGATCGAGTCGGCTTCGTGCCGGTAGGTGGAGCGCAGCGAGGTGTACGCGACGGGCTTGCCGCTGATCGTGGCGCGGTGGGTGACCGTGCCGTACTTCGTGCGCCAGACCTGCATCCGGTACGAGCCGGCCGCCGTGGAGTCGGCCAGGGTCGGCTTCCAGGCGTTGCGCTTCTCCAGCTTCTCCATGGGGGTGCAGGTGCCCCGGAAGAGGTAGTGGGCGGAGGATTTGGACGGTGCGCCGCCGCCCGGCTCGCACAGATCCACCGCATACGTGTCGGTGATGTCCTGTCCCGCGGAGGTGGCCGACCAGGCGTAGTCCTGGCCACGGCCGAGCTGGACGTACATGCCGACGCCCGCGAAGGAGGCGCCGCGGGCGCTGATGCCGGGGCCCTGGAGCTCCTGGAGCATGAGCAGCTGCGGGGCGAAGTAGCCGGTCTGAGGGCCGAAGACGGCGACGGGGTTTCCGCTCGCGGTGTGCTTGCCGGAGACCAGCAGGGCGTTGGACATGCCGCGCTTCTTCGAGAAGTCCGCGCCGGGGAGCACGCCGTCGTCGTACATGCCCTGGAGCGGCTTGAGCCTCTTCGGGGCGTCGACCGGGTCCTTCCGCCCGGCCTGCCCGGTCTTCGCCGCACCCTCGCGGTCGTACACGAGCTGCTCGGGTGTCACGGAGCCGCGGTCGGGCATGGCCACCCCGCGGGGGTTCTTCGGCTTGCCGGCGTACGGGAAGCTGGTGCCGTCGTGGACGGTGAGGACGGCCTCGGGGTCGTTGCGCTGGCGGAAGGACTCCCAGGCCTGGGTGCCCTCGGCGACGCCGTACTTCTGCTGCGCGGCGAGCAGCGAGATCGCGGACTGGACCTCGCCGCCTCCGCCGCCGCCGAAGAGGCCGCCGACGACGGAGGCGAGCGCGATCAGGTCGGTGACCTTGAAGGGCTTGATCTCTCCGATGTTGGTAATGGCGTCGACCTTGCCGGTGAGCACGTACTCGCCGGGGAAGTAGCGGCCCCTTTTGGCTTTCTCGCGGTAGGAGTTGATGCCGTCGACGTACGCCTGGGCGTCCGCCATGGCCTGCTCGCCGCGCGCGCCCTTCGTGGTCCGTATGCGGTCGATCTGGGCCTGGAGGTCTTCCTCGGTGTACGGGGCCTGCGGCCAGAACTGCTGCTCCAGGCCCTGGTTGGCGAGGGCGCCGCCCGCGAACGAGGTCAGTTCGCCGCGGCCGATGTGGCGGAAGAGGTCCATGAGCCAGAGCCGGTCCTGACCCGCCGCGTAACCGGCGCCGAATTCGGTGCCGTAGCGGGTGGTGCCCTTGATGTGCGGGACGCCGGTCGCCTTGTCGCGGGTGATCGTCACATCGTCGCGGGGGCGGATCACGGAGCGGATCTGGTCGTCGGGGACGCCGAAGGAGGCGTCGTTGAAGAAGGTGGTGAGTTTGTCGTCGGTGAGGCCCTGGTGACCCGCCACCAGGGCGTCGTACTTCGCTATCTGGTCGGAGCTGTGCGCGGGGTGGGTGCCGAGGAGGCGGTGGGCGAGAATCTCGGCCAGAGTTGCGTTGCCGTTCTGACGGGCGGCAGGATGTCGTCGCACTGGCTCTTGCAGTGATCGGTGACAGGCGCGGGGCTCTGGGCGGTGTCGGCCGTCGCCTGCGGCAGGGGGGACAGCAGGCCTGCGGCGAGTGCGATTACCGCTGCTGCCAGGGCTGTTCTGTGCTGTGCGGGACTGGGACGTCGTCGTCGCATGCGTGCTCCTTGGAAGGGAGGCCGGTGCGACGGACGTTACTGGCGGTACGCGTCCGCCCGAAAGTGAGCATGCGTCACCTTTTCGAAATCGCCACTGATGACGTCCATTCGATTTTCGATGGAGCCGATTGGGGCACCCGTACGTCCACTCTGTGACGCCGAAGTACCAGCGACGGAGGTGGCAAGTGCGATGGCCGGTTTCCGAAGTCTTGCGAGACAGGTGCGCGACCCGCGGTGTGACCTGGCACTGCGGCGGTATTCACTGCGCAAATGCCTGGAACGGTTTGCCCCTTATGGGCACCGGGCGACCTGGGATCATCTGTGCTCACGGCACATGATCGAACCAGAGGACAGGGCGCCCGATCCGGCGCGGCTGGTGGCCGCGCTCGACGAATTGGAAGAGGCGCGGGCCGTCTGGCTCGCGTACGAAGTGGAGTTCGCCAAGCGCCGCAAGCGCGAGAAGCACGACGGGCTGCGGCGCCCCGGCTCCTTCGACGACTGGCACCGCCGCACCTGGGGAGGGTGCGGAGTGGCCTGGTGCGACGATCCCGCTGTCCATCCGGTGGCGCCGCTCGGCAGCGTACTGCGCCGGCTGATAACCGCCCTGGAATCCGAGCCCGGGGCGAACTGCCCGGTGTGCGCGGAGAGCAGGATCGTCTGGAAGCAGGAGTTGGCGCATGAGCCGTGGTTCGGCCCGGTCTGTACGGGCTGCGGCATTCTGGTGCCGCAGCCGGTTCTGACACCCGAGGCACTGGCGAAGTCCAAGAAGGCACGGCGCAGGGAGCTGGCGTCAGTGGCGTGAGCGCGCGGGGGCGCGGCGCTCTTTCCGCTGCCGTGCCTCCGCGTTGTCAGTGGTGGCTGGCACCATCGACTGCATGATTCGGCTTCAGGTACAGGTTCAGGTCTGTCTGAACGGCCCGCGCGGTGCCGGTGACAGTGCTGCCGTGCCGTTGTCGCCCGGTGCGATGGCCGAGGCCGCTTCCGCCGCTGTCGCCGCCGGAGCCTGTGATGTGCATGTGCACCCCAAGTCGCCTTGCGGGGAGGACACGTTGTCGCCGCGCGCGGTGGCGGCGGCGCTCACGGCGATACGGGCCGCGCTCCCGGCTCGCGTGCCGGTCGGAGTGACCACGGGCGCTTGGGCGGAGCCCGATCCCCGGCGCCGGGTGGAGTACGTGCGCTCGTGGACGGTGCTGCCCGATCACGCGTCCGTGAACTGGCACGAGCCGGGCGCGGAAGAGCTCGCGGCTGCCCTGATGGAGCGGGGCGTCGGCGTGGAGGCGAGTGTCTGGTCGGGCACCGACGGCGTACGCCGCTTCCTCGGCTCGCCGCTCGCGCCCCGGGTCCTGCGCGTGCTCGCCGAGGTGACGGACACCGACCCCGCCACGGCGGAGGGGTCGGCCCGCATACTCCTGGCCGAGCTGGGCGATGCGCGGGGCAGGCCCGTACTCCTGCATGGCGAGGACGGTGGCGCCTGGCCGGTGCTGCGGCTGGCCCGCCGGCTCGGCCTGGCGACCAGAGCCGGCCTGGAGGACACCCTGCTGCTTCCCGACGGCCGGCCGGCGACCTCGAACGCCGAACTGGTGCGCGCGGCCCTGCTGTAGTGGCCTGCCCGGTACGGGACGGCCAGGCTGGTACAGGACGCTGACGGCTCAGGCGCTCCGCTGCTTCTTGCGCTCCTGCGGGCTCCGGCCTTCCGGAAGCAGCCGGGAGCCGGTCATGCGCTCGCCGAAGACGTCGTCCGGGTTGGACAGCACGCAGGTCTCCAGCGACAGGCAGCCGCAGCCGATGCAGTCGGTGAGGTGGTCACGGAGGCGGCCGAGCTGTTTGATGCGCTCGTCCAGCTCCGAGCGCCACGCCTCGGAAAGCCGCGCCCAGTCCTCGTGGTTGGGCGTACGCTCCTCGGGCAGTTCTGCCAGCGCGTTCCTGATCGTGGCGAGCGGGATGCCGACGCGCTGCGCCGCGCGGACGAAGGCGACGCGGCGCAGCGCGTCACGGCTGTAGCGTCGCTGGTTGCCCGTGGTCCTGCGGCTGCTGATGAGGCCCTTGGACTCGTAGAAGTGAAGGGCGGACACGGCGGCGCCGCTGCGGGCGGACAACTGGCCGACCGTGAGTTCGTGGATCTTCTCTGGTATCTGCGGCACCCCTCGAACCCTACTGGGCCCCCGTCGCCGGCTTCCGTCGCAGCTTCCGTCGCAGCTTCCGTCGCAGCTTCCGTCGCAGCTTCCGTGGACAGCTTCCGTTGACAGCTTCCGTGGACAGCTTCCGTTGACAGAACACAGCAGCCGAACCATGCTGAGCAAGCGCTTAGACATGAACTTTAAGGAATGCAGCCGCACGAGAGGCAGGGGCCGGGACATGGCAGAGCCGAGGATCTTCACTTCCGCCGAGGAGCTGCGCGCCGGGGTCGGCGAGCAGTTGGGGCACAGCGAGTGGCTGGACATCGACCAGAAGCGGATCGACCTGTTCGCCGAGGCGACGGGTGACCACCAGTGGATCCATGTGGACCCGGAGAAGGCCGCGGCGGGCCCCTTCAAGACGACCATCGCGCACGGATATCTGACGCTGTCGCTGCTGCCGGTACTCGTTCCGCAGATCATCCGGGTCGAGGGCATGAAGATGGGCATCAACTACGGCGCCAACAAGGTGCGCTTCCCGTCCCCCGTGCCGGTCGGCTCGCGGCTGCGGGCGACGGCAGTGCTCAAGGAGGTCACGGAAGCGGGCGGCGGCGTGCAGGTGACGGCCGTCGTCACGGTGGAGCGCGAGGGCGGCGACAAGCCGGCGTGCGTGGGGGAGTCCGTGTCCCGCTACTACTTCTGAGCCGCGCGCGACTACTCCGCGACCACTGCGCGACTACTTCTGGGCGGTGACCATCCTCAGCACGAGGTCGGCGTACAGCTCGCCGACCTCGTCGGGTGTCCTGCGGCCCTGGGCGTTGAACCAGCGCGCCACGTCGATGCACAGCGACAGCACGGCGAGGGTGGTGCCGGGGACGTCCGGGACGTCGAACTCCCCCGCCTTCACACCGTCGTTCAGGATGTGGCGTACGGCGGCGTCGGTGCGCCTGCGCAGCTCCACGATCTCGGTGCGGTGCTCGTCGCTGAGCGCGTCGAGTTCGTACTGGACGACGCGCGCCGTGGTGTGCCGTTCCGCGTGCCAGCGGACGAAGGAGCGTACGGCAAGGTCGAGCCGCTCGGCGGCCGTGCCCGGCCCTTCCGCCGCGGCCAGCAGAATCTGCAGGGCCCTGTCGTGCCCGACGCGGCTGATCCGGTGGAGCAGCTCTTCCTTCGTCTTGTAGTGGATGTAGAGCGCAGCCGGGCTCATCCCGGCGCGGCCCGCGATATCGCGGGTCGTGGTCGCGTGGTAGCCCCGCTCGGCGAACGCCTCGACGGCGGCGACCAGCAGCTTCCTGGCCGCCTCGGGGGTGACCTCGCTCCACGGCTTGTCTGTGTCGTCGTGGTTGTCGCGTGGCTCGGCCATCTCGTCCGCCGCACTCATGGCTCGCCCCTTCCGTCCAACAGGAACGAACACCATACCCCGAAGGTGAGCAAGCGCTTAGAGCTTCTGGAACGGGTCGTGCTCGGCGAGCAGCTTCTCCAGGCGGGCCTGGTCGACGCGGCTCACGATCTGCCCGGCCTCCTGCCGGTCCCTGATCACCTTGGCGAGGGTGAACGCGGAGGTCACCAGGTACAGGACGCCGATGCCGAGGAAGGCGCGCACCCAGGCGTCGGCGTCCAGGTAGAGGATGCCGAGGGTGACCGCCCCCAGGGCTGTGACGAAGGCGGCGACCGCCTGCCCGTAGTACGCCGTCGTGTTCTGTTGCTTTACCGGTGTGTCGCTCATGACCGACAGCATGGGCGAATGCGACGCGGCTCACATCCGCTCACGTACCTACCTCACGTACTCAGATTCAGATGTCAGGCGCTCAGGAGCCGGATCGGATTTCCCTCCAGGAACACGGCGACGTCCTCCACCGCCTGCTCGTAGTAGGCGCGGAAATTGCGCTGGGTCACATAGCCGAGGTGCGGTGTGGCGAGCAGGTTCGGCAGCGAGCGGAACTCGTGCCCGTCGGGGAGCGGCTCCGTTTCGAACACGTCCACACCGGCGCCGGCGATCCACCCGTCACGCAGCGCCCGCGCGAGCGCCGCCTGGTCCACGATGGCGGCGCGTGAGGTGTTGATCAGGTACGCCGAGGGCCGCATCCGCTTCAACTCGTCCTGGCCGAGCAGCCCCCGGGTCCGGTCGCCGAGTACCAGATGGACCGAGACGAAGTCGCTGCTCTCGAGCAGCTCCTCCTTGCTGAGCGCGAGCCGGACGCCGGCGGCGTCCGCCCGCTCGGCGGTCAGGTTCTGGCTCCAGGCCATCACGTCCATGCCGAAGACCTGGCCGATCCGTGCGACCTTGCTGCCGGTCTTGCCGAGGCCGAGCAGGCCGAGGCGGCGGCCGTACAGGTCGGTGCCGACGGTGCTCTGCCAGGGCCCGTGCTCGCGCAGGGCGCTGCTTTCCCGTACCACCTGCCGGGCCAGCCCGAGGATGAGCGCCCAGGTGAGCTCGACGGGCGGCTCGGAGTTGCTCGCCGTCCCGCACACCGTGACTCCGTGCCGCGCGGCGGCGCCGAGATCGATGGACGCGTTGCGCATTCCCGAGGTGATCAGAAGCCTGAGGCGGGGCAACCGGGCGAACAACTGGTCGCTGAACGGCGTGCGTTCCCTCATCACGACGGCGATCTCGCAGCCGCCGATCGCTTCGACCAGTTCGTCCTCGCCGGTGAAGTGCTGTCGGTACGACGTCACTTCCACGGCGTCGGCCACCGGGGCCCAGTCGGCGCTGGAGAGCGCGACGTCCTGATAATCGTCGAGTACGGCACAGCGCACCTTCACAGTCATCCCTCCGGTGTCCCTCCGACATCTCTCCGGTCACGCGCTCAGAACGCGGAGACCCCTGTCAGTGCCCGGCCTATGACGAGCTTCTGGATCTGGCTGGTGCCTTCGTACAGTGTCATCACGCGGGCGTCGCGCAGCAGCTTGCCGGCCGGGTACTCGTCGATGTAGCCGTAGCCGCCGAAGACCTGGAGTGCGTTGTTCGCGGCGCGTACGGCGGCCTCGGAGGCGAAGAGCTTCGCTTTCGAAGCCTCGGTGACGAACGGCTGACCGCGGTCGATGAGATCGGCGACGCGCCAGGTCAGCAGGCGGGCGGCGTCCACGTCGACCGCGATGTCGGTGATGAGTTCCTGTACGAGCTGGTGGTGGGCGATGGTCTTGCCGAACTGTTCGCGCTCGGTCGCGTACTTCACGGCCGCGTCCAGGGCGGCCTGGGCGATGCCCACACAGCCCGCCGCGACCGACATGCGGCCCTTGGCGAGAGCCGACATGGCGACCGAGAAGCCCTTGCCTTCCGGCGCCATCATCGCGGAAGCGGGGACCCGTACGTCCTCCAGGAACAGCTCAGCGGTGGCCTGGCCGCGCAGGCCGAGCTTGCCGTGGATCTCGCGGCGGGTGAGGCCGGGGGTATCGGTGGGCACCAGAAAGGCCGAGACGCCCTTGCGACCGGGGGCGTCGGTCGAGCGGGCGAAGAGCAGCACCACGTCGGCCCAGGTGCCGTTGGTGATGAACATCTTGGAGCCGTTGATGACGTACTCGTCGCCGTCGCGCACGGCGCGGGTGGTGAGGTTGCCCGCGTCGGAGCCCGTGCCGGGCTCGGTGAGGCCGAAGCACCCGACCAGCTCGCCCGACGTGAGGCCGGGCAGCCACTGATGCTTCTGCTCCTCGGTGCCCCAGTGCGCGATGGTCTTGGCGACGAGGCCGAGCGATACGGACACGATGCCGCGCACCGAGGAGTCGCCGCGGCCGAGTTCCTCGGTGACGAGGCAGTACGCGAGGTGGTCGCCGCCGGAGCCGCCGTACTCCTCGGGGATCGTCAGGCCGAGGAACCCGAGCGCGCCGAGCTTCTTCACGATGGCTCGATCGACGCTCTCGGCGCGGTCCCACTCGACGATGTGCGGGCTGATCTCGCGGTCGGTGAAGTCCTTGGCGAGCTGCCGCACCGCGGTCTGCTCCTCGCTGAGCTCGAGATTCATCCCGGCACCCCACTTCTCGTCAACTCGATCAGCATTTAATTAGCACTGCTAGTTTCTTGATGCACGGCCTACTATGTGCCGCATGGCCCGACCGCGCAAGCCCCTCCTCAGCCGTGACCGCATCGTCGGGGCGGCGAGTGCGCTCGTGGACGCGGAAGGTCTCGACGCGGTGTCGACGCGGAGGCTCGCGGCGGAGCTCGGGGTCAGCGGGCCGTCCCTCTACAACCACTTCCACAACAAGGACGAGATCCTCGACGCGGTCGCCGACGGGGTGAGCGCGAAGGTCGACCTGACGATGTTCGACCCGGCGGACGGCCGCGACTGGCAGACCGCGCTGCACGATTACGCCGTCTCCTACCGCGCGGCGCTCACGGAGCACCCCAACATCGTTCCGGTACTGGCCCGCGGGCCGGGGCGCAGGCCGGCCGGCCTGCGGGTCGCCGACGCGGTGTTCGGTGCGATGGTCAGGGCGGGGTGGCCGCCGGCCCAGGCGACGTACATCGGCGCGCTGATGCGGTACTTCATCACTGGCTCGGCGCTCGGCTCGTTCGCGAGCGGCTTCGTCGACGACGAGACGGCGTACGATCCGGCGGACTATCCGCACCTCGGCCAGGCCCATCTGCTCGCGGAGCGGCGGCAGAAGGTCGACGAGGGCGCGTTCGAGACGGGGCTGCGGGCGCTGATCGACGGCTTGGCGCTCCAGTACGAGCAGTGGGGGGCGGTTCGGCGCACGCCGAACAATCCCTGACGCATCCTGGGACGCATGGCGCAAGACGACTCCCACCACTCCACTCGCCCCTCCCCCCACCGCTCCTCCCCCGCGCGCCGCCTCGCGGCGCTCGCCGCACTCCTCGCCGACGAGACCCGGGCGTCGTTCTGCCTGGCCCTGCTCGACGGGCGGGCCTGGACGGCCGGCGAACTGGCGCGCCACGCGGGGGTGGCCGCTTCGACCGCGAGCGAGCACCTCGGCAAGCTTGTCGCCGGGGGGCTGCTGGCGGAGGAGCGGCAGGGCAGGCACCGGTACGTCCGGCTGGCCGACACGGGCACGGCACACATGGTCGAGGACCTCGCCGCGCAGGTGGCGACCGCGGCGCCTCCGGGGCCTCCCCGTTCGCTGCGGGCGGCAAGTGCGAGCAGTGCGATGGCGCGTGGCCGCACGTGTTACGACCACCTGGCCGGGCGGATCGGCATCGTGATCGCGGACGCGATGACGGCACGTGGCCTGCTGCGGCAGGACACCGGCTTCGCGCTCACGGAGGAGGGGCTGGGCTGGTTCGGCGCGCTCGGCATCGGCCTGGAACGCACGGGCCGGCGGCCACTCGTACGCTCCTGCCTCGACTGGACCGAGCGCCGCCCGCACCTTGCGGGGGTGGCGGGGGCGGCGCTGTGCCGTCATGCGCTGGATGCGGGATGGTGCGTACGGATCGGCTCGGAGCGGGCGGTGAAGATCACCGAGCCCGGGGAACGGGCACTGCGCGAGGCGCTGGGGATCGAGCGCGGGACGCTGTAACCGGGACCCCGCACTCTTCGGCGGTGGCCGAACCGTCGCGGCGGTACGTTCAGGGCCATGACAACGCCCACTCCGGACGCCCGTGCCGTGCTCCGCGACCCCCGGTTCCTCGTACCGGAAGCGCCCGCCGGCGGCGCACCCGAAACCATGCGATGGCTGCGCGGCGCCGTGGCCCGCTTCAGCAACGGCGAGGTGCACGCACGGCGCCGGGCCCTGGCCGAGGGCGAGTTAGGACGCCTCGACCCCCACCGACTGCGGGAATCGGCCAGGATTCTGACCCGTCACGCCGCATCACCCGACGCGGCGCCCTACATCCCGGTAGCCGTCCTCGGCACCGCGCTCGGCGCCCATGCGGACGTCGTCCCCGCGACCCGCGCGGTCGCGGCGGCCTACCGGCCGGGGGCGGCGCCGGAGGTGATGGCGCGCGCGGACGAGGGCGTACGCACTCTGGTCGGCCTGCTGCCGGACGACGAGCCGGAGCGCGTCGCGAACCGGATCGGGCTGCTCGTACAGACCTGCGACGCCACGGCCGCGCTGATCGTCAGCGCCCTCGAAGCCGGGGCACGGCAGCAAACCACCCTCCCCACCGATGAGTTGGTCGCCGAAACCCTCCGCCTTGCCCCACCCGTGCGCGGCACGCAACGCGTCGCCGCCGCCGGGGCGGCGCTGCACGGCCGGTCCGTGCCCGAGGGCACCGACGTACCTCTGGACCTGGCGTCCGCCGACGCCCCCTTCGGCCACGGCATCCGCCCGTGCCCCGGATCCCGGCACGCCCTGGCGCTGGCCTGCGGCGTACTCGACGTACTACTGGAGGAGACGAACTCATGAGCCGTTACGACGAATTCCGCGCCCTGCACCACCGCCCCGGCACCCCGCTCGTCCTCCCCAACGCCTGGGACCACGCCTCCGCCGCCGCCCTCGCCGAGGCCGGTTTCGCCGCCATCGGGACGACCAGCCTCGGCGTCGCGTCGGCCGCCGGCAAACCGGACGCGACCGGCACGGCACGCGAGGAGACGCTCCACCTCGGACGCGGGCTCACGCGGCTGCCGGTCCCGGTCACCGTGGACATCGAGGGCGGATTCAGCGCTGACCCGGCCGAGGTCGCCGCGCTGGCTGCTGATCTCGTACGGGCGGGGGTGGCCGGGGTGAACATCGAGGACGGCCGCACGGACGGCACGCTCGCGCCACTGGCGCACCAGCGGGAGGTGATCCGTGCGGTGAAGGAAGCGGCGCCGACTCTGTTCGTCAACGCGCGCGCGGATACGCACTGGCTGCCGGGCCACGCGGACGAGACGGCGCACCGGCTCTCCGCCTACCAGGAGGCGGGCGCGGACGGCCTGTTCGTACCGGGGCTGCAGGACGAGTCCGTCATCGCCGCCCTGACGGCCGAGTACGAGGCGCCGCTCAACATCCTGTACGCACCGGGCCGGTTGACGGTCGCGCGGCTGGCGGAGCTGGGGGTGGCCAGGGTCAGCACGGGCTCGCTGCTATTCCGGGCGGCAGTGCGGCATGCGGCGGATCTGGCGCGGGCGGTGTCGGGGGGCGGCACGGTGGATGTGGCGGGCGTGCCGGCGTACGCGGTGGCGGACGGGTGGGCGGACCTGTACGGGAAGTAGGCCCCGGCTCCGTCCGGCGAAGCCGACAGTACCGCCGCATGCGGCGGTACGGCGCTTCGCGAGGAGGTTGTCCGTCCAGCGGACGAAAGAGGGAAGGAGGTGTACCCACTCCTTTCCACTCTTAACTTATAGCGCAGTGGGGGGCTTGCGGCAAGGCCCCGGTCGTGCCGCAGAATCACCGGCCTAAGCCAGAATCTGCGGAAGTGAGAGTCACTGAATGCGAGTGCTGTTGTCGACGTACGGGTCGCGCGGGGACGTCGAACCGCTGGTGGGGCTCGCGGTGCGGTTGCAGGCGCTCGGTGCCGAGGTGCGGGTGTGCGCGCCGCCGGACAAGGAGTTCGCGGAGCTGCTGGCAGGTGCCGGCGTGGAGCTGGTGCCGTTCGGCCAGTCGGTGCGCGCGCTGGTGACCGGGGTGACGCCGCCGTCGGCGGCGGACGTGCCCCGGATCGCGGCCAAGCTGGTCGCCGAGCGGTTCGACACGCTCGCCGCGGCGGCCGAGGGATGTGATGTGCTGGTGGCGACCGGCCTGATTCCGGCCGGCGTGCGGTCGGTGGCCGAGAAGCTGGGCATCCGCTACGTGTACGCGTGCTTCCATCCGTTCGAACTGCCGTCGCCGAACTACCCGCCGCAGCAGCGGCCGGGAGTGCCGTTCCCACCGGAAGAGACCGACAACCGGGTGCTGTGGGACTTGGACGCCGAGAAGGTGAACGCGCTGTACGCCGCGCCGCTCAACACCCACCGGGCAGCGATCGGCCTGCCACCGGTGGACAACGTCCGCGACCACACCTTCACCGACCAGCCGTGGCTCGCGGCGGACCCGACCCTGGGCCCGTGGCAGGACTCGACGGACCTCGACGTCGTGCAGACCGGCGCGTGGATCCTGCCGGACGAACGCCCGCTCCCGTCCGAGTTGGAGGCGTTCCTGAACGCCGGCACACCACCGGTGTACGTGGGCTTCGGCAGCATGCCCATGCGCGCCTCGAAGGACGTCGCCCAGGTGGCTGTCGAGGCGGTCCGCGCGCAGGGCCACCGCGCAGTCGTCTCCCGCGGCTGGGCGGACCTGGCCCTGGACGACGACCAGGACGACTGCTTCGTCCTCGACGAGGTCAATCAGCAGGCACTGTTCGGCCGGGTCGCCGCCGTCGTGCACCACGGCGGTGCGGGCACCACGACGACGGCTGCCCGGGCCGGCGCGCCTCAGGTGGTCGTACCCCAGATGGTGGACCAGCCGTACTGGGCGGGCCGGGTGGCCGAGTTGGGCATCGGCGCCGCACACGACGGTCCGACTCCGACCTTCGAGTCCCTGTCGGCCGCGCTCAGCACGGCCCTGACCCCCGAGACCGCCGCACGAGCGAGGGCCGTGGCCGGCACGATCCGGACCGACGGGACAACGGTGGCCGCGAAGTTGCTGCTCGACGCGACCGGCGGAGAAATGCCGCAAGTGTCCGCGTGAACCACGCGGAATCGTCGAGCCAGGACCAGAGCACGAGAACCCGCGAACCATGGCGACCTGAACCGACAACGGCGTCATGGTCACCAGGTTCGTCACGCCGGTCCAGACGCCTTGCCGCGCGCAATCAATGGTTGCGAGCGGCCTCACATCGGAGCTTATGACTTGAACCCCCTTACTACCAGCGCCTTTGACCTTCCCGACCGCCTCTCCCCCAAGGCCGACCCGACGCTGATCGCCGGCGACGAGCAGCACTTCGCGGCCATCGCGGAGTGCCTTGAGCAGTCGATCGCCGAACTGACCGACCAACTCGATGCCGAGCGCAAGCGGCCCGGAGGCATCGGCCGGCAGGCGATGGACCGGGACATGGAGATCCACCGGCTGACCGCTCGCCTGCGCGCACTGCGTCGCTTCGGTCTGGACCTGTGCCTGGGACACATGGTCAGCGCGGACAACCCAGAGCCCGTGTACGTCGGACGACTTGGCCTTACGGACAGCGCGGGCCGATGGCTGCTGCTCGACTGGCGCTCCCCCGCGGCCGAGCCGTTCTTCGGAGCCACCCACGCCAACCCGATGGGTCTGGCAAGCCGCCGCAGGTACCGCTGGACCCGCGGCCGGATCAGCGACTACTGGGACGAGGTGTTCACCTCGGACGGGTTTGCCGGGCACGCCGCGCTCGACGACCAGTCCGCCTTCATCGCCAGCCTGGGCAGCAACCGCTCGCCCCGGATGCGAGACGTGCTCGGCACCATCCAGGCCGATCAGGACGCCATCATCCGCGCGGGATCGCGCGGCGCTCTCGTCGTCGACGGCGGTCCGGGTACGGGAAAGACCGTCGTCGCCCTGCACCGCTCCGCCTACCTCCTCTACTCCGACCCTCGCCTCGGTCACCGCCGTGGCGGCGTGCTGTTCGTCGGTCCGAGCCGGCCCTACCTCGGCTACGTCGCCGACGTACTCCCCAGCCTCGGAGAGGAGGGCGTGCAGACCTGCACCCTGCGGGACCTCGTCGCCGAGGGAGCCGCGGCAGCGATCGAGGCCGACCCGGACGTGGCCCTCCTGAAGTCGTCCGCGAATCTGGTGAAGGCGATCGAGACGGCCGTCAGGTTCTACGAGGAGCCGCCCACCAGGGGGATGACGGTCACTACCCACTGGTCCGACATCTGGCTGAGCGCCGACGACTGGGCCGTGGCGTTCGAAGCAGCACCCGGTATTCCGCACAACGAGGCGCGCGACCAGATCTGGGAGGAGCTGCTCACGATCCTGGTGGACAAGCACGACGGCGACGTCTCGCCCGACCTGCTCCGCAAGTCGCTGGGGCAGGACAGGGAGCTGCTCACAGCCTTCGACCGCGCGTGGCCGCTGCTCGAAGCGGCCGACCTCGTCGCAGACCTGTGGTCGGTACCCGCCTACCTGCGCAAGTGTGCTCCCTGGCTCAGCCGCGATGACGTCTCGAAGCTGCAGCGCGGGGACCCCCAGGCCTGGACGGTGTCCGACCTGCCGCTCCTGGACGCGGCACGGCAGCGGCTCGGTGACCCGGAGGCGGCCCGGCGGAGGCGCCGGCACGAGGCCGTGCTCGCCGCCCAGCGCGAGCGCATGGCGCAAGTCGTCGACAACCTGGTCGAGGCCGCAGCCGACTCCGGCGCCGACGGTGACGACGGCGAGGGCCTGGTGACGATGCTGCGCGGCGAGGACGCCCGGGTCAGCCTGGTCGACGAGTCCGAACTGCACACCGCCGACCAGGATTTGCTCGCCGGCCCGTTCGCGCACATCGTCGTGGACGAGGCTCAGGAACTGACCGACGCCGAGTGGCAGATGTTGCTGCTCCGGTGCCCGTCCCGGAGCTTCACCATCGTCGGGGATCGTGCCCAGGCCAGGCACGGCTTCACGGAGTCGTGGCAGGAACGGCTCGAGCGGGTCGGGCTCGACCGGATCAACCTGGCCTCCCTGAGCATCAACTACCGGACGCCGGAAGAAATCATGGCGGAAGCCGAGCCGGTCATCCGGGCCGTGCTCCCGGACGCCAACGTACCGAACTCCATCCGCAGCAGCGGCGTCCCCGTCGTGCACGGAGCTGCTGCGGATCTGAGCTCGGTCCTCGACAACTGGCTCGCCGCACATGCCGAAGGGATCGCCTGCGTCATCGGCGATCCAACATTCCGGGCGACGTCCCGCGTCCGGTCGCTGACCCCGGAGCTGTCGAAGGGGCTGGAGTTCGACCTGGTCGTCCTCATCGACCCGGAGGCGTTCGGCAAGGGCATCGAAGGAGCGGTCGACCGCTATGTCGCGATGACCCGGGCGACCCAGAAACTCGTCATCCTCACGAGCTCCTGACGCCGGCCGGGCGAACGCCCGCTCCCGGGCCGGCAGAGGGCTGTCCCGCGGTCTGTGGCACTGGCTACTGGTGACCGGTGGGACAGCCCTTGCGGCCGGGGCAGGCGCAAACGCCCGCCCTAGTCGGCCGCGGCGGCAGCGGCGGCAGCCCGGTTCGACAGGATCTTGATGGAGATCAGGGCGATCACCGCGAGTCCGATGATGTACGCCGACACCGCCATCGACGTACCGGTCGCCTCAAGAAGCAGCACCATCATGAACGGCGCCAGCCCGCCCCCGAACACCGCCGCGATCTGGTACCCGAGCGACGCCCCCGTGTACCGCATCTCCGCCGTGAACAGCTCGGCGAACAGCGCCGCCTGCGGCCCGTACATGATGCTGAGGAAGCAGCTCGTCACGAACGTCCCGACCGCCAGCCACAGCAGCGACTTCGTGTCGATGAGCAGGAACATCGGCACCGCCCACACCAGAAGCCCCACCGCACCCAGGGCGTAGATGCGCAGCCGGCCGATGCGGTCGGACAGGGCCGCCGACGCGGGAATCATCACCAACTGCGTGAGGCTGACGCACAGCGAGACGGCGAGGACCGCGCTGCGTTCCATCTCCAGTTCGCGGGTCGCGTAGTCCAGGACCCCGGTGATGATGATGTAGAACGTCGCGGTGTTGACCGCGAAGGACCCACCGGCCAGGAAGACCGTGCCGAGGTGCTTCGTCAGGATCGTACGGAGCGGCGAGCGCGCCGCCCCCTTCTCCTGCTCGGCCAGCGCGCGCTCCGCCTCGCGGAACGCCGGAGTCTCTTCGACCCGCGTGTGGATGTACCAGGCGAGTACGAGCACCAGGACGCCGACGAAGAACGGCACTCGCCAGCCCCACGACGCGAACGCGCTCTCGCTGGTCGTGGCGCCCGCGATGAGGAAGACCGTGTTCGCGGTGACGACGCCGATGGGAACGCCGAGCTGCACCAGGCTGCCGTACAGCCCGCGCTTGCCCTCGGGGGCGTACTCGGTCGCCATCAGCATCGCGCCGCCCCACTGGGCGCCGACGGCGATGCCCTGGAAGACGCGGAGCAGGACGAGAAGGATGGGAGCGGCGATGCCGATGGTCTCGTACGTCGGCAGGAGACCGATGCCGGTGGTGGCCAGGCCCATCAGCGTCAGGGCCAGGACCAGCATCGGCTTGCGGCCGTGCTTGTCGCCGAAGTGGCCGGCGATGACGCCGCCGACCGGGCGGGCGAGGAAGCCGACGGCGAAGGCGGCGAAGGCGGCGAGTACGCCGGCGGACGAGCTGCCGGAGGGGAAGTACAGGTCGCCGAGGACGAGAGCCGCGGCGATACCGAAGACGAAGTAGTCGTACCACTCGACGGCGGAGGCGAGGGCGGCGGCGGTCGCCACCTTGCGCCGGTTGCGGTCGGTGGCCGAAGCGTCTGCCGTGGTGTCCGTGAGCGGGGAAGGTGCCGTGTCCATGCGGTGCACACTCCGGTGGGTGCGGGGACGAAAGGTGGGGACGGGCAAAGGGGAGGGGGTGGCTCCGAGATGTGCCGGGAACGTACCGACCGGATGGTACGGAGGTCAACGGGTCTGGCAGCAGGACTTTCTCCCACCTCAGCCTCAGCACTGACCTCGGGTTTCTGCCTGGCCTGTCGCTGCGGGGGTGGTGGCGCGGCCTTGGAATCGTTGGTCAGGTCCCGGGCGGGATCGACTCGCCCCCCGGCCCCGGCCGGCCGGGGCCGGGCGGTGCGACCGGGCATGTTCCGGCCGTCACCACGCTGGGCGGAGTGCTCTTCAACGCATGGGACTGCTACGCCTGCGATGAGGCCGCTTGCGGGCAGCGCGAGCCACCCCAGCCGCGCGGAAGCGTCTGGGGTGGCTGATGTGGAACAGGGCTGGGCCTGGTCCAGTCGTTCTAGAAGACGACCAGGGCCCGGCCGCCCTTGCCCGCCAGCATGTTGTCGAAGGCGGCCGGGATGCCGTCGAGGCCGATCTCTTCGGTGACCATGCTGCTCAAGTCGAGGCGGCCGGCGCGGATGTGGTCCGCGAGTACGGGCAGGTCGCGCCCGGGGTCGGAGTTTCCGTAGACGCAGCCCGAGAGCGTACGGCCGAAGTGGAAGATCTCCAGAGCGTTGAAGCTGACCTGCTGGTCCTTGCCGCCGATGCCGACGACCGTCGTGCGGCCGCCGCGGCGGGTGGAGTCCCAGGCGGTGCGGATGGTGACGGCCCGGCCCACGCACTCGACGGCGACGTCGACGCCCTGCGCACCGCCCGTGAGCTTTCGGATCTCCTTCGCGGTGGTCTCGGAGGCGATCACGAAGTCGGTGGCCCCGGCGGCCCGCGCCAGTTCCTCCTTCTCCGGCGAGACGTCGACGGCGACGATCTGTCCCGCCCCCGCGATACGCGCCGACTGCAGGACGGCGAGACCGACGCCGCCGACACCGAAGACCGCGACCGACTCGCCCTCGCGGACCCGCGCGCTGTGGTGGACAGCGCCGTAGCCCGTGAGGATCGCGCAGCCGAGCAGCGCGGCCTCCGTGAGCGGGATGCCGTCCGGGACCGGCAGCACACAGTTGGCCGCGACGACGGTCTCCTCGGCGAACGCCGCGACGTTCAGGCCGGGGTGGAGGTCGGTGCCGTCCGCGGTACGGGCGTACACGCTGCCGGCGCCGGACAGCGCGTTGACGCACAGCCACACCTCGCCGATGCCGCAGTGGTGGCAATTCCCGCAGGCAGGCGCCCAGTTGAGAACGACCGGGTCGCCGGGGGCGACATGCGTGACGCCCTCGCCGACGGAGACGACCGTACCGGCGCCTTCGTGGCCGAGTACGGCGGGAACCGGCACGCGCATGGTGCCGTTCGAGAGGGAGAGGTCGGAGTGACAGACACCGGCGGCGGCGAGACGGACCCTCACCTGACCGGGACCCGTCTCGGGGAGTTCAATGTCGGTGATTTCCAGGGGAGCACCGACGGCGGACAGGACTGCGGCGCGGACTCGGTCGCGGGCCATGGTGGGTTGCTCCCGGATCAGAACTGGAGGGACTTGGTCTGGAGGTACTCGGAGAGGCCGTGCGACCCCAGCTCGCGCCCGACGCCCGACTGCTTGTAGCCGCCGAACGGTGCGAGGGGGTTGAACCGGCCGCCGTTGATGTCGACCTGTCCGGTGTCCATGCGGCGCGCGAAGGCGACGGCCTCCTCGTCGTCCGCCGCCCAGACCGCGCCCGCGAGGCCGTAGACGGTGCCGTTGGCGATCCGCAGCGCCTCGGCCTCGTCGGCGTACTTGAGGATGGAGACGACCGGGCCGAAGATCTCCTCCTGGGCGATGGTCATGTCCGGGGTGACATCCGCGAAGACGGTCGGGGCGACGTAGTAGCCGGTGTCGAGCGGGGCTTCGGGGCCGCCCGCGACGATGCGCGCGCCTTCCGCGACCCCCTTCTCGATGTAGCCGCGCACGCGCGCCTGCTGCTTGGCGTTGACCAGCGGGCCGACGCGTTCGCCGACGGTGTACTTCGCCACGGCGGCGGTGGCGACGGCCACCGCCTCGTCGTACTGGTCCTCGTGTACGAGCATCCGCGTCCAGGCGCTGCACGTCTGGCCGGAGTTGCCCATGACGTTCGCGATGCCGACACTGACCGCCTTGGCCAGGTCCGCGCTCGGCAGGATGACGTTGGCCGACTTGCCGCCCAGTTCCAGCGCGACGCGCTTGACGGCGGCGCCGGCCGTCGCGCCGATCTGCTTTCCGACGGCCGTGGACCCGGTGAAGGACACCAGGTCCACCCCCTCGTGCTCCGCGAGCGCCTGCCCGGCGACCGGGCCGAGGCCGGTGACGAGGTTGAAGACACCGGCGGGGATGCCGGCCTCGTCCACAGCCTCGGCGAAGAGCTGAGCGGTGAGTGGGGTGTCCTCGGCGGGCTTGAGGACGACCGTGCAGCCGGCGGCGAGTGCGGGGGCCACCTTGGCGACGATCTGGTGCAGCGGGTAGTTCCACGGTGTGATGGCGCCGACCACGCCCACCGGCTCCAGGAGGACGGTGGAGTTCCCGACCTTCTCCTCAAAGGAGTACGTCGCGGCGAGCTCGGCGTACGACCCGGCGACCAGGATCGGCACACCCGCGTGCACCATCTGCGAGAAGCCCAGCGGCGCGCCCAGCTCGGCGGTGACGGTGGCCGCGATCTCGTCCTTGCGGGCCACCAGCACGTCGCGCAGCGCGGCGATCTTCGCGGAGCGCTCTGCGGGCGGGGTCGCGGCCCAGCCCGGGAAGGCGTCGCGTGCGGCTCGTACAGCCGTGTCTACGTCTTCGGCGGTGCCGGCCGGGACGTGGCCGATGACCTGTTCGTCGGCCGGGTTCACGACCGCGATCGTGTCCTGACCTGCGGCGGGCCGCCACCGGCCACCGATGTACATCGCGTCATGGGCTTTCATCGCAATCCTCCAGGG
Source organism: Streptomyces sp. ISL-100 (assembly GCF_018614615.1). Classification (GTDB taxonomy): domain Bacteria; phylum Actinomycetota; class Actinomycetes; order Streptomycetales; family Streptomycetaceae; genus Streptomyces. Next base: position 117,537 of record NZ_JAGGOK010000065.1, on the reverse strand, counting down.
CTGGCTGGCGTAGTCGTCCACGCCCCAAACTAGCGCTGTTAGTTTTTCGACGCCAGAGGCCCAAGTCTCCAGAGTGCCACTACTGGACGAGGGCGACGGCGAACAGCGTGAAGGCGAGCACGATGATGCCCACGCGGACGCAGTGGAACCGGTCCCAGCGCCCCACCTGCTGTTTCCAGTCAGCGGGAACACCCTCGTGCGACCAAGTCGCGACACGCGAGTTGATCGGCACGAGCAGCAGGATCGACATCACCACGCTCAGCACGAGGAGCACTGCGCCTGCGGCTATGAACGACGCGCCCTCACCCTTCCACGTCACTGCGGCCCACACCGCGCCGAGGACGACTGAACCGATGTACCAGAACGGCATGATCCGGCCGAGAACGCGCGCCCCGTCGCTGCGGGCGTCGAGTCCGCCATCGTTGGGGAGCCGGTCGAGGATCGGGTTGACGAATACCGCCACCGCGAACTCCACGCCCACCAACAGCCCGACCACCACGACCGTGACGACAGCCAGTACGTCCTGCATGTCCCCTCCCAAGGGCTCGCCCTAGCGTCGCTAGGTTCTGACGCAATGCTAGGCATGTCGGCGCTCCATTTTCTAGCGGTGCTAGAATTGAGCCATGTCAGTACACGAACGCAAGCAACGCGAGCGGGCCACCCGCCACAGGCTGATCGTCTCCACCGCCCGCGAACTCGCCGAGGTCAACGGCTGGGACGCCGTGACCACGCGCCGGCTCGCCGAGCGGATCGAGTACAGCCAGCCCGTGCTCTACAGCCACTTCCGGGGCAAGAACGAGATCGTGGGAGCGGTCGCGCTGGAGGGGTTCGCCGAGCTGACGACCGCGCTGCGAGCCGCGGTGCCGGAGGGGCCCGCCGGCCGGGAGGCGGTGGCCGCGCTGGCCCGCGCCTACACCGACTTCGCCGTGCGCAACCCCGCCCTGTACGACGCGATGTTCAGCCTCGACAACGGCCTGCCCTTCACCGACGAGGCCACGCCCGCTCCGCTGCGTGAGGCGTTCCGGGCCCTGCTGGACCCTCTCGTCGACCACGCGCACCCGGACGAACCGGGGTTGTTCGTCGAGACGTTCTGGGCCGCGTTGCACGGACTGGTCACCCTCACCCGCGCCGGGCGCCTGCCCGCCGACCGAGCCCACGAGCGCCTCACGCTCCTGGTCGACCGCTTCGTTCCCCGCTAGGGTCCGTCAGCCTCGCGTAGCGAGGACGATGAAGTCCGCCCAGGCACGGGGCGCGAGGTCCGGCACGGGCACGGACCTGTCCTTGGAGTCGCGTACGTGGACGGTGTCGGGGCATGCGTCTACCTCGACGCAGTCGTCGCCCTGGGCGCCGCTGTAACTGCTCTTGACCTGGAGACGGGCGGCGGGGCCGGGTGAGGTCAGAAGTCGGCGCGGATCGGATCGTCGAGACGGGCGACGGATTCCTGGGCGTACGCGCGCTCGTAGGCGTCGCGGATGCGCTCGATCTGCGGGTCGCGGGCCTTGACCTGCGATGCCGGGTACAGCAGCGTCAATTCGTATGAACGCTCGCGCTCGATCGTGCCGTTGGCGTCGCGCCACTGGCCTCGGCCGTTCTGCACGGTGAGTCCGTCCGGGAAGCTGCGTGTCACGTGACGGTCGATGAAACCCATGAATGCCTTGTCGGTGATGTCCGGACCGCCGTCCGGCCGCTCGGTGCCGAAGAACAGCCGCGTTTCCACGTACGCCGTTCCCCGCGGGGCGGCAGCCGGGGTGGCGGCGGGTTCGTCGCCGAGGGTGGCGTACGCGGCGGGGGCGCCGGCTGCGAGGAGTACGCCCGCGGTGGCGGTGGCGAGGCGGGTGGGTGTGATCCGCAGGGGCGTAGGAGGCGTGAGAGGCATGGTGAAGTCCCTTCGGTGGAGGCTGTTGACGCGCGGAAGCCCCTCGACCGGACCGACGGCCTGGTCGAGGGGCACTGTTACGCGTACTTCACGTCCGTGAGGTGGGCGAAAACGACGACATTGGAGGCGTATCCCTTCTTCTTGTCGAAGGCGCCGCCGCAGGTCAGGATCCGCAGTTCCGGGCGGCCGGCTTTGGCGCCGTACACCTCGGCGTCGGGGAATGCCTCCTTCTTGTACGTCCGCACGGCGTCGACGGTGAACACCGCGGTCCGGCGGTCCTCCCGTACGACGTGGACGACGTCGCCGGGGACGAGTGCGTTGAGGTTGAGGAAGATGGCCGGTCCGGTCCGGGTGTCCCGGTGGCCGACGAGGAGGGACGTTCCCGCCTCTCCGGGGGTCGGGCCGTCCCGGTACCAGCCCACCAGGCGCGGGTTGTCGACCTGCGGTGCGGCCAGGTGGCCTGCCGGGTCGAGCCCGAGCCCGATGATGGGCGACTCGATGGTGATGGCGGGGACGGCCACACTCAGCGGTGGCGATGCGGGCAGCGGCGGATACGTCGCCTGGACCGGCTTCGGAACCGGCATCGGCTTGCGCACCGGCTTGGGTACCGGTTTGGGCACCTGCTCGGGTGCCGGTTTCGAAACCGGCGTCGGAACCGGCTTGGGCACCGGCGTCGGGACCGACTCGGGCACCGGGCTCGGAGCCGGCTTCGGGACCTGTTCCGGCGCCGGCTCCCTTACGTTCGCGGCATTCGCAGCCGGTTCCGGCGCCGGGTTCTTGGCTGCGGTGTCGTGAGCGGCCGTGTCGTGGGCAGCGGTGACCGGTGCGTCGGGGGGCGAATCGCCGCACCCCCGGACAACACCGGTCACCAACGTCACCGTCACAGTCGCGGTCATAGCGAGGCGGACGCCCCGGCTGGGACCGCTCCGACGGCTGTAGCGGGTGTTACGCGGCGCCATTTGCGCGGCGGCGGGCCCGACGGACGAAGATCAGCCCGGCCACTCCCGCAGCACCCGCGACCAGGGCGGCTGCCAGGCTCGCCGACGAGCTGTCGGCGGTCTCGGCGCCCGTGCCCGTGCCGGTACCGATGTCCGCGGCCCCGCCGCCACCCGCGGGGACAGCACCGCGCGGGGCGGCGGCGGGCTTGTCGTCCTGCTTCTTCGCGCAGTTGACCTTGAAGATCTTCTGCTTCGGGACGCCGCCCGGGAACGACCAGCTGAGCTGGTAGTGACCGTCCGGGAGCGAGTAGTCCGCGGTGCTCCCCTTGCCGTTCATGATGACGAGGCCTCCCGACAGGATGGGCTCGACGGGGGTCTTCGGCTGCGGGGGTGTGACAGTCCAGTTGACCAGCTTCACCGATTCGAAGTTGGACGCGGACAGGCTGAACGTACAGACCTCGTAGTGGTCCTTGGTGTCGGCGGCGCGGGTTCCGGACTTGTGGATCTTGATCTCTCCGCTGTCTCCCTCCACGGCGAACGCCGCCGACGCGCCCCACAGGGACACCCCTGCGAGGGCCAGCGCGGCGAGGGCTGCCGTGCCCGATCGGACACCGTGGGAACGAGAAGATGTCGTGGTGGTCATGCGTGCTCCTTCAAGCCGAGATGATTGTCGTACTGATCACTCGATCGCCTGATTAGATGTCACATATCGGGCGTGAAGAAGCGTCGAATCGCTGAAAAGGCATCAGAAATGACCTGACTGGCCCACAGTGCGTGTCCGCCGCCGGAGCAAACGGGTGGCCTGCGGGGCGTTCCGTGGGCTGGACGGGGCCGGGCGGGGCCCGGCCCACCCGCGGCTACTTCGCCCGCGTCCGGCGAGTCTCACGTGACGCGGCGCAGCCGCCCGCCGCCCGCCTCGAACCGCCCCCGCGCCCCGGATCCCGCAGCGCCAGCGCCGACGCTCCCAGCAGCAGGACCCCCAGCATCGCGAACGGCGCCGCCGTCCCCGCCACTCCGGCCACCAGGCCCGCCGACGCCGGCGCCGCGACCTGCCCGAGGCGGTTGCCGGTCAGGCGCAGTGCGAGCGCCGTCGAACGCGCCTTCGGCGGCGCCGCCTGAACCACCGTCGTCATCGACAGCGGCTGGCCCACGCCGAGGCAGAAGCCGAGCACGGCCAGCATCACCGCGAGCGCCCACACCGGCACCGGCAGCGCGATCCCCGCGCACAGCAGCCCGGCCACAAGGCACGTGACGCTCATCAGGGCCGTGCGGCCGAGCACCCGGATCATCGGCGTCATCACCAGCCGACAGGCGATCGTCGCCGCGGCTCGCAGGCTCAGCAGCAGGCCGACGACCGAAGGGGCGATCCCCCGGTGCTCGCCGATGACCGGCAAGTAGGCGGTGAGGATGTCCGTCGCGGAGAGCACGGCGAGGCTGATGAAAATCCCGGCCGGCACGCCCCGCGTCCGCAGGATGCGGTGAACCGGAACCTTCGCCCCGCCCGCCGTACGCACCGCAGGCCCCACCCGGTGCTCGATCCGCCAGAGCGAGCTGAACGACACCGCCGCGACGCCCGCCGAGACGACCAGGGCGAGGGCACTGGTCCGGGCCATCGCACCGTCCTGGCCGGAGACCAACAGGCCTGCCGCGACCGGTCCCACGAGCTGGCCCAGAGACGCCCCGATGGTGAAGTGGCCGAAGTTGCGGTCCTGTTCGGCCGGCGCGGACTGCCTAGCGACGATCGACTGGGCGCCGATGACGAAGCAGAGGTGCCCGAGACCCATCACCCCGCTCCACGCGGCCATCACCGCAAGGGAGTTCGCCGTACCGCTGAGGGCGCATCCGGCCGCGATCAGGACAACACCGGCGGGAAGCAGGGGTGCACACCGCCCGTGGTCCGTCCGGCGCCCCAGCGGTACGGCGGCGAACAGGGGAAGCAGCGCGTACACGCCCGCGATCACACCGATCGCGCGCTCGTCCGCGCCCAGGGCGAGGGCGCGGTACGAAACGGCCGGGCGCGCCATCGACACCGCCGCCTGCGCGAAGCCGAAGGCGATGACGAGGCGCACCAGCCAGCCCCTGCCCGGCATCATCAGATGATGCCGAAGACGATTCCGGCGGCGAGTACCACCAGCGACGTGAGCGCGGCCCACTTCACGGTGAACTTCGTGTGATCGCCGAACTCCACCTTGGCCATGCCGACCAGGACGTACACGGCGGGCACGAGCGGGCTCGACATGTGGAGGGCCTGCCCGACGAGCGACGCGCGGGCGATCTCCAGCGAGGACACACCGTGCGCCGCGCCCGCTTCCGCCAGCACCGGCAGGACACCGAAGTAGAAGCCGTCGTTGGACATGAAGTACGTCAGCGGGAGGCTCAGGAGGCCGGTGACGATCGCCATGTGCGGGCCCATGCCCTCGGGGATCGCGCCGACGAGCCAGTCCGCCATGTGCTTGACCATGCCGGTGCCGGTGAGGACGCCGGTGAAGACGGCGGCCGCGAAGACCATGCCGGCGACGTTGAGGACGTTGTCCGCGTGGGCGGCGATACGGGCCTTCTGGTCGGTCATCTTCGGGTAGTTGACCGTGAGGGCGAGCGCCGCGCCGAGGAGGAACAGAACCGGGATCGGCAGCAGCTCCGTGATCATGGCCGCGAGCAGCACGACGGTGAGCCCGGCGTTGAACCAGTAGAGCTTGGGACGAAGGGTCGCGCGGTTCGGGTCGAGCCCCTGGAAGCCCTCCCCGTCAGCGGAGTACGCCGGACCGGCATCGGCGTCGGCCTCGGCGTGCGCCCCGCCGCCCGCGCCCTTGCGCGGCTCAGTGCCACCGCCGACGCCACCGCCACCCGCCGTGACAAGGACCTCCGCCTCCGCCTCGACCGCCTCGTCCAGGGTGAGATACCCGAGCCGCTTGCGCTCCCGCCTGCCCAGCACGTACGCCAGCACGAAGACGAAGAGCAGTCCCACGGCCAGCGCCGGGATCATCGGCACGAAGATGTCCGCCGCGTCCAGCTTCAGCGCGGTGGCGGCGCGGGCCGTCGGCCCGCCCCACGGCAGTGTGTTCATGACGCCGTTCGCGGTGGCGGCGATGCCCGTCATCACGACCAGGCTCATCCCGAGCCGCTTGTACAGCGGATACATCGCCGAGACCGTGATCATGAAGGTGGTCGAGCCGTCGCCGTCGAGCGAGACGATCGCGGCGAGCACGGCAGTCCCGACCACGATCCGCAACGGGTCTGCCTTGCAGAAGCGCAGGATGCCGCGGACGATCGGGTCGAAGAGACCCACGTCGATCATCACGCCGAAGTACACGATGGCGAACATCAGCATCGCGGCGGTCGGCGCGAGATTGCCTACACCTTCGAGGACGTAGTCGCCGAGCTTGGCGCCCTGTCCGACGAGCACACAGAACAGTGCCGGGATCAGCACGAGCGCCGCGATCGGCGACATCTTCTTCATCATGATCAGGACCAGGAAGGTCGCAATCATGACGAATCCGAGGATTGTCAGCATTTGGGGTACCTAACGTTCGCCCTTGAACTCCCACCAGACCAGGCGGTTCGATGACGTTAGGTCGCGTTCCGACGCGTTAACAAGATGTTGACACGCGAGCAATAAGCGCAAAACCCCAGGTCACGATATGGGTGTTACCTCGACGGGGAATCCGTTGAGCACAGCTGTGCCCGACAGCGGGTCGAGCAGGCTTCCGTCGAGCAGCTGGTTGACGTTGACGCCCGGAGTGGCCGCGGCGACTGCCATCCGGACGCCCTCGCGGTCGTGCCCCCAGCCGTGCGGGAGGCTCACCACTCCGGCGCGTACCTCGTCCGTCACCTCCACCGGAACCTTCAGTTCCCCTCCTTCCGCGGCGATACGGGCGTCCTCGCCGTCGTTGAGACCGAGCCGGGCCGCGTCGTCGGGGTGGACCTGGAGGGTGCAGCGGTTGCTGCCGCCGTTGAGCGACGGGATGTTGTGCAGCCAGCTGTTGTTGGAGCGCAGGTGACGGCGGCCCACGAGCACGAGGGCGGCGGGTCGTTCGTCCAGCGCGCGCCGCAGTCGCGGCAGGTCGGCGGCGATGGGATCCGGCAGCAACTCGACCTTTCCGCTGCGGGTTTTGAGCACCTGCGGGAGGCGCGGCTTGAGCGGGCCGAGGTCGACGCCGTGCGGGTGCGCGAGCAGGTCGTCGAGGACCAGGTCGTACGGGCCGAGGCGCAGCATCATGTCCAGGCGCCGCTCGGGTCCGGTGCGCCCGGTGAGCAGAGCGGCGAGCTGCTTCGGGTCGCCGCCGTGGAGGGGCGAGTGCGGTTCGGCGACCGCCTTGGTGAGGGCGCGCTCGATGACGAGGTCGTCGACGGACACCGGGTCGGCGCCGTGCATGCCGCTCACCGCGAGGATCAGGCGGGCGTGGATTTCGCTCTCGTCCATCCGTCCGTCCTCCAGGGGGACGGCGGCCGGGCTGTAACGCGCCTGGTTGTGAACGGCGAAGCCGTTGAAGGCGAAGTCGAAGTGCACGCTCCGGGACGGCGGCGGCGGGGGCAGCACGACGTCGGCATGCCGCGAAGTCTCGTTGAGGTACGGATCGACGCTGACCATGAAGTCGAGGTGCTCGCTCAGGGCACGGTCGAGGCGGAGCCCGTCGGGCGCGGAGAGCACGGGGTTGGCGGCGATGGCGATGACCGCCCGCACCCGGCCCTCCCCCGGAGTGTCGATCTCCTCGGCGAGCGCGGACAGCGGCAGTTCGCCCTTGGCCTCCGGGTGGCCACTGACCCGGCTCTTCCAGCGGCCGAGCGCGAATCCCTTGCCGGGGCCGGCGGGGCGGGGCGGGGGCACGGTGGCGGAGAGCGGGAAGAGGGCTCCGCCGGGGCGGTCGAGGTTGCCGGTGAGGATGTTCAGTACGTCGACGAGCCAGTTGGCCAGGGTGCCGAACTCGACAGTGGAGCTGCCGACCCGGCCGTACACCGCGGCGGTCGGCGCGGCGGCGAGACCACGGGCCAGAAGGCGGATTTCATCGGCGGGGATGCCGCAGGCGGCGGCGACGGCCTCCGGTGTGAAGTCCCGTACTGCTTCCCGGACTTCGGCCAGCCCGTCGATGTACTCCTCCAGAACGCCCGGGTCCGTCAGCTTCTCCTCGAAGAGGACCTGGGCGAGCGCGGCCAGCAGCAGCGCGTCCGTGCCGGGCCTGATGGGGACGTGCCGGTCGGCGAGCTTCGCGGTGCGGGTGCGGCGCGGATCGACGACGACGAGCGTGCCGCCGCGGCGGCGCAGCGCCTTGAGCTTGCCGGGGAAGTCGGGGGCGGTGCAGAGGCTGCCGTTGGAATCCAGCGGGTTGGCGCCGAGGAGCAGGAGGTGGTCCGTACGGTCCAGGTCGGGCACCGGGATGGCAAACGGGTCGCCGAAGAGCAGTCCGCTGGAGACGTGCTTGGGCATCTGGTCGACGGTGCTGGCCGTGAAGAGGCCACGGGTGCGCAGGAGGGAGAGGAGGACGGGCGGGTAGAGGGCGCCGGCCATGGTGTGGACGTTGGGGTTGCCGAGTACGACGCCGACGGAGTTCGGCCCGTACTCCTCGATCAGCGGCCGCATCCTGGCGGCGACGAGGTCGAAGGCCTCGGTCCAGGTCGCCTCCTGGAGGACGCCGTCCTTGCGGACCAGAGGCCCGGTCAGCCGGTCGGGGTCGCCGTCGACCTCTCCGAAGGAGGCGCCCTTGGGGCAGATGAACCCCTGGCTGAATACGTCGTCACGGTCGCCGCGCGCGCCGGTCACCTTTGTGCCCTCGATGGTGAGGGTCAGACCGCAGGTGGCTTCGCAGAGGGGACAGATACGCAGGACGGTGCGGGATTCGGACATGAGCCCTCCAGCGGGCGGCGGCGACGGCGGCGGTGACGCGCGAGCACGGCCGAGCATACCGACCGGTAGGCATGAAGGGGAGGGTCGAGCGAAGAGGATCAGTAGCTCAGGTCAGTCGAGTGTCCGGGCCAGGTAGGCGTGCAGGACGCCACGCGTTTCGGTGATGAGGTCCGGGTCCCCCGACGGCCGCAGCCGGAATGCCAGCTGGAGCACCGCGTCGGCCGCCTCGACGGCGACCAGGACCGTCCGGCGCAGGGCCGCGTCGGGGGTACGGCCGAGGTGGGCCGAGAGGAGGTCGGTGAGGCGGTCGGTGACGCGGTAATTGATGTCGGCGTCGCCGGGGTCGCCGACCCGGTCGCCCGCCCGGGTACCCATCGGGATCTGGACGCCGAAGTCGACGAGGCGGAAGCCGGGGACGGTCCGCTTCATGGCGATGTACTCGTCGAGTACGGCGTCGATGGCGCCGCGCCAGTCCTCGCCCGGCATCGCGGCGATGCGGCCGCTGATCCGCTCGGCGTAACGGTCGAGGTTCCGCTGGGCCAGGGCGTCGGCCATGGCGCGCTTGTTGCCGAAGAAGCGGTAGACGGAGCCGATGGGCACGCCCGCGCGGGCGGCGACCGCCCGGGTACTCAGCCGCTCGTAGCCGGTTTCGTCCAGGAGTTGGGCACAGGCGTCCAGTATCCGGGCGAGCCGCTCGGCACTGCGCTGCTGCACGGGGGCTCGGCGGAGTGAGTTCGTTGGGGGCACGGGCTCCATGATGCCGATACACCCCACGGGTGCGGCACCCCGTTGACGGCCGGGCTCGCGAATCCTACTGTCAACCATAGGATTGCACCTTAGGATTTCTTCGGCACCCCGGGAGCGGACGATGAGCGGCATCGAGCAGGCGAGGAAAACGGCTGAGGGACTGGCCCATTCCGCGGGCTTCGGCAACGAACACAGCTCGGAGGCCGTCCCCGGCGCCTTGCCCCACGGCCGCAATTCGCCCCAGCGCGCCCCGCTCGGCCTGTACGCCGAGCAGCTGAGCGGCTCGGCCTTCACCGAGCCGCGCGCCCACAACCGGCGCTCGTGGCTGTACCGGATCAGGCCGTCGGCCGCGCACCCCCCGTTCGTACGCACCGACAACGGCAACCTGCGCAGCGCGCCCTTCACGGAGGCCGTTCCCGACCCGAACCGGCTGCGCTGGAACCCGCTGCCCGAGCCCGCGCCCGGCACCGACTTCCTGGCCGGCCTGTGGACGGTCGGCGGCAACGGCGACGCGACCCAGCGCACCGGCATGGCGATTCACCTCTACAACGCCAACTCCTCCATGACGGACCGCGTGTTCAGCGACGCCGACGGCGAGCTGCTGATCGTTCCGGAGCGCGGCGGCCTGCTGCTGCGCACCGAGTTCGGCCTGCTGCGCTGCGACCCCGGCCACATCGCGCTGATCCCGCGCGGGGTGCGCTTCCGCGCGGAGCTGCTCGACGAGACGGCCCGCGGTTACGTCTGCGAGAACTACGGGCAGCCCTTCCAGCTCCCCGACCTCGGCCCGATCGGCGCGAACGGCCTCGCCAACGCCCGCGACTTCCTCGCTCCGGTAGCGGCGTACGAGGACGTCGAGGGCCCGGTGGAGGTGGTGAACAAGTTCTGCGGCAACCTCTGGTCGGCGACGTACGACCACTCGCCCCTCGACGTCGTCGCCTGGCACGGCAATCACGTCCCGTACGTCTACGACCTGCACCGCTTCAACGTCATCGGCAGCATCAGCTACGACCACCCGGACCCGTCGATCTTCACGGTCCTCACGTCGCCGTCCGACACCCCGGGACTGGCGGGAGTCGACTTCGTCGTCTTCGCGCCGCGCTGGCTGGTCGGCGAGGACACCTTCCGGCCGCCGTACTTCCACCGCAATGTGATGAGCGAGTACATGGGCCTGATCGAGGGCGCGTACGACGCGAAGGCCGAAGGCTTCGTGCCGGGTGGCGGCTCGCTGCACAACATGATGTCGGCGCACGGGCCCGACCGTGAGACGTTCGACCGGGCGAGCGCCGCGGAGCTGAAGCCGCAGAAGATCGACGACGGTCTTGCCTTCATGTTCGAGACGCGCTGGCCGGTCACGGCGACCGCTCAGGCGGCGTCCGCCGACCACCTTCAGTCGGCGTACGACGACGTGTGGCAAGGTCTGCAACGCCACTTCAGGTCGTAGTACGTACGTCGTACCGTGCCGACGGAGAAATGAAACCGTGACCGCATTCGCCCCCGACTCGCTGGTCCTGAACCGGAAGCTGCCGCTCTGGTACCAGGTCTCGCAGTCCCTGCGCGCTTCCATACTGGGCCGCATGGCCGACGCCTCGCTGCGGCTGCCCACCGAGGAGCAGCTCGCCGCGCACTACGGCGTGAGCGTGCTCACCATGCGCCAGGCCCTCAAGGAGCTGGAGGCGGAGGGCCTGATCAGCAGGCACCGGCGGCGCGGCACGTTCATCGAGCCGGGCGCCAGGCGCGGTGCGCCGCGCCGGCTGCTCGGCTCGATCGACGCGATCGTGGCCCAGCAGTCCGGGGAGCTGACGACGATCCTCGGGCACGGGCCGACGCCCGTGCCCGGCGATCTCGTCGAGTACTTCCCGGACGAGGAAGAGGTCGTCACGTACAAACGGCTGCGCTGCGACGGCGAGAGCGGCGAGCCGACGAACTGGGCGGAGAACGCGGTTCGACCGGATGTCGCCGCCGGTCTCGACGTGGCCGATCTCGAACGCTGGCCGATGACGAAGGTGCTGCGGGACGTGGTGGGCGTACGCATCAGCAAGATCACGGACACGGTCGAGGCGCGGCTGGCCGATCCGGCGACGGCGGACCTGCTGAAGGTCCCGCTGCTCAGCCCGATCCTGCACTACACGGGTGTGACGTACGACCGGGAGGGGCGGGTCGTGGACGTGGCGCGCATCCGTTACCGGGGCGACCGCTTCTCCTTCTCGGTGACGGTGGACGCGCACTGACCTGCGGTCGGGTGGCGTGGCTACGATGCCCGCATGGTTGCCCCGGATGCCCCGCTGCTCGACGAACTGATGCCCTGGTCGGTGGCGCCGCTGCGGCTGGGGCGGGGCTGGGTCCTGGCGCCGGACAGACGTACCCTGCGGGCCCGTTGGGATGCGCTTGTACGGGCGGAGGGGGCCGCCCGCGAGGAGCTGTTCGGGGCCACCCGGGCGCGTACGACGCATTCTTCGGTGGCCGCGCTGCCCGGCCGGTCGACGGGCACGGGCCGCCTCGCACGCGAGACCGGGCCCTGCCCTGACCCGGTCCGAATCCTTCACGGCCCCTTCGACGAACAGTGGCTGATCCCGGACCACCGGCTGATCGACGCCGCCCGGCCGGAGCTGTGGCGGGTGGCCGACGACTCGAACCAGCTGTTCGCCGTGGAGCAGGCGTACGTGCCCGGGGCGGCCGCCGGACCCGCGCTGCTGGTCAGCGCCCTGCTCCCGGACGGCCGCTCCTCCGCCGGCCGCCCCGGCCGCATCCGCCCGCTGCACCGCCGCCCCGGCGGCCGCGAACCGAATCTGACGCCGGGGCTGCGGGCGCTGCTGAGCGACCGTTACGGACAGGAGGTCGCTGCCGGGGACGTACTGGCGTGGGCGGTCGCCGCTGCCGAGCCCTCGCCGTCGGGCGCGGTGGTTCCGCTGCCGGCGGGGCCGGACGTATGGGCGGCGGGCGTGGAACTGGGCCGCCTTATGACGGCTGTGCAGGTGCGGGGTGCGCGGGGCGGGAAGCGCCCCAGGCTGCCGGGCGGCCGCCGCCCTTATGTCCGGGCCGCCGTCCCGGCGTGGCCTTCGGTACTGCGGTACGACGCGGAGCAGGAGGTCCTGCACGTCGGAGAGGGTCGCGTCTCGCCCGTACCGGCCGCGGCCTGGGACTTCCACGTGGGCGGGGTCCGGGTGCTGGATCTGTGGTTCGAGCGGCGTACGGCGCGGGGTGAACCGGGGACCCTGGAGGCGATCCGCCCTTCTGCGTGGCCGCAGGAGTGGACGTCGGACTTGCTTGAGCTCATCACGGTGCTGGCGCTGCTGGGTGAGCTGGACGCGGGCCGGGAGGAGTTGCGGGGCGGGGAGCGGATCGGCCGCGATGAGCTGGCGGAGGCGGGGGTACTTCCGGTGCCGGATGCGGTGCGGCGCCCGGCGTCGGTCCTGGACCACCAGGAGGAGGGCCCGGAGGGCCAGTTCGCGCTGCTGTAGCACCCGGCCCCGGTGCCCTGCGGGGTTATTTCCCCTACCCGCCCCTTCCCGAACTGGGGGCAAGCCCCCAGACCCCAGACAACGCAGACGCCCTGCGGGCGTGTCCTCAATCGCCGGACGGGCTCCAATGGAGCCCCTCCGGCGATTGAGGAGCGGGGTCTGGGGCAGCGCCCCTCACGCGGCGGAGCCGCAAAATGTCACAGCGGGAAGGGGCGGGGTCGGGAACAAGCCGCCCGCAGGGCTCCGCCCCCGGCGCCCGGCACGCCGCACTCCCCGGCTACGCGAAGCTGTTCAGCACCCGCTCCAGCATTCGCTCGAACACCGCGTCCAGATCGATGGGGCCGGCGTCCTCGGCGAACGCCTGCGCCATCCGCGGATACTTTCCCGTGGCGATCTCGCGCCCGAGATAAGCGATCCGCACCGCGTTCTCCTGCTCCTGCGACCACGGCAGCGACCGGCTGCGCTCAGCCGTCGCGAGCTCATTGGTGACGTACGTCGTCACCATTCCGTTGACCATCGCCACCAGCTCCAGCTTCGTCCCCTGCGGCGCCTCCAGCCCCTCCAGGCAGCCGAGGCAGTACTCCAGGTACCGCAGCACATTGGGGCTGAAGCCGTAGACCGGTGACATCAGGCGCGGCAGCCACGGGTGCCGGTGCATCAGTGCCCGAGCCCGGTGCGCCAGCGCCAGCATGTCCGCGCGCCAGTCCCCCGACGGCTCCTGGGACAGGTCGTACTCCCCACTGACGGCGTCGACCATCAGCTCGTACAAGTCCTCCTTGCGCGGCACGTAGTTGTAGAGCGACATCGTGCCGCAGCCGATCTCCGCGGCGACTCTGCGCATCGATACCGCGTCGAGCCCGTCCGCGTCCGCGATCCGCACCGCAGCGGCCGCGATGTCGGCGCGGCTGTACGCCGCCCTGGGTCCGCGGCCGGCGCGTTCGGGGCGGGCCCAGATCACCTCGGGTGTCGCGGAACGCCCGCCGACTGCCATTGATCATCACCTCGCCCACCATCCTAGTTACGTACAGCGTACGTAGTGCGCTACGGTGGGGGCATGACAACTACGTACGCTGTACTTAGTGAAGGCCTGGAGAAGCGCTTCGGCCAGGTTCACGCCCTGCGCGGCCTCGACCTCGCCGTCGAGCAGGGCACGGTCTGCGGCATCCTCGGCCCGAACGGCGCCGGCAAGACCACCGCCGTCCGGGTCCTCACCACCCTCACCGCCCCCGACTCCGGCACCGCCACCGTCGCGGGCCACGACGTCCGCCGGGACCCCGGCGCGGTACGCCGCGCCATCGGCGTCACGGGCCAGTCCGCGTCGGTGGACGGCGAGCTCTCCGGCCGCGAGAACCTGCGGCTCTTCGCCCGCCTGCTGCGCATCAGGGGCGCGGCAGGGCCCGCCCGCGCCGACGAACTCCTCGAACGCTTCGACCTCACCGACGCCGCCGGCCGCCCCGCCCGCACCTACTCGGGCGGCATGCGCCGCCGCCTGGACCTCGCGGCCAGCCTGCTCGTCCGGCCCGAGGTCCTCTTCCTCGACGAGCCGACCACCGGCCTCGACCCGCACAGCAGGAACCAGATCTGGGACGCGGTACGCGACCTGGCGGGCCGGGGGACGACCGTGCTGCTCACCACGCAGTACCTGGAGGAGGCGGACCAGCTGGCCGACGACATCGTGCTGATCGACCAGGGCCGGGCGGCCGTCACGGGCACCCCCGCCGAGCTGAAGGCCCGTATCGGCTCGTACGCCGAAGTGGTCGTCGCCGACGCGTCCGCGATGCTGCCCGCAGCGGCCGTACTCGACCAGCTCACCGGCGCCGAGCCGGTCCTCGACCACGAGCGCCGCGCGGTCGGGGCCGTCGCGACCGACCCCTCGCTCACTCTCCCCCGTATCGTCCGCGAACTCGACGCGGCGGGCGTGCCGGTCGTCGACGCGAGCCTGCGGCCACCCACCCTCGACGAAGTCTTCCTGCGCCTGACCGACCGCAACCCCAGCCCCAGCCCCCTGAAGGAGCGCGCCGCATGAGCACCATCGCGTACGACGGCACCGCCATGCTGACCCGTCACCTTCAGCGCATCAAGCACGCCCCGGGCGTGCTGATCCTGATGCAGACCATGCCGATCACCATGCTGCTGTTCTTCGGCTATGTCTTCGGCAGCGCCCTCGCCGTGCCGGGCCAGGAGTACCGCGCCTTCCTGGTGCCGGGGCTGCTGGCCGCGACCGCCGCCAACGGCCTCATGACCGGCATGTTCCAGGCCGCCCAGGACTCCCACCGCGGCGTCATGGACCGTTTCCGTACGATGCCGATGAGCCGGGTCGCGGTGCCGCTCGGCCAGACCACCGCCGATCTGCTGATAACGGCCGCCGGCACAGTGCCCCTGGCCCTGGTGGGGCTCGTGGTCGGCTGGCGCGTCGAGGGCGGGACGCTCGCGGCGCTCGGCGCCTTCGGCCTCCTCGTCCTCTTCCGCTTCGCCACCGCCTGGGTCGGCTGCTACCTGGGCCTGCTCATTCACAACGAGGAGGCGGCCGGCCAGCTCGGCAGCGCCACCTTCATCCTGCCGCTGCTCTCCAGCGCGTACATCCCCACCGACAATCTGCCGGGCCGGCTGCGTACGGTCGCCGAGTGGAACCCGATCAGTGCCGTGGCCGGCGCGGTGCGCGACCTCTGCGGGAACGCCGCGCCGTCCGCCGACGCCGCCTGGCCCGTCGCCCACCCGGTGGCCGGGACGATCGCCTGGTCGCTGGTGCTGCTCGCGGTCTTCGTGCCGCTCGCCGTCCGCAAGTACGCGAACGGCGGAAAGTGATCGGGTTCTCAGCCAGCATGTCCGGGTGACAAAGGTGTGACCTACACGATAGTCAGTGGGGCATGAGCACTCAGCCCCTGCCTCTGCCCCTGGACGGCATCACCGTCGTCGCTGTCGAACAGGCCGTTTCGGCGCCGTTCGCCACCCGCCAGCTCGCCGATCTCGGTGCCCGCGTCATCAAGATCGAGCGACCGGACGGCGGCGACTTCGCGCGTGGCTACGACACCGCCGCGCGCGGCCTCGCCTCGCACTTCGTGTGGTGCAACCGCGGCAAGGAGTCACTCGCGGTGGATCTGAAGGACCCGCGCGGTCTGGACGCGGTACGGCAACTCGTCGCGGGAGCCGATGTGTTCATGCAGAACCTCGCCAACGGGGCGGCGGCACGGCTCGGGCTGGACGCCGCCACCCTGTGTGCCGCGCACCCGCGCCTGGTCGCCGTCGATATTTCGGGTTACGGCGCCGACGGGCCGTACGCCGACAAGCGGGCGTACGACATGCTCGTCCAGTGCGAGGCCGGGCTCGTGTCCGTAACCGGCACGCCCGGGCAACCCGTCAAGGCGGGCATTCCGGCGGCCGACATCGCCGCGGCGATGTACGCGTTCTCCGGGGTCCTGGCGGCCCTGCTGCGGCGCGCGACGACCGGGCTCGGCGGGCCGGTCGAGGTGTCCATGCTGGAGGCGCTCGGTGAGTGGATGGGGCATCCGCTGCACCACGGGATGCATGGAGGTGAGGCCCCGGCGCGCACCGGCATCGCGCACGCCGTCATCTCGCCGTACAACGCCTACCCGACGGCGGACGGCGGTCAGGTGCTGCTGTCGGTGCAGAACGACCGGGAGTGGCGGCGTCTCGCCGAGCAGGTGCTCCGGCGGCCGGAACTGGCGGACGATCCCGCCTTCGCCACGAACACCGCCCGGACGGGCAACCGGGTCAAGACCGACGCGGTGGTCGCGGAGGCGCTGGGAGTGATGAGTGCGCCGGAGGCGATCGCGGCGCTGGAGGCGGCCGGTATCGCCTGTGCCCGGCTGAACACGGTGGCCGACGTGGCGGCGCATCCGCAGCTGGCGGCGCGGAACCGCTGGCGGGAGATTGATTCACCGGCGGGGCCCCTGCGGGCGATGCTGCCGCCGATCACTATGCCGGGTGGAGCGGACCCGCTGATGGGCCCGGTTCCCGCACTCGGCGAGCACACCGACGCGCTGCTGCACGGCCTGGGGATGACGGACGTACAGATATCAGCGCTGCGCCGGGACGGTGTGATCGCCTGAGCGCGGTCGCACTGCTGATCCGCCGTGTCAGTGGCGGCTGCCGAAGAGCGATCGACGCAGTCGCCGCAGCGGGGCGAAGAGCGAGACGCGCGCGCTCCTGCTCGCCCGCGAGTGCGCCACATCACGTGACGTGAGCTCGCGCATCAGCAGGGTCGCCTCGGCCGTCTCGCCGTGCGGCACGGCTGGTCCGCCGAGCACCGCGAGATGGCGGTCGAGGCGCGAGCTGGTCGCACCGCTCCCGCATGTGATCGCAGGCACTCGAGGCCTGCTGCGCACCGTTATCTGTTCCATGTCACTCCCCACCCGTACGAGGGCACCCGGCCCGGGCAGGTTAACCCTATCGCCCCGTCGAGACACTCGTGTATCCCGCCGGTGTGATTCACCACCCCAGTACGGGGGTTGACGACCACGTGACGATTACTCTCCGAATACGACTGATTCCAGGGTGAGTTGGACAGTTTACGCGCGCAGGATCGCCGGCCGGGCGGATTGCTGTTCAAGGGGGCTTCAGCTGGCCGGAGTTGAGATAACTTTGAGTGGTTTCTTCCGTGATGCCGCTCTGCTGCGGACAGGAGGCTCGCCAGTGAGCGAACAGCCGGGCAATGGGCAGCGGGTGATCGCCGGCCGTTATCGCCTGCTGGCACCGCTGGGCGAGGGCGGCATGGGCGTCGTGTGGCGCGCCCGCGACGACGTCCTGGGCCGCGAGGTCGCGGTCAAGGAGGTCCGGGCGCCGTCGGAGCTCGGCACCACGGACGGACAGCGGCTGTACGCGCGGCTGGAGCGCGAGGCGTGGGCGGCCGCCCGTATCTCGCACCGCAATGTGATCACCGTGTACGACGTGGCGACCGAGGAGGGCCGCCCGTGGATCGTGATGGAGCTGGTGCGCGGGCTGTCGCTCTCCGACGTACTGGACGGGGAGGGTCCGCTGAGCCCGCAGCGTGCCGCGCGGATCGGCACCGAGGTCCTGGCGGCCCTGCGCGCGGCGCACGAGGCGGGCGTACTGCACCGCGATGTGAAGCCCGGCAACGTACTGATCGCCAATGACGGCCGCGTCGTACTGACGGACTTCGGCATCGCGATGGTCGAGGGGAGCTCGGCGCTCACGATGACCGGCGAGCTGATCGGGTCGCCCGAATTCCTGGCGCCGGAGCGGGCGATGGGGCGTACGCCGGGGCCGGAGTCGGATCTGTGGTCGCTCGGGGTGCTGCTGTACGCCGCGGTCGAGGGCAACTCGCCGTTCCGTCAGGACACGCCGCTGTCCACCCTGCGCGCGGTGGTCGACGAGGAGTTGCCGCGCCCGGCGCGGGCGGGCGCGCTGGCGCCGGTGATCGAGGGGCTGTTGCGCAAGGAGCCGGCCGAGCGGATGTCCGCCGGGGACGCGGAGCGTCTGCTGCGGATCGTGGAGGGCGGGGGTACGCCGCGCACCGGGGCGGTGCCGGTCGCGTCCGGTCCGTACAGTCCGACCGTCACGGGGTCCACGCCGGTCGCCGGGCCTTCGCCGTACGGCAGCCACACTCCTCTTCCCACCCCTCAGCCCCTCCCCACCGCGACGACCTCCACCACGACGCAGGAGCGGCCCCGGCGGGGTGTCGTGATGCTGGTGGCGGTGGTGGTCGCGCTGCTGCTCGCCGTCGGGGGCATCACCTGGGCGCTGGTGAAGGCCAACGCCGACACCGCCGACAACACTGAAGACCCGGGGACGGCTTCGGGCGGCGCTTCGTCCGGCGCGACCGGCGGCGACGGCGGGGGCGGCACCGACTCCGGCGGAGGCGGTGACAGTGGCGGCAAGAACGGCGGCGGGACGGACGGCGGCACCGGCACCGGCGGCTCCACCGGCGGGGATACGAGCACCGGCACGACCGGGGGCGACACCGGCGGCAACGGCGGCAATGGCGGGACCGGGGCCAACGGTGGCGGCAACGGGGGTACGACCACCCCGCCGCACCAGTCCGTGAAGGTCACCGTCACGACGGTGACCGGCAGTTACTCCGGCACCTGCCCGCCGCCCGAGGGCCAGGCACCGTCGTTCACCGCGACCTTCACGGTGGGACGCGTCCCCGCCGAGGTCGGCTACCGGTGGGTGACCGGCAGCGGCGAGTCCTCCGACTCCGGGTGGAAGACGCTGAGTTTCGGCGCGGGCGAGGAGAAGTCGAAGCAGGTGAACCACACCGAGTTGACCCACAAGGAAGATGAGACGCACCACGACGCGATCAGCGTCGAGGTCAAGAGCCCCGTGCAGGTCACGTCCAACTCCGTGTCGTTCTCGGTGACCTGCGAGCAGGAGACCCCGACGGACGGGGCCTCCTACACCGCCGAAAGTCCGGCGGCCGCGCAGATCAGGCAGCGGAGGTGAAGACGGGCAGGTATCCGCCCGACTGACCCGCCGCGGTCGGGTGGTACGACTCGCCGATGTTGGACCACTTCACGCTGTGGAGCCACGGCGCCGACGAGCAGATCTCGTGGCCGGTGAAGGCCGGGGTGACCTCCGCGAACGTGTAGCCGTGGTCGGCCGCGCGCTTGGCGGTGGCGGTGTTGAGGTAGTCGGAGGCGTCGTTGATCGCGGCGCGCTCCTTCTCGGTGAGCCCGGCGACGCAGCCGCCGCCGAGCTTGTAGAAGCGGGGATAGCCGAGTACGACGACGTGCGCTGCGGTGGCCTTGGCTCTGATCGCCGTGTACACGGAGTCGAGCTTGCCGGGCAGGGTGGAGTCGACGTAGGCGCGCGCTTCGGCGATCCGGGCCAGGCACGCGGCCTCCGACTGGAGGACGCACGTCGTCATGACGTCCGCGAAGCCGGCGTCGTTGCCGCCGACGGTGAGGGAGACGAGGTCGGTCGAGGCGTTGAGCGGGGCTAGCTGACCGGCTGTCACGTCACCCGTACGAGCGCCGGCACATGCGGTGAACGCGAACGTCGAGGGTGAATGGGCCGCTGCCCACAGGGCCGGGTAGGCGCGGGTGCTGCGCTTGCAGTTGCCGCTGGCGCTGTCGTAGTTTCCGGCGCCGACGCCCGAGGAGTAGGAGTCGCCGAGGGCCACATAGTCCGGGGATTCGGCTTGTTGAGCTGCCTGCGCCGCGCTCGCCCCGGTGAGGGTGAGCGCTGCTGCGAGCAGGAGTGAGGATGAGAATGCCGCGATTCGGGACAGTTTCATGGAACCTCCCTTAGCAGGAATTCCGCCTCAACTGTCGTAGCAGTCCCTATACATCACCGGAAGTGTCCATGCCAAGAACTTTCTCCTGGGATCTTCCGCACACTCTCTCCGCATCCTTGACGCGCCCGAGTGGGCTGAGCGACATTGAAGCCCGGCATCCGGCGCTTCAGGGGGCAAAGTCGCCAATGCAGACCATCGGTAACAAGCCATCGGCAGCGGTCGCGGATTCGCTGCCCGTTCTCGCGGGCGCGGCGCTCGCCGTGTCGGGGGTCGGCGCCGTACTGGCGCTCGCGGACCTCGCGTCGCCACTTCGCGCGCCGTTCACCCTCTTCTTCCTGATCGTGGCGCCGGCCTCCGCCGTGGCCGCCGGCCTCCGGGGCCTGGAGCCGCTGGGCCGCCTGGTGGCATCGGCAGCGGGGGCGGTCGCGCTCAACCTGCTGGTGGCCCAGGCGATGCTGGCCACGCAGACCTGGTCGATCAGGGGCGGGGTAGCGGCGATCGCCGGACTCAGCGCCCTGCTCTTCCTCTTGGCGCTGTTACGGCGTCCCGGCGGCCCTACGGCGAGAAGGCAGACCTACTGACATGGACGACATCAGTGTGCTCCGCCCCGGCGAGCTCAGCGCTGCCGACCGAACGGCCTGGACCGCCATGCAGTCAAAGGCCCACCTGCACGGTGCGCCGGAGCTGGCGAACCCTTTCCTCTCCCCCGAGTTCACGCTGGCCGTGAGCCGGTACCGGCGCGGGGTGCGCATCGCGGTCGTACGCGAAGGCGGTGAGCCCGCGGCGTTCTTCCCGCACCAGAGATCCGCCACCGGCGTCGGCCGGGCCATCGGTCTCGGCGTCTCCGACAGTCAGGGTCTGGTGCACAGACCGGGCTTCGAGTGGGACGCGCGGGAGTTGCTGCGGGCGTGCGGGCTCGCGGTGTGGGAATTCGATCATCTGACGCAGGGGCAGGGGCCGTTCGAGGCCGGCGTCACCGGGTCGTTCGCCTCACCCGTGATCGACATCCAGGACGGTTACGACGCATACCTCGCGTACCTGCGGAAGAACTCGCCGAAGTTCATCAAGTCGACGCTCGCCAAGGAGCGCAAGCTGA
The DNA here is from genome assembly GCF_018614615.1 of Streptomyces sp. ISL-100. Taxonomy (GTDB): domain Bacteria; phylum Actinomycetota; class Actinomycetes; order Streptomycetales; family Streptomycetaceae; genus Streptomyces. The sequence goes on along the minus strand of NZ_JAGGOK010000065.1, from coordinate 96,367 downwards.
CCCGCTCGGTAGGCGAGTTGACGTACGTGCACGACGAGCGCGATCCGGCGGCGCTGCGGACGCTGATGCGCTGGAAGTCCGCGCAGTACCGCAGGACCGGGCGCAGCGACCGTTTCACCCAGCCGTGGATCACCGGGCTCGTCGAGCATCTGTTCCACACCCGGACGGAATCGTTCAGCGGCCTGCTGTCGGTGCTCTACGCGGACGGCAAGCCGGTCGCCGCGCATTTCGGGCCGCGTTCGGAAAGGATCATCAGCTGCTGGTTTCCGGCCTATGATCCGGAGTTCGCGAAATTCTCTCCCGGCCTGCTCATGCACCTGCGTATCGCTGAAGCCGCCGCCGCCGACGGTATCGCGTACATGGATCTCGGCCGCGGCCAGAAAGAGTACAAAGACTCCCTGAAGACCCGCGACATCATGGTGTCGGAGGGGTGGATGATGCGACGTCATCCCGTCGCACTCGGCCACTGGGCGCATCGCGCTCCGGTCCGGGCATTGCGCAATACGGTCGTCGAACGGCCGGAATTGTTCGAACCCGCGGACAGGCTGCTCAAGCGGATCGGCGAATTCCGATCGGGACGGTTCCGTATGTGACCGTCCATGCAATACCAAAGGCGCAAAAAAGCGAGGCCACGTTCCAGGTCTTGCCATACAGTCCCAATCATCAATACCGTCGTACATCCACCCGCAACGGTCCGTCATGCAAGGCGCTAGGGGAGGGCTCAAGCGTCGCGATGGGGTCCGGGGCGGGGCGCGGTAGGGGGGGTCGTGCTCGGCGAATCAGTACTGTGCCGAGTCGCGTGCCGCGCTGGAAAGCTGTGCCAGCTCGCCCGTCCAGTGCGGAGTGACATGCCGTCATGGGCAGGGTGAGAACCCCCCTTTCGAACCGGAAACTCATCCGGACCGCCCGGGGGCGGGCGGTCCACCGGTGGAGAGGGAAAAGACTCATGAGCTCATTCCTCCGCCCTGCGATCGAGGGCAAAGATCCGCTGATATCCGGCCACGCTTACCGGCCGATCTCTTCACATCTCGCCATAGCACCGCCGGTGAGTGTCGTAATCCCCGCCATGAATGAGGCGGAAAATCTCCCGTACGTCTTCAAGACCCTTCCCGCCTGGATCCATGAAGTGATCCTGGTCGACGGGAATTCGACCGACGACACCGTCCAGGTGGCCCGTGATCTCTGGCCGGGAATCAAGGTCGTCAAGCAGCGCGGAAAAGGCAAGGGCGACGCATTGATCAGCGGATTCGCCGCCTGCACCGGCGAGATCATTGTGATGGTCGACGCGGACGGATCGGCCGACGGCCACGAGATCGTCAGTTACGTGTCGGCGCTCGTCTCGGGGGCCGATTTCGCCAAGGGCTCGCGCTTCGCCAACGGCGGCGGCACGGACGACATGACGCCGATCCGCAAGCTCGGTAACCGGGTGCTGTGCGCCGTGGTCAACGCCAAGTTCGGCGCGCGCTACACGGACCTGTGCTACGGCTACAACGCCTTCTGGCGGCACTGTCTCGACAAGATCGACCTGGACTGCACGGGCTTCGAGGTCGAGACCCTGATGAACATCCGGGTCGTCAAGGCCGGCCTGCGGGTCCAGGAGATCCCCAGCCACGAGTACGTCCGCATCCACGGCATGAGCAACCTCAGTGCCGTGCGGGACGGGCTGCGCGTGCTCAGAGTGATTTTGAAGGAGCAGGGCAGGCGGCGCCCCGGACGCCGCAGGCCGCCGGCCTTCGCGCCGGGCGCCAGCCGGGGAGAGGTGTCTTGAGCTTGAGCCACCTGGACATCTCGGTGGTGATCTGTGTGTACACCGAGGACCGCTGGGAGGACATCCTCGCGGCGCTCGACTCGGTGCGCCGCCAGTCACGGCCCGCCGCCGAGACATTGCTGGTCGTCGACCACAATCCGGCACTGCTGGAGCGGCTCGGCAAGGAAGTACGCAAGAACACAGACGGTCAGGAGGAGGTGCGGGTGCTCGCCAACGCGGGCCCCCGCGGCCTCTCCGCGGGCCGCAACACCGGTATCGCCGCGGCCCGCGGCGAGATTGTCGCCTTCCTCGACGACGACGCCGTGGCCGAGCGCGACTGGCTGCGGTACTTCGCCGAGGGGTACGCCGATCCACGGGTGATGGCCGTCGGGGGCAGAACCATGCCCGCCTGGGCATCCGGCCGCCGACCGGACTGGTTCCCCGAGGAGTTCGACTGGGTCGTCGGCTGTACGTACAAAGGCCTGCCGCCGGGGCGGGTCCGGGTCCGTAACGTCCTCGGTGGGAACGCGTCCTTCCGCAAGTCGGCGTTCGACGCGGCGGGCGGCTTCGCCACCGGCATCGGCAGGGACGGCGACAAGCGGCCGCTGGGCTGCGAGGAGACGGAGCTGTGCATCAGGCTCACCCAGGCACTGCCGGAGGCGGTGCTGCTGATCGACGACCGCTCGGTGATCCACCACAAGGTCCCGGCCGTCCGGGAGCGCTTCGGCTACTTCCGTACGCGGGCATACGCCGAGGGACTGTCGAAGGCGCTCGTGGCGCGAAGTGTCGGTGCGGGCAAAGGACTTGAGTCCGAACGCCGCTACACGACACGGGTCCTGCCGGCCGGTGTCGCCCGAGGGCTGCGCGACGCGGCCCTCGGGCGGCCGGGCGGCGCCGGGCGGGCCGGGGCCATTGTGGCCGGAGTGGCTGCAGCGGCGGGCGGGTACGTCCTCGGGAGCATCCGGGCGCGCAGGGGCGTGGGCGCGTTCTCGGTCCCGGTCCTGGCTTCGGTGCCCGGCCCGCGCCCGGCCTCCGACAGACCGCCCGTGCGAGGTGGGACGCGGTGAGTGGACCGGCGGTGCCGATCCTGATGTACCACGCGGTGGGGCACCGGCCGGCGAAGGCGGCGTACAGCCTCTCGGTCTCCCCGGAGGCGTTCGCCGAGCAGATGGAACTGCTCGGCGAACGCGGCTTCACTCCGCTGACCACGGCGCAACTGGGCGCGGCCTGGCGTGGTGGCTCCAAGCTGCCGGAGCGTCCGGTGCTGATCACCTTCGACGACGGTTACGAGGGCGTGCACCGGCACGCCCTCCCCGCCCTCGCCAAGCACGGTTTCGCGTCGACCCTGTTCGTCTCGACTGGCTGGCTGCGCGGCCCGTACGACGGCGGGGGCGCCCTGGACACCATGCTCGACTGGGACCAGGTACGGGAACTGGCGGCCGCCGGAACCGAGATCGGCGGCCACAGCCACACCCACCCGCAGATGGACCAACTCCCGGACGATCAGCTGTGGTTCGAGACTCTCCGCTGCCGTGAGATCGTCACGGAGGAACTCGGCACCCGCCCCGTCTCCTTCGCCTACCCCTACGGCTACTCCAGCCGCCGCGTACGCCGCACGGTGCGCGAAGCCGGCTTCGCGCAGTCGCTCGCCGTGGGGAACGCGCTCGCGGCGCGGTGCCAGGGGCCGTACGCCCTGGAGCGGGTGACCGTACAGCGCAAGACCGGTATCGAGGAGTTCGAGCGACTGGTGGAGGGCCGGTCGATCGCCCGTGACTTCGCCAGGGACCGGGTCCTCACCAAGGGGTACGCCATGGTCCGCAGAGCCCGAGCGGCCGGCCGGAAGGTAAGCAGGAGCCGTGTCTGACACGACCACCACCACCGCCCAGGCCTCAAGCCCGGCGCCGGCGCAGCAGCCGTCGTCCGGGCTCCGCTTGCGTCTGCCGGGCACGGGCGGCGGGAATCCGCTCTTCCGTAACGCCTACGCACTGATGCTCAACACGGGCATCAGCGCGCTCCTCGGCCTCAGCTTCTGGCTGGCCGCGGCCCGGTACTACTCGGAGTCCGCGGTCGGCCAGGGTTCGGCGGCCATCGCCGCGATGAAGCTGCTGGCCGGCCTGACCGCGCTGACGCTCACCGGGGCGCTCGCGCGCTTCATCCCGGTGGCGGGGCGCAGGACCGGGCGGCTGGTGTTGCGGACGTATGCGGGAAGCTCGGTCGTGGTCGCGGTCGCCGCGCTGGTCTTCCTGTCCACGCTCAGCCTGTGGGGCCCTTCGTACAGCTTCCTGCACGGCCCGCTGAACGGCCTCGGCTTCGTACTCGCCGTCGTGGCCTGGTCATTGCTCACGCTCCAGGACGGGGTCCTGACGGGCCTGCGCAGCGCGCTGTGGGTGCCCGTCGGCAATACCGTCTTCTCCGCGGTCAAGCTGGTGCTGCTGATCGTGATCGCGGCTTCCATCCCGACTGCGGGCGTCTTCGTCTCGTGGGTCGCGGCGATCGCCGTGTCGGTGATCCCGCTGGGCTGGCTGGTCTTCCGCCGCCTGGTGCCGCGTCATGTGGCGGCCACCGAGGACCGCGCGCAGCCGCCGACGCTGCGGCAGATGGGCCGCTTCCTGGCCGGTGACTACACCGGTTCGCTCTTCTCGCTGGCCGTCGTCTACGCGGTACCGGTGATCGTCGCCTCGCAGGTCAGCTCCGAGGACAACGCGTACTTCTACATCACCACGACCATTGGCGGCACGGTCAACCTGCTCGCGATCAATATGGGCGCCTCCCTGACGGTGGAAGGCGCGCACGACCCCAGCACCCTCGCTCAGAACTGCCGGGCCGCACTGCGCCGCATGGCGCGCATCATGCTGCCGGTGGCGGCCGCCCTGTTCTTCGGCGCCCCCTACATCCTGGGCGTGTTCGGCGAGGGGTACGCGGACGCCGCGACGCCGCTGCTGCGCTGGTTCGCCGTCGGCGCGCTGCTGCGCGTCGTCATAGAGGTGTACTTCGCGGTCCTGCGCGCCCAGAGCCGCACGTCCCCTCTCGCCTATCTCCAGGGCGGGCTGTGCGTCCTGGTCCTCGGCCTGACGCTGTTGCTGCTGCCGCGCATGGGGCTCGTCGGGGCGGGGATCGCGGAAATCTCCAGCCTGGCGGTCGTGGCCTCGGTCGCGGGCGTGATGCTGTACCGGGTGGTGCGGTCGGCGCCGCCCGCCAGGTCCAAGGGCGCGGAGGCGGCGGCGCCGGACGGTGACCTGGCGGACCTGGCGGTCGACGGCGACCGCGGCGACTCGGCCGACTCGCTGAGTGAGGAAAGGCCGCCCGGCGGCGAGTTCGGGACGCGCTGGGCGCTGCGCTCGGCGCTCGACGCGCCCACCATGCCGCTCGGGGCGCGGCTGGACTTCGACCACCCGGAGCGCAGGCCCGATGTGCGACCGGGACCGGAGACTCCGGCCGCGGGTACGCCTGCGGCGGGGAGCGGCGGGACGGGCGATGGTGATGACCACCGGCCGACGTGGGCGCTCAAGTCACCGGTGCCGAGGATGATTCCGTCACCCCGCTCCGCCTCCTCCGTGCCGGCTGCCACACCATCCGCAGAGGCGAGCGAGAAGCGGGGCGAGGAACGCGTGGAGCAGGTGGCTTCCGCCTCCCGGGCGGACGACGTACCGCCCGCGCCCCGCCGCACACCCCTGCGCCCGCGCGTCCCCGAACTCGGCGTCGGGCTGCTGCTCCTGGCCGCGCTCGCGCTCTACTGGCTGCCGGTGCGGGGCATCGGCGAGGCCGGCCTGGAACGTATCGGCGGCCTGGGGCTGATCTCCGTACTCCCGGCGGCGACACTGCTCGGCGCCGGGATGCTCGCGCTGTCGTTCGCCTCGCTGCTGTGGCTGGACCGGCCGAGGACCGTACTCCTGACGGTGGCGCTGGTGGCAACGGTCGTGTCGCTGCACGCGCTGCCCGCCGTGCTGGAGGCCGAGCCGCGCTTCCCGACCGCCTGGCAGCACCTCGGCTTCATGGACTACATCGACAGGACCGGCACGGCGGTGCCCGACCTCGACGCCCGCTGGAGCTGGCCCGGCTTCTTCGCCCTGGCGACCTTCGTCGCCGAGGCGTGCGGCGTCGAGGACATGTCGTCCGTAATCCGCTGGTGGCCGCCGGCCATGCAGCTGCTCTACCTGCCGCCGCTGTTCCTGCTGGTGCGCTCGATGCGGGCGAGCTGGCGCGCCAAGTGGGCCGGGGCGTGGATTTTCGTGCTGAGCGGCTGGGTCGGCCAGGACTACTTCTCGCCGCAGGGCTTCACGTACGGCATGTACATGGCGTTCGTCGCGATCGTCCTGGTCTGGTTCCGCGAGCCGCGCGTGCTGTGGAGGAAGCGGCGTCCGGGCGAAGCCGAGGTCAGGCCGGCCGGGCGGAGCGAGAAGGCGGTGCTGCTGCTGGTCGTGGTGGGCCTGTTCGCGGCCACCGTCCCCGCCCACCAGCTCACACCATTCGTGATGCTCGGCGTACTCGCCGTCCTGGTGATGACCGGTCGCTCGACCCTGCGCGGCCTGCCGATGCTGTTCGCCGTACTGGTCGCGGTCTGGATCGGCTTCTTCGCCGAGCCGTACTGGTCGGGCCACTTCGACGAGCTGTTCGGCGGCATGGGCGGGGTGGGCGGCAACGTGACCTCGTCCGTGTCCGGCCGTATCGAGGGCGGCAGTTCGACACACAAGCTGGTGCTGTACGTCCGGGTAGCCATGGCCGGCGGTGTGATGGCCTTCGCCTGCTGGGGCTGGTGGCGGCGGCGCTTCGCCGGCTACAGCGAGCGCTCGCTGCTTGTCCTGGCCTTCGTGCCGTTCCTGGGCTTCGGCATGCAGTCGTACGGCGGCGAAATGGCCCTGCGCGTCTTCATGTTCGCGCTGCCCGGCGCCGCCCTGCTGGCCGGGCTCGCGCTCTTCCCCCGTACCGGCGTCACCGTCGCCGAGCGGGAGGCGGACCGCAAGAGCCTCGCGCCGCTGGCCGCGCTGCTGACGGGCCTGATCCTGATGGGCGGCTTCCTGGTCTCCCGCTGGGGCAACGAGTCCTTCGAGCGGACCAGGGCCGGCGAGGTCGCCGCGATGGAGTTCGTGTACGCGCACGACGATCCGTCGGTGCGGCTGCTGTGGATGAGCAGCGACACCATCGACAACGTCACCCCCGCGATCCCGTGGGGCGCGCGGGACATGGAGAAGGTCAGTTACGTACCGACGCTCGCGCCCGTCGATCCGGTGCTGGTGGCGGGCCTGGTCAAGTCCCTGAAGGACGCGGGCCCGAACTCGTACCTCATGATCAACCGCAGTCAGTCGACGTACCTGCGGCTCGACGCGGGCTACTCGCCCACCTGGGAGAAGCGGCTGACCGCGAATCTGGACAGGCGGCCGGAGCTGAAGAAGGTGCTGTCGAACGCGGACGTGTCGCTGTACGCGCTGCGCGAGCAGCCCGACGGCCCGGTCGCGAAGCCGGACCCCGGCCCGGCGGGCCCGAAGATCACCTGGACGCCGTGGTCGGTGGTGGGCGCGCTGGCCGCGCTGGCGCTGATCGTGCTGCTGGCGGCGCGGGAGGTCGTACGGGTGGCGGTGGCGCCCGGCGTGCGGCAGTTGCAGTGGTTGCAGAGCACGTTCTGGTTCTCGCTGCCGTTGCTGGCGGTGCTGCTGGCGTCGCTGGTGCAGCGCTTCCTGACGATGTCGTGAGGGGGCCGGCGCGGCTCAGCGCGTCAGCCACCTCACCTCGTACCCCTGCATGTCGAAGGATTTGCCGTCGACCCTGGCCTTGATGGCCCGGTCGAGGGTGTTCACCACCAGGACCGCCTTGTCGTCGGCGAGGACGCGGACGTTGGGTACGTCGTCAGCGGCGATCCGCACGGTGTCGTCGTACCGGGTCCCCGGCGGGAACTCCTTCGCGAACCGCGACAGCAGCTTCATCATCGGCAGCGCCCCGCCGCCGTCGGCGAGCTGAGTGGAGCGCCACAGACATCCGGCGCACTGGGGCCCTGTGTTCTGCGGATTCCAGTAGAAGGCTGTGCCGGCGCCGCCCCGGGCCATCGCCATGAGCCCGGAGGCGTGCACGGCGGCGCGGTGCGGTTCGCTCCAGCCGTCGCGGTCGTCATCGTCGTCGCCCGGTTCGACGTAGTACTCCGCCCACCACGCCGGCAGTCCCCCGGACCGCTGACGGATCCACTCACTCACGGCGGTGAGCTTGTCCGTGGCCCGGAACTCGTCGGGCAGCAGCTCGTCGTCGCGGGTGTAGCTGGCGCCGTCGACGACGACGAAGTCCGCGCCCTTCTTGTTCTTGTTCCAGTAGGTGTAGGCGTCGAGGACGCGCTGGTCGACGCTGCCCCAGGGCCCCTTGAGGTCGGAGGCGTACGTCGTGTCGCGAGGCTCGTAACTGTCCATGACGAGATAGGGCCCGCCGACGAGATTCGCCTTGTTGACCTTCTTCAGCTCGGCGTACACGAGGTTGTAGAGGCGGGTGTAGCCCTCGTAGTTCCAGCGCCGCCTGCCGTCGTCGAAGAAGCCCTTGAACTCGTTCCAGACGATGAAGTGGCGTACGTCGGGATAGCGCTTGGCGACGGTCGCGGCCAGCTTCGCGAAGTCCTTGTAGTGCTCGGGGCGCGGAGCGGTCTCCAGGGACTTCTTGCTCCAGTCGGTGTTTCCGGCCCCCGCCTTGCCGCCCTTCATCCAGTCCGGCGCGCAGCACAGCGTGATGACCGGTGTGCCGCCCGTCCTGCGGATCAGGTCGACGCGGCTGTCGAGCTCGTCGAACTGATACCGGCCGGGAGAGGGCTCGGGGTTCTCGGCGCCCCAGCCCATGATGTGCTGGATCTGCGGCAACGACTGTGCGGACAGCGTGTCTTCGGCCCGGCGCAGGGCGTCGGCGTCGCCCTCGTCGGCGCTGTACTGGGTGTGCGTGAAGCCCCAGCCGAGCGCGGGCTCCGGCGCGCCGGACGGCGGCACGGGGGTTCCGTGCACTTTGTCACCGTCGGTGGTGGTTCCGGCATCGCCGCCGCTGCGGTCGTTTCCGTCGGGAAGAGTCGCGCACATCGTCAGTACGAGGGCGATCGCGGCCAGGCCCACGCCGATCAGTGCGGTGAACCGCCACCGCCTTGCACCCGAATCCCACCCATGGCGTCCCATCACCGGCCAGGGTATCGGCGGGGGTTGGCATTCCGGCAGGTATCACAGGAACAGGCACGTAACGGCACGCTGCTCCGTGGAAGGGACGAACGCATGAAACCTGGGTGCACGGGGCGGCCCGGTGCCGGATCATGGGCGCCATGTCCGCAAACCCTGAGGCCGCTCTGCCGATCCGGCTGAACGTCGACGACAGCGATTCCCCGTCGGACGTCGTCGACGCGCTGTTTCTCGGCCGTTTCGCCACGGGCGAGCAGCCGTACTCCCACAGCCGGTCGATCGACCGCGTCAAATCAGGCGCCACGCTCCTCCCGCCGTCCGCGACAGTTCTGCGCGCCGCCCGCGACGACGACCGCAGCGCGACCCTCGCCGAGGGCGAGGGCTGGACGCTGCTGGTCTCGCGCTGGAGCCACGGTGCGGACGTGACCGTCACCGCCGTCACCTCCGACCTCGCGGAGAAGGTCCTGAAACAGGCGACGGACGGCGTGCAGGACGAACCCGAACCGCAGCCCGACAACGTCACGATGGGCTTCTGGTACGTCTCCCCGCGCCGCGGCCCGCACCGCACCACCCGGCAGATCGCCGCCGGTACGTGGGACGAGGTACGGCCCAACTACACAGCGCCGGTGGCCGAGGCCATGGACCGGCTGATGAAGGTGACGCCGGACGACATCGCGGGCCGCCTGCTCCTGCTGCACGGCCCGCCGGGTACGGGCAAGACTTCCGCGCTGCGCACGCTGGCCCGCTCCTGGCGGGACTGGTGCCAGGTCGACTGCGTACTGGACCCGGAGCGGCTCTTCAACGACGTCGGCTATCTGATGGACATCGCGATCGGTGAGGACGACGGCTCGGCGAAGGGGCGCTGGCGGCTGCTCCTGCTTGAGGACTGCGACGAGCTGATCAGGGGCGAGGCCAAGCACACGGCGGGCCAGGCCCTTTCCCGCCTCCTGAACCTGACGGACGGCCTGCTGGGGCAGGGCCGCAACGTCCTGGTCGGCGTCACCACCAACGAGGACCTGGAGCGCCTTCATCCGGCGGTGGTGCGGCCGGGGCGCTGCATGGCGCGCATCGAGGTGGGGTCGCTGACGCGGGCGGAGGCGGTGAGCTGGCTCGGCACGGAGGAGGGCGTCGGCCGCGAGGGCGCGACCCTGGCGGAGCTGTACGCGTTGCGGCGCGGCACGAGCCCGGCGTCGGTCCCGTCCCAGCCCGATGGCTCGGACGCGGGGCTGTACCTCTAGCCTCCGGCCCCGGGACGCCCTGCGGGCGTGTCCTCAAACGCCGGACGGGCTGGATGTGCCGGGCGGGGCTGGATTGCCGCGCACGGCGAATCTCAGCCCCTCCGCCGCCGCAGGCGACGCGCACCGCACCGCGCAGGTCACCCCTCGTACGCCGCCCGCAGCGCGTCCTGAACCGCCGCCAGCGCCTCCGCGTGGCCGAGGCCGAGACGCTGGGCGCGCTCCGCGTACCCCTGGGCCGCGGCCGCGGCCTGCCGCTCCGCCGCGTCCCCCGCCGCCGCGACGAACGTCCCGTTCCGCCCCCGCGTCTCGATCACCCCGTCGCTCTCCAGCGCCCGGTACGCCTTCGCGACCGTGTTCGCGGCGAGACCGAGATCCTCCGCGAGGCCGCGTACGGTCGGCAGTTTGTAGCCCACCGGCAGCGCACCGGCGCGGGCCTGCTCCGAGATCTGGGCGCGCAGCTGCTCGTACGGCGCGATACCGGTGTCCACGTCAATGTCGATCTTCAAGGTCACGCCTCGATTGTCCCCCACGACCGGAGAAAAGAGCTGAAGAAAAATGGGAGGCACCGGGGCACGTTCTGCCCGTAACGTCCGCCCCATGACGCTGATCGTTCGCGACCTCGTGCCCACCGACGCAGCCGACACACAGGGCTGGGTCCGGGTACGCCGCGCAGCCGTCCCCTTCATGGTCACGACCCCGGAGTCCGTCGCCTTCGAGCTGAGCACCGCGCACCCGGACAAGAAGATGCGCATGCTGCTGGCCGAGGAGGACGGCGAGGTCATCGGCGCCGCCACCGCAGGTATCGCGTACGACAGCACGGAGCCGGGCCAGTCGTACGTCACGCCGTACATCCACCCCGACCACCGCGGCCACGGCGCGGGTTCACTCCTGCTGCGCGCGGCGGAGGAGCATCTCAGCGCCGAGGGAGCCACGGCCGTCTACGCCTGGGTGCTGGACGCACCGGAGTCCCGCGCGTTCGCCGAGAAGCGCGGCTACCGGCCGACCCGCCCCCTGCACTTCCAGCGCCTCGACCTGGCGAACGGCGACGCTCTTCCCGCGCGGCAGCCGCTCCCCGTCGGAGTCGAACTCCGTACCGCAGCGGATTTCTTGGACGATCCGCGGCCGGTGTTCGAGGCCGACGCCGAAGCCACCGCCGACGAGCCGAGTGACATCAGCACGGACTTCGCGGATTACGACGACTGGGTCAACCACACCTGGAACCACCCGCTCCTCGACCGCGGCCTCTCCACTATCGTGGTGGCCGAGGGCAGGGTCGCCGCGTTCACGGCGGCCCAGACGGACGGCCTCACCCGCTACTGGTCCGGCATGACCGGCACGGTGCGCGCCCACCGTGGCCGCGGCTTCGCGAAGCTCGCCAAGAACGACTCCCTGCATCGTGCCCGTGCCGCCGGCTACACGGAGGCGTACACGAGCAACGACGCGGACAACCAGCCCATGCTCGCCGTCAACAGATGGTTCGGATACGAGATCTGCGCCTCGGAGGTACGCCATGTCCGCAAGCTCGGTTGAGATAGCCCTCGTCAAGGCCGGCCGTACGAAGATCCGCTATCCGGCGTCCGTGGTCTCCGACGACGGCACGCACCTGGTGGTGCGCGCGCCGTGGGCGGCGCCGGGCGTACGGGACTTCGGCTTCGTACGGTTCGAGCCCGGCGATGTCTTCACGGAGCACTACTGGCGCGACCGGTGGTACGCCGTCAAGGAGGTCACGGCGGCCGACGGCACGCTGAAGGGCTGGTACTGCGACGTGACCCGCCCGGCGGTGGTCGCCGACGGCCGGGTGGAGGTCGAGGACCTGGACCTCGACCTGTGGGTGTCGGCGGACGGCGCCACCGTCCTGCGTCTGGACGAGGACGAGTTCGAGGCGAGCGGCCTCGCGGACCGGCACCCGGAGGCGGCGGCCGAAGCCCGCCGCTCCCTGGACACGCTGGAGGATCTGGCCCGTACCTCCCAGGCCTTTACCGCCCTGCTGCGAGTCTGAGGGCGCGGCGCTCTCGCCTCCGGCTACGGGCGGACTTGATCGAACCGGACAAACCCGCCATGGTTCTCGTCGTCCGTGCCCCAGATCTCCTGCTTGTTCGGCAGTTGGGCGACTGCCTCGATCTTGCGGTCGTCCTGCTTGGTGAACCGGCGCAGAGGAGTGAGAGACCCCTTCTTCTGGTGCAGCACCGGCTGAAGCCCGCGGTTCATGGACAACTTCCCGGCGCTGTAGAGCGCCGAACTGAACGGCCCGTCGTCCGTATTGGGGTCCGAAGCCGAGGCGATCAGCACGGTCCCGTCCGGCAGCACCTTGAGATCGCTGACGTGCCGCACCTCGTCCTCGGTCGGGAACGGGACGGCGAACTCCTGAGTACCGGCGGGCATGCCGATCCGCAGAGACGCCTGACCGATCGTCATCGCCGCGGCACGCACGACCGACTTCTCCTCACTGTTGCCCCTGGTGGCCCACACGGCGGTGAGCTTGCCCGAGGGATGGCGGAAGACCGCGAAGCTCTCGTAGTTGTCGCCGGTCACCTTTCCCGGGAGCGGGACGGGCCTGCCGAGCACTGTCACCGTGTCACCCGCCACGGCGATGTGGTACGCCGTGCCCTCACTGGCCACCGCGATGTAGTGGTTCTTCCGGCCCGGAATCGCGTCGAGCGCCTCCAGATCCTTCGGCAGCGGCCCCTCCCACTCCAGTGCCTTCGTCACGGGCTCCTTACCGGGCCTGAGCCGGACCGTGACCACTCGGTCCTGCCCGTCGTCCTTGTTGTCCCGCACGACGACCACGTCGGCCGAATCGCGGCCCACAGGTGCGCCTTCGACGACTGCCATGCCGCTCACACCGCCGGTGATTCCTGTGCCGACACGCTGCCATTGCGGCAGGTGCACGGCTTGAGCCCCCAAGGCTGTGGTGGCCAGACAACCGCAGGTGACTGCAAGGGCGGTGAATCCATTTCTGATCATGATCAGACGCTAAGGGGAGCCCGCGCTTCCGTACGCCGAACCTCACACAATCCACCCGCGTCGGGGATGAAATCCCCCGGCGGCCAGAGCCGCTTGCGGTAGTGGAAGCGAGCGCGCGTACTCCTCGACGTACTCCGGCAGTCGGCGGCCCACCCCCCGCCCGTGGGCGTCGGGGTGGACCGCGATGCTGTCGAGGAAGAGGTGGTCCGCCTCGGGGACCAGGATCAGGGCGCCGATCACCGGGTCGCGACGCCGATCCGTTCGATGTAGTGGTGATAGGCCGCGTCGGTCACGGCCTTCACCCTCGGTACGTCGGCGGACGTGGCACGGCGGATGCTCATGTCGTCGGTCATGCCGACACGTTACGACGCCCCCGCAGCACCACTTTCTTCAGCCAGGGCCAGGCCAGCAGGATCACAATCACGGCGTAAACCGTCACCGAGAAGGGGGTGTTGAAGAGACCGACCGCGCCGCCGTCGCTGATCTGGAGCGCCCGCCGCAGCTGCTGCTCCGCCGCCGGGCCGAGGATTACGCCGATGACCGCCGGCAGCGCCGGCAGCCCGTACCGCCGCATGCCGAACCCGATCAGGCCGATGACCAGCAGGATCACCAGGTCCAGCGCCTCGCCGCCCACCGCGTACGCGCCGACCGCCGCGAAGAACAGGATCCCCGCATAGAGGTACGGGCGCGGAATGCGCAGCAGCTTCGCCCAGAGCGGCGCCAGCGGCAGGTTGAGCAGGAGCAGCAGCACCATGCCGACGAAGAGCGAGGCGATCAGGCCCCACACCAGGTCGGGTTCGCGCTCGAAGAGGAGCGGTCCCGGCTGAATTCCGTACTGCTGGAAGGCGGCCAGCATGACGGCGGCGACAGCCGTCGTCGGCAGGCCGAGCGTCAGCATCGAGACGAGGGTGCCCGCCGCCGAGGCCGAGGCCGCCGATTCCGGGCCCGCCACGCCCTCGATGGCGCCCTTGCCGAACTCCTCCTTGTGCTTGGAGAGCCGCTTCTCGGTGACGTACGAGAGGAACGTCGGGATCTCCGCGCCGCCGGCCGGGATCGCGCCGAACGGGAAGCCGATCAGCGGGCCACGCAGCCAGGACTTCCAGGTGCGCTTGACGTCGGCCTTGCCGAGCCACGGCCGCCCGACCGGAATCGGCTCGGCCACCGCGCGCCGCAGGTGCGCGGCGACCCACAGTGCCTCGCCGATCGCGAAGAGGCCGACTGCGACGATCACCACGTCGATGCCGTCGGCGAGCTGGAGCGAGCCGAAGGTCAGACGCTGCTGGCCGGTCATCTGGTCCAGGCCGACCAGCCCGATGGTGAGGCCGATGAGCAGCGACGCCGCGCCTCTGACGCGCGACGAGCCGAGCACCGACGTCACGGCGATGAAGGCCAGCACCATGATGGCGAAGTAGTCGGGCGCGCCGATGTCCACCGCCAGTGATGCGACGGTCGGGGCGAGCGCGACCAGCAGGATCGTGCCGATCATGCCGCCCGCGAAGTGCCCGATGGCGGCGGCCGCGAGCGCCTGCGCGCCGCGTCCCGCCTTCGCCATCGGGTTGCCCTCAATGGCCGCGACCACCGCCGCGCTCTCACCCGGCGTGTTGAGCAGGATCGAGGTGGTGGAGCCGCCGAACATCGCGCCGTAGTAGATGCCCGCGAACATGATGAAGGCGCCGGTGGGTTCGAGACCGTACGTCACCGGAAGCAGCAGGGCCACCGCCATCGCCGGGCCGATTCCCGGCAGTACGCCGATGGCCGTGCCCAGCAGGACGCCTATCGCGGCCCAGAGCAGATTGATCGGCGTGAGGGCGGTACCGAAGCCGTCGAGCAGGGAGTTGAGGGAGTCCATGACTCAGAGCACCTCCATCAGGGGGCCACCGGGGAGCGGGACTCCGAGCAGGTTGTTGAAGACGAAGAAGGTGAGGAGGGAGAGGCCGGCCGCGATGAGCGGGTCTCGGTCGTAGTGGCGGCTGCCCAGCGCGTACGCCGATCCCCAGAAGAGCAGGGCCCCGGAGATGGGGAAGCCGAGCGGGTCGATGAGCACGGCGTTGCCGAGGAAGACCCCGGCGAGGAGCAGGACCGTACGCCAGTCGCTGGGCTCGCTGAGGTCGATGTCCTCGCCGCCCTCCGCCTCACCGCGCCCGCCGCGCAGGACGTCGACGGCGAGGAGTACGGCGACGAGCAGCAGGGCGATGCCGACGACGACCGGAACGGTCTTGGGGCCGACGGGGCCGCGCTGGGTGATGTCGACGTCCATGGTGAGGGCGTCGGTGAGGACGAGAACGCCGAGCAGCAACAGCAGCACGCTGACGCCGATTTCGGAGTGCTCGCGCAGCCAGGACCGGGGCGCGCGGGCCGCGGCCGGGGTTTCGGTTCCGGTGGTCACAGCCCCAGCTCCTTCAGCACCGAGTTCACGCGCGTGTCCTGCTCGTCCAGGAAGTCGCCGAACTTCTCCCCGGTCAGGAACGCGTCGTCCCAGCCGTTCTTCTTCATCGACGCCTGCCATTCGGGCGAGGCGTGCAGCTTCTCGACGAGCGCGACGAGCTTGTCGCGCTCGGCGTCGGTGAGTCCTGGCGGTGCGACGATGCCGCGCCAGTTGGTGAAGTCCGTGTCGAGGCCCGACTCGCGCAGGGTCGGGGCGTCGAGGCCCTTCACCCGCTTGGGGCCGGTGACGGCGAGGAGTCGCAGCTCGCCCGACTTGATCTGGTCGAGGTATTCGCCGACGCCCGAGACGCCGAAGGCGACCTTGTTGCCGAGGATGGAGGCGAGGAGTTCGCCGCCGCCGTCGAAGGGGATGTAGTTGACGGACTTCGGCTCGATGCCCGCGGCCTTCGCCATCAGCATCGGGGCGAGGTGGTCGGGCCCGCCGGGTGAGGAGCCGCCGCCGACGGGGAGCTTGGCGGGGTTCTTCTTCCAGGCGGCGACGAGGTCGTCGATGGTCTTGTACGGCGAGTCCTTGCTGACGACGACGATGTCCTGCTCTTCGGTGAGCCGGGCGACCGGCGTCGTGTCGCCAAGTGTCTTGGGCGACTTGTTGGTGTGTACGGCGCCGACGACTCCGAGGCCCATCGACATGGCGAGCTTGCCGTTGCCGTGTTCGCCGACGAGCCGGGTGAGGCCGACGGTGCCGCCGGCGCCCGGCAGGTTGAAGACCTCGATGTTGTGGGTGAGCCCGGCGTCCTCGGCGTTCTTCGCGGCCGTACGGGCCGTGATGTCGTAACCGCCGCCGGGTGTATTGGGAACCATGAAGCGCAGGCCGGGGATCTGCGTGCCGGTGTCGGCGCCGCTGCCTGTCGTGAGCAGCGGCGGCCCCACCAGTACCAGCAGTGCCGCCCCGAGCAGGGCGAGGGGAGTGCGCATGCGCACCTGGGCCACCACCTGTCCGTTTGAACGTGGGAAACGTCTGAACTGGGAATTCACGGAAACTTGTGAAGTGGCCCACATGTTGCCCGCGCGTTAACAAGCTGTCTCCCTTCCGCAATCAACGGACGTTGTGGTCGTTGTGGTCGAGACCTAGCCTTGCGCGGTGACCAAGGTGCTGGTGGTGGACGACGACTTCATGGTCGCCAAGCTGCACAGCCGCTGCGTGTCCGCGATGGACGGTTTTACGGTCGTCGGGGTGGCACACAGCGGCGCCGAGGCGCTGCGCGCTGCCGAGCGACTTCGTCCCGATCTGGTACTGCTCGACGTATATCTGCCCGATATGGACGGGATCAGCGTGCTGCGCGAGCTGCGCGCGGCGGAGGAGCGGGGCGAGTACGGGCACACCGTGGACGCGCTGTTCATCACGGCGGCCCGCGATGCGGAGATCATCAGGGCGGCGCTGCGGGCGGGCGCCCTGCACTATCTGATCAAGCCGTTCAATCAGGCCGCTCTTCAGGAGCAGCTGCGGCACGTGGCGTCGATGCGGACCCGCTTCGACGAGCTCGCCGAGCAGGGCGAGGCGCGCCAGGCGGACGTCGACCAGATCTTCGGCACCCGCCCGCCGGGCTCGCGCGAGCTCCCGAAGGGCCTCGCGGCTCACACGGCGGAGCTGGTGGAGCGCACCTTGCGCGAGCACCCGGCCGGCCTTTCCGCCACCGAGTGCGCCGAGTCCGGATCGCTGTCCCGCGTCAGCGCGCGCCGCTATCTGGAGTACTTCGCGGACACGGGCCGCGCCGAGGTGACGCTGCGGTACGGCGGGACAGGGCGCCCGGAACGCCGCTACCGGTGGGTCGGCTGACCGGCCACGCGCACCTGGCCCAGCGCCAGCACGCTCAGGCCGAACATCACGACGCCCAGGGGGACATGGAGCGACGGCATGTGCGCGATGCCCAGCACTACCTGCACCGAAGCGAGTACGAGGAAGCCCGACGCGTACAGGATGGGGTGGGGCGCCCCGCCGCCCGGCCGCCACGCCAGGATCGCGGCGAGCACGTACAGCATCGATGCGCCGTACATCACGCGCGATCCGACGTCGTGCAGCACCGCACCGTGGGACGAGGACAGCAGCATTCCGGCGGTGACCGCCTGGAAGAGGAGGGACAAGGCCTGCAGGGCGATCGCGACCTGCAGGAATGTGAGTCTGCCCTGTACTGCCGTCGTCTGTGTGGCCATGGCGCGGTCCCCTCTTCTGCCTTGCGGCGGTGGATCGGTAGTGTCTCGGTAGTCCGACGACGTGGGCCCGCGAAATGTGAGGCGAAGCGCCGGCCTCACAGTCCGGTGCGGTGTTTCGCCGAAGTGGCGAGAGCGGAAGCGGACGAGAAGAACCAGGGAGCGGTCGCGACCATGAGCACACCGTCCGAGCCGGGACATGACCGCTCCGAGCCGGGCCTGAGCGAGATCGTCGGCGAGCGACGACATCTGATCAACCTCACCTACCGGCTGCTCGGTTCGCTGGCCGAGGCCGAGGACGCCGTGCAGGAGACCTACACCCGCTGGTACGCGATGTCGCGGCAACGGCAGGAGGCCATCGAGTCGCCCGGCGCCTGGCTGACGACGGTGGCCACCCGCATCTGCCTGGACCTGCTGGGATCGGCGCGGGTCCGGCGCGAGCGCTACGTCGGCGAATGGATACCCGAGCCGCTGCCCGACCGCACGGAGTGGATCAGCGGACCGTCGGGCGGCGGCAGGGCCGAGCCGGCCGACCCCGCCGACCGGGTCACCCTGGACGAGTCGGTGAGCATGGCCTTCCTCGTCGTACTGGAGTCGATGACGCCGGCCGAACGCGTGGCGTTCATCCTGCACGACGTCTTCCGGTACCCCTTCACCGAGGTCGCCGAGATCGTCGGCCGGACGCCGGCGGCCTGCCGACAGCTGGCGTCCTCGGCCCGTCGGCGTATTCGTGCCGCGCAGGAGCCGGCGGTTCCGACGGC
>NZ_JAGGOK010000065.1:0-77879 GCF_018614615.1 Streptomyces sp. ISL-100 | reverse complement strand
GACGGTCAACGGCCGGCCCGGCCTGGTCGCCCAGCACGCCGGCGTCACCGTGACCGTGGCGGCGTTCAGCCTCACCGGCGGCCGTATCACTCGTATCTGGGCGATCCGCAACCCGGAGAAACTTCGTCCGTGGACCGAGACCGGACAGAGCTGACGCGGCGCCGGCGTCGGCTTGGAAAAGGCTCATTGTCCGGGCTCGGTCCGGGTCTCAGCCTGCGGCCCGCCCGTTCGCTGTCTCTGCCACGGGTTCCGGTGTTGCCGGCGGGAGGCCGTGGAGGCGGGTCACCGGGGATACGGCGAGCCCGATCACCACGGCTGCTGAGCCGATCGCCGCCACTGTCAGGGCGCCCTTGGGGCCGAGTGCGCCGGACAGGAGGCCGGCGGAGAGGCCGCCGAGGGCTCCGCCACCGAACAGCAGAGTGCGGAAGACGGCCGTCATCCGCCCCATCATCGACTGTGGGGTGCTGGTCTGACGCAGGCTCACGATGATGACGTTGGCCACGCCGAGGCCGAGGTAGGTGGTGAAGAAGGAGAGGACGAACATCCCCACCATCACAGGCCGGGGGCCGGTGGCCAGGACGATCAGGGCCGGTCCCAGGAGAAGCGCCGACTGGGCGACGAGGTAGACCGTCCCGATCCGGAACCGCTGGATGACCTTCCGGGAGATCGTCGCGCCGATCAAGCCGCCCACGGAGGCGGTCGCGAAGATGGTTCCGAGGGTGGTCGAGCCGAGGCGCAGGTCGTTCGTTCCGTACAGCAGGAACATCGTCCATACGGTGATCATGGAGAAGTTGCAGCAGAACCCGACCAGCGCCAGCGCCCGCAGGATCGGGTTCCGCAGGACCCAGCGCAGGCCGTCGCGCAGTTCGGGCAGCATGCGCCGTTTTGCGGCCGCCGGACCGGGACGGGGCTCGGGTGTGCGGATGAGCAGGAGCGATATCACGGACACCAGGTAGGAGAACGCGTTGGCGACCAGTGCCACGGGTGCGGTCAGGGCGCCGACCAGCACGCCGGCGAGCCCGGGACCTGCCACGTCGGCCGCCGATGAGCTGACTCCCATCTTGGCGCCGGCTTCGACGTAGTCCCTGGGCTCACGCACCAGCGTGGGGACGTACGACATCCAGCTCACGTCGAAAAGCACCGACGCGATGCCGATGGAGCACGCGATCACGAGGAGAGTGACCAGGTCGAGGGCGTGCAGCCAGTAGAGGAGTGGTACGAGGGCGATCAGGACCATCCGGCTGAGGTTGGCGCCGAGCATGACCCGCCGTCGCCGGGACTTGTCGACCCACACGCCGAAGACCAGGGCGAGCCCCAGGTACGGGGCGAGCTGCAGGAACCGCAGGACGCCGACCTGCTCGTCGGTGGCGTCGAAGGCGACGATCGCCGTCAGCGGGAGTGCGAGGTTCGTGACCTGGGTGCCCAGAAGAGAGAGCGTCTCGCCGGCGGTTGTGCCACAGGCTGTGGCTGCTCTCTGTGCTGCTCCCTGCGGCCCTGGCGCGCTGCTGCGTGGCCGTCATCACCGTTCCTGCCGGACGAGTTCGGCGACCGCGTCGGCGACGTGGTCCACTTCCTCTTCGGTGTTGTAGTAATGCGGCGACAGGCGTAGACACCAGTCGACGTCCTTGTCCTCGAAGTCGAACTGGGCGAACTCGCGGAGGCTGAGCGCCGAGTTGATGTTGCGGGCGTCCATGGCCTCCTTGAACGGCTGCGGCTGCCGGCCACCGTCGACGGCGAAGGTGACGAGGGCGGCCAGCTGCGGGCCGCGGTCGAGCAGGCGTACTCCGGGGACGGTTTCGAGCCGGCTCCGCAGCCTCGCCGCGAGCGCCGGGGTGCGGTGGGCGATGGCTTCCATGCCGACGTCGCGGGCGTAGCGGGTCGCGGCGGCGCTGCCGAGCACGGTGGCGTACGGGAATTCCCACTCCTCGAACCGGGCTGCCGTCCCGACGGGCCGGTAGCTGCCGGGCGCGGTCCAGCGGGCGCCGTGCATGTCGATGAACAGGGGCTCGTAGCCGGCGCGCAGGACGCGGTCGGAGACGTAGAGGAATCCTGAGCCACGCGGGCCGCGGAGGAACTTGCGGCAAGTGGCGGTGAGCAGGTCGCAGCCGATCTCCTCGACGTCGAGGGGGTACTGGCCCACGGACTGGCAGGCGTCGACCAGGTAGAGCAGGTCCAGTTCACGGCAGTGCCGGCCGATCTCGGCGACCGGCGTGACCAGGCCGGAGTTGGTCGGGACGTGGGTGGCGGACACCAGGCGGGGGCGGTGGGTCCGCATCAGCTCGGCCATCGCCGGCACGTCCACCCCGCCCTCCGGGGTGTTGGGCGCGTGCACGATCCGTACGCCGAACCGCTTGCGCAACGACAGGAAGGCGATCTGGTTGGAGACGAAGTCGTCGCGGGTGGTGAGGATCGTGTCGCCGGACTCGAACGGGATCGAGGACAGGGCGTTGGCGTACGCGTGCGTGGCGCTGCCGGCGAAGGCGATGTTGTCGGGCGTGGTGTTGATCAGCGCGG
This sequence comes from Streptomyces sp. ISL-100, assembly GCF_018614615.1. Taxonomy (GTDB): domain Bacteria; phylum Actinomycetota; class Actinomycetes; order Streptomycetales; family Streptomycetaceae; genus Streptomyces. The sequence continues at coordinate 75,365 of NZ_JAGGOK010000065.1, read as the reverse complement.
CGAGTTCCGTGTAGAACTCGCGGACTCCGTCGGCCCGGGCGGCCGATGCCTCGTAACCACCGATCCGCGCCTCCAGGTTGAGGTGACCGACCATCGCGGTCAGCACCGGGGTGGCCAGCAGGCCGCAGCCCGCGTTGTTGAAGTGGATGACCTGTCGGCACCCGGGGGTGTCGGCTCGCAGGGCGGCGATGTCCAGCTGAAGTGCTTCCTCGGTGGTTGCAGAAGCGCTATTTTCATCTCTCATGTCAGACAGTAGCACTTCTGTTGAATTGGCGGCCAGACTCCGTGAGCTGCTCGCTGGGCTCTCCCCCGGGGACCGGCTGCCGAGCAGCCGGGAGCTGATCCAGCGGTACCGGGTCGGCCCGGCGACCGTGGCGCGCGCCATTGCCGTGCTGGCGGCGGAGGGCGCTGTGGTGACCCGCCCGGGCAGCGGTACGTATGTGGCAGAGCGAGCCCGACCCGAACGCGAGGTCGTGGACACCGCCTGGCAGACGGTCGCGCTCACCGACCGCACCGTCGACACACGCCTGATCGCCGAACCGATCGGACCGGCTCCGGCCGGCACTATCACGATGGACGGCGGCTACATCCATCGCTCGCTCCAGCCGACCCGCGCACTGAGTGCGGCGCTGGCGCGGGCGGCGCGCCGCCCGGACGCCTGGGACCGGGCCACGGCGAGCGGACTCCCAGCGCTGCGCGCCGTGTTCGCCGAGATCGCCGGTAGTGGCGTGACGCCCGATGACGTGCTGGTCACCTCGGGCGGGCAGAGCGCCCTGTCGATCGCGTTCCGGTCGATCGCCGGGCCGGGCAGCCCGGTCCTGGTGGAGTCGCCCAGCTATCCGGGCGCGCTGGCCGCAGCCGGCGCCGCGGGACTTCGCCCGGTGCCCGTACCGCTCGACACCGACGGCGTACGGCCCGACCTGCTGGCCGACGCCTTCGCGATGACCGGGGCACGGCTGTTGTACTGCCAGCCGACGTTCCACAATCCGACCGGCACGGTCCTGGCCGCCGAACGACGGCGGCAGGTCCTGCAAGTGGCGCGGGCCTCGGGCGCCTTCGTGATCGAGGACGACTTCGCCCGGCACCTGGGGCACGGCGGTCCCGTGCCCCGGCCGCTGGTGGCGGACGACGGCGACGGCACGGTCGTTTATGTGACCTCACTGACCAAGCCCGCGGCGCCGAGCCTGCGGATCGGGGCGCTGGTCGCCCGCGGCCCGGTGATGGAGCGCATGCGGGCGGTCCGCATGGTCGACGACTTCTTCATTCCCCGGCCGCTCCAGGAAGCGGCACTGGAACTGCTCAGTTCCCCGTCGTGGGACCGGCACGTCCGGACGCTCGGCGCCGACCTGCGAGAGCGGTGCTCACGGCTGAATGCCGCACTCTCCCAGGAGATGCCGACAGCGACCGTCACGAACGTTCCCGCCGGCGGACTGCACCTGTGGCTCCGGCTGCCGCCCGGCGTGGACGACACGGCACTCACTGCCGCCGCCCGGCAGCGGGGCGTGGCGGTGAGCGCGGGCAGCCGCTACTTCGCCACCGAGCCGCCGGCAGCCCACCTCCGCCTCGGCTTCGCCGCCACCGCCGACCACACGGAACTGGACGAGGGAGCGCGCCGGCTGGGGGCCGTGCTGCGAGACCTGGACCCGAAGGAGCAGTGATTCAGTGACTTTGGGCCCCGGCTTCCTGAGGCCCTTCTTAGTCTCGCCTTAAAGCCACCATAAAGATCGCCGCACACCGCCGTCAGCAGCGGGTTTGGCGGGTTCTTGGGGCTAGCGTGCTGATCGCCGGGGCGGGGTTCAGTCCGTCGGCGCCGCTGGTTTCGGGGGGCTGCGCCGCCGGACTCGATCTCCGCCCCCGTACCCCCACGCTCCCCCATCGCAAGGAGAACGTCCCGATGACCGCTCGCCGCCGTCGTACCGCAGCCTCCGTCGCCGCCCTCGGCATCGCGCCGCTCGCCCTGACCGCCCTGTCCGCCGCTCCGGCTTCGGCCCACGGTTCGATGACGGACCCGGTCTCCCGCGTGTCGGCCTGTTACGCGGAGGGTCCGGAGAGCCCCGACTCGGCGGCGTGCAAGGCGGCGCTCGCGGCCAGTGGTGTGCAGGCGTTCTACGACTGGAACGCGGTCAACATCGCGAACGCGGCCGGGAACCACAAGCGGCTGATCCCCGACGGCAAGCTGTGCAGCGCCGGCAACGACAAGTACAAGGGCCTGGACCTGCCGCGCGCCGACTGGCCGTCGTCGAAGCTCACCGCCGGCAAGCACACCTTCCGCTACAAGGGCACCGCCCCGCACAAGGGCTCGTTCCAGCTGTACATCACGAAGGACGGCTACGACCCGACGAAGCCGCTGAAGTGGTCCGACCTGGAGCAGAAGCCCTTCGCCGACGTCACGGACCCGAAGATGCAGAACGGCGACTACGTTTTCGACGGCACCCTCCCGAACAAGACGGGCCGTCACCTCGTCTACAGCGTGTGGCAGCGCTCGGACAGCCCCGAGGCCTTCTACACCTGCTCCGACGTGGTCTTCGGCAAGGACACCGGCGGCTCGGGCGCCGTCCCGGCTCCGGTCGCGTCGACGCCCACCGAGGACGAGATCGCGGACGGGGCCGACGAGTCGACCGTGGAGCACAACGGCCACGGCGACAACGACAACAAGACCGGCGCCGAGGCGACCGCCCCGGCTCCCGCCCCGTCCGCCGGCCAGGACGACGAAGCGGGGCAGAACGACGGCCGGGCGGCCACCGAAGAGCCTGCCGCCAACGCGCCGGACGCCAACGGCGACGCCGCGCAGCCCGTCACCGCTGCCGCCGCCGGCGAGAACCTGGCCGAGACCGGTGGCAGCAGCAGCACCCCGTACCTCGCCATCGGCGGCGCCGGCGCGCTCGCGATCGGTGCCGCGGTGATGTTCGGCTCGGTCCGCCGCAAGGCCGCCCGCCGCTGACCCGGCCGGCCGGCCCTCTGAACTGCTGCCGCCCCCACCTCGTTTCCCAGGTGGGGGCGGTAGCCCATGTCAGGCGCAGTTCTCAGGCCCAGGCGGGCATGATCCGGTCGTGGATGAGCCGCAGCTGAGTGCCCACGTCGGCCACTCTGCGGTTCAGCCGGCGGCTGACGCACACGTGGTCGCGGTGGCCCGGCCCGGATCGAGGGCGTTGGCCACCTCGTGGAACGCGATCCGGTCGATCAGGCCTATCGCCACATGCTCGGAGAGGTCAATGGGGCACAGATCCTGGAGGAGTACGTTCCGTACGCCCGGACCGTCCAGGAACTGCGAGCGGTACGGGGTGACCACCTGGTCGTACCGGGTCGCGATGACCGTGTAGCGCACGCCGGGAACGGTGTCGCCGCCCTCGTTGAGCCGGGTGAGGAAGGGGGACCCGGCGATCTGATCGGCGAGGCCCGGGGTCTTGGCGGTCAGCAGGTCACCGGCGCCCGGGAAGTAGGGCAGGAGCTTGGTGAGCCCGAGGAGGGTGGTGCCGTGGTTGTCGGGCGCGAGGCCGATGAGGGCGTTCACCTCGTCGGCTCCGCCGAGGAACTTGAGGTAGTGGCGCGGCATCATGCCGCCCTGGGAATGGCCCACGAGATCGGCCTTGGGGGCGCCGGTGGTGGCGAGCACTTTGTCGACGAAGGTGTCGAGCTGGACGGCCGACTTGTCGATCGGGCCGAGACCGTGGAAGAACGGCACGCCGGGGAGCTGCCCGTAGTCGAGGGAGAAGACGCAGTAGCCGCGTCTGACCAGGTACGGGGCGAGGCCGAGCCAGTTGTCGACGGAGTTCCCGAGGGTTCCGTGGACGAGGACGACCGGGCGGGGGTGGGCGGCGGACGGCTTGCAGGAGTAGTCGTTCCAGCCGCTGGTGGGGGCCGTCTCGGTGGCGGCGCTCGCGGTGGCGGTGGGAGTGAGGGTGGCCGCGATGGCCAGGAGCAGGGCGGCGGCAGGTCTGAGTGCGCGTTTCCAGGGCAGCATCGGGCGATCTCCTTGCGGCTCAAGGGGAGTTGCGATGGGGGGTGCGCCCTGTGACCCGGATCACAAAGATGGCGTGCTCACGCTAAATTACGCGCCAGTAGTCGAAGAGTGAAGTGACCCGTCGGTAAAAATTGACGAAGAGTCAATTAGGCGGACCTGTCTGCCTGTTGAGGTAGCGATAAGCGCCGGTCGGACAGTGATCCGGGCACGACCGCCCCCGGGCCGAACTTCGCCCGCGCCCGGTCCGCCACCGCCTCGATCCGGCGCGCCTTCTCGTCAGCCGGGTCGAATGTGAGCTGGTGCGCGGCCTGTTCCGCCGGAGTCAGCCCTTCCGCGCGGAGCGCGATAGCGCGCACCCTGGCCCGTTGCAGGCCGAGCGATGCGTAGATCCCGTACGCCGTGGCAGTGAGCGCGGCCGAGTGCGCCGTGGGCTCCGGCATGGCGCGGGAGCGGGTGGTGGTGGAACGGTCGGCGTACCGCACGGTCAGCGCCAGCGAACGGCACACCTGCCCCTCCCGGCGCAGCCTGACCCCTACCTCCTCCGAGAGGGAGAGCAGCGCGCGGCGGTGGCGGACCGGGTCCAGCTCGTCGCGGTCGAAGCGCCGTTCGGAGGCGAGTGAACGCGAGGCCGCGTTGGGGACGACCGGCGTACGGTCGATGCCGCGCGCCCTCTCCTGGAGTTCGCGCCCCGCCCGTACGCCGACGATCCGCTGGAGGGTCGCGAGCGGTGCGGCGGCGATCTTGCCGGCGGTGTCGAGCCCGTACGAGCAGAGGGCACGGGCCGTCGCGGGCCCGACGCCGGACAGGGAGGCGACCGGTTTGCGGCCGAGGTACGCGGCGACCGCTTCCGGGTCGCCGGGCACCACCAGGGTCTTCCCCGGCGGCGCGTCCTGCGCGGCGGTCCTGGCCAGCAGGGGGTTGGCGCCCACGCCGATCGTGCAGTCCGCGCCGCAGTGCGCGAGTGCGCGCACCCGCAGCAGCGCGGCGAGTCCGGCCGCGTCCCGCCCGAAGTACCGCTCGGCGCCCCCGACATCGACGAGCGCGCCGTCGGGCGGCAGCGCCTGGACGGTGGGGGCGATGTCCTCGATCAGCCCGAGCAGGGTGGGGAGCGCGGCCTCGGACAGCTCGGTCCCCGCGACGTGGAAGCGTACGTAAAGGATCATCCCGCGCTCCCCGGGCTCGAGTGCCACAACTTGCGGCCGGTCGGGACGCCTTCGCCCGCGGGCTGGAGGTCGGCCCAGGGGTTCATCTCGTAGCCGGTGGGGAGGTGAATGCGGCGCCCGCTGTCGCCTTCGGGCCCGCCTTCTTCCACCGCGGCCGAAGCCGGATCAGGCACCGAAGCCGGCGCCGCCAGCCGCTCCGCGACCGCGTCGAGTCCGCCCGTACGCCGCAACTCCACCAGCTCCGCCAGGTTCCAGGCCGCCGAACCGACCACACTCAGGCTCCGCGGCCCGCGCCGCTGCACCACTCCGCGCACCAGCAGCAGCCAGGAGTGGAAGACGGTGTGTGCGCAGGCGGCGTGGCTGTCGTCGAAGAAGGCGAGGTCGACCAGGCCCGTACCGTCGTCGAGGGTCGTGAAGATGACCCGTCGCCCCGAGCGGACCGGAGGGGTCTGCGTAGCGGCCTTGGCGCCCGCGACCAGGACGGTCTGCCCGTGTTCGGCCATCCGCAGCCGCTTGGCGGAGGTCGCGCCAAGCTCCTTGAGGAAGGTGTAGTGGTCCGTCATCAGGTGACGGGAGGCGTCCATGCCGAGTACGCCGAGCTCGGCGCTGAGGCGCTCCGCATCACTGAGGTCGGGGAGCCCGGCCGGCGCGGCCTTCTGCCCCTCACCGAGGGAGAGCTGCCCGGCAGTCGCCCCGGAAGTCCGCTGTCCCGCGCGGAGTTCGGACAGGTGGAGCAGCAGGTCGCGGCGGTTGGCGCCGAACGAGTCCAGCGCGCCCACCTGTGCGAGCCGTTCGGCGAGCGGCCGGCTCGGGTGGGCCCGCTGCCACAGGTCGAGCAGCGAGGAGTAGGGCCGGCCTGCCACGATCCGCGCGGTCTCGGCCTCACTGATGCCGTAGACGTCCGCGAGCCCGAGCCGTATCCCCCACATCCCCTCAGCCTCTTTGGCGCTCTTCATCCCCTTTCCGCCAGACACCAGTTCGATCTGGTGGGCGGCCGCCGACCGGTTCACATCCAGCGGCAGCACCGGCACCCCACGCCGCCGCGCGTCCGCGAGCAGCAGCCGCTTGGGGTACATGCCGGGGTCGTGCGTGAGCAGTCCGGCGTAAAAAGCGGCGGGGTAGTGAGCCTTCAGCCACGCCGACTGATACGTCGGCACGGCGAAGGCGACCGCGTGCGCCTTGCAGAAGCCGTACGAGCCGAACGCCTCGACGATCTCCCAGGTACGGGCGGTCACTTCGGGCGTGTACCCGCGCTGCCGCGTCCGCTCCGCGAACCACGCCCGGATCTGCCCCTGCGCGTCGGGATCGGACAGCCCGCGCCGCATCTGGTCCGCCTCGCCCCGGTCGCAGCCGGTCATGATCCGCAGAATCTCGATGATCTGCTCGTGGAAGACGACCACGCCGTACGTCTCGCGCAGCGCGTCCTCCAGGTCCGGGTGCGGGTAGCGGGCGGGCGCGCGGCCGTGCCTGGCCTCGATGAAGGGCCGCACCATGTCGGCGGCGACGGGCCCCGGCCGGAAGAGCGAGATGTCGACGACCAGGTCGCCGAAGGTCGACGGCTGGAGCCTGCCGACCAGATCGCGCTGGCCCGGTGACTCGATCTGGAAGCAGCCGAGCGTCTCGGTCGAGCGGATCAGGTCGTACGTCGCCGGGTCGCCCTGCGACACCTGCTTCGGGTCGTCGAGGTCGAGCGTCACGTCCGCCGCCCGCCGCAGCTCCGCCACGGCATGTGCCATGGCCGACTGCATCCGTACGCCCAGCACGTCGAGCTTGAGCAGCCCGAGCTCCTCCACGTCGTCCTTGTCGAACTGGGACATGGGGAAGCCCTCGCCGCTGGTGGGCATGACGGGCGTACGGCGCAACAGACTGGCGTCGGAGAGCAGCACCCCGCACGGGTGCATGGCGATTCCGCGCGGCAGCGCGTCCAGCGCCTCGACGAGCTCCCACATCGGCCCGTGCCGGTCCCGCTCGGCAGCCACCTCACGCAACTCGGGCAGTTCCTCCATCGCGGCGCGGGCGTCGCGCGCCCGGATGTGGGGGAACGCCTTGGCGATACGGTCCACCTCGGCCGGGTCCATGGAGAGTGCGGCGCCGACGTCCCGTACGGCATGACGCACCCGGTACGTCTCGGGCATGGCGACGGTCGCGACCCGCTCGGCGCCGAAGCGGCCGATGATCGCGCGGTAGACCTCCAGGCGGCGGGCGGACTCGACGTCGATGTCGATGTCGGGCAGTACGGACCGCCGTTTGGAGAGGAAGCGTTCCATCAGGAGGTGGTGCTCGACGGGGTCCGCGTGGGCGATCCCGATGAGGTGGTTGACAAGGGAGCCGGCACCGGACCCGCGCGCGGCAACCCGGATCCCCATCCTCTTCACGTCGTCGACGACCCCGGCGACGGTCAGGAAGTAGGAGGCGAATCCGTGGTAGGCGATGATGTCGAGCTCGTGGTGCATCCGCTGCCAGTACTCACGGGCGCGCGGCCCGCGATCGTAGCCGCGCAGCACCATTCCGGCGGCGGCCCGTGACTCCAGCACGCGCTGCGCGGTGCGGCGGCCGGCGCCGACGAGGTGCGGCTCGGGGAAGTGCACGGTGCCGAGCCCGAGGTCGTCCTCGGGGTCGACGCGGCAGGCGGCGGCGGTCTCCTCGGTCAGGGCGAGCAGCCGATGAGCGACTCCCTGCCGGAACCCGGCGGCCTCCGCGACCAGCTCGGCAATGCGCGCCATCTCGTCCGCACTCTTGAGTGAACGCTCACCGCTGTCGAGGGGCCCGCGCGGGTCGATGGGTACGAGCCTGCGGGCAGCGTCGAGTACGTCGGCGACCGGCCCGAGCCCAGGGTCGCCATATCGCACAGCGTTGGTGAGCACAGGCGGAACACCCTGCTCGGCGGCGAGGCCGAGGGTGCGGGCGGCCAGTCGCAGCGAGCCGGGGCCGGTGCCCGTACGGCCGTGGTGGACGACTTCGAGGCGCAGGGCGTCGCCGTAGATCTCCCGCCAGGGTCCGAGGAGCGTGGCGGCCCGGTCGGGGCGGCCGGCGGCCAGCGCCCGGCCGACGTCGGAGCCGGGGCCGAGCAGCACGGTGAGCCCGTCGCCGTGATTCCGTTCCCATTCGAGTACGGGGTTCCGGCCGCCGCCCTCGTGGGCGGCGCTGATGAGCCGGCAAAGATCCGCCCATCCAACGGCGCCGTTGCGGGCGAGGAAGGTGGCGCGGGGTGCGGACTCGTCGACGAACGCTCCGCCGCGCACCGGCGTGCGCTGCCGTTGCGTACGCCCTTCTTCGCGACCTTCTTCGCGGGTACGCTCCCCCGCCGTCAGCGCCAGCTCCGCGCCGAAGAGCGGCCGTATGCCCGCCTTGGCGCAGGCCTTGGCGAAGCGGACTGTACCGGCGACGGTGTCCCGGTCGGTGAGGGCGAGGGCGTCCATGCCGTGCTCGGCGGCACGCTCGGCCAGCCGCTCGGGGTGAGAGGCGCCGTAACGCAGAGAGAACCCCGAAACGGTGTGCAGATGCGTGAACGCGGGCATCGCACCTCCTGAGTCCCCTGAATCAATCCTGCTCTCACCTCCCCCATCTCCACCATAGACCAAGTTTCGAACGTGCGTGCGATACCCGTGGCCTCAGCCATTCGGCCCGGCCCCACCTGCGCAAACGCCGGGAGCCACGGAGCGTGGGGGCATGACTTTCATGGACGAGGTGAAGAACGCCGTCACGCCACGGGCCGCGCTGCTCGTCATCGGCGTACTGGCGTTGCAGCTGCTGTTCATCGCGTCCTACGTGGGAGCGCTGCACAATCCGAAGCCGAAGGACGTTCCCTTCGCCGTCGTCGCGCCCGGGCAGTCGGCGGCGCGGCTCGTCGAACAGCTCCGGGGCCTGCCCGGCGAGCCGCTGGACCCCCGCGTGCTCCCGGACGAGGCCACGGCACGGCGGCAGATCATGAACCGGGACATCGACGGCGCCCTGATCGTCGACCCGGCCTCGAAGACCGACACCCTGCTGGTCGCCTCCGGCGGAGGCACGGTGCTGTCGTCGGCCCTGACCACGCTCACCACCAAGGTCGAGGCGGCCCAGCAGCGGAACGTGACGACCGTTGACGTGGCCCCGGCGTCCCCCCAGGACTTCGACGGCCTCTCAGCCTTCTACCTGGTCGTGGGGTGGTGCGTCGGCGGTTACCTCTGCGCCTCGATCCTGGCGATCAGCGCGGGCTCCCGGCCCGCGAACCGGCAGCGCGCCGTGATCAGGCTCGGCGTGATGGCGCTGTACTCGATCGCGGGCGGGATCGGCGGCGCGATCATCGTGGGCCCGATTCTCGGCGCCCTGCCGGGCAGCATCATGGCGCTGTGGGGCCTCGGCGCGCTGGTGGTCTTCGCGGTCGGCGCGATCACACTCGCGCTCCAGGCGCTCACCGGCATCGTGGGCATCGGCCTGGCGGTCCTGCTCGTGGTGATCGCGGGCAACCCGAGCGCGGGCGGCGCGTTCCCGCTCCCGATGCTGCCGCCCTTCTGGGAGGCGATCGGACCGGCCCTGCCGCCGGGCGCCGGCACGTGGGTGGCCCGCTCGATCGCGTACTTCAAGGGAAACGCGATCACCGGACCGCTCCTGGTACTCGCCGCCTGGGCGGTCGCAGGCGCGGCCATCACCCTGGCCATGGCATCACTGCGCCGCGGCCCGAACGCATCCGACTCCCACCCGGTCGGCACGTAAGGAGCCCCCCACCCGGGACCGTCGGCATTCCCGGACCACACCGGCCATATCCAGCCCGTCCGGCGTTTGAGGACCGGGGTTCGGGGCGGAGCCCGGGGTGTGGCGGAGCCGCGAAAGGCCCCGTCCGGCGCGCACGCACGCGCACCGGGCGGGGCCATCGGTCAGCCGACCGAGCCAGGGCCGGGGCCAGGCCCCAAGGGGGTCAGCCGATTTCCGCGCCCAGCGCAGCCAGCGCCGCCGGCACCGGCTGGAAGAACGTCTCGCCGCCCGACGTGCAGTCGCCACTGCCGCCCGAGGTGAGTCCGATCGCCGCGTCGCCCGCGAAGAGCGAGCCGCCACTGTCACCGGGCTCCGCACAGACCGTGGTCTGGATGAGCCCGTTCACGATGTCGCCGTTGCCGTAGTTCACGGTCGCGTCGAGCGCCGTGACCTCACCGTCGTGCACCTGCGTGGTGGAGCCACTGCGCGTCACCGCCATGCCGACGGTCGCCTCGCCCGCCTTGGTGATCGGCTGCGTACTGCCGTTGTAGAGATTGACCTCGCTCGGGTGCTCAACTCCGTCGTCGTACTTCACGAGCGCGAAGTCGTTGCCCGGGAAGGTGGACGCGGCCATCGTGCCGAGCGCGCCGCCCGTGGAGTCCGTCCACTGGCTGCCGGCCTGCCCGCAGTGACCGGCCGTGATGAAGTGCGGCGCACCGTCCTTGACGACATTGAAGCCGAGCGAACACCGCCCGCCGCCGCTGAGAATCGCGTCGCCACCGGCAATCAGCGGCTTGAACTCCCCAGCCGACTTCTTCAGTTCGGCCTTCTCGCCGAGCGCCCCGACGACCTTCTCCAGCTTCGCCCACGCGTCGCCCTTGACGGTACGGTCGGCCGTCACGACGACCTTGTTCGTCACCGGGTCCGTGGCCCACGAGGTGCCGGGAATGGTGGCCTTGTCGGTGAGGGTGCTCCGTACGGCCGTCAGCTCAGCCAGCGAGTTCTCTACGATTCTGGCCTTGCCGCCTGCCTTCCGTACGCCCTGGGCCGCCGCCTCGTCCACGACATTGACCACGAGCGCCTTGGACTTGCTGTCGTAGTACGCCCCGGCAGCGTCACCGCCCAGGACCGAGTTGAGGTCCGAGGCAAGCTCCCCTGCCCCCGTGGCCGACAGCGTCTTGACGGTGTACTGAGGGGCTTCCTCGCTGGCGTTCGCAGTCTGGAGGGTAACTCCCGCTGCTACCAGGGCCGCGATGCCCGCTCCGGCAATTGCCACGCGCCGCTTGGGTATGCGTCGGTGCTTCACGTAATGACCTCCTGTGGGGGGTTCGGACCCGCGAGGTGGGGGGCAGGTCCGGAGTACGCCCACTATTCCGATGCTGATCGGTAGCACACAAGGTCGACTTCAGGACGCGCACACGACAACCTCTTTGCGCCCCCCAGGCCTTTACAAGCCGGTCACCGCCTGCACTCGTCGCGTTCGCGAACACCCCCTGCGACCACTCGGACAGCAGCGGGTGAGGACTAGTCCTGTCCGGTACTCGCCCCTCGCGGACCGGATTCCGGCGGCGCGGGTGCGGATTGCGGCAACTGCGGTTGTGAAGCGGTCCGTTCGAGGGAGCTCAGTGGATTCCTCGCTCAACGACGAGTCCCCGTCCGGTCGACCGGACGGGGACTCATCTGCTGCTGGCCGCAGTCTTCGGACTTGGCTCAGGTTCCGCTGATCTGCTCTTAGTAGACGCTGACGCCGTACGCGCTCAGGGCCTCGGTGACCGGCTGGAAGAACGTCGTACCGCCGGAGGAGCAGTTGCCGCTGCCGCCCGAGGTCAGACCGATGGCGCGGGTGCCGGAGTAGAGCGGGCCGCCACTGTCGCCGGGCTCGGCGCAGACGTTGGTGCGGATCATGCCGTAGACGATGTCGCCGCCGCCGTAGTTCACCGTGGCGTTGAGGCCGGTGACGGAACCGCTGTGGGTACCGGTCGTGGAGCCGCGACGGGTGACGGACATGCCGACGGTGGCGTTGGCCGCGCTGGTGATGTCCTGGCTGCCGACGGTGCCGGGGTGCGAGAGCGAGGTGTTGGCGTACCGCACCAGGCCGTAGTCGTTGCCCGGGAAGCTGGATCCGGCCGTGGGGCCGATGCTCGTGGTACGGGAGGAGTTGGTGTACCAGGGCGGATTGCCGTCGGTGCAGTGGCCGGCGGTCACGAAGAAGTACGTACCCGCGCTGTTGCGGACGTTGAAGCCCGCCGAGCAGCGCCAGCTGGTGGCGTAGATCGCGTCGCCGCCGGAGAGAAGCTTGGAGAACTTGCCGGGGGTGCGCTCGACGCGGATGGCGCCTGCGTTCGTCCCGGCTTCGCGCTTGATCTTGGCGATCTCGGCGGCGGAGACGGTGCTGTCGGCCGTGACGACCAGGGTGTTCTTCGCCTTGTCGATGTGCCAGGCGGTACCGGCGACATCGGCCTCGAGGACCGCGTCACTCGCGGAGGTGAGCTGGTTGGCGCTGTACGTACTGGCCGTGTCGGCACTGGCGCTCGGTACGGTGAGTGCGGCCGCGGCGACGAGTCCTGCCGTGACGGCTATCAGGCGGGATCGTCTCGCTATGCCGCTGCGGGGGGTGGTGCGCTTGATCCTCACGTTTCGTTCCTCCCAAGGGGAAGTTAGGGGGCCCACTCGTGGGGTGAGACGGGCCCGTGAGGCGCAGTCAGTGAACCGGTCCGGATACCGGACAGGTTGTGTCCCTGACAAGCGCTCCTCGGGAGTATCCGTGGCGCCAACTGCCCGCGCAAGGGCGCCTTTCGGCCGACGGGTCCGGGACGCGACAGGCGGGCCCGGGCCGGTTCCGACGGCTCAGCGGTCGGCCGCCGATGACAGCCGCCGCTCCCCCGCCGGAACCGGAACCGTCAGGGTGTTGCCCGGCGGCGGGAACGGGCAGATGAAGTGGTCGGCGAAGGCGCACGGCGGCAGCAGCGCCCGGTTGAAGTCGACGGTCACCGTGCCGCCGGCCGCCGGCGCGGGCGGTCGCAGGAAGCGGAAGCGGTACGTACTGTCTCCACTGGTCGCGTCGGCGAAGACCGCCCAGAGCGAGCCGTCGTCCTCGACGGCGACCCGGAGCGTGTGCTCGACGCCGTCGATGTCGAAGGCGATCTCCCCGGCGAGGCCGAGCCCGCGCTCGCGCCCGTCCGCGTTCTCGACCTGGATGGTGGTGCGCCCTTCGTCGTACGGGCGGAAGCGGCCCGGCAGCACCCATTTCGGGTCGTACGGCGTCACTTTTATTCCCGCGAAAGCACGCCGCGCCGGCGACTCGGGGTCGAAGACCCGGACCGCCCACAGCCCTTCCCGGCGCAGCACGACCAGCCGCTTCCCGGCGGCCGAGACGCGGGACTCCGGGATGGGCGCGGTGTCCGCGGTCAGCCTGACCTCGCCGGTCAGCGGCTGCCCGTCGACAGTGATGCCGTCCTCGGGCGAGGCGGTCAGAACCACCTCGTCACCGTCGGCCGCCCACCGCCCCGGCACGTCCGGAATGCGACCTTCCGGGTAGTCGGAGAGCCAGTGCGTGCCGGTGAGCGAGAGCGGGCCGTACGGCGCCAGGACCGTCTCGGTGCGCTGCTCGTGCCAGTGCTTCCAGTCCTGCTGCGGGTCTGTGCTCATGCGCGCAACCTTTCCACACGGGCGCTACGGGCACGGGGAGCCGAAGGTGCTCACACGGGCGTCGGCTTCAGCCGCCGCAGTCGCAGCACTCACAGCACTCGCAGCACCCGGAGCAGCTTTCGCAGCAGCTCCCGCACTGCCCGCAGCCCTCGCAGCAGTCCCCACAGCTCTGACAGGGGGCCTGGCGGTTCTCGCGGGACCACGGGTCCTGGTAGGTGCCGCAGCACATCTGGCACGTACAGGCGAGGCCCAGCCACACAGCGCAGCCGACGAGAGTGCCGCGCCGGTCTCGCCGCGGCGGCTCCGGAGGAGGGGGTCCTTGCGGCCCAGGTCCACCCGGCCCCGGGGCGTAGGGATTCGGGGCGTAGGGACCCGGCCCGTGCGGATTGGGGTTGTACGGACCGGGCGGCCCGTAGGGCCCCGGTTGATGGGCGCACGTCGCGCCGAACGCCCGGTCCACCGACCGCCCCAGCTCGTGGGCCAGGAGTACGTGCGCCAGTTTGGCATCCGTGAATTCCGCGTCCCGCAGCGCCAGCCGCACTCCACGCACCGCGTCGTCGCACAGCCGGCGTGCCTCCGCCAGGCCGGTGCCCGTCGCGGTCAGCGGGTTCCACGCACCAGACGCCGCGTCAGCTTCCAGGTCCTCCACGGCATCCAGCAGATGCGCGAGCCGCCCGAAGAGCCGGCCCGCCTCCTCGAGGGGCGCCGCGTTCTGCGGCCTGCCCGCGAGTACGGCGGTGTGCGCGAAGGCAGCGGCGGTCGCCGTCTCGGCCGGCTCGGTGACCGTGAGGACGGACGTGCCAAGCCCCGCCAGCGCCTCGATCCCGGCCTGCCGGTCCACCGCGTCGACCAGCAGCGCGGTGTCGAAGCCCAGCGAGGCGCCCGTCCGCGCGCCCGCCCTGTCCCAGCCCGCGGCGACCCGCCGCGCGGCCGCCGCCACCGGCCTGCGGGCCAACACCCCGTCCCGGTCGGCGACGTGGTCCCGTACCTTCGCCGAGGCCAGGACCAGCGAGACGGCCGCGGCCAGCCTGGCCCCCTCGCCCTGGGCGACGGGCGCGGTGCGCATCGCGCGCAGTGGACAGGGGCCGGCCGTACGCCGCCATCCCGTGACGCGCTCGGACTGAGCCTCCGTCAGAACCGAGACGATCAGGCCGTCGTAGTTCGTCACGACCCTCGCGAGCTGCCCGTGGTCACCGCGAAGTGCCAGGCAGAGCCCGCACAGATGGGCCATCCACTCCGTCCTGAGCCCCTCCGAGAGCCGATGACTGCAAGGCCTGACTATTCCGAACAAGGCGCTCCCCCGGGCGACGTGAGACGGTGCGGCCCGCATCGTATCGAGGCGGTTTCAACGTCCCGTGTTCACCCGTCCGTCCCCCTCATCACCCGTGTGGCCCGACGGTCGTATTTTTCACTCTGTCAGCAGCCGGACACAGTAAGAACCTTGACGAACCGCCACAAGTTCTGCACCAGTACCGTCACGAATCCCCTGCGCGGCGACTATCCACTTGGCGCGTAATCCGCATGATGGACGACCATAGGGGGAGCGGTACACAGACCGACCGCGGTGAAAGGAGGCGTCCCATGGGATCGGTGCGCAAGGCCAGTGCCTGGCTCGGACTCGTCGAGGACAGCGACGACGACCGCTACTACGACGACGAGTACGCCGAGGGAACCAACGAGAGCGCCGAGCCGTGGGTCACGGACCCACGGGTCAAGGCGGTCTCCGAGCCGTCCGACGACAAGGCCCCGAGAATCGCCACGGTCACCCCGGACGGCTTCCGGGACGCGCGTGGCATCGGGGAGCTTTTCCGGGACGGTGTCCCGGTCATCATGAACCTCACGTCCATGGAGCCCTCCGACGCCAAGCGCATCGTGGACTTCGCAGCCGGCCTGACCTTCGGCCTGCGCGGTTCGATCGAGCGCGTCGCGAACCGGGTGTTCCTGCTGAGCCCCGCCGACACCGAGGTCGTCAGCGGTGAGGCCGCAGGCCGCGACACGAACGGCTTCTTCAACCAGAGCTAATGGGCGGGGCCGCTCACCGGAAGGCATCCAGGCCGGTGAGCGCCTTGCCCAGTACGAGCTGATGCATTTCGACGGTGCCCTCGTAGGTGAGCACCGATTCAAGGTTCGTCGCGTGCCGCATCACGGGGTACTCCAGCGAGATGCCGTTCGCGCCGAGGATCGTCCTGCTCGTACGGCAGATCTCGATCGCCTCGCGCACATTGTTGAGCTTGCCGAAGCTGACCTGCTCCGGTCGCAGCCGCCCGGCGTCCATGCGCTGCCCCAGGTGGTGGGCGAGCAGGATGCCCTTGTGGAGTTCGACCGCCATGTCGGCGAGCTTGGCCTGGGTGAGCTGGAATCCGCCGATCGGCTTTCCGAACTGCTCGCGCGTCTTCGAGTAGTCCACCGCCGCCTCGAAGCTGGCGCGGGCGGCGCCCATCGCGCCCCACACGATTCCGTACCGCGCGTGACTCAGGCAGCTCAGCGGCCCCTTGAGCCCCGTGACGTCGGGCAGTACGGCGTCGGCGGCCAGCCGCACCTCGTCCATGACCAGCTCGCTGGTGACCGAGGCGCGCAGGGACCACTTGTGCTTGATCTCGGGCGCCGAGAAGCCGGGGGCGTCGGTCGGCACGACGAAGCCGCGAATCCCGTCGTCCGTCTGCGCCCAGACGACGGCCACGCCCGCGACCGAGCCATTGGTGATCCACATCTTGCGGCCCGTCAGCACCCAGTCGGTGCCGTCCTTCTTCGCGTACGTCCGCATCCCGGCCGGGTCGGAGCCGTGGTCGGGCTCGGTCAGGCCGAAGCAGCCGATGATCTCGCCGGCGGCCATGCCGGGCAGCCAGCGCTGCTTCTGCTCCTCGGAGCCGAAGCGGTGGATCGCGTACATGGCGAGCGAGCCCTGTACGGAGACCAGGGAGCGGATGCCGGAGTCGGCGGCCTCCAGCTCCAGGCAGGCCAGACCGTACTGGACGGCGGACGCGCCCGCGCAGCCGTAGCCCTCCAGGGACATGCCCAGGGCGCCGATCGAGCCGAGCTCGCGGGCCAGTTCGCGGATGCCGGGGAGTTCGCCGCGCTCGTACCAGTCGGCGATGTACGGCATGACGCGGTCGGCGGCCCAGGTCCGTACGGTCTCGCGGATCGCGAGGTCCTCGGGGGCCAGCAGATCGTCGATGCCGATCGGGTCGCTGGGGTCGAACGGCGGAAGCTTTGAGGTTGCGGACATTCCTGGCCCTCCGGCGGCTGCTCGGCTCACGGTGCTGCGTCACGTACTGCCACGTATTGCGTCACGTGCTGCGCAAAACTAGCAGTGGTAGTTACTGCTCGCGGCCGACGTTACGGGGTCAGCGCGCGACCCGTCCAGACCCGGCCCGCTCGGCGGGCTCCCGGCGCGCCGGGACCTTCACCTGCGGCAACTGTTCCTGCGGCTCTTCCCGCGCCCCGCAGTCCATCAGCCGCGGCAGTCTCAGCGCGGCCAGCGCGCCGAGCAGCAGCAGGCCCGCGCTGACGAAGAGCGTCACATGCAGGCCGTGGACGAAGGCCTGCCGCGCGGTGGAGCGCAACGCGTCACCGGCGGGTCCGCCGATCCGGTCCGCGACCGTGTACGCCTCGCCGAGCGAGTTCGCCGCGCCCGCGCTCTGCGCCGAGGAGACGCCGGGGACCGTGGCGACCCCGGGCGCGTAGGCGGCGTTCATGACGCTGCCGAGCAGGGCGATGCCCATACCGGCGCCGAGCTGGTAGGAGGTCTCGCCGATGGCGGCGGCGCCGCCCGCGTGCTCGGCCGGGGCCTCGCTCAGCATCGACTCGTACGCCCCGAAGAGTGTGGTCTGGAGCCCGAAGCCGAGCAGCACGAACCCGGCCGTCAACAGCGCGGGCCGGTCGTGCTGTCCCATAAGGGTCAGTACGAGCACCGCCGCGGCGGTCAGCGCGAAGCCGGAGGAGACCATGGCGCGCGGGCCGAGGCGCTGGAGGGTGTACGAGCCGGTGGCGCCGGCCGCCATCGCGGCGAAGGTCAGCGGCAGCAGCCGCAGTCCGGTCTCCAGCGGGCTCAGTTCGAGCACCAGTTGGAGGTACTGGACGGCGATCAGCTCCAGGCCGACCAGCGCGAGCATCGCCAGAACGATGCATCCGACGGAGGTGGAGAAGGCCGCCCTGGCGAACATCGTCACGTCGATGAGCGGCTGCGTCCGCGTCCTCTGCCTGCGTACGAAGAGAACGAGCAGCACCGAGCCGATGAGCAGCGGCAGCAGCGTCCTGGCGTCGGCGATGCCCTCGCCGCTGCCGATCCGCTTCACCCCGAGGACGACGCCGAGCACACCGGCCGCGGCCATGAGTGCGCCGAGCACGTCCCAGGGCCCGTGGCCGCTCCCCCGGGATTCCGGCAGCAGCCAGCGGCCGACCGGCAGGATCAGTGCCATCAGCGGGATGTTGATGAGGAAGACCGAGCCCCACCAGAAGTGCTGGATGAGGAAGCCGCCGAGTACCGGCCCGGTGGCCGCGCCTATGGCGGCGACCGCGGTCCAGATGCCGATGGCGACGGCGCGCTCGCGCCGGTCGGGGAAGACCTGGCGGAGGATCGACAGCGTCGCGGGCATGATCATCGCGCCGCCGATGCCGAGCAGGGCGCGGGCCGCGATGAGGACGTGCGGGCTGTCGGCGAAGGCGGCGAGCGCGGACGCGGCGCCGAAGAGTCCGTAACCGAGCAGCAGGACGCGACGGCGCCCGACACGATCGCCGAGCGTGCCGAAGAGAATCAGCAGCGAGGCGCAGACCAGCGGGTAGGCGTCGACGATCCAGAGCAGTTCCATCGCGCCGGGACGCAGGTCCTCGGAGACGGCCGGGACGGCGATGTGCAGGATCGTCGCGTCGAGGGCGACCAGCAGCAGGCTGACGCACAGGACGACCAGCACGGCCCAGCGGTTACCGGCGACGGCCCCCACGTTCTGTACGCGCGGCCGGTGCCCGGGGGCGCCCGCAGACCGCTGTGTTCCGGCCGTGGTCGTCCCTGACATGTGCGTCCCTCCCAGTGACATCCCTCGCGCTCGGCGGACCGGCGGGACGGCGTTGTCCTACGTCCCTGCGGGCCCGGCATCGACGGGCGAGTGAGCCGTCAGAGTACGCGAGTTCACACCCGTGCCACGTGGTGCACCTCTCACCGGGGCGGGAGGCGGGTGTGGCGTACGCCACGTCACTCCGGACCGGCCGACGACCCGCCGCCGAGCCGCCAGTGATCTTGAGCGGCTCATGAGGGAGCGGGAAATTCCATGCTGAGTTCCGGTGAACGGAATTCATCGACGCGCATTCACTCTTACGAGCGGGCCTCCGAATTAATTGAGCATGAGGCCGCCCCGCATTCCCGAACGGCCGGGAATTACCCACTCGGTGAGACACACCCCACATCACATCGTCATCACAAAGATGCCGGATGGGCCGGGCTTGTCACTCACTCGCTGTAACGTCGATTCAGTGCGTACCGACCAACTCTTTGCCCGGCTGGACCGGGAAGCGGAGCCGCCGAAGATAGAGATCCCCGGGATGAGCCGTACCCGTACGGCCCTCTTCGGTTCGACGCTGGCGTTCTACATCGCCATCGTCTGGGCTGTGCTGATCACGTCCTGGCTGGTGGCTCTCGACTGGAAGGTCATGCTCTTCCGGCCCTACGAGCAGTGGCCCGAAGTCCATCCCTTCCTGGACTACTTCGTGGTGCTCGGGCAGCGCGGCCCCACCTCCGTCATGGTGGCGGCCTGGCTCGGCTGGCGCTCCTGGCGGCAGCACACGCTGCGCCCCCTGCTGACGCTCGGCGCCTCGCTCCTCCTGCTGAACGTGACGGTGGGCTCGGTCAAGCTCGGCCTCGGCCGCCTCGGCCCCCACTACGCGACGGAGATCGGCTCGGCCGAGATGTTCGCGGGCGGCGATATATTTCCTTCCGGTCACACCGCCAACGCCGTGGTGACGTGGGGAATCCTGGCCTACCTGGCCACCACCCCGCGGGCCAGGCGCTGGCTTTCGGTGTTCTCGGCCCTCGTCGCGCTGGGCGTCGGCGCGACCACCGTCTACCTGGGCACCCACTGGCTGAGCGATGTGCTCCTCGGCTGGGCCGCCGGTCTGCTGATCCTGCTGAGCCTGCCGTGGTTCGAGCCGCTGATCGGGCGCACCGAAGCCTGGATCTTCGCGGTGCGCGAGGCCCGGCGTGCCCGTCGCAAGCTCGGCGCCGCGCAGCCCGCGCCGGCCGGCGGCCGCGTGTCCCCGGTGCTCTTCCCGCAGCGCCACCCCACCGCCCCGTACTCCGCCCAGGCCGACACGCCGCCGGCCCGCGAGCCGGTGGGCGCGGGCAGCGGCGGCCGCTCCACGGGCAACGCCAGGACGGCCGGTCACCTCACGCAGCGGCTGACCACCGGGGTGAAGGGGGTCCGCTCGGAGCGGACGTCCGTCACCCCGGCGGGCAGCCGCCGCGCGCCGCACGCCGACCGTACGGGCGCGGCGCGCCCCGGGTCCTCGCCCCGGCCGGTGGCCGGCGGCTGACCCGCCCGCAAGACGGCGGGGACGGTACGCACAGGCCTCTCCCCGCAGGCGAAGGCCCCGGTGGACTCCCTTGGAGCCACCGGGGCCTTCGCCGTGTGCGGGTCAGCCCTTCCAGCAGCGGATGACGGTGTCGTCCTTGACCTCGAAGTTGAGGCGGCCCTCCAGGTACTCCATGGTGATGATCGAGCCCGGCGGAAGTGCCCTGACGGTGGTCCAGCCTCGCTCGCGGGCCAGCCGCTCCGCGCCGGCGGCGTCGAGTCCGACGTACGCCTCGGGAGCGTCGTCGGGCTGTGCGGAAGGGGTCGGTAGGGATGCCATGAGACTCACCGTAGGCCGCCCGGAACGCGGAAGGAAGTACAGGGCCGGAGCTGAGTGTCACCGCCCCAGATACCTCAGCGGTCACACTTGTGTCACAGGATCACGACGGGCGTTTGGCATGAACGCCTTCACCCGAAAGGACAGTTCCGTGCCGCCGGGACACGAATGGAACACCCTTCGAATGATCACGCAATAACAGGTTCCGAATTCATTCCCGGCATCCCGCGGGGACTGCCCGCAATTCCCCGCACCGGCCCCCGCGAAATCTGACGCCCCGTAGCCGAATTCACGCTTCCCCCACATAGTCCGCGTACGCCCCCTGTCGGACCGGGGGCCGTCGCGAGCATCATGTGTCTCCTGCCTGCTGCCTGAAGCCCGATGGGGGCAAAGCGATGGGGACGGAGACGGCCTCCAGCTGATGAGCAACAAGGTCGACCCGCACCACCCCGAGTTCGCGGCGATCCAGCGGGCCGCCCAGGTCAGGCCGGCGCCCCTCGATCCAGAGCGCGCGCGAGGAGATCACGGGCCGACCTGATCCGGTCGGTGAGCTCCGGCGGCTCGACGACCTCGAAGTCGAAGCCCATCAGCATGATGTGAATGACCAGCACATCGAGGCTCGCCGCCCCGGTGCGCAGCAGACAGCTGTGCTCGTCGACGGCTTCGAGTACGCCGGCGCTGGGCGAGACCGCCTGCCGCGCCTCCTCCAGAGGCGCCAGCAGCCGGACCACGGCCGTCGCGGCGTACGCCCCGGTGGAAACGCCTTTCGAGACGTACGCCGCCAAGTCCTCGGCCGGGGGATCGCGCGGGACGAAGCGCGGGCCGTGCGGGGGCGTCGGGGTGATCCGGTCCGCCCGGAACGTACGCCAGTCGGAGCGGTCCAGGTCCCAGGCGACGAGATACCAGCGGCGCTCGGTGCACACCAGGCGGTGCGGCTCGACGGTCCGGCGGGACGAACTGCCGCCGTGGTCGCGGTACTCGAAGCGCAGCCGCTCGTTGTCCCGGCAGGCGTTGGCCAGCTCCGTCAGGACGGAGGCATCGACGGTGGACGCCCCGGGGCCGCGCAGCATGGGGACGGTGAAGGCGTTGAGCGCGCCGACGCGGCGGCGCAGCCGGTTCGGCAGCACCTGTTCGAGCTTGGCCAGCGCGCGTACGGACGTCTCGCCGATGCCCTCGATGCCCTGTCCGGCGGCGGTGCGCAGGCCGACCGCGACGGCCACGGCCTCCTCGTCGTCGAGCAGCAGCGGCGGCAGTTCGGCGCCCGCGCCGAGCTGGTAGCCGCCGCCCGTGCCGGGGCTGGCGTTGACGGGATAGCCGAGCTCGCGCAGCCGGTCGACGTCGCGGCGCACAGTGCGCGGAGTGACGCCGAGCCGCTGGGCCAGGTCGGGCCCGGACCATTCGCGGTGGGCCTGGAGCAGCGAGAGCAGGCGCAGCAGACGTGCGGAGGTCTCCAACATGGGGGCGAGTCTGCCAGGGCTTGAGGACAGGCACTGTCCTCAAGCCCTGGCTGCCTTACTCACTTAAGGGTGTCGAGCCGCACGCTGAGGTCGTTGTCGACGGTGAAGTACGGGTACGCCGTGGTCGGCCGCGTCACCCTCGGCCCCTCCACCGGCCGCACCGGGTAGCGGAAGACGCCCTTCTTGTCCCAGACGTCGTCCAGGATGCGCCCCACCCGTATCCCGGCCGCCTGCCCCGGCTCCGCCTCCGCCGGGCACAGCCACAGGTCCCACAGCCGCTGCTCGTCGCCGCGCCCCTCGGCCAGCGGCTCGTACGCCAGGGTGAAGGTGAACGTGCCGTCCACCCGGACCGTCACCGGCACCCGGTGCACGTCCTTCTTCGCGCCGCGCAGCCTGGCCTCGAGGACCGCGCCCTCGCCGAGCCCGGTCCCGGCCCCGTACAGCCGCCCCTCCAGCGTCATCGCGCCCTGCGCGAAGGTAATGGTCCCGGCCTCCGCGTGCGGCGCTCGCAGCCAGCTGCGCACCGCGAGCTTGCCGTCGGCCGTCGGATAGGGGATGCGTACGGCGACTCGCGCGCGCCCGGAGTCCGGGGCGCGGTCGACGAGCGAGCGCAGGTCCCTGACGCCGGGCTCGATGCGCTGTTCCCCGGTCTCGTCCCCGTGGGCGGTGAAGGCGTCCCAGCGCCCCTCCGCCAGCTCGACCGTACTCGGCAGCACCGCACGTGAGCGGTCGTCCCCGGTGGGCGTGAGCGGCAGCCGCATGACGTCCGCGGCCGTCTTTCCGCCGCGCCGCCGCAGTACGAGCACCGCGCCCGGAGACGCGTCACCCACGATGTCGAAGGTGACGCCGCCGGCGGAGTCCGCGATGCAGTCGGCGCGCGGCGGCTCCGTGCGGGTCGAGGTGCTGGTCATGCGGTCTGCCCTTTCCGGAGTACGGAGGCGGCCTTGTAGCGGAGGGAGTACGCCCCGTCGAACACCGCTCCCCGGGAGCGGTACAGCGCGTCCTGGACCCGGCCGCGCGAACGGCTGTTGGCGCCGCGCGAGACCAGTTCGGTGAACAGCGCCTCATGACGCTCGGCGATGTGCCCCGGGTCGAAGCGGGCCGAGCTGTCGAGCGCGGCCGCTCCCATGGCGCGCCGCAGTTCGTCGTCGTTGATCAGTCCAAGGAGAGCGTCGGCAACAGCGTCGGAGTCCCCCACCGGCACCAGCCGCCCGTCCGACCCATCGGCGATGATCTCGCGCGGCCCGTGCGGGCAGTCGGTGGAGACCACCGGCAGCCCGGAGCGCATCGCTTCGACGATGGTCATGCCGAAGGACTCGTGGCTGGAGGTGACCGCCGCGATCGAGCCCTTGACCCACTCGGGCTCAATGGGGTTGGCCGATCCCATCAGGAAGACGTGATTGTGCAGCCCGAGTTCACTGATGAGGGCGTGCAGGGCCTGCTTCTCGTTGCCGCTCGCGTCGCCGCTGCCGTAGATGCGCAGCCGCCAGTCGGGGCGGGCGGCGACGACCTTCGCGAAGGCCTCGATCAGCAGGTCGTACCGCTTGACCTTGGTGAGCCGGCCGGCCGCGACGACCCACTTGGCGCTGGAGTCGGCCGGCGCGATGAGGGGCGCGGGCACGCTGTTCGGCACAGCCTCGATGCGTACGCCGGGCAGCTTGAGCCGGGTCCGGTAGGCGTGGGCGTCGGCCTCGGTGACGGTGGTGATGGCATCGAGCAGACCGTAACGGTGACTCAGTTCGCGGCGCAGCCGGTAGCCGTGCCCGGCGAGGGTGAGGTGCTCCTGGCCAACGCGCACGGGGCCGCGCCTGGTCTGCCGGGTGATGTGCACGTTGAGCCCGGGGCGGGTGCCGACGACGACGTCCGCCTCCGTGGACTTCAGATGCGTGGCGATACGGGCG
Source organism: Streptomyces sp. ISL-100 (assembly GCF_018614615.1). Lineage (GTDB taxonomy): Bacteria > Actinomycetota > Actinomycetes > Streptomycetales > Streptomycetaceae > Streptomyces. Next base: position 51,724 of record NZ_JAGGOK010000065.1, on the reverse strand, counting down.
TCGGTGAGCCGGCTGTACTGCTTGTGGCGGCCGTCGCCGGCCGGGAAAACCTTGGCCGGCTGCTTGAACCGCTCGTCGTCGCCGTCGTATCCGTGGCTCTTCTTCCGCAGATCCACCAGATAGTCCAGCCGTACGCCGGCGGGGGCGCCCATCGCGGGCTCGTCGCGGTGGCGGAAGGCCGAGACGATCTCGACGTCGTGCTGCTCGGCCAGCGCCTGGGCGAGGTTGAACGTAGTGCGGATCGTGCCGCCGATGCCGTACGCGTTGTGGAGCAGAAAAGAGATGTGCATACGCCGACGCGACCCCCAGATCTTCCGCGGACTGGTCCATGTCCGCTTGCTTTCAGAAATGGACTGTACTGGTCATAAACCGATCGGACCGGATCGCATCGAATCGTTCCAATACGGTTGTGACATCGATAGCGGCGAGCGGGCAACCAAACTGCCGTTCTACGCATCAGGGCCGGTAGGGAAGTTGCGGCACGGTGAAGCAGTTGCCGGTAATGTCCCCGCCCTGCGTCACCCATCCCGCCCCGTCCTGCCACCGCGCCACCGACAGGCACGTGCGCCGGGTTTCGGGCGGCTCGGCCAGTCGCTTGTACGTCACGGGGAGCAGCAGTCCGCGTGCGGTGTACGGCTCTTCGCGGTTCAGGTACGCCTCGACGCACGCGCGCGTGAGCTGCCGTCCGCACGACTTCGCCGCGTCCGTGAACCACATGGCGGCCGCCCAGCCCTCCAACTGCCACTGGGAGAGCGGCCGGTCCTGGCCTCCCTTCCCCGCCTCCCCCATCGCCTCGCGGAACTCCCGTACGGCCGGATGGCTCACGTCCTCGTAGTTGCGGCTGGCTCCGGTGACCCACAGGGCGTTGCGGCAGCGTGGCGCGTCCTTGAAGTCCCGCGGAACTGCGGACGACCAGTTCTGCACATTGGTGACCTTCGCGGTGACCTCCACGCCCACGTCGTCCATCGCCTCGCACAGCTGGGCGTTGCCGTGCGTGTCCATCGCGTCGAAGACCAGGTCGACCCCTTGGTCCTTGAGGTCCGCAGCCACCGCCCGGAAGTTGGGCAGGACGAAGTCCACCTGTTCGGTGACGACCCGGTAGCCCTCGGCCTTCAGCCCCTTGGTGACCAGCCGCGCGTACGCCGCCGACGCGGCCTGGTTGTAGGCGACCACGGCGGCGGTGCGCGCGCCGTGCTCGCGCTTGAAGTAGCGGTAGACCTCGGTGCCGCCGTAGAGCATGCCGTTCCAGCCCGGCTTCCCGCCGGTGCGCGGGGCATCACTGCCGTAGATCCCGTACAGGTGGGGGTAGGTGTCGTACGCCGGACCGATCGGCTGGCCGCCGATGTCGGGGACGCCCGCGGCGGCGACCCGTGGCGCGCCCGCGTACTCCAGGGCGGTCGTCGCGACCAGCGCGAAGACCTTCCGCTCGTCGAGGAGTTTGTGCACGCAGTCGTTGTTGCCGACGCCGCTGCCGCCGTCGTCGCAGGTGAACACATCGACCTTGCGGCCGTCGATGCCGCCGTCCGCGTTGAGCGCGTCGAAGTACGCCCGTGCGCCCTCCCCGGGGCCGCTGAAGGCCGAGCCGCCGACCGGGCTGGTGGCACTGCTGATGATGCCGATACGTATCGGCTCGGCCTCCCGGGCGGGCGGCGGGTCGCTCCGGCGGCCCTCGAAGTCGCTCTCGGGCAGCCGACTGCCACAGGCGGCGCTCAGCAGGAGGAACGCCGCGAGCAGCAGGCTTTCAGCAGCCCGGCACAGCCGGCGCATTGCCGCTGAGCTGGACCAGGGCGCACAGGGTCTTGACGGAGACCTTCCACACGTCGTCCTGGAGGACCGAGGTGCCCTTGCTGTTGGGCACGGCGGGCTGTCCGCCGACGAGCAGGTCGTACGTCACATCCGCCTCGGTGGCGGAGGTGAACTTCACGTCGGTGACGTTCGCCGAGGACTTGGCGGCGTTCGGGTCATTCGCGAAGGCCGTCAGCACGCGCCGCATCTGCTCGCCGTTCTGGAGCACCCTGACCTTGTCGTCCGTCGACGCCTTGGGATCGAAGAACGTCGTCCAGTTCTTCTCGACCTCGGCCCTGGCCGCGGCGAGGTCGCTGGGCTGGTTCTTGTCCGGGGTCACCGGAGGGCTGGTGCCGGTGGCCGGGGAACGCGCCGGCGCCTCCGGCGCGCCGTTGTCGTCGCCGCAGGCCGCGGCGGCTGGTACCAGTATCAGCACTGCGGCGGCCGCCCATGCCGCAGTACGAGGGTGTCTGCCGAGGACCATCTGGCTCACCACCGGGTGTCCGACCGGGCCGATCGGCCCGATGCTTCCAGGGTCTGTCGCTTCACGGCATAGTGCAACGTATCCGCCGCCAACGACAGGCTCGTACTGACCCGTGAAGTGCCTCTAGGGGGTCCCGGTGCCAAGGACGCGACCGCTCGACAGGCCGCTGCTGTGGGCCGGCCTGGCGGCCCTGGTCTGCGGTGCGGTGCTCAGCGTGATCGGCTGGTACGGGATCTCCGGCGAGCGCTTCGCCGAGCGGCAGCTCCCGTACATCGCCTCCTGCACGGTGCCCGGCGCGGCGCTGATCGTCGCCGGCGCGGTGCTCCTCGCACGCGGCGACCGGGAGCCTGCGCCCACGCGGGAGGACACCGGCGCGGAGCCGGTGGAAGTGTCCACGCCGCCGTCCGCCGAGGGCCCGCTGCTCCAAGTCCCCGGCGGGACGCTCCTGCACCGGCCCGACTGCCCGCTCGTCACCGGCAAACCGGACGCCGCGCCACCGGACGACCCGTCCGGCCTGAACCTCTGCCCCATCTGCGAACCCCCGCCCCCCGAACCCCCCGCCGCCGAGGCCTGACCCCGTGTCGTCTCTCACGTACGACCTCACGCTGGCGGGGCTCGCCGTCGGCAGCGCGGCGGCGCTCACCGGCATCGGACTGATCGTCACCTACCGCGCGACCGGCGTACTGAACCTGGCGCACGGCGCGATCGCCATGGTGTGCGCGTACGTGCTGCGCCAACTGGCGGTGGAATGGGACTGGCCGCTGCCGCTCGCCGCCGCCGTGACGCTGGTGGTCGTGGCGCCCGGCCTCGGACTGCTCCTGGACCGGGCGGTGTTCCGGCCGCTGGCGGTCCTCGGCAGCGATCCGGCGCAGACCCTGGTCGCGTCCATCGGCGTATTCGTCCTGCTGGTCGGGGGCGCGGCGCTGGTGTGGGGCACGGGCGCCCGCGCGGATGCTCCCGTGCTGCTGGCCGGCGACCCATGGGCGCAGCTGGCGACGGTAGTGGTACTGGCGGCCCTGGTGGACGCGGTGACGCGGTGGACGCGTTTCGGGCGAGAGCTGCGGGCAGTCGTCGACAACCGTCCGCTGGCCGCGCTGGGCGGGACGAACACCGACCGGGTGGCGGCGGCGGGCTGGGCGTTCGGCTCGTTCACGGCGGGCCTGACGGGCGTACTCCTGGCCCCGTACGTACGCCTGGACCCGTACGGACTGCCCCTGCTCGTTGTCGAAGTGATCGCGGTGGCGGTGGTGGCGCGGATGCGGAGCCTGCCGGTCGCGGTGGGCGCGGCGCTGGCGATCGGTGTCGCGCAGGCGCAACTGACGCGGGTGCACCCGACGGCGGCCTGGGCCGAGCCGCTCGTCCAGGCCATCGGCGCGAACCTCTTCGTGGTGGCCCTGCTGATCGCGGCCCTGGCGGTGCCCACCACGGACGCCCGCGACGCGCTCCCCCGCCCTTCGGCGCCCGTCCTGCCCGCCGCACCGCCGGTCGCGTGGCTGGTGGCGGGGGTCCTCTTCCTCCTCCCGCTCGGCTTCGCGGGCTCGGATCTCCACACGTCCATCCAGGTCCCCGCACTGGCGGTGATCCTCCTCTCGCTGGTGGTCGTGACAGGCCGGGGCGGCCAGATCTCGCTGGGCCAGGCGGCGTACGCCGGCCTCGGCGCCCTCTTCACCGCCCTCCTGGCGGCGGGCCGCTTCCCCGGCCTGCCCGCCATGCCGGAACTCCCGGCCCTGGCCGTGGCGGTGGTGCTGGTGGCCCCGCTGGGCGTGCTCCTCGGCTGGCCGGCGATCGGCCGCCGGGGCCTCGCACTGGCCCTGACCACACTGGCGTTCGTCGTCGCGGTGAGCCGCTTCGTCTTCGCGCAGCCGTACGCGACGGCCGGCCTCGGCCTGGCCCGCCCGGCCGGCTTCCATTCCGACCGGGTGTACTACGCCCTGGAGCTGGTCCTTCTGACCGCTGCCCTGCTGGCCGTGGCCGCGCTGCGCCGGGGCCGCGCGGGCCGCGCGCTGGCGGCGATGCGCGACCACGAGACGGGCGCGTCGGCTGCGGGCGTTCCCGTCCCCGCCCTGAAGCTCCTCACCTTCGTCACGGGCGCGGCACTGGCCGCACTGGGCGGCGGCATGCTGGGGATGGGCCTGCGCGCGTTCGACCCCGCGGCGTACGACCCGGTGCGCGCGCTGCTGTGGTTCGCGGCGGTCGTGGTCCTGGGCGCCGACAGCCTCCTGGGCGCGTGCGCGGCGGCGGCGCTGCTGGTGGGCCTGGACGCGGGGACGCGGGGCGGCGCGGCAGCGGCGGTCATCGGCGTATTGGCAGTACTGCTGGGCCGCTACCCCTGGCCGGCATGGGCCGGCCCCAGACACCGGACGGGCTGGATCCGGCCGCACCATCCAGCCCCTCCGGCGTTCGAGGAGCGGAGTCCGGGGCACAGCCCCCACGCGGCGGAGCCGCGAAGTGTCACAGCGAGAAGGGGCGGGGTGGGGAAAGCCCCGCGCAGCGGCACCAGAGCGGCCGCCCCCCTCACCGCCCACGCCCTACGCCTCACCTACGGCGCGTACACCGCCCTGGACGGCGTCGACATCACCATCGAACCCGGCAAGGTGACCGCAGTCGTCGGACCCAACGGAGCGGGCAAGAGCACCCTCTTCCACTGCCTGTCCGGCACGCTCCGCCCCGACTCCGGCCGCGTAGAGCTGAACGGCAGGGACATCACCCACACACCCCCGCACACCCGCACCCGCCTCGGCATCGCCAGGACCTTCCAGGACCTCGCCGTCTTCCCCTCCCTCACCGTCGAGGAGAACATCGCGCTCGGCGCCGAACAGGGCCACGTACGGACCGACCCCACCGCGCTGGAGTCCGTACTGCGCCTCCTGGACCTCGCGGGGCCCATCCGGCACCACCCCGCAGCCGCCCTCCCCACGGGAACCCTGCGCCGCGTAGAGCTCGGCAGGGCGCTCGCGGGCCGCCCGCACACCCTCCTGCTCGACGAGCCCGCCGCCGGGCTCGACACCGCCGAGGCGCAGCGGCTGGCCCGCGTCATGGCCGCACTCGCGGCCGACGGCATGGCCGTGCTCGTCGTCGAGCACGACCTCGACCTGGTCGCGGACATCGCCCACACCGTGCACACCATGACGGCGGGACGCATCGAGGCCCCATGACCAACGCCATGGAACTGCGCCGCGCCCGCGTCCGCTACGGCCCCCTGGAGGCCCTCCACGGAGTGGACCTCCCCGTACCGGCGGGCGGCGCCCCGACCGTCCTCCTCGGCCGCAACGGCTCCGGCCGTACGACCGTCCTGCGCGCCCTCGCCGGAACCGTGCCCCTGGCCTCGGGCCAGGTCCTGTGGCACGGCAAGAACATCACCCGCCTGCGCCCCCACGACCGCGCCCGCCGCGGCCTGTGCTTCGTACCGGACAGGCACGCCGTGTACGCGTCCCTCACCGTCGCGGAGAACCTGGAACTCGCGCTCCCCTCACCCCAAGAGGACATCGCACCGGCACTCACCGCCTACCCGCCCCTGCGCGCCCTGCTCCCCCGCCGCGCGGGCACCCTCTCCGGCGGCGAGCAGCGCATGCTGGCGGTCTCCCGCGCCTTCGTGTCCCGCGCCCGCGTGGTGCTCCTCGACGAGCCCACCCAGGGCATGTCCCCGCCCGTGGCGGCCCGTACGTACGAACTGCTCGCCGCACTGGCCCCGGGCACCACGGTCGTGACGGCGGAACAGAGAATGCCGCCCGCCCTGCTGAGCCGGACGACGACAGGCCCTGTCTTCGTGCATGAACTGCGCCGCGGCGCGGTGGTCTTCAGCGGAGAGGCATCAGAACTGCGCCACGGACAGACCCGCTCTTCGCCGCCGGAAGGACCAGCATGACGCCGGTGCGGATCCGGTCCGGGTCGCGGCCGATCACCTTCGTGTTGGCCTGATGGAGCGCCTTCCAGCCGCCCTTGAGGCGATAGCGGCGGGCGATCGAGGCGAGCGTGTCCCCCGCCTTCACGAAATGGACCCGGCCGAAGAGCTTGTATCGCTTCGAACAGACGGGCCAGGCCTTCCATCCGTGGGTGGCGAGCACCCTCTCCGCGACCTTGATCTGCTGCGCCCTGGTGGCGAGGTCGGCGCGCGGGGCGTACGCGAGCCCGCCGTGCTCCGCCCACGTCGGCTGCCAGAACTGCAGTCCACCGTAGTAACCGTTGCCGGTGTTGATGTGCCAGTCGCCGCTGCTCTCGCACTCGGCGAGGCAGTTCCAGGGCCACTCAGTGGCCGCGCACGCACCGAAAGACGGCGCACCCAGGCCGGGGCCGGAGACGGGCGGCGGTGGCGTGGCCCGCGCGCCCGTCGGACACAGCGCCAGCAGTACGGCGAGCAGGGCGACCGGCACGTAACGGGACCGCGGCAGCGTGGGCATCGCGCCACGCTAGGCAGGCGCCCGGGCATCGGCTCACGTGCCGCGCGGCGCACCGGAAAAGCCCCACCCGGTCGGCCGACCGGACACGCCGGGGGCCGCCCGCGCCGTTCGGTTCGATTCCGTTCCCTTCTTCGCGTGACCCCGGCCGCAGATCACCCGTTGTCTTCTTGACGAGCCGGGAACCGCCCGGCACCCGCACCGAGTCCGAGGAGCCCCCCGTGCCGCGCATGCTCGACGTCAGCGACGACGTACGCGCCGAGATCGGCAACGAAGAAGCCGACCGGCTGCTCGCCGGCGAGAATGCCCCGGGCAGCTACGACTGCACCTCCTGCCGTACCCAGGGCGACTCCGAACTGGAACGCACGAGCACCGTGCTGTTCGTCGGAGACGAAACCGCTGTGCTCGCGTTCGCCCACGCCACCTGCATCCCCTCGCAGGTCGTCCGCGTGGCCGAGGAACAGCTCCAGGGCGCCGTACGCAGCATCACCGGCGGCGCCCCCGACCTCCCCGGCGCCGAGCAGTACGGCGGCTCGCCCGGCCAGGCCGTGCTCGGCATCACCAGCGGCCTCGTACTGATCGACGGCCAGTTGCACCCGGCCCTGGTCGTCGAGCCGACCGGGCCCGTCGCCCGCCCCGGCTCCGACGGCACCACCGACGAGTTCCTGCCGCTCGTCACCGAGCAGGGCTTCCAGCCGGTCAAGGACATGGCCGAGGTGCCCGCCGCACTGCCCGGCTGGTCGGTCCTCCTCGCCATGGGCCAGCTGCACGCCGTACTCCAGCCCGCCACCAACGGCGGAAACCCCGTCTCCTGGTGGCAGGCCCACCAGCCGCTCCAGGTCACCGACGGCTGGCGGACGGCGGCCAACAAGTCGAGCACCGTCCTCGTCTACACCGCGCCCGCCGGCTCGATCGGCCAGCAGCCGCGCGAGGACCTGCTGCGCAACGCGCTGGAGCGGGCAGCCGCCCGTGGCGTGCTGGCCGCCGCCGCCATGCCGCTGGCCGGCACCTGACGGGCATCGGGCCGCACGCCCGGTCCATGCGAGCCGCTTACCCCAGCCGAGCAGGGAATTCCCTGCTCGGCCCGCATCCGTCGGGCGCTGGGGTCGTTGGCACATACGTGCACTCATACGACCCCTCACGCCATCAGCCGTACCAGACCCAGATCCCCGCGATGCGCCCGTCGCGGGAATCCCGGGCCGAGCCCTCGCACACGCCGATCTACGACGCGCTCTACTCGGAGTACCGCAGGTCCTTCCGGGCACTGCCCGGCGACCGCACCGGCGAGGAAGACCTGGGGTTCACGGGTTTCGCCCAGGAGACGCGCCACAGCGACGGTCCCGGCCACACGAGTCACACCGGCCACGGAACGCACGGCGCGCACACCGGCTTCTGGCGCGTCACGAGCAGCGACAGCGACAGCACCCCCCAAAGCAACGGGCGGCAGCACACCGGGAATCACTTCCCGGCCGCGCTGCCGCCCGCTCCCCGTCGGGGGTTCTAGGCCCGCTGACAGGCCGTCCGGCGTTACTTCTTGCGGCCGCGCTTCTCGCGCACCCGCACCGAGATGTGGATCGGCGTGCCCTCGAAGCCGAACTCCTCGCGGAGGCGACGCTCGATGAACCGCCGGTAGCCGGCCTCCAGGAAGCCCGAGGCGAAGAGCACGAACCGCGGCGGCTTGGCGCCCGCCTGCGTCCCGAAGAGGATGCGGGGCTGCTTGCCGCCGCGGACCGGGTGCGGGTGGGAGGCGACAATCTCGCCGAGGAAGGCGTTGAGCCTGCCGGTCGGGATGCGCGTCTCCCAGCCGGCCAGCGCCGTCTCGATCGCCGGGACCAGCTTCTCCATGTGACGGCCGGTCTGCGCCGACACGTTCACCCGGGGCGCCCACGCGACCTGGGCCAGCTCGGTCTCGATCTCGCGCTCCAGGTAGTAGCGGCGCTCCTCGTCGAGGGTGTCCCACTTGTTGTACGCGATGACCAGCGCGCGGCCCGCTTCGACGGCCATCGTGATGATCCGCTGGTCCTGCACGCTGATGGACTCGCTGGCGTCGATCAGTACGACCGCGACCTCGGCCTTCTCGACGGCGGCGGCGGTACGCAGCGAGGCGTAGTAGTCCGCGCCCTCCTGGAGGTGGACGCGGCGGCGGATACCGGCCGTGTCGATGAACTTCCATGTGATGCCGCCGAGCTCGATCAGCTCGTCGACCGGGTCGCGCGTGGTGCCCGCGATCTCGTTGACGACGACACGGTCCTCGTTCGCCACCCGGTTGAGCAGGGACGACTTGCCGACGTTCGGGCGGCCGATGAGCGCGATACGGCGCGGGCCGCCGGTGGCCAGACCGAAGGACTGTGCCGGGGCCTCCGGCAGGGCCTCCAGGATGGCGTCCAGCATGTCGCCGGTGCCGCGGCCGTGCAGCGAGGAGACCGGGTGCGGCTGGCCGAGGCCGAGCGACCACAGCGCGGTGGCGTCAGCCTCGCCGCTCAGGCCGTCGACCTTGTTGGCGCAGAGCACCACGGGCTTGCCGGCCTTGCGCAGCAGCCTGACGACGGCCTCGTCGGTGTCGGTGGCGCCGACCGTGGAGTCGACGACGAAGACGACCGCGTCGGCGGCCTCGATCGCGTACTCGGCCTGGGCGGCGACGGACGCGTCGATGCCGAGGACGTCCTGCTCCCAGCCGCCGGTGTCGACGATCTTGAAGCGGCGGCCGGCCCACTCGGCCTCGTAGGTGACGCGGTCACGGGTGACGCCGGGCTTGTCCTCGACGACGGCCTCACGGCGGCCGATGATGCGGTTCACCAGGGTCGACTTGCCGACATTAGGGCGGCCGACGACGGCGAGGACGGGCAGTGGGCCGTGACCGGCTTCGCCAATCGCGCCTTCGACATCTTCGGGGTCGAAGCCCTCCTGCGCGGCGAGCTCCATGAACTCCGCGTACTCGGCGTCGCCAAGTGCTCCGTGCTCGTCGCCGGAGTGATTCTGGTCGTTCATGAAGTCCGTTCCTCGTTCATCATCATCGATGGACCACCCGATTCGCGCGGTCCACTACTCAAGTCTCGCCTAGCGCCCGGTGAAGCGCCTGGCACTTTCCAGGTGGGCGGTCAGCCGCTCCTGGATACGTACGGTGGCCTCGTCCAGCGCCTTGCGGGTGCGCCGTCCGCTGCCGTCGCCGGCCTCGAACGGGTCACCGAAGACGACGTCCACGCGGCTGCGCAGCGGCGGCAGCCCCCGTATCAGCCGGCCACGTCGCTCCGTACTGCCGAGCACCGCGACCGGGACGATCGGCGCCCCGCTGCGTACGGCGAAGTAGGAAAGCCCGGCGCGCAGCGAGGCGAAGTCGCCCTCGCCCCTGGTGCCCTCCGGGAAGATCCCGAGCACCCCGCCGTCGTCGAGCACCCCCAGCGCGTTCGAGATCGCCGTACGGTCGGCGGTCGTACGGTCCACCTTCAGCTGCCCGATTCCGCGCAGGAACGGGTCGAGGGGGCCGACGAACGCCTCTTTCTTGATCAGGAAGTGCACCGGCCGGGGCGCGGTGCCCATCAGCATGGGGCCGTCGATCATGTGCGAGTGGTTCACGGCCAGGATGACCGGACCGCTCATGGGCACTCGCCAGGCACCCAGGACGCGGGGCTTCCACAGCCCGTACATCAGGCCGATGCCGATGCCGCGTCCGACCGCCGCACCACGCAGTGTGGGTGCGGTCACTTCGCGGCCCGCTTCCCCTCGACCAGGGTAACGACACACTCGATGACCTGCTGCAGCGTGAGGTCGCTGGTGTCGACCTCGACGGCGTCGTCCGCCTTGGCGAGCGGCGAGGTCTTGCGGCTGGAGTCGGCCGCGTCCCGCTTCAGCAGGGCCTCGCGGGTCGCGGACACGTCCGCGCCCTTCAGCTCGCCGCTGCGGCGGGCGGCGCGCGCCTCGGGCGAGGCGGTCAGGAAGATCTTGAGGTCCGCGTCCGGCAGCACGGTCGTACCGATGTCACGGCCCTCGACGACGATGCCGAGCTCGGCACCCTTCGCGATGGAGCGCTGCAGCTCGGTGATGAGGGTGCGCACCTCGGGGACGGCGCTCACGGCGCTCACCTTGGAGGTGACCTCCTGGGTGCGGATCGGCCCGGAGGCGTCGACTCCGTCCACCGTGATCGTGGGAGCGGCCGGGTCGGTGCCGGAGACGATCACGGGCTTGATCGCGGCGTCCGCGATGGCGACGGGGTCCGTGACGTCGATGCCGTTGTTCAGCATCCACCAGGTGATCGCCCGGTACTGGGCACCGGTGTCCAGGTAGCTCAGCCCGAGCTTGGCGGCGACGGCCTTGGAGGTGCTGGACTTGCCCGTGCCGGAGGGGCCGTCGATGGCGACAATCACTGCTGCCGGGGCGGTCCGGGCGGCGGTTTCCACGGTGTAGGACACCTTCCTGGTACACGGGCTTGGGCATGCGGAGACCCGACGGGCCCCACACAAGGTTACCGAGTCCCCGGCACCGCCCTCGACGCCCCTGCGAAGCCACCGCAAAGCGGACATCGCCATGGACGGCGCGCGCTGCTACGGGCGGATCGACCAGCCCCGCTCCCGCAGCGACGTGCTCAGCCCCGGTGCGGCCGCCGGCTCCACCATCAGCTGGACGAGGCCCGCCTCCTGCCCCGTCGCGTGCTCGATGCGTACGTCCTCGATGTTGACGCCCGCACGCCCCGCGTCCGCGAAGATCCTGGCCAGCTCGCCGGGACGGTCGCTGATGAGGACAGCGACGATCTCGTACGCCGTGGGGGCGGCCCCGTGCTTGCCCGGTACGCGCTCGCGGCCCGCGTTGCCGCGCCGCAGCACGTCCTCGATGCCCTCGGCGCCGCCCGCGCGCTTGTCGTCGTCGGCGGACTGGAGGGCGCGCAGCGCCTGCACGGTCTCCTCCAGGTCGGCGGCGACGCCAGTGAGCACATCCGCGACGGGGCCGGGGTTGGCGGAGAGAATCTCGACCCACATCCGAGGATCCGAGGCGGCGATGCGGGTGACGTCCCGGATGCCCTGACCGCACAGCCGTACCGCCGTCTCGTCCGCGTCCGCCAGCCGCGCCGCGACCATCGAGGAGACGAGCTGCGGGGTGTGCGAGACGAGCGCGACCGCGCGGTCGTGGGCGTCCGCGTCCATCACCACCGGGACGGCCCGGCACAGGGCGACCAGCTCCAGCGCGAGGTTCAGCACCTCGGTGTCGGTGTCCCGGGTGGGGGTGAGGACCCAGGGGCGGCCCTCGAAGAGGTCAGCGGTCGCGGCGAGCGGGCCCGAACGTTCCTTGCCGGACATCGGGTGCGTACCGATGTACGACGTGAGGTCGCAGCCCAGGGCCTCCAGTTCCCTGCGCGGTCCACCCTTGACGCTGGCGACGTCGATGTACGCGCGGGCGATCCCGCGCCGCATGGCGTCGGCCAGCGCCCTGGCCACGTGCGCGGGCGGTACGGCGACGATGGCCAGGTCGACGGGGCCTTCGGGCGCCTCGTCGGTGCCCGCGCCGAGCGCGGCGGCGGTGTGGGCCTGCGCCGGGTCGTGGTCGGTGAGGTGGACGGTGATGCCGCGCCCGGCGAGGGCGAGGGCGGCGGAGGTGCCGATGAGGCCGGTTCCGATGACGAGGGCGGTTCTCACTGGGCGATGTCCTTGCGGAGGGCGGCTGCGGCGCCGAGGTAGATGTGCGAGACCGAGGACTTGGGCAGGTCCGACTCGACGTGCGCGAGGATCCGTACCACTCGGGGCATGGCGCCCGCTATATCCAGTTCCTGGGCACAGATCAGCGGTACGTCGACTATGCCGAGCTTGCGCGCGGCGGCGGCCGGGAAGTCGCTGTGGAGATCGGGGGTGGCGGTGAACCAGATGCTGATGAGATCGTCGGGGGTGAGTCCGTTGCGCTCCAAAATGGCCGAGAGCAGCTCGCTGACCTGCTCGTTCATGTGCTCGGCCTCGTCCCGCTCCAGCTGAACGGCCCCACGCACTGCTCGTACTGCCACGTCGTACTCCTCGCTCCACACCGCGGATTGGCCCTGCAGGATTCAGCCTAGTTGGGAGGCAGACCCGCCCGCCTTGGTGGGCTTGCCCGGGCCTTTTCGGGCTATGGACGCCGGGGGTGCGGTCCGCTTGCATGGAGGCCGCACCGTCCGGCGCCTCGGGGGAGGCTCGTCATGAAGCGTTCCGGTCCTCTCTGCACACTCCTCGCGGGGCTGCTCCTCGCGCTCTTCATGCTGTCGCTCAACTTCTCGACGGGCACCAAGGGTGCGTCGTACGGCGCGCCAGGGGAATCAGCGTCGGCCTCGGCCCCGGCCTCACCTGCTCCGCGGCCCTCGGTGTCCAAGAGCGCCGTTCCTCTTCCCGATGCTGACTACGCGGGCCGTACGGACGACGACACCGCCGCCGTCTCGGTGTCCGTACGCGGCGGCAAGGCGGTCGCGTACTTCTGCGACGGCCGCGACCAGGAGTCCTGGCTGCGCGGTGATGTCGAGGAGGACGGCACGATGCGCTTGTCCGGCAAGGGCGGCTCCAAGCTCGACGGCACCCTGCGCGGTGGAAAGATCGAAGGCGCGGTCGACATCCGCGAGCGGAAGTGGACCTTCACGGCCGACCGGGCCGTCAAGCCGTCGGGGCTCTACCGCGCGACGGCCGAGGTACGCGGCGCCGAGATCGACGGCGGCTGGATCCTCCTCCAGAACGGCAGGCAGGTCGGCATCCTCAACCGCGAAGGCGAGCCGGCCGCCGCCCCGCGGATCGACCCGGACACCGGTGCCGTGACCGTCGACGGCACCGAAATCACCGCCCGCCCCGTCGTCCCTTAGGCCTTAGGGAGTGTGTGCGTCATGAGCGTGGACCCCACCGCCCCGACCGCGTCCTTCCCGGCCCAGCCGAACGGCGGCGGTCACGGCCGTCCGGGCCCGGGCCGCTACCTCGTGCCCGCCCTGGTCGCAGGCGCGGTCGCGGTCGGCCTCGGCGCGTACGGAAAGGTCCATGACCCTGCCGGTACGGCGTTCAACCTGGCCGGCTTCAGCAGCACGAGCGCGGTCAAGTCCTGGCTGGCCACCGCCGCCGTCGCCTTCGCTGTCGTACAGCTGCTCTCGGCCCTCGCGATGTACGGGCGGCTGCCGGGCGTGCGCGCCGCTTCCTGGACGGCGGCGGCGCACCGCTGGTCGGGCCGGGCCGCGTTCCTGCTGGCGGTGCCCGTCGCCGTCCACTGCCTGTACGGGCTCGGCTATCAGACGTACAGCAGCCGCGTGATGTGGCATTCGCTCCTCGGGTGCTTCTTCTTCGGGGCGTTCAGCGCGAAGATGCTGCTGCTTCGCGCCGAGCGGCTGCCGGGCTGGCTGCTGCCGATCGTCGGCGGCCTGGTTTTCACGGTGCTCACCGTGGTCTGGCTGACCTCCGCGCTCTGGTTCTTCCGCACGTTCGGTGTGACGACATGAGGAGAACGTGATGGGCAAGGGCACGAGCCGCCGGGCGGTCCTCACGGCCGCCGCCGCAGCGGCCGGCACCGCGCTGACGGCCGGTTGCAGCGAGTACGGCGACGAGAACGGCGGCAGCGCCGAGGAGACCGAACCGGCGCCGTCGGAGCCGCCCGTCCCGTCCGGGGAATCGCCCGGCGGCGGCACGGCGCTCGCGAAGACCACGGAGATCCCGGTGGGCGGCGGAAAAATCTTCAAGGGCGAGAAGGTCGTGGTCACGCAGCCGGAGGAAGGCAGCTTCAAAGCCTTCTCCGCGGTCTGCACCCATCAGGGCTGCACGGTCAGCACCGTCGAGGGCGGCACCATCAACTGCGCCTGTCACGGCAGCAAGTTCCGCGTCGCGGACGCCTCGGTCGAGGGCGGCCCGGCCCAAAAGCCGCTGCCGCGGCGCCAGATCATCGTGGAAAGTGGTTCGATCCGGCTGGCCTGACTGCGGCACAATCCGGGGCATGATCCCGCCCGCCGTGCCTGAAGACCTCGTACGCGACCACACTGTCTACTCCTGCGTGATGGGCTCACGTGCCTTCGGCCTGGCCACGGACGGCAGCGACACGGACCGGCGTGGCGTCTTCGTGGCGCCGACGCCGCTGTACTGGCGCTTCGAGAAGCCGCCGACGCATGTCGAGGGGCCGGCGGACGAGCAGTTCTCCTGGGAGCTGGAACGTTTCTGCGAGCTGGCCCTGCGCGCCAACCCCAACATCCTGGAGTGCCTGCACTCCCCGCTGGTCGAGCACGTCGACGCCACCGGCCGCGAGCTGCTCGCCCTGCGTGAGGCGTTCCTCTCCCGCCAGGTCCATCAGACGTTCGTCCGGTACGCGGCCGGCCGGCGCAAGAAGCTGGAGGCGGACGTACGGCAGCACGGCGCCCCCCGCTGGAAGCACGCCATGCACCTGCTGCGGCTGCTCGGCAGCTGCCGCGATCTGCTGCGTACGGGCGAGCTGGTCATCGACGTCGGCGAGCACCGCGAGCACCTGCTCGCGGTCAAGCGCGGTGAGGTGGCGTGGCGGGAGGTCGACCGCCGGATGAACGCGCTCGCGGCGGAGGCAGAAGCGGCCGCGCCGAAGAGCCCCCTCCCCCCGGAGCCGGACCGCCCCCGCGTGGAGGACTTCCTGCTCCGCACACGCCGCGCTTCAGCCCGCTGAGGCGGTGGTCAGTGCGCGCGGGGTGTGGTCGCAGGTGTCGACGTCCTCGCGCAGACGCTCACGCCTTTGATCAAGCATCCCAGAGCGCACCCAGGGCCAGCAGCTCACTTTTGTACTCGATGCGTTCCGCCCACTCGGCCGGCCACACGCCCGCTCCCAGGTGCGCTCCCGCGAACGCTCCCGCCAGGCACGCGATCGAGTCCGAGTCGCCCTTGGTACACGCGGCGCGGCGCAGGGCGGTGACCGGCTCCCCGGGGAAGAGCAGGAAGCACAGCAGCGCGGTCGCCAGCGCCTCCTCGGCGATCCAGCCGTCACCTGTCGCCAGGCACGGATCGGTCTCGGGGGACGGTGAGCGCAGTGCCTCGGCGAGCCGTTCCAGTACGGCCAGGCACTCGTCCCAGCCGCGGGCGATGAAAACCTCCGGCGAGGCGTCGTGTGCGTGCGTCCACAGGTCGCCCAGCCAGTGCTCGTGGTACTGGGTGCGGTTCTCGTACGCGTACGAACGGAGGAGCCCCACCAGACCGGTCGGCTCCGCCCCCTGCGCCAGCAGATACACCGCACGTGCCGTCAGATCGCTCGCCGCCAGCGCCGTCGGGTGCCCGTGTGTGAGCGCCGACTGCAACTGCGCCGCCCCGGCGCGCTGTTCCTCGCTGAGCCCCGGTACGAGCCCGACCGGCGCGACCCGCATGTTGGCCCCGCACCCCTTGGAGCCAAGCTGACTGGCCTGCTGCCAGGGCAGGTCGCTGTCGAGCAGCCGGCAGGCGACGAGACAGGTGTTGCCGGGGGCCCGGTTGTTCTGGGGCGAGTGGTACCAGTCCACGAATTCCTCGCGCACCGGCCGCGCCAGCCTCAGCGGCCCCAGCACCCCACGGTCCATCGCCGTCCGTATCCCGCGCCCCAGCGCGAGCGTCATCTGGGTGTCGTCCGTGACGATCGCGGGCGCGGGCAGCTCCATCTCCCGCCACGGACCGCACTTCGCGAGGATCGAGGGTACGTCGTTGAACTCGGTCGGGAAGCCCATCGCGTCCCCCAGCGCGAGTCCCACGAGAGCACCGGTAGCCGGCTGCTTCATTCTGACCGTTCTCCTTCGGATCGTCGTTCGGGGCGCAGAAGTGGTGGATGCAGAGCGGCGGCGTTCCCCGCGCGGTAGAGAGCGGCGGGTTTCCCCCGTCCTCCGGTACGCCGGGGCGCCCCTTCCACCGGCTCCACGAAGCCGGGCGAGGCGAGCACCTTGCGCCGGAAGTTGGGCCGGTCGAGCTCTACGCCCCAGACCGTCTCGTACACCTGCTGGAGCTCGCCCAGCGTGAACTCGGGCGGGCAGAAAGCCGTGGCCAGGCAGGTGTATTCGAGCTTGGCGCGGATGCGCTCCTGTGCGTCGGTGATGATCCGCGCGTGGTCGAAGGCGAGCGCGGGCACACCGCCGACGGGCATCCACTGGGCGTGCGCGGCGTCACCGCCGCCGCGCGGCTCCGGCAGACCGGGCACCAGCGCGGTGTACGCGACGGAGACGACGCGCATCCGTGGATCGCGGTCGGGTTCGCTGTACGTACGCAGCTGCTCCAGGTGGAGCGCGGCGGCGGACTCCTGCGACAGCCCGGTCTCCTCGGCCAGTTCGCGCCGGGCGGCGGTTTCCGCGGACTCACGGGGCAGTATGAAGCCGCCGGGCAGCGCCCACGCCCCGGCGTACGGGTCTTGTCCGCGCCGGATCAGCAGAACGTGCAGGCGGCTCTCGCGCACGGTGAAGACGGCGAGATCGACGGTGACGGCGAACGGCTCGAAGTCGCGCGGGTTGTAATCGGTCTCTTCGTTCATCGCTTCTCCGGAAGGGGATCGGTGAAGCCCCATCCCTCGGCGAGCAACGCGTCCACGGCGGCGACGGCGGCCGCGAGCCGCTTCTCGTGCGGTCCGCCGAGGGTGACGAATGTGCGCCCTGTACGAGTCAGTTCCTCGCGGAAGCGTGCCGTCATCCAGGGCCGCAGGTGTTCGCCGTCGCGCAGGCCGTCGTCCTCGAAGGGCACGCCGGCGTGGTCGGTGAGCAGCCACAGGTGCTGCCTGCCCCTGGCGGTTGCGGCGATCCGCGCGACGTCCGTATTCGGGCCCCCCAGGTAACGCTCGTGCCACACCGTGGTGGCGAAGGCATCGGTGTCACAGAACAGCACGGGCGAGCCCGCTCCGGCCGCCGCGTCCTCGTCGTGGCACTGCCGCCGCGCGATCAGCGGGAACTCCCGCGTGGTGAAGGCTACGTCCGCCCAGTCGGCGTCCGGGCGACGTTCGCGCAGTGCGGCGAGTTTCCGCTCGCTGTACTCCCGGCCGTACTCGGGAACGCACTGCGTCCGTTCCCATACGCCGCCGCGGCGCCGGTAGTGCTCGGCGAGCGCCCTTGCCATGGTCGTGGTCCCGGTCGACTCGGCCCCCAGAACGACCACGCGCCGGGCGAGGGCGGCCCGTACCGGCCGCTCCAGGTAGTCCCAGTGGCCGACAGGATCGGCGCGTACGGCCGTTCCCGAGACAGGAAAGGCCGTACGGTCCGGGTCCACGCACACCGCGTCCGCACCGAAGCGCCGGCCGAGCTCTTCGCCGTACGCCTCCGAAGTGAAGACGGCGTCGACGGGCTGCGGAACAGCGGCCAGG
The DNA here is from genome assembly GCF_018614615.1 of Streptomyces sp. ISL-100. Lineage (GTDB taxonomy): Bacteria > Actinomycetota > Actinomycetes > Streptomycetales > Streptomycetaceae > Streptomyces. The sequence continues at coordinate 33,826 of NZ_JAGGOK010000065.1, read as the reverse complement.
AAGACCGCCATGTGCGCGTCCCACACGGCGGGGTCGGTGGTGTCCACGGGGATGTCGTCGACGGCGCCGACCACATCAACGTCCGGGTGCACGGCCCGCATCCACGCCACCCTGTCGGTGAGTGGCACGGACTCGGCGGACGAGGCACAGACCAGGACGGTGAGCCGCTCGCAGCGTTCCCGCGCGGTGCGCACGAGATGGTGATGACCCGCGTGCGGCGGATAGAACTTCCCGAGCACGAGTCCGTGCTTGTACGCGGTCATGCCGCGGCCCGAGCGACGAGCTGTTCCCGGGAGCGCGCGTCACGCCGCCAATTGAGCAGCCCGAGAACGCACAGGGCCATGAAACCGACGTACAGGAGCGACGTCAGATACAGCTCCTTGTAGGCGTACAGAGGGACGTACACAACGTCGGCCGCGATCCACAGCCACCACGATTCGAGGCGCTTCCTGCACTGCCCGTACGTCGCCATGAGGGACAGCGCGGTCGTCAGGGAGTCCCAGAAAGGAACGGTCGAATCGGTCGCGCGGTCGAGGAGGAGCGTCAGAGCGAAGGTCCCCACCGCCCCCGCCGCCAGCAGCCAGGTCCACTCGGTGCGGCTGGTGCGCCGTACCGGCAGGGACGCGGAGGAGCCTGGTCCACCCCCGTGGGTCCAGGTCCACCAGCCGTAGGCAGCGAGGGTGATGAAGACGACCTGCAGGCCGGCGTCGGCGTACAGGCCCGCCTGGGTGAACAGGAGGACGAAGAAGAGGTTGTTGGCCATGCCGATCGGCCAGTTGGCGATGTGCTGCCGGGCGACGAGCCAGACGCAGAGAGCGCCGCTGCCGAACCCGAGGACCTCGGTCCAGCTCACCGGGGTGTCCAGGACGGTGACCAGTGGCTGCTGCAGGGGTTCGAGTATGTCCGCGAGACTCACGCCCGCCTCCTTTATGGTCATGGTGACTATAAAGGAGTGGAGGCCCGCTCCACAAGCGGCAAAAAGCCCCGGGCGGTTCCTGTACGTACAGGAACCGCCCGGGGCTTCGGGCAAAAGGGCGTCGGTTACAGGCCGACTTCCTTCATCAGCATGCCGACCTCGGTGTTGGTGAGGCGGCGCAGCCAGCCGGACTTCTGGTCACCCAGCGGGATCGGCCCGAAGGACGTCCGCACGAGCCGCTCGACCGGGAAGCCGGCCTCGGCCAGCATGCGGCGCACGATGTGCTTGCGGCCCTCGTGGAGGGTGACCTCGACCAGGTAGTTCTTTCCGGTGTTCTCGACGACGCGGAAGTGGTCGGCGCGGGCGTACCCGTCCTCCAGCGCGATGCCGTCCTTGAGCCGCTTGCCGAGGTCACGCGGAAGCGGTCCCTGGATCGCGGCGAGGTAGGTCTTCTTCACGCCGTACTTCGGGTGCGTCAGACGGTGGGCCAGCTCGCCGTGGTTGGTGAGCAGGATGATGCCCTCGGTCTCGGTGTCCAGCCGGCCCACGTGGAAGAGACGCGTCTCACGGTTGTTCACGTAGTCGTTGAGGTTCTGGCGGCCGTCCGGGTCACCCATGGTGGCGACGACACCGGCCGGCTTGTTGAGCGCGAAGAAGAGGTGCGACTGGGTGGCGACCGTCAGGCCGTCGACCTTGACCTCGTCCTTGTGCACGTCGACGCGCCTGCCCTGCTCGGTCACGATCTCGCCGTTGACCTCGACCCGGGCCTGCTCGATCAGCTCCTCGCAGGCACGCCGCGAACCCATGCCCGCACGGGCGAGGACCTTCTGCAGGCGCTCACCCTCCTGCTCGGCTCCGGGGAACGTCTTGGGCGTCGTCACCTGGGGCTTGCTGTGCCGCTCACGTACGCGCTCCTCAAGCTTGGCGTCGAGCTCACGCGGCCGGGAAGGAGCACTCTGCGGGCCACGGCGCAGGCCAGGGGTCCTGAAGCCGCCCTGCGGGGCCTTGGGGCCGCCCTTGGCGCCACCGCGCGCGGACGCGCCACGGCTGCCGGTGCTCGAGGTGCCTCCGGAGCTGCTGCCGCCACGTCCCGCGCCCGCGCCACCGCGCCCGCCGCCCGCGCCCGCGCCGCCACGTCCAGCGCCCGCGCCGCTTCCACCGCGTCCAGCGCCCGCGCCGCTGCCGCCGCGTCCAGCACCACTGCCGCCACGACCGCCGCCGCCCGCGCCACTACCACCACTGCCGCCGCGGGCGCCAGGGGCGTCACGGCCGACGTCGTAACGGCGCTCTTCCGGACGGGGGCGGTCGGGACGCTCGGTGCGCTTCTTGTCGTCGCGCTCGCGCCCCTTGCCCGCGCCCGCGCCCCGCTGATTCCGGTCGTTACCGCTTCCGCTGTTCCTGCCGCTGCTGCTTCGCATCAAAATTCCGTCTTGTCGTCTGCGTCGGTGTCCGGGGCGTCCGGATCGAACGACGGCACACCCTCTAGCGTCTCAGCCTCGATCGCGTCCGCCTCCGGGAGGAATGGCGCGAGCTCCGGGAGCTCGTCCAGGCCACGCAGGCCCATCCGCTCCAGAAAGTAGTTCGTCGTCCTGTACAGGATCGCACCTGTTTCGGGTTCCGTGCCCGCCTCCCCTACCAGACCGCGCTGGAGGAGGGTCCGCATCACGCCGTCGCAGTTCACGCCACGTACGGCCGAGACCCGTGACCGGCTCACCGGCTGGCGGTACGCGACGACCGCCAGGGTCTCCAGGGCAGCCTGGGTGAGACGGGCCTGCTGTCCGTCCAGTACGAAGCTCTCGACCGCCGCCGCGTACTGGGGCCGCGTGTAGAAGCGCCATCCCCCGGCGACCAGCCTGAGCTCGAATCCGCGCCCCTGTGCGGCGTATTCGTCGGCCAGCTCTCGCAGCGCGTCCGCGACGGCTCTGCGGGGCCGCTCCAGCACCTTCGAGAGGTGTTCCTCGGTGGCGGGCTCGTCGACGACCATGAGGACCGCCTCCAGGGCGGGCTTGAGCCCGAGGTCCGCGACCGCAGGGGACTCACTCACTCCGTCTCCTCCTCCACCACTTGATCGAACTCGTCCGTGACGACGGGCTGCGCCGCCTCCCCGCCGGTCCACCGCACCATGAGCTCCCCCAGGGCCTCCTCCTGGTCCAGCACGACAACCTTCTCCCGATAGAGCTCGAGCAGGGCGAGGAACCGTGCGACCACGGTGAGCGTGTCCGAGACATCCTCCGTCAGCGCCTGAAAAGACGCCTGCCCCACCTCCCGCAGCCGCGCGACGACCACCTCGGCCTGTTCCCGTACGGACACGAGGGGCGCGTGGATGTGATCGACGTACACCTGTGGCTCGGCCCTGGGCTGCATGGCCTTCACGGCGAGCTTGGCGAAGCCGTCGGGGCCGATGCTGATGACGACCTCGGGCAGCAGCGCGGCGTGCTGCGGCTCAAGGCCGACCGTACGCGGGTAGCGACGGGCCTCCGCGTCCAGCCGCTCGCTGAAGATGTCGGCGATCCGCTTGTACGCGCGGTACTGCAGCAGCCGCGCGAACAGCAGGTCCCGCGCCTCCAGCAGCGAGAGGTCCCCCTCGTCCTCCACCTCGGCGGTGGGCAGCAGCCGCGCGGCCTTGAGATCGAGGAGTGTGGCGGCCACCACGAGGAACTCGGTGGTCTGGTCAAGATCCCAGTCGGCCCCCATGGCGCGGATGTGCGCCATGAACTCGTCGGTGACCTTCGAGAGGGCGACCTCGGTGACGTCGAGCTTGTGCTTCGAGATGAGCTGAAGCAGCAGGTCGAAGGGCCCCTCGAAATTAACGAGCCGAACGGTGAATCGCCCGTCCCCCGCCCCGACGGCCACATCACCAAGCCCGGCCGTGTCCACCCCCCTCGGCAGTCCACCAAAGCCCCCACCACGAGACCCGGCGCCGCCCACGGCCACCGCCCCGAAGGAGCCGGCCTCCCCGGCCGCCGGGCCGGTCACAGCCGCCGCCCTGGAGGAGCCGGGGTCACCAGTGGCCGGGTCGGTCACGGCCGCCGCTCCCGAGGAGTCGGCCTCCCCCGTCGCCGGGCCGGTCACGGGCGCCGCCCCGCAGGAGCCGGCGTCCCCGATGGCCGCACCAGTCACAGGCGCCGCTCCGAAGGAGCCGGCCTCCCCGGTCGCCGGGCCGGTCACGGGCGCTGTCCCGGAGGGGCCTGCGGCCTGGGGGGCCGGAGGCTTATCCCCGGTTTCGGGAAGGGGCGGGGTGGGGGAAGAACCGCCCGCCCGAGGCCCCGACGCACCATCCGGCGCCGCAACGGGAACAGCCGTGTCCGGGACGGTGAACGGCCCACCGGACAGCCGCGGCCCGGCCGCGCGGGACGCCCCCGGCCCGCGCCCCAAGCGACGGCGTGGGGCACTGGCGGGCCGGTCGGGGCCGGCTGAGTCGTCGGTGGGCTGCATCGCGGGTCCAGGTACGGAAAGACGAACAGGGGGCAGCGCAGGCTACCCTCCGGTCCGGTCAGCGCCCGCGCAGGCGCCGTACGAGAATGCTCGCGTCGCCCCGCGACTCCAGGTCCGCGAGTACGACGGCAACCGCTTCCCGCACGATCCGGCCCCGGTCGACAGCGAGCCCGTGCTCACCGCGCAGCACCAGCCGCGCGTGCTCGAGGTCCATCAGTTCCTCGGCCGAGACGTAGACCGTGATCTTCTCGTCGTGCCGTTCGCGGCCGCTGGGACGACGGTTCGCCCCGCGCCCGCCCCGGCGCCGTGGCTGGGCCCCCGTCGCCGGGCCCGCAGGACGCTGCTGGGCGGCCGGCTGGGAGGGCGGCTGACTCTCCGGCGCACGGCGCGCTCTGGCGGCCGCAGCGGCCGCCTGGTCGCCTTCCACGGCCCGGCTGCGATGCCCGCCGGCCTCCGCGTCGGCGGCCGCCGAATGCTCCGGCCCCGCACCGGCTGAGGGCGAGGACGCCGCGCCCTCGGACTGCTGCTCGCCCTCCGCCGCCCCGGAATCGCTCTCCGCAGCCGGCCCCGGCACCCGCGCCTCGCCGTTGGCGGGGTTGGCGGGCGACGGCGGGCGCCGCGGGGACGACGACTGAAGCGCCATTCCCCCGGTCGTGCGGAACAGTTCGTCGGCCCCCGGCAGACTCACTCGGCGTGACACCGGGCGAGCACCTCCCTGGCGAGCTGGCGATAAGCGGCCGCACCGACCGAGTTGGAGGCGTACGTCGTGATCGGCTCACCGGCGACCGTGGTCTCCGGGAAGCGCACGGTCCGTCCGATCACCGTGTGGTAGACGTGCTCGTCGAAGGCCTCGACGACCCTCGCCAGCACCTCGCGGCTGTGCACCGTACGGGAGTCGTACATCGTGGCGAGGATGCCGTCGAGCTCCAGGTCGGGGTTGAGCCGCTCCTGGACCTTCTCGATCGTCTCGGTCAGCAGGGCCACACCGCGCAGCGCGAAGAACTCGCACTCCAGCGGCACGATCACCTTGTGAGCCGCCGTCAGGGCGTTCACCGTAAGAAGCCCCAGCGAAGGCTGACAGTCGATCACGATGTAGTCGTAGTCGGCCATCAGCGGCTTGAGCGCCCGCTGAAGTGTCGACTCGCGCGCGACCTCGCTGACCAACTGCACTTCTGCCGCCGACAAGTCGATATTGCTCGGCAGCAGGTCCATGTTGGGGACCGCGGTCTTCAGCAGGACCTCGTCGGCCGACATGCCCCGCTCCATGAGCAGGTTGTAGACCGTCAGGTCGAGTTCCATCGGGTTCACGCCGAGACCGACCGACAGGGCTCCCTGCGGGTCGAAGTCGACGAGCAGGACCCGTCGTCCGTACTCCGCGAGAGCCGCACCCAGATTGATGGTCGACGTCGTCTTGCCGACGCCGCCCTTCTGGTTGCACATGGCGATGATCTTCGCGGGGCCGTGATCGGTCAGCGGGCCCGGGATCGGGAAGTACGGCAGCGGCCGTCCGGTCGGGCCGATCCGCTCGCGGCGCTGGCGGGCAGCGTCGGGGGCGAGGGTGGCCGCGTACTCGGGGTCGGGCTCGTACTCGGCATCGGGATCGTAGAAGTGCCCCTCGGGCACCTCGTCGAAGTCGGCGAAGCGGGTGGTGGACTTGTCCCCACTCTGGTCGCCGGCCATGGCGTTCACGTGTAGGCCGTCCATGCTCTGGTGGGCTGTCGTCATGTGCTGATGGGTGGCGAAGGTGCGGACAGCGACGGAGCCGACAGCCTGGAGCCCCGATGGGCCCTGACCCCGTGCAGGCGTACCTGGTTGACCACCTCCGGGAGTAAATGTCGACTCATTCACAAGTCGTCTTACCTCCTTGGACGTGACCAGGAAACTTATCGATAGGTCAGCGTGGCACCATGCCGACGGTTGGCGACTCTATGGCGTGTCACCGGTCCGCAGCAACACAATCGGCCGGACGCGGCCCGATGTGTCGGCAATGGAACACCCCTGTGTCAAGGGTGCGCGGGCGGCAAACCGGGGCACGGACCGCGCGTTTCGCAGGGGCGCGAAACGGTTAAAGGGTTACGTTCGCGGCGAGTTGAACGAGTCCGCGCAAGTGGTCGGATACACATCCGGCCGGACCTTGTTCGACAAGGTCCGGCCGGATGCGTGAGGTTGACGACTTTCGTTGACGCGTCAGCCGAGGAGGGTACCCAGTTCGACGTGCGGCAGCTCGTGAGCCTCGGCCACCTCGCGGTAAACGACCTGGCCGTCATGGGTGTTGAGGCCCTTGGCGAGGGCCGCGTCGCGGCGCAGCGCCTCGACCCAGCCGCGGTTCGCGAGCTCCACGATGTACGGCAGCGTGGCGTTCGTCAGCGCGTACGTCGAGGTGTTCGGAACGGCGCCCGGCATGTTGGCGACGCAGTAGAAGACCGAGTTGTGGACGTTGAACGTCGGCTCGGCGTGCGTCGTCGCGTGCGAGTCCTCGAAGCAGCCGCCCTGGTCGATCGCAATGTCGACAAGGACACTTCCGGGCTTCATCTTGGCGACGAGCTCGTTGGTGACGAGCTTCGGGGCCTTGGCGCCGGGGATCAGAACCGCGCCGATGACGAGGTCGGCCTCGACGACGGCCTTCTCCAGCTCGAAGGCGTTAGAGACGATCGTCTTGACCTTGGTGCCGAAGACCTTGTCGGCTTCGCGCAGCTTGTTGATGTCGCGGTCGAGCAGGGTCACGTGGAAGCCCATGCCGACGGCGATCTGCGTGGCGCTCCAGCCGGAGACGCCGCCACCGATGACGACAGCCTCGCCGGCCGCCGTGCCCGGGACGCCGCCCGGCAGCACACCGCGGCCGCCGACCGAGCGCATCAGGTGGTACGCGCCGACCTGCGGGGCCAGCCGGCCCGCGACCTCGGACATGGGGGCGAGCAGCGGCAGCGCGCGGTTCGCGGTCTCCACCGTCTCGTATGCGATCGCCGTGGTGCCGGACTCCAGCAGGGCGTCCGTGCACTCGCGGGAAGCGGCGAGGTGCAGGTAGGTGAAGAGCGTCTGGTCCTTGCGGAGGCGGTGGTACTCCTCGGCAATGGGCTCCTTGACCTTCAGCAGCAGGTCGGCGGTGGCCCAGACCTCATCGGCGGTGGCCAGGATCTGAGCACCGGCGGCGACGTACTCACCGTCCGTGATGGAAGATCCGACGCCGGCGTTCTGCTCGACGAATACCTGGTGGCCGTGGCGCACCAGCTCGTGCACTCCGGCGGGGGTGATGGCCACCCGGAACTCGTTGTTCTTGACCTCGCGGGGGATGCCGACCTTCACGTGGATCACGGTCCTTGGCTCAGGGGAATAAATGGGTTAATGCCATACATACCCAGGTACGCGGGGCACACCCGGGGAACACCGCGGTATGACGCGGCAGAGCCAGTCTAATGAAGGATTTCCCGCTGTCTAGCCTTACAAAGCATCAATCTCTCGGCGAACTACTACGGATTTCGTAGGCAGAACCCCCATCTCCAAGCAGCCTTTCCGCAGCGTTCCTGTGCAGGCGGGCAGCCGCCGGGTCGCCCAGCCGGTCGAGCGTGTCCGCGAGCCGCAACTCCAGCGCCGCGTGCAGCCGTACGTCCCCGGCCTGCCGCGCCCGTTCCACGGCCTCGTGACAGGTGCGCAGCGATTCCTCGGGCCGGCCCGCGTACTCCTGCACCCTCGCCACTTCGCTCAACGCCCGTGCGTGGCCCGGCAGATCACCGACCCGGCGGTAGCCCGCCGCCGAAGCCCGCCAGTTGCGCAGCGCCTCGCCGTACCGCCCGGCATAGGTGTGTACGGCCCCGAGACGCCCGTACAGCCGCGCCGCGTCCGCCCGTTCGCCCCGCGTCAGCCGCTGTTCCAGCGCCCGTCCGTACCAGTCCGAGGCACGCTGCCAGTCACCCAGTTCCTGATATGTGCCGCCTACGGATTCCATCGCGCGGCCCGTCGCGTACGGGTCACCAGCTGCCCGGCCGGCTTCCAGCGCGGCCCGGTAGCGCGTCAGCGCCTCCTCCGTACGCCCGGTCCGCGCGTCCAGATCCGCGAGATTCAGCAGCGCGGCGGCCTTCTCGCGGTGCAGACCGCACCTCTCGGCCACGTCGAGTACGAGCCGGTGCAGCCCGTACAGCTCGGGAGCCGCCGCTTCGGTGCCCCGGTGCGCCGCCAGCGCCCGTACCAGCGCGGCCACCAGCCGCCTCGCCAGGGTGTCGAGCTCACCGTCCTCGACCGCCATCCGGGCCGAGGCGAGGAGCGCGGGCTGCCGGATCCGCAGCCATTCGGCGGCGGCCGGGACGTTCGGGAAGCGCAGGGCGCGAGGCAGTCCCGCCAGGTTTTTCCGGGCCGCGGAGCCGTCGGGCTCGGTGATCGCCCGGCAGGACTGGAGCAGCCGTACGGTCCGCTCCAGCATCCTGGCCCGGGCCAGCTGCACCTCGGCGGGCCGGTCCCGGTCCGCCATCAGCGCCTTCATCATGGGCGCGAGGCAGCCGGGCACCTCGTACTGCCGATCACCCGCCCTTCGCAGCAGGCCGAGCGCGGCGAAATCGTCCAGTGCCTTCTCGGCCCCGGAAACCGAGCAACCGGCCAGCGCGGACGCGGTGTGCGCGTCCACGACACCGGCGGGCGCGAGGGCGAGCAGCCGCAGCATCCGTGCCGTGGGCTGCGGCAGCGACTCGTACACGAACCGGAACGTGCGGGCCAGCGGCCTGCCGCCGGTGGGCTGCCCGGGGTCGACGGGCATGTCGTGCAGCCGCTTCGTCACATCGGCGACCGACGCCTTGGGGCTGGCGGCGAGCCAGCCGCCGATGAGAGTCAGCGCGGCGGGCTGTCCCCCGCACTCCTCGGCAAGTGACTCGGCTGCCGTCGGGTCGACGGTGATCCTGACCGCGCCCGTGGAGCGGGCGAGCAGTTCGACGGCGGATCCGGTGTCCAGGCCGCCGATGGTGCAGGGCCGGACGCCGGGGATGCCGGTGAGCGGGCCGCGGGCGGTGGCCACCACCAGGCAGTCCGGGTTGTCGGGGAGCAGCAGGTCGACCTGCTCGGCGTCGGCTGCGTCATCGAGGACCAGCAACATGCGGCGTACGCCGAGTGCCTCGCGGACCAGCTCGGACAGCTCGTCGTCGCCGGCTCCTGGCGGGACCGGGACCCCGAGGTCGTCGAGCAGCACTCGGGCGGTGCGCTCAGTGGGTACGCGTTCGCCGCCCGGGTCGGTAAGCCGGGCACGGAGCGTGCCGTCGGGGTAGTCGTCGGCCAGGTGCGCGGCGAGTTCCGCGGCGAGGGCGGTGCGGCCGGAACCCGGGCGTCCGGCGATCAGCAGCACGCGGGCCCGGGGCGTCTTGCGGCCGGCCAGGGTGTCGAGTCCGGCCCGCTCGATGTCGTCCCGCAACTCCTTCAACTCGCGCGCTCTGCCGAAGAACTCGCCCGTTGTCCGCCCTGCCGCGGAACCCGCCGCCGTGCCGCTGGTGTCCACCGCCTGATCCGTCACGGGCCACGCTCCCGTCCGCCTGCGCACAAGCCCGCCCGCGACTGCGGTCGGGAGCTTCGAGCGTAGTTCACGCTCTGCTACGAACCGTGCGGAGCGCGGCGGGGTCGTCCCCCGATCGGATCAGCAGTTTTTCATCCCCCTACGCCCTACGGACGTGTCCGCTGCTGGGGCTCCGTCCCAGACCCCGCTCCTCAAACGCCGGAGGGGCTGGGATTGCCGCAAGCGGCAACATCCAGCCTCGCGTGGCAAAAAGCAGCCCGTCCGGCGTTTGAGGACACGCCCGCAGGGCGTCTTGGCTGGGGGCTGGGGGCTGGGCTCCGCAGGAGGGAGGACCTAGGCGTCGAACGGGCGGGCCGGCCACGGTGCGTCGGCCGGGCGCAGCGCCTCAATGCCGTCGCCCGCGAGCGCAGCCGTCAGCGCGAGAACGCCCACCGCCAGGCACGTGTTGTGCAGCTCCCCGGCGAGCACGCCCCGCACGAGCTCCGGAAGAGGAACCCGCGCGTGCTCCATGTCCGCCTCCTCCTCCTCGACCTCGAAGCGCTCCCCCTCGACCGCCGACAAGTCACGCGCGAAGAAGATCCGTACGGCTTCGTCACAGCCCCCCGGCGTCGGGTAGACATCGGCCAGTACGTGCCACTCCTCCGCCTTGACGTGCGCCTCTTCGTACAGCTCCCGCTGAGCCGCACTCAGCGGATTCTCACCGGGTACGTCGAGCAGCCCGGCCGGGATCTCCCACAGCTTCTGGCGCACGGGGTGCCGGTACTGGCGGATGACCAGGACACGGTCGTTCTCGTCGAGGGCCAGGACCGCCACGGAACCGGGGTGCACCTGGTAGTCGCGACGTACCACGCTGCCATTGGGCATGACCACGTCGTCCGTACGGACACTCGTCTTGTTGCCCGTGAAGGGAACCGCGGTCGCGGTGACCTGCCATTCCTCGGGCGCGTCCTTGATGGTCATGAAAGCCGTCCTCCCTCGTACAAAGAAAACCGGGGCACGTGCCCTGATCAGGCCCGTACCCCGGTCAACCGTATCGCGTATCGCTAGCGCGTCACTTGCCCGTCTTGCGCTGCACAGCCGCCTTCACCAGGCCCGCGAAGAGCGGGTGCGGCCGGGTCGGACGCGACCGCAGCTCCGGGTGCGCCTGGGTGGCGACCAGGTAGGGGTGCACTTCGCGCGGGTACTCGACGTACTCGACGAGCTTGTTGTCCGGGGACGTGCCGGAGAAGACCAGACCGGCCTTCTTCTCCAGCTCCGCGCGGTAGGCGTTGTTCACCTCGTAGCGGTGGCGGTGGCGCTCGTCGACGTACGGCTGGTCGCCGTAGACCTCACGGACGATCGAGCCCTCGGCGAGTTTCGCCGGGTACAGGCCGAGGCGCATCGTGCCGCCCAGGTCGCCGGCGCCTTCGACGTACGCGAGCTGCTCCTCCATGGTGGAGATCACCGGGTGGGAGGTCGCCGCGTCGAATTCTGTGGAGTTGGCGTCCTCGATGCCGGCGAGGTTGCGCGCGGCCTCGACGACGATGCACTGCAGGCCGAGGCACAGGCCCAGCAGCGGGATCTTGTTCTCGCGGGCGTACTGGATGGCGCCGACCTTGCCGTTGACGCCGCGCTCGCCGAAGCCGCCCGGGATGACGATCGCGTCGACGTCACCGAGCTGCTTCTGGGCGCCCGTCTGCGTCTTGCAGTCGTCGGAGGTGACCCACTTGACCTTGACGCGGGCCTTGTTGGCGAAGCCGCCGGCGCGCATCGCCTCGGTCACCGACAGGTACGCGTCGGGCAGGTCGATGTACTTGCCGACGAGCGCGACGGTGACCTCGTGGTCGGGGTTGTGGACGCGGTCCAGCAGATCCTCCCACTGGGTCCAGTTCACATCGCGGAACGGCAGGTCCAGCTTGCGGACGACGTACGCGTCCAGGCCCTCGGTGTGCAGCACCTTCGGGATGTCGTAGATCGACTTGGCGTCGATCGCGGCGACCACCGCGCCCTCGTCGACGTCGCACATCAGCGAGATCTTGCGCTTGATGGACAGCGGCACCTCGCGGTCGGCGCGCAGCACGATGGCGTCCGGCTGGATACCGATGCTGCGCAGCGCCGAGACCGAGTGCTGGGTCGGCTTGGTCTTCAGCTCACCGGACGGGCCGATGTAGGGCAGCAGCGAGATGTGGACGACGAAGACGTTGTCGCGGCCGACCTCGTGGCGGACCTGGCGGACGGTCTCGAGGAACGGCAGCGACTCGATGTCGCCGACCGTGCCGCCGACCTCCGTGATCACCACATCCACGTCATCCGTCGCCATGCGCCGGATACGGTGCTTGATCTCGTTGGTGATGTGCGGGATGACCTGGACGGTGTCGCCGAGGTACTCGCCGCGCCGCTCCTTGGCGATGACCGTGGAGTAGACCTGGCCGGTGGTGACGTTGGCCGAGCCGTCGAGGTCGACGTCGAGGAAGCGCTCGTAGTGGCCGATGTCCAGGTCGGTCTCGGCGCCGTCGTTGGTGACGAACACCTCGCCGTGCTGGAAGGGGTTCATCGTGCCGGGGTCGACGTTCAGGTACGGGTCGAGCTTCTGCATCGTGACCCGCAGGCCCCGCGCCTTGAGCAGCGCACCCAGACTGGAGGCCGTCAGGCCCTTACCGAGGGAGGAGGCGACACCCCCGGTGACGAAGATGTGCTTGGTCGTCATGGATTTGGGCGGCATCGCCAAGAGGGGGCTCCCGTGGTCGCGTAGTGAGGTGCGTACCGGCTGCCGCCCGGAGTCCGGGTGGCGCCGTCGCTGCGGTTTCGGGGCGCCTGATCGTCACAGACTGGCCACCGGTCCACGGGGTACCAGGGTATCAGCGACGGGACGAGGCTGCTTCCGGCCGCGCGCCGCGTCTCGGGCTCGCGAGCAGCATCGTCCGCCACCTGCGCCACCTGTGGCTCACACAAACCTCACCCACAACTCACCCCTGGCTCACCCGTTCGGCACACTCGTGTTGCCGGTACCGTCGCGCAGAGCACTTGGCTGCGACGTATCCTGCTCGGATACATCGCTGCGAGCCGGCCGGCGAAGGCACCATCACCGCCCGCTCCCGGGACCAAGAGCTCGTCGAAAATCCCCTGACCGCAAGTGCCCCAATGGGGCGGACGTGGCCGTTCGACTGGAGATTGCAACGTGGCCGGGCGCATCGAGGACTACGCACTTATCGGAGACATGCAGACCGCGGCACTGGTCTGCAGGGACGGCACGGTCGACTGGCTGTGCCTTCCCCGCTTCGACTCACACGCCGTTTTTGCCGGACTGCTCGGCACCGAGGAACACGGATTCTGGCGGATCGGCCCCGCGCACGCGGCCGACGCCGGACCACCGGCGGCTGCCCGCCGCCGTTACCGCGGCGACTCTCTGATCCTCGAATCGGAGTGGGACACCCCACGCGGCACTGTCAGGGTGACCGATTTCATGCCGCCGCGCGACGGGGCGCCCCAGCTGATCCGGATCGTCGAAGGGGTCAGCGGCCGCGTGCGCATGCGCTCCGCGCTGCGGATGCGTTTCAGTTACGGACGTGTGGTGCCCTGGGTCCACAAGGTGGACACACGCACGGTCGCGGTCGCCGGGCCCGACTCCGTCTGGCTCGACACCGAGGTCGAGACGCACGGCAAGGACCTCACGACGTACTCCGACTTCACCGTCGCGCCCGGGGAGTGGATCGCCTTCACGATCAGCTGGCAGCCCTCGCACAAGGCGGCTCCGCCGCTGCCGGAGCCCGAGGCCGCGCTGGAGGCAACCGCCGAATTCTGGAGCGACTGGGTCGAGCAGTGCACATACCACGGGCCCTACCGCGAGGCCGTGATCCGCTCGCTGATCACCCTCAAGGCGCTGACGTACGCCCCGACCGGCGGCATCGTCGCCGCGCCGACGACGTCGCTGCCGGAGGAGATCGGCGGCGTACGCAACTGGGACTACCGCTATACCTGGCTGCGAGACGCGGCGATCACGCTGTCTTCACTCCTGCGCACCGGCTACCGCGAAGAGGCACGGGCGTGGCGTGAGTGGCTGCTGCGCGCGGTCGCGGGCGATCCGGAGAACCTGCAGATCATGTACGGGATCGCGGGCGAGCGTGAGCTGGGCGAGGCGGAGCTGGACTGGCTCCCCGGTTACGAGAATTCGACGCCTGTACGGGTCGGCAACGGCGCGGCGCACCAGCTGCAGCTGGACGTCTACGGCGAGGTCACGGAGGCGCTGCACCTGGCCCATATGACGGGGCTGACGCGCAACGACTACGCCTCGCTGCTCCAGCTGAAGCTGATCCGCTACCTGGAGGACCACTGGAACGAGAAGGACGAGGGCATCTGGGAGGTGCGCGGACCGCGCCGCCACTTCGTGCACTCCAAGGTGATGGCCTGGGTCGCCGTCGACCGGACCATCAAGCTGATCGAGATGGGCGACGCGGACGGCCCGGTCGAGAAGTGGCGCGAGCTGCGCGACGAGATCCACCGCGATGTGTGCGAGAAGGGTTACGACCCGGAGCGCAACACCTTCACGCAGTCGTACGGGTCGAAGGAGCTGGACGCCTCCCTGCTGCTCATTCCGCAGATGGGTTTCCTGCCGCCCGACGACAAGCGCGTCATCGGCACGATCGAGGCGATCCAGCGCGAGCTGTCCACGGAGGACGGTTTCGTACTGCGCTACCCGACCGCTGGTGACGACGAGGGCCTGGACGGCCTGGCGGGCGACGAGGGCGCGTTCCTGGCGTGCTCGTTCTGGCTCGCCGACGACCTGGCGATGATCGGGCGGGTCGACGAGGCGCGAAAGCTCTTCGAGAAGCTGCTGGGGCTGCGGAACGACCTGGGGCTGCTCGCCGAGGAGTGGGACTCCAGGCTGCAGCGCCAGGTCGGTAACTTCCCGCAGGCCTTCAGCCACGTGCCGCTGATCGACACGGCACTGCGGCTGACGGCGAGTGGTGCGTACGGCGGCTGACCCGGCCGGCCTAGGCCAGCTTGCCGATCACCTGACGGGCGGCGCGTTCCCCTTCGGTCGCGCCCCCCTCCATGAAGCCCTGGAAGTCGTAACTGCAGTGCTCGCCGCCGATGTGAACGTTCCCCTGTGCGGTGCCTTCGTAGCCGGCGTACCGGTGCAGATAGCCGATGGGCCAGTAGGAGTACGCACCCAGGGCGTACGGGTTGCGGTGCCAGGCTGACAACTGGGCTTTCCCGGTCCACGTTTTCGACGTTCCCGGGAAGAACGCGTCCACTTCACGGGAACGGCGCGCCGCGAGGTCCCGTACGTACGGATCCGATTCGGTGGCGAAGGGCGTGCCCGGGGTGAGCGCCTTGGCGAGCTGCCCGCTGCCGTACTGGATGAGGATGCCGCCGGTCCCGGGCTGGATCTTGGTGGTGTCCCAGGTCTGCTGTACGTCGATGTCGGTGAAGCAGTCGCCCGCCGACACCCCGGGCCAGGCGCCCTCGCCGCGCCACGGACGCGACGAGAACTGCATGTTGAGCTTGGTGCAGTTGCCCATGCGGGCATCGCGCACCAGGTTCGTCATGAGCGGGTCGAAGCCGGCGCCCGACAGATCGAGGCGCTGAAGGACGGGCAGCGGTACGCACAGGACGGTGTGGTCCGCGGTGACGGTGGTGGTCGTTCCCGCGTCGGTGAATGTAAGGGTCTGGGTGCCATTGGCGTTGGCCCTTACCGCCGTGAGCTGTTTGCCCATCTGGATGGTGCCCGCCGGCAGCGATTGCGCGATGGCGCGCGGGAGCTGATCGTTGCCGCCGGTGATGTGGTAGCGCTCGTTGGACAGGCCCCAGACGCTGAAGTGGCCCGGATTGGGCTGGTAGCCCATCAGCAGGACCAGCGCGAGGGCCGACTGTTCGCTCGTCTCGGCGCCGTATTCGACGTTGTAGGCCACGTCGATGAAGCGGCCGAGCGGCGAGGCATGCCCGCCCGGCACGCGCGAGTCGATCCACTCATGGATCGACATGTTGTCGAGAGCCGTGCCGGTCGGGGTGGTCTGGTTCCACTTCACCTCGCCCGCTTCCTGGAGGTCGCGGTGGAGGGCCTGGAAGACGGCCTTGAAGTCCTCGTCGGCGTGCTCGCGCGGGTAGTACGCCCCGTTGAACCAGAGCACCTCCTCGGCGCCGGTCGGCCCCCCACCCAGAAAGTCCTCCGTCGGCAGGTTGAAGCGGCGGCACAGTGCGAGGATCTTCTTGTGACTGGTGTCGATCAGCTCCCCGCCGATCTCGGAGGTCTGCCCGTACGCCCAGTGGTCCCGCTGGGTCCACATCCGGCCGCCTACCCGGTCGGGGTTGGCCTCGTACAGCGTGCAGCCAAGGCCCGCGTCCTTGAGCGTCAGGGCCGCGGTGAGGCCGGCTATGCCCGCGCCGACCACGGCGATTCTGGGCGCCCCCGCGCCCTGTACGGCCGCCCGGACCGGCGCGGCCTGGGCGGCGGTGACCGCCGGCCCGGCCAGGACCGTACCGAGGCCAAGAGCGGCGGCCCGCCTGAGCAGTTCACGGCGGCTGGAGCCGCGGACCTCAGTGGCGGGCATGCGGAGCCTGCGGGCGGCGGCGTGCTCAGCGGCAAGTTGTCGAAGTGCGTGCATGACGGGCGTACGGGACATGGGAGAGCTCCTCAGACGGTCGCGGCTGGCTGGCTGGTTTCGCTGTCGTCGGTGCGCTCGGCCGCGTCCTCGAGGACGATCCGGCCGATGATCGCGTAACGGTCGGGCTGCTTGGCCTTGAGATAGAGACCGAGTCCGAGGCCGCCGAAGAAGACCAGGCCGACGATCCACGGGATCAGCTTGAAGAAGAGGGAGTCGGCGGCGAGTCCGGCCGCGGTCTCCATGTTGATCACGAGCAGTACGACGACGGCGATCATGCCGATGCCGCCGAGCAGCGGGGCGGTGAAGGTCTTGAACCAGTGCCGGTCCTCCGGGTGGTTCTTGCGGAAGTAGCCGATCACCGCGAACGAACAGAGCGTCTGGACGATGAGGATCGCCATCGTGCCGAGGATCGCGAGCAGCGTGTACAGGTGGATGTACGGGTCCTCACCGGCGAGCCAGAACGCGGCCACCAGCAGGGTGGCGATGCCGGACTGGACGTACGACGCGATGTACGGCGACCCGTGCGAACGGTGCGTACGCCCAAGAGCCGGGTGCAGGAAGCCTTCGCGGCCGATCGCGTACAGATAACGCGACGCGCACTGGTGGAACGCCATGCCGCAGGCGAACGAACCGGTGAGCAGCAGCCACTGGAAGGCGTCGACGGCCCACGCCCCGATGAAGGCCTCCGTCGGATCGAAGAAGAGATCGAGCGGGGAGGCCGACGACGAGACCTTGACCGACCCTTCGAGGCCGTTGCCCGCGATCGTCATCCAGGAGACGTAGATGTAGAAGAGCCCCACCCCGACCACCGAGATCAGGGTCGCGCGCGGGATGACGCGCTTCGGGTCGCGGGACTCCTCGCCGTACATCGCCGTCGACTCGAAGCCGACCCACGACCAGAAGGCGAAGAAGAGACCGAGCCCCGCCGACGTGCCCGTGAAGGCGTTCACGGGGTTGATGGGCTCCACAGGGATGCCGTCCGGACCGCCGCCGGCGAGCAGCACGGCCGTGGCGACGGCGAAGAGGACGGCGATCTCGGCGACGAGCATGATGCCGAGGGCCTTGGCGGTGATGTTGATGTCGAAGTACGCGAGGACACCGGTCACGGCGAGCATCCCGGCGGCGTACACGATCCACGGAATGTCGACACCGAGCTGGTCGGCGACGGTCGTCTGGCCGAAGTAGGCGAAGATACCGACGATCGAGGCCTCGAAGACGATGTACGCGAGAACGGCCAGCATCCCGGACGCCATGCCCGCGATGCGGCCCAGGCCGTGCGAGATGTAGCCGTAGAAGGCGCCGGCGGCGGTGATGCGCTTCGCCATGGCGACGTATCCGACCGAGAAGACGGTCAGGACGAGCGTGGCGAAGAGATAACCGGCGGGAGCACCCGTCCCATTGCCGAAGCCCACGGCGATGGGGAGATTTCCGGTCATCGCGGTGATTGGCGCCGCGGTGGCGACCGCCATGAAGACCACACCGACCAGTCCGACGGAATTCGCCTTGAGCCGCTGGACTTCACGTGCGGGTTTGTCAGACATGCCGCGCCCTCTCTCTATGTACGGGGGCGACAGTCTTGGCCGGAGTGACGCAGACCACAATCGACACGCGGTCACTCAAAAGCTGTCCGGGGGCGACGAGTTGTCGGCCCACGGGACCACGCGATGTGTCTCGTAACCGCAGGGTGATGTTCCTGGAACAGACACCCGGGTAGCGTCCACCGGATGCGGTGCCTTCCTGGGGCACAGCGGGATCGACGTCACGAGGTACATCGCAGTGGAAACGCAAGGCGGTATCACCGTGCAGCGGGCACTGGAGCTGCCGGGGCTCCGCAGCGGACTTCCCGAGGTCGTCGCCTGCGCGGACCGGCTGAACCGCACGGTCCGCTGGGTGCACGCGGGCGAGGTGCCCAACATCGCCTCGCTGCTCAAGGGCGGCGAACTGCTCCTGACGACCGGCCTCGGCCTCGGTACGCGCCCCGCCGAACAGCGTGCTTTCGTACGCCGCCTCGCGGACCGGGGGATCGCCGCCCTGGTCGTCGAACTCGGCCCGCGCTTCAGCCGCCTCCCTTCGACGATCGTGGAGACCGCGCGGGCGGCCGGGCTGCCGCTCGTCCAGCTGCACCGCGAGGTGCCGTTCGTATCGGTGACCGAAGAGGTCCACACCGAGATCGTCAACGGCCACTACACACTCCTGCGGCGCGCCGAGGAGGTCCACCGGCGCTGTACGGAGGCGCTGCTCGGCGGCGGCGGGATTCCCCAGGTCCTCGGCATCCTCGCGGACTTCACCGCCAACCCGGTCTTCCTGGAGACGGCGGACGGACAGCTCCTCTACGCGGCCGCACCCGAGTCGGGCGAGGCCTGCGCCGATCCCCTCCAGGTGTGGGAGGGCCTGCGCGGCCAGCGCGAGGCCCGCGAGGAGGGGCCGCCCGCGAACGGCGTGATCGTGGACGTACCGGGCGGCGGCCACGGCGCGGGCGCGGTACGGGCCAGGATCGCCCTGCTCGCGGTCTCGTCACCACTCCTGCCCGTCCACCGGATCGCGGCCGAGCGGGCGGCCGGAATCCTCGCGGTGGTCCTGATGCAGGCCCGCCAGGAGGAAGAGCTTGCGGCGCGCGGCCGCGGCGACTTCCTCACCGACCTCGCCGAGGGCCGCATCGCGGCCGAGGACGCCCCCGCGCAGGCCAGAGTCCTCGGCTTCAAGCCGGGCGAGGGCCCGCTGCTCCCCGTCGTCATGCGGCTCGCGGCCGAGCTGGCGCCGGCGGGCAACTGGGCGGTGCTGGCGCGGGCCGTCCTGGAGGAACTCTCGGCGGTCGGCGTGCCGGTCCTTCTCGGCGTACGCCCCGTGGAAGGCCGCGTACCCCTCCTCCTGGGCCTGCGCTCCGAATCAGAACGTACGGCGGTCGCGGACCGCGTGGCAGCCGCCCTGCGCGCCGGGGTGGAACGGGCCGGCCTGGAACGCGCGGGCGCCCATCCTCCCGTAGTAGTCGTGGGCGTAGCCGGCAGCTGGACAGCGGCATCGGCAGGCCTGCGCCACGCCGCGGAAACAGCCACAGCGGCTCAGGGCCTGTCCGACCGCCCCTGGTACGACGCCCGCCGCCTCGACATCGACCTGCTTCTGTGGCGTTTGCGCGAGCACCCGGACCTGGCGGCCTTCGTCGACCGGGCGATCGGCCCCCTCCGCGACCACGACCGCACGTCCCGCCCGCCGCTCCTGCCCACCCTTCAGACATATCTGGCTCACGCGGGCCGCAAAGCGGAAACAGCCCGCGAGCTGCACCTGAACCGCCAGACCCTCTACAACCGCCTGGCGCGCATCTCCGAACTCCTCGGCACGGACCTCGACGACCCCCAGACGGTCCTGGCCCTGAGCCTCGCCCTGCGAGCCCGCCGCCACACCACTTAGGAGGGTTAACCGGTCAACTCGTCGTACACGCTGAGCACCTGCGCCACCGTCTCGTCCTCGGTCGGCCACGTCGCGGCCTGCGCCTTGCCCGCTTCCGCCAGCCAGAGCCGCCGCGCCGGGTCGCCCAGCAGCCGCAGGACGGCGGCCCCGAGCGCCTCACTGTCGCCGTACGGAACCAGCTCAGCGGCGTCACCCACCAGCTCCGGCACCCCGCCGACCGCCGTGGCCACAAGCGGAACGCCAACCCGCAGCGCCTCCTGAGCCAGCACAGAGCGCCCCTCCCACCGGCTGGCGAGCACCGCGACATCGGCGACGGCGAGAAGCTCCCCAATGTCCTCACGCCGGCCAATGAGCCTGACAGGCAGCGACTCGGCCTCGATACGCCGCTGAAGGGCGCCCCGCTCACGCCCTTCGCCCGCGACAACCAGCAGCGGCGTGGGAACCAGCTCGCGCCAGGTCCGGGCCGCGTCCAGCAGGGCCCCGTATCCCCGGCTCCGTACAAGACTCCCGACCGCCATGATCAACGGCCGGTCCACCGCACCGAGATCGGCACGCGCCTTGCTCTCGGGTACGTTCACGGGCGGACGCGGCGCGGGCACGGTCACCGGCGCGAGCCGCGCGTCACGCGCACCCCTGGTACGGGCCCGGTCGACCAGATCGGACGACGTCCCCAGCACCACGGCGGCCGCCCTGGCCGCCCTCCGCTCCATCAGCCGTACGAGATGACCTCGCGGGCCCTCGGTGTCCGCCCGGGTGTGCCAGGTGACCACAAGCGGAATCCGACGCCCCCTGAGCGCCAGCGCGCTGCGCACAGCGGCGTGCAGCCCGTGGGCGTGCACGAGATCCGCGTCCGCACAAGCTGCCCGCAACGCCGCCACAGCCGCAGGATCACTGCGCCGTGGTACGGAAACAAACCGTGCCCCGGAGCCACCGAAGTCGTACGCCGCCTCAAGCCCCGCAGGGGCACAGACGCTCACCCGAAGGCCCCGCGCGACAAGCCCCGCGGCCAGCGACCTGACGTGCGCGCTGCTGCCCGCGCTGCCGCCGCCGAGGACTTGGACGACGCTCAGCGGCGACTGGCCGTACGGCGGGACCGGGGTGCTGCTCACGTCGGTCGGAGCTCCTGAGTCGGCGTCGAACGGCGGACATAGTGCGTCGCCCAGAATGCCAGCCCGCACGCGCGTTCCGGCACCACGAAAGGGTCGACCCCGTGGTGGCACCTCACCGCCATCACCCGCAAGGGTGATCAGCGGTCCCCCTACACGAACAGCGGCGGAAGCGACCACCGACGGGAGGTTGCGGTCCGCGCAGGGGGTGGTGTTCGGAACGTAAAGCGTGATTTGTGGGCAAGACGCCGGTCACTTCAACAGCCCCCGCCGCGCCCTAAATCATGCAGTTCCGAACGCCGCCCCCGGAGCGGCACGCACCCGCACGAGCCACAACCGCAACCACAACCTCACGCACACGCACTACGCATCGCTCCGCGCAGCCGCCAACAACTCCTCCGCATGCGCCCGAGCAGTCTCCGAGTCCTCCTGCCCCGCCAGCATCCGCGAAAGCTCCCGCACCCGGTCCTCGCCCTCCAGCACAGTGACCCCGCTCCTGGTCACCGCACCATCCACCGTCTTCTCCACCAGCAACTGCCGGTCAGCGAACGCCGCGACCTGCGGCAAGTGCGTGACCACCACGACCTGCGCCGACTTCGCCAGCTTCGCCAGCCGCCGCCCGACCTCGACCGCTGCCTTGCCGCCCACGCCCGCGTCTACCTCGTCGAACAAATACGTCGGCACCGGATCGGACCCGGCGAAGACAACCTCAACCGCCAGCATCACCCGGGAGAGCTCACCTCCCGAAGCCCCCTTGGCGATCGGCCGCGCCTGAGCCCCGGGATGCGGCGCGAGCAGCAGCTCGACCTCATCAACCCCGGACGCCCCATAAGCCACCAGCCGCCCACCGACCTCAACGCCATCAGGGTCCTCGGTCTGCCGCACAGCAATCGACACCCGCGCATGCGGCATGGCGAGCGACGCCAATTCACCAGTAACGGCGTCGGCAAACCTTTCCGCCACCTCCGTACGCGCATCGGTCAACGCCTGCGCCAGCCCCGCCAGTTCATCCCGCAACGCATCCCTCTCGGCGGTCAGCTCACCGATCCGGTCATCGTCACCCTCCAGCTCGGTAAGCCGCGCGACACCGTCCTGAGACCAGGCGAGCACCGCCCCGACGTCCTCGCCGTACTTGCGCGTGAGCTGAGTGAGCGCCGCCCGCCGCTCCTCCACCACGGCCAGCCGCAGCGGATCGGCGTCGAGATTGTCGGCGTACCCGGCGAGCTCCCCGGCCACATCCCCCAACAGGATCCCGATCTCACCGATCCGCTCAGCAAGCACAGCAAGCGCCGGATCATGAGCCCGCACCGCATCCAGCGCCCGGTGCGCCCCGGCGACCAGAGTCGTCGCATCGAGACTCTCCGGATCCTCCGGATTCCCCGCAAGAGCCGCATGCGCGACAGAAGCGGCCGACGCCAGCGCCTCCGCATGCCCCAGCCGCTCCGCCTCCGCCGCAAGCTCGACGTCCTCACCGGCCCGCGGTTCGACCGCCGCGATCTCGTCGAGCCCGAAGCGCAGCAGATCCGCCTCCTGCGCACGCTCACGCGCCCGCGTCGTCAGCTCGTCCAGCTCCACCACCACCGACCGCAGCCGCCGGTACGCGGCCGCGTACTTCGCGTGGGGTACGGCGACGGCGTCTCCCGCGTACCGGTCGAGGGCCTGCCGCTGCCGGGCCGGCCGCAGCAAGCCCTGCTGATCGGTCTGCCCGTGTACGGCGACGAGGTCGTCGGCCAGCTCCGCGAGGAGCCCCACCGGTACCGACCGCCCGCCCACATGGGCTCGCGAACGCCCCTCGGCCGAGATGGTCCTGCTGACGAGCAGCGCCCCGTCGTCGAGTTCCGCCCCCGCCTCCTGGGCCCGTACGGCCGCGGGCGCGTCGGCAGGCATGGTGATCCGCCCCTCGACGACCGCGGCCTTGGCCCCGATCCGCACGAGGGCAGGGTCGGCGCGCCCGCCGAGCAACAGCCCGAGGCTGGTGACGACCATGGTCTTGCCCGCGCCGGTCTCACCCGTCACCGCCGTAAACCCGGGTGACAGCTCGACGACGGCGTCATCAATGACGCCCAGCGACCGTATCCGCATCTCCTCCAACACGGACACGACCTTACGAGGTTCCGGCCCCCTATTTCGACGGCCCCCGCCCCTCACCACGAATTCATGAGCTCGGAACGGGCAGGATCAGCCCTGCACGGCCGGCCACCGCCCCGCAATCCCGCAGAGGCCGAGCGGGGCCGGCAGCAAAGAGGGAGGCGAGGAAGGAGGGCGGCGAGGAAGGAAGCCGCCCCCGGCGACCGGCCGACGCCTCGCACTCAGTGCGGCGCCCCGCGCCACCCCGACACCGGAAGGGCGAACTTCGCGACGAGCCGGTCGGTGAACGACGCATGGTGCAACCGCGCCAGCCGCACCGGCACGGCGCCCCGCCGCACCTCCACGCGCGCACCGGCGGGCAGTTCGACCGTCCTGCGGCCGTCGCACCACAGCACGCCGTGCGGCGTGTGCTGCTGCACCTCCACCGCCAGCACCGAACTCGGCGACGTAACCAGCGGCTTGGCGAACAGCGCGTGCGCACTGATCGGCACCATCAGCAGCGCTTCCACCTCGGGCCAGACCACAGGCCCGCCCGCCGAGAAGGCGTACGCCGTGGAGCCGGTCGGGGTGGCGCAGACGATGCCGTCGCAGCCGAACCCGGTCACCGGTCGCCCGTCGATCTCAAGGACCACCTCAAGCATCCGCTCGGGCGAAACCTTCTGCACGGCGGCCTCGTTGAGCGCCCAGTCCGCGTACATGACATCACCGTTGTTGCGCACGAGGACGTCGAGGGTCATACGCTCCTCGACCTCGTACGCACGCGTGACGACCCGGTCGACGACCTTGTCGAGATCGTCCCGCTCGGCCTCCGCGAGGAAGCCGACGCGGCCGAGGTTGACGCCGAGCATCGGCACCCCGGAGGCGCGCGCGAACTCGGCGCCGCGCAGAAGCGTCCCGTCGCCCCCGAGGACGATCAGCAGCTCACAGCCGTCGAGTACGGCGGGCGAGGCTTCCGCCACCGTCTCGACGGACGGCGGCAGCGGCAGATCAGCCGCCTCGGCCGCCAGCACGCGCACACCGATGCCGTTGCGCAGCAGCCCTTGTACGACCAGTTCCGCGCTGCGGATCGCCGCGGGGCGTCCGGTGTGCGCGAGCAGGAAAACGGTGCGTGCTCCCCCAGGAGACTCAGCAGATCTGTCTGTCGTCGTCTCGGTCGTCGCTGTCGTCGTTGTCAACTCGGCCCCTCCGCCACTGCACGGTCAACATCCGCCGGGTCGAGCTCGGGAGCTCCGGCCCGGAGCCACAGAAAGTACTCGACATTCCCCGAAGGCCCGGGCAGCGGACTGGCGGTGACGCCCCGTACGCCCAGTCCGAGCCCCCACGCCTGCCGCGCCACAGCCCGAACCGTTTCGGCCCTGAGCTCGGGGCTGCGCACGACACCCCCACTGCCCAGTCGGTCCTTGCCGACCTCGAACTGCGGCTTCACCATCATCACGAGATCGGCGTCGGGCGCGGCACACCGCACCAGCGCCGGCAGCACCAGCCCCAGCGGAATGAAAGACAGGTCACCGACGATCAAGTCGACCGCCTCCCCGTCAATCGTCTCGAGTGTCATTTCCCGCACGTTGGTACGGTCCTTGACGGTCACGCGTTCATCGGACTGCAGCGACCACGCGAGCTGGCCGTACCCCACATCGACGGCGACGACCTCGCGGGCCCCCGCCCGCAGCAGCACATCGGTGAATCCACCGGTCGAAGCCCCGGCGTCCAGCGCCCGCCGCCCCTCGACCTTCAGCCCCTGCGGTACGAACGCCTCCAGCGCGCCGGCCAGCTTGTGCCCGCCCCGCGAGACGTAGTCGGGGTCGTTGTCGTCCTTGAGCACGACGACGGCGGCGCTGGTCTCGACCTGTGTGGCGGCCTTGGTCGCGACGGCGCCGCCCACCTTCACCCGCCCTGCGGCGATCAGCTGGCTCGCGTGCTCCCGTGAGCGTGCGAGTTTCCGGCGGACCAGCTCGGCGTCGAGGCGGCGGCGCGCGACTCCTGCCACGTTCGGTTCAGCTCCTGATGTCGTACGAGGAAAGGGGCGCCGGGGGTCCCGGTCGTGCGTCCAGCGCGGTCAGCGCCTCACGCAGCCCTCGGTGTACATCCTCGTACACCTCGATGTGCCCGTCCGCCGCGAGGTGGTCGGCGTCGCCCAGGCGTTCGAGCAGTACGTCGACATCGGCGTGCCCGGTGGGGGTGCGCTCGACTCCGAGAGACGCCGGTGCGGCCGGACCGTACACAGCAACGGCCGGGGCTGCGGCAGGGGCAGCCCCGGCGTACTCGGCGTCCCCTGCGTACTCGACCTCGTGGTTCATGCCCAGACGCTACCCCGAAGCGCTGGGGTACCGTCGATCCCGATGGCAACGATGGAGGAGTGCCGCAGCGCACTCGACAAACTTTCGGACAATCTGGCTCAGGCCGACGACGGCGTACGCAGCGCCGCAGCACTCGACCGTTCCCTGAGCTGTCACATCACGGATCTGGACATCACGTTCACCGGCCGCCTCGCGGGCGGCCGGATCGACGTACGGGACACCTTCGACGGTCCCCCGCGCGAGCGCGCCGAGATCCGCCTGGCCATGACCGGTGACGACCTGGTCGCCATGGTCGGGGGCGAACTGAACTTCGCGAGGGCCTGGGCGTCGGGCCGGGTCAGGCTCGAAGCCGGTTTCCGCGACCTGATCCGCCTCAGGAAGCTGCTGTAGCCGCTGCGGCCCCGGCAGCCACAGCAGCCCGGCCGCCACGCGCCTTCCGCCCCGCCGGCACCACCAGCGGCGTCCCGGTCTGCGGGTCGTCGATGACCTGGCAGCGCAGCCCGAAGACCCGCTTCACCAGCTCCGCCGTAACCACCTCGGCCGGCGGCCCCTGCGCGACGATCTCGCCGTCCCGCATGGCGATCAGGTGCGTGGCGTAACGGGCGGCGTGGTTCAGGTCGTGCAGTACGGCGACCAGGGTGCGCCCCTGCGTCTCGTGCAGCTCCGCGCACAGATCCAGTACGTCGATCTGGTGCTGGATGTCGAGGAAGGTCGTCGGCTCGTCGAGCAACAGCAGCGGCGTCTGCTGGGCCAGCGCCATCGCGATCCAGACGCGCTGCCGCTGCCCCCCGGACAGCTCGTCGACGTACCGGTCGGCCAGTTCGCCGACGCCCGTCGAGTCCATCGACTCCTCGACGATCCGCTCGTCCTGCGGCGACCACTGCCGAAGCACGCCCTGGTGCGGGTAGCGCCCGCGCGCCACCAGATCAGCGACCGTGATCCCATCCGGTGCGACGGACGACTGCGGCAGCAGCCCGAGCGTCCTGGCGACCTTCTTCGCGGGCATGGACCCGATGGCGTTGCCGTCCAGCAGCACCCGCCCCTGCGTGGGCTTGAGCATCCGTGACAGTGCGCGCAGGAGCGTGGACTTGCCGCACGCGTTGGGTCCGACGATCACCGTGAACGAATGGTCGGGTATCTCGACGGAGAGGTCTTCGGCGATGACCCGCTGGTCGTAGGCGAGGGTCACCGATTCCGCACTGAGGCGCTGACTCTGCACTGGCATGCTCCTGGAACTCTTGTCGTTCGTCATATACGTCCCGCCTTGCGCTCGGTGACCAGCAGCCACAGCAGATAACAGCCGCCGAGCACCCCGGTCACCACACCCACCGGCAGCTGCGTGTCGCCGAAGCCCTGCTGGGCCGCCCAGTCGGCGACGACGAGCAGCGTGGCACCCATGGAGACCGAGGCCCCGAGGTTGGGGCCCGGCGAGCGCGTCAGGCGACGGGCGAGCTGCGGCGCGCTCAGCGCCACGAAGGCGATGGGCCCGGCGGCGGCCGTAGCCACCGCGATGAGGAGTACGGCAGACAGCATCAGTACCAGTCGCCCACGCTCCACGCTCACTCCGAGGGCGTACGCCGCGTCGTCGCCCATCTCCGTCATGCGCAGCGACCGCCCGTGCCCCAGCACCAGCGGAACGAGAACGGCGCACACGCCCAACAGCGGCCACGCCTGCTCCCACCCACGCCCGTCGAGCGAGCCGGTCATCCACACGGTGGCCCGGGTAGCGTCGACGATGCTGGCCTTGGTGATCAGGTAGTGGTTGAGCGCCGTGAGCATGGCGGCCGCCCCAATCCCGACAAGTACCAGCCGGAAGCCGTGCACACCACGCTTCCACGCGAGGAAGTAGACGGCGGCTCCCGTCAGCAGACAGCCGGCGAGCGCGCCGCCCGTCACCGCGAGGGCGTTGCCCTTGAACAGCACGATGACGACCAGCGCACCTGCCGTGGCGCCCTGACCGAAACCGATCACGTCGGGACTGCCCAGCGGATTGCGTGAGATGGACTGAAAGACGGCGCCCGACAGCCCGAGCGCCGCACCGACGAGCAGCGCGACGACGACCCGCGGCATCCGCAGCTCGGTGACGATGAATTCCTGAGAAGAGGTGCCGTTTCCGAGGAGCGTACGTAGGACGTCACCGGGCGACATCGGGAAGTCGCCACTGCCGATGAGCACGACCGCCATGGCCAGAGCAGCGGCGGTGAGCAGCAGCGTGGCGAGGAGCGCCCTGGGCTCGACCCGGAAGGAGAACCCGCCGCGGGTGCGTATCGCGCGGGAGGACCGCGTCCGCGAAGTGGAGCTGACAGTCACAGTCACAGTTGAGCCATCTTCCGGCGGCGTACGAGATGGATGAAGACGGGCCCGCCGACGAGCGCGGTCACGATGCCGACCTGGAGTTCGGAGGGCCGGGCGACGACCCGCCCGATGACGTCCGAGCCCAGCAGCAGTACCGGCGAAAGCACCGCGGCGTACGGCAGGATCCAGCGCATGTCGGGCCCGGTGATGGTCCGGACGAGGTGCGGCACCATCAGCCCGATGAAGACGATCGGCCCGCAAGCGGCGGTCGCGGCACCGCACAGCAGCGTCACGGCGACCATCGCGAGTACGCGCGTACGGGTCAGATGCGCACCCAGAGCCTTCGCGGTGTCTTCGCCCATCTCCATGGCGTTGAGCGGCCGCGCGATCAGCAGCGCCAGCACCACACCGACGGCGATGAACGGCCAGACCTTGCCGATGATCTCCATGTCGGCGGAGGCCAGCGAGCCGACGGTCCAGAAGCGAATCCGCTCCAGCGCCGCCGAGTCCATGAGCTGTACGGCGTTGACGTAGCCGTACAGCGCGGCAGTCATGGCCGTGCCGGCGAGTGCGAGCCGTACCGGTGTGGCGCCGCGGCTGCCTCCCAGGATGTACACCAGCACGGAGACAACTCCCGCGCCGGCGAAGGAGAACCAGACATATCCGGTCAGGGAGGTTATCCCGAAGAAGCTGATGGCGGACACGACGGCGGCCGCGGCCCCCGCGTTCACCCCGAGGATGCCCGGTTTGGCGAGCGGATTACGGGTGAGCCCCTGCATGACGGCGCCCGACAGCCCGAGCGCCGCACCGACGAGCACACCGAGGATCGTGCGGGGCACCCGCACGTCCTGGATGATCACGTCGTTGCCGGTGCCGGAGGCATGGAACAGGCCGTGCCACACATCACCCAGCGCCAGGGGTTTCGCACCAATCGCGATACTCGCGACGACGACCAACAGCAGCACCCCGATGGAGAAAACCAACCCCCCGGCACGGACGGCATTGCGTTCCCGGGGCGCGGGGAGCTGTTGTGCGCTCTGCTTGGGGGGACTCTCAACCAACACGGAGGTTAGGTTAGCCTACCCTCGCATCGGAGGCTCCAATGGAGCCCTTCCCCCCTAAAGTCCCACCCCGTCCAGCGCCTTGCTCGCATCCAGCCCACACGCCCCGTCCCCCGCATACGTCCAAGCCGCCGCACACAACGCCCGCAGCCCATCCACCGCTGCCCCCTCCCCCTCTACAACCAGCTCGCCGCCCCGCACGGCAGCAGTCCACCCACCACACACGAACCCGCCACCAGCCTCGGCCACTTCAGGCTGCCCGCCGAGCAACCCCCGCAGATCCGCATCCACATAAGTCGGCCGATGCTTCGGCGCAGCCGCCAACAACTGCGCCCCATCCGTAACCCCGGTCAGCACCAGCAGCGAGTCCACGCCCCCCACATTCGCGCCCTCAATATCCGTATCCAGCCGGTCGCCAACCACCAGCGGCCGCTCCGCCCCCGTCCGCAGAATCGTCTCCCGGTGCATCGGCGGCAGCGGCTTGCCCGCCACCTGCGGCGGCTCCGCGCCCGTGGCGATCCGTACGACCTCCACCGCCGCACCGTTACCCGGCGCGATCCCCCGCGCACTGGGAATCGTCAGATCCGTGTTGGACGCGAACCACGGCACACCCCGCGCCACCGCATACGACGCCTCCGCGAACCGCCCCCACGCCAGATCAGGCCCGCCGTACCCCTGCACCACAGCGACCGGGTCATCGTCGGCGGACTCCACCGGCACCAGCCCGCGCTCACGCAGCGCGACCCGCAGCCCATCACCACCCACGACCAGAATCCGCGACCCACCAGGAACCTGATCCGCAATCAGCCGAGCCACAGCCTGCGCCGATGTAATGACATCGGAAGCCTCCGCAGGGACCCCGAGCTCCGTGAGGTGCTCCGCCACCGCGTCAGGCGTCCGGAACGCGTTGTTGGTCACGTACGCAAGATGCATCCCGCCGCCCCGGGCGACCGCGAGCGCGTCCACCGCATGCGCGATGGCCTCACCGCCCGCGTAGACGACACCGTCCAGATCCAGCAGAGCCGTGTCGTACACCTCGCTCAGCGCATGCGCGCTCGCGTCGGGCCGGGTCCTGGTCTGCTGGCTCATTCCGTACCACTCCTAGCTCGGTGCCTGTCCCCCGATCATCGCTCATAGGACGACCCCACTTACGATGCACCAATGAGTACACCTGGTCGGTCCGACGAGGACCACGGCCTGCGCCTGGCCCCGTTCCGTGGACTGCGCTACGTCCCCGAGCGAGTGAGCAGCCTGGCCGCCGTCACGTCCCCGCCGTACGACGTGGTGGTACGCCCCGACGGCTTGCACCACCTCGAATCGGCCGACCCGTACAACATCGTCCGCCTGATCCTCCCGCAGGCCGCCACGCCCGCCACCCGCAACCAGCAGGCCGCGGACACCCTGCACCGCTGGCTGTCCGAAGGTGTACTCGCCCCGGACCCCGAGCCGGCCCTCTACGTGTACGAGCAGCGCAGCGGCGACCTGCTCCAGCGCGGCGTCATCGGCGCGCTCACCCTCACTCCACCGGCGGAGGGAATCGTCCTCCCCCACGAGGACGTCATGCCGCACGTCGTCGCCGACCGCGCGGCCCTGATGCGCGCGACGGCCGCCAACCTCGAACCGCTCCTGCTGACCTACCGCAGCGGCGGCAACGCCACCGGCGCGACCGCCGTCATCGAACGCACCATCCTGCGCTCCCCGCTCCTGGCCACCACCACCGAGGACGGTTTCAGCCACCGCCTGTGGTCCATCACGGACCCCGCCGAACTGGCCGAAGTCACCGCGGACCTGTCCCACCGCCAGGCCCTCATCGCGGACGGCCACCACCGGTGGGCGACGTACCTCCGCCTCCAGGCGGAACACCCGGCTACCGGCGCCTGGGACTCGGGCCTGGTCCTCCTCATCGACACGGCCCGCTACCCGCTCCAGGTCCGCGCCATCCACCGCGTGCTGCACCGCCTCCCCGTCGCGGACGCGCTCGCCGCGGTCGCCGACACTTTCCGCATCCGCGAAGTCCCGGGCCCGCTCCCCCACGCCCTGGACGCCCTCGCCGAGGCGGCCACCGCCGGCAACGCGTTCCTCCTGGCGGGAGACGGCGCGTACCACCTGATCGACCGCCCGGACGAGGCCCTGCTGTCCCGTACGATCCCGGCCGACCGCCCCGCGGCCTGGCGGACCCTGGACGCGACGGTCCTGCACGCCACGCTGCTGGACCACATGTGGTCGATCCCCGACGCCCCCGAGGACATCGCGTACATCCACGGCACGGAGGCGGCCGTCACCCAGGCGGAACGTCACGGCGGTACGGCCGTCCTGATGCATCCAGTACGCGAGGAAGTCGTCCGGGACCTGGCCCGCCAGGGCGTCACGATGCCCCGCAAATCCACGTCGTTCGGCCCGAAGCCGGCGACGGGCCTGGTCCTGCGCAGCCTCGAACTGAGCTAACCCCAGAAACGCGAAAGGGCGGCACCCCCACCGGGGGTGCCGCCCTTCTACTCACACAGACTCAGTCAGTCCTTGTCGCCCTCAACAGGCTCCACGCCACTCGGGCCCTCGTCCTGAACGTCGACGTCATCCTTCACGACAGTCTCAGTCTCAGTCTCGGCCTCAGCCTCGCCCGCCGACTCACCGGACTCCTCATCGAGGGCGTCGACGAAGGCGACACCATCGAGCTGGGCGAGGCGGTCGGAAGCGTCCGTCAGACCATCCTTGTCGGCCTCGATCGCCTTGGCGAACCACTCACGCGCCTCGGCTTCGCGCCCGGCGGTCAGCAGCGCATCGGCGTACGCGTACCGCAGTCGCGCGGTCCACGGCTGCACCGAATTCGACGCCAGCTCGGGCCCCTGGAGGGTCACGATGGCCGCATCGATCTGCCCCATGTCCCGCCGCGCACCGGCCGCGACCATACGCATCTCGACCTGGCCGGCCTTGTCGAGCTTCAGCACTTCCGGCTCACCGGCCATCGCCATCGCCCGCTCCGGCCGCCCGAGCCCGCGCTCGCAGTCCGCCATGACGGGCCACAGCTCGACGCTCCCGGTCATACGGCGGGCCGCTCGGAACTCCGCGAGCGCCTCCGTGTACCGCTGAGTCGCGTACGCCGCGAAGCCGGCGGCCTCACGCACGGCAGCCACTCGCGAGGCGAGCCTCAGGGCGATACGCGAGTACGCGTACGCCTCCTCGGGCTCGTCGTCGATGAGGTTCGCGACCATGACGAGGTTCTTGGCGACATCCTCGGCAAGGGTCTTCGGCAGGCTCTGGAGCTCCTGCCGAACGTCCTTGTCGATCTCGTGACCTGTGACGTCCTCGGGAATGGGAAGCCGCTTGATGGGCTCACGCTCCCGGTCGTCACGCTGCCCGCGGTACCCTCGGTCGCCGCCGCGGTCACCGCGGTCGTCACGACGAGGCCCACGGTCGTCGCGGCCGCCGCGGTATCCACCGCGGTCGTCGTCCCGACGCGGCCCACTGCTCGGCCGGTCGTCGCGACGCTCATAGCCGCCACCACCGCTGGGACGCCCGCCCCGGCTGTCGTCACGGCCGCCACGGAAACCACCGCGGTCGTCGTCACGACGCTGGTAGCCACCGCCACCACCGCTCGGACGGTCATCACGGCGCTGGAACCCGCCGCCACCACCGCTGGGACGGTCGTCCCGGCGCGGCGCACGGTCATCACGACCGCCACGGAACCCGCCGCCACGCTCGTCATCACGACGCGGCGCGCTGCTCGGACGATCGTCACGACGCTGGAACCCGCCGCCACTGGGACGCTCGTCCCGACGCTGGTAACCACCGCCACCACCAGTGGGACGCTCGTCGCGACGCTGGTAGCCACCGCCACCGCTGGGACGGTCGTCGCGACGCTGGTAACCGCCACCACCACCGCTGGGACGGTCGTCCCGGCGCTGGTAACCGCCACCACCACTGGGACGCTCTTCACGACCCTGGTAGCCACCGCCACCACTCGGACGCTCGTCGCGACGCTGGTAGCCACCACCGCTCGGACGGTCATCGCGGCGCTGGAACCCGCCACCGCCACCGCTGGGACGGTCGTCCCGGCGCGGCGCACGGTCATCACGACCACCACGGAACCCACCACGGTCATCGTCACGACGGGGTCCACGGTCATCGCGGCCGCCACGGAACCCGCCACCGCCGCCACTCGGGCGGTCGTCGCGACGCTGGTAACCGCCACCACCACCGCTGGGACGGTCGTCCCGGCGCTGGTAACCGCCACCACCACTGGGACGCTCTTCACGACCCTGGTAGCCACCGCCACCACTCGGACGCTCGTCACGACGCTGGTAGCCACCGCCACCACCGCTCGGACGGTCGTCACGACGCTGGAACCCGCCACCGCCACCGCTGGGACGGTCGTCCCGGCGCGGCGCACGGTCGTCACGACCGCCACGGAACCCACCGCCACGCTCGTCATCACGACGCGGGCCACTGCTCGGCCGGTCATCACGACGCTGGTAACCACCGCCACCGCTGGCCGGACGGCCGCCTCGGCTGTCATCGCGGCGAGGGCCGCTGCCTGACCGGTCGTCACGACGCTGGAAGCCACCGCCACCACCGCTCGGACGCCCGCCTCGGTCGTCATCACGGCGAGGACCACTCGGGCGGTCGTCACGACCACCACGGGGCGCTCCGCCGGTGGGGCGGTCGTCACGACGGAACCCACCGCGATCGTTGTCCTGGCGCGGCGCACGGTCGTCACGACCGCCGCGGTATCCGCCCCTGTCATCGCCGTCTCGCCGGCGCGGCTCGCGCTCCGGGCGATCGTCGGAAGAGTTGGTGGACATCGGTTGGCTCCTGTCTTGGGGTAACGCAGTCATTCTCGCGCAGTCGGCCATCCGACGCGCTTCGGAAAAACAAAAAAAGGACCCTTGATCCAGCATGAACGCTGGACCAAGGGTCCTGAAAGATTGTTCGGCGGTGTCCTACTCTCCCACAGGGTCCCCCCTGCAGTACCATCGGCGCTGAAAGGCTTAGCTTCCGGGTTCGGAATGTAACCGGGCGTTTCCCTAACGCTATGACCACCGAAACCCTATCGGGCTTAGCGAACAAGCACACTCTTCAATTAAGTAAGTGGATCTGTTCAACCGGTGCGATAACTGTTCGCAACCCGGGAACAACACAGTGGACGCGAGCAAC
>NZ_JAGGOK010000064.1 GCF_018614615.1 Streptomyces sp. ISL-100 | reverse complement strand
TACCGAACCCGGAACGGTTCAGTTGTGCGGGGTGCAGGTCGTCGTAGCCGGTGCACTGGTTGTACAGCCATTCGCCCAGGCCGAAGCTGGTGGTGGGGAAGCCGTGTTCGGGCCGCAAGGGCCCGCGGGCGCGGACGTGGTCGTGGGCTTGGTAGTAGAAGCGCTGCCACATCACCGTCCACGGCGGCCGCCACCACGGATCCAGCTCCTCCAGCGCGGCGACGTGTTCGGGCGGCATCGCGGCAAACTTCCGGTGATTCTTCAGCCACGTGCCCAGGGCAAAGCCGTTGAAGCGGCTGTGGATCGGGGCGGCAAGGTGGCCGTGTACTGCGGCGTAGGCACGGGCGTGGGCCAGGCCGGTGGTGAACGCCTGGTCCGAGGTGTGCCGGAGCCCCAGGTGCAGCCGTCTACCGCCTGCGGACTTCTCTGGCTGCTGTGTGGTGTCGCGGTAGGCGGTGAGTTCGCGGGCGATGGGGCGAGGCCGGTGCGCCATGTGCAGCGTCCACGGGCGGGCGGCGACGGCTGCGTCAGCGTCGGCCCGTACGCAGTGCTGCGCCCAGAGCAGCAAAGGGCCGGCCGAGGTCGAGGCGATCCGCTCAACGAGCCACGGCCGCCCCGTGACCCGCGCCAGTTCGCCGACCAGACCAGGCACGTGAGCGAGCGTGTGGGGCAGATGTCCGCCGGTGTCGGCGAGCAGCCGTTGCCTGGTGCGTGCGTCGGTGAGGACTGAGGTGAGGGCGACGGTCTCGGGGTAGGTAACCGCGTCCCTGGCCAGCAGCCGCCACCAGCCGGGATCGGCCCCCTGGGGCGTGAGTTGGCGTACCCGGCGAGGCCACTGCTCTTCTTCGGGCC
The DNA here is from genome assembly GCF_018614615.1 of Streptomyces sp. ISL-100. GTDB lineage: Bacteria > Actinomycetota > Actinomycetes > Streptomycetales > Streptomycetaceae > Streptomyces. Next base: position 12,058 of record NZ_JAGGOK010000064.1, on the reverse strand, counting down.
ACTGCTGCGCCCACCAGGAGACGACCACTGCATGCGCGACCTCGAACGCACGAACGGCGTCCGGCCGATGGCGCAGCAGATCCAGATGCCGCCGGTGCGCCGCGACCACCTCCGCCAGTCCCCCCAGGTCCACCTGCTCGGTGTCGACCGGTGCGCCGTCGATCCAGTGGGTTCCGAGCATCCAGCGCCGGTGGCGTGGGCAGATGCGGGTGTGCGGTTGCAGATACACCCGGGCGGGCTTGGTATGTCCGGTGCGTGCGGCCGTGCACAGCCGGCAGCCTTCCCCCGCGGCGGGCACTACGCTCCCGAAGCGGAACCGCCCGGCTGCACCCGCCCCGGCGGGCGAGACGGGCTCTTGTGCGGTCCAGGCGGGCAGGGCCCGCTGAAGGATCTCCTCGGGCATGCGGCTGAACGCGGAGATGCGGGCGCGGGCTTCGGCGTTGAGGTAGACCTCGCCGTCCGTGCGGTAGCCCTTGAACAGGCCTCCGCCGATCTGGAGGAGGGCGGGGATGAGGTCTCTGACGCCGAGCCGGTAGCGGTCGGCCAGCCGGTCCAGGTACGACAGGTTCGTTTCGCCCTGCAGCGGCGCGAGTCGTACCGGCCCCGGACGCGGCGCAGCCCTACGCGGCCGCTGCGGCTGTGGTGGAGGAAAGTCGTGCATGAGGGCGCAGAGGCCGTTCCTGGCGGGCTCGGATGTACCGGCATCCGAGCAGTGGCCAAACAGGGGATTGGGACGGACGGTTGAGGCGGACGCCGCAGGTCAGGGCTGGCGTTGCGAGGGCATCCGGCGGCGGTGCGGTGCCCGGGCCCGTTGTTCGGCGGCGGTGTCGAGCTCGATCTGTCCGAGCAGTTTCTTGGTGATCTTCTCGGTGCCGTCCAGCAGGGACACGAGGGCGGCTTCCCGGACGAGGTGGGAGAGGCTGCCCATGCGGCCGCCGGTGCGGGCGTGCAGGTAGGCGGCATGCGTGACCAGCGTGCCCGGCCGGTGATGGCGCAGCCGCAGGGAGCTGTCCATGCCGTGCACCAGGTCGTGCCAGATCTGCTTGTCGGCCGGGCTGCCGTAGCGCAGCGGCTGGTTGCGCACGATTTTGAAGCGGCCGGCGAGCTGGGAGCCGCGCACGCCGGTCAGCAGCGGCGAGGATTCGACGTCGATGCCGGAGTAGACGAACGTCGCCGGGATCCGCTCGCCGAGGTACTTCAGCTGGTCGGAGGTCTCGGCACCGGCCCGGCTGCGGGTGTCCATCAGGTGCACGTCGTCGACCAGGACCAGCTGGGTGCCCATCTCGCACAGCAACTCGCACACGGCGTTGGTGATCTGGATCTGGTTCATCCGCTCCAGCATCGGCAGGCCGAGGAAGCGGGCGAACTCGCTGATGAGCATCTTCGGGGTGGAGGACGGCGGCACGGTGATGAACAAGACCGGCAGCCGCCCGTCCTGGTTCGGGTGACGGCGCCGGTCGGCGAGTTCGACGGTGCGCCCGAGCTGCTGCATCGCGGTGGTCTTCCCGGTGGTCGCCGGCCCGGAGATGATCAGGCCGCGCCTGGCTCCGCCCTGCTGGCCGCGGTTGAGCAGCAGCAGACGGCGTACCGCGGTGGAGATGGTGTCCATGGCGGGGGTTTTCAGCACCACGAACCGTGCGTGGTAGTCCTCCCGCTGCTCCAGCGTCCACTCCTGGTCGTCGGCGTCCCGTGCCGGGGCGTGGGGCGTGTCGACGAACTGCTGCCACCCGTCCCACGTGGTCAGCGGACTGAAAGTGCTCGTGGTGGCGGGCTGGGCCGCTGTCACCATGCCTGGGCCTCCTGGTACGGGTCGTAGATGCGCATGCCGCCCGCCCCGGCGGCGTCCAGCGTCTGCTCAGCGGCCTGGTCCTGGGTCGTTTCGGCCGTCGGCCCGGATGCTTCGGCCTCATCCGCGTGGCCTGCCGCGGTGTCCTGGCCGTCGGCGAGGGCGGCGAGAAGGTAGTCCTCGTCGTCCTGGTTGTCCTCGATGTCGTCCAGGCTGTCGTCGGTGTCCCAGCCGTCGGCATCCTGAAGCGGGACGGTGAAGGAACCGGGCAGCCCGAACGAGGCCCCCGGCGCGAGAGGCGCAGGCCACTGCTGCGGGGTGGTGGCGGGGGAGGGATCGGTCATCTGCGCGGCCGCCTGGGCCCGGGCGGCTACCGTCCGCTCTCGCCTGCTGCCCAGTCCCTGGCCGGCACGGCGCAGCAGCGCATCGAGTGCCTGGGCGATCGCCGCCTCGTGCTCTTCACGGCCATGCCGGCGTTCCACGGTGCGGCGGACGTGGTCGAATGTGAACGCGGTGAACGGGCGCTTCACCGCCCCCGCGTGGACCCACGGCACCTCGAGCCATCCCTCGGGCAGGCGCACCCACACCCGGTTCGGGTCGTAGGGGTTGTGGTGGACCTCCCAGCGGCCGTTCTTGTCCGCCCGCGGTGAGCGGCGGCGCCGGTGGGGGTTCAGGCCGGGGTGGTCGTAGGTGCGGTAGCCGAAGCGGATGCCGTAGTCGTTGATCGCCTGCCACCGCAGAGGCAGCAGCTCGACGTAGTCGTCGGCGGACAAGGGCACCGGTACATGCCCGGTCACCGCCACCAAAGCCGCCCACATCTCGTTCGGGGAGACGGCGACCCGCGGCATCATCGGGTGCCGCAGCGCCTCGTGCCGGCGCTCCTGCCACCCGCAGATGACCCATTCGTCCAGCAGTTCCTGCAGCTGCGTCAGGCTCCAGCAGGCATCCTGCTCCGCGGCCGCGCCCCGCTGGGAGACGTCCGAGCCGGTGTGGCCCGGCAGGTACTGGCTGAACCCGTCGGCAATCGCGCGGAAGGTCCGCTCCACGTTCCCCTTCGCCGGGCCGTTCGCCGGCGGCACCGGCTGCACCGACACCCCCAGGCTCTCGCACGCCGAGACGAACGACGCCGACACATACACCCGGCCCTGGTCCACGACCACTGTCTCCGGCATGATCACCGGCCGGGCGGCAGCCTGCTCCAGCCGCGCGTCCAACGCGATCAGCCGCTCGTAGGGGATGACCGACCGCTGCATGGACAGTGCCGCATCCCAGCCCGGCCGCATCGCCGTCGGCACCACCAACTGCGCCAGCAGCATCGCCGCGTCCACCGACGTCGTGCCCACCGGACGCACCACCGCCGCGCAGATGCTGCGCGTCGCCACGTCCAGCGCGATACCCAGTTCAAGACGGCCGGTCACACCGTCGTCCAGGACCGCCAGTACATCCAGCGGCGTGCTGTCCAGCATCACCAGCTCACCCGGCCGCAGGGCCACCGTCGGCGTGAAGGGAGGTGCCGGCCGCGACGCATGCCACCGCCGCTGTGTGGCTGTCCCCAGCAGCCCCTGTCCGTCGGCCACCGCGTGCACCAGCCGGTTGAACGTCGACGCCGGCGGCAGGGCCACCGCCCCGGCGCCGTACTCCTCCTCCAGCAGCCACCCCACCCGGCGGCGCAGCCGCACCAGCGTGCCCGTCGACCGCTCCCGCTGTCCCTCCAGCACCTTCCTGACTGCCGCGACCACCCGCTCATCGGCCCGCCCCAGGGCCGATCGCTCCCGCACCGCCCGGCCGTCCACCAGCCCCCACAAGCCCTCGCTGCGGTAGCGCGCCCGCATCCGGCGCACCGTCGCCGTACTCGCCGCCCAGCCTGCCGCCGTCAACTCCTCGGCCTTCGCCCGCTCCCGCTGCGCCAGGCTCCGTGTCGCCGGATCGAACTGCTCACGCGGGGCGCCCTGCCCGACCGCGTCAGGAAAGCCGGTCTCCACCTCCCGCACATGCCGCTGCCACGCCAGAGCCCGCTCCCGCACCTCGACCGGCAGTGCCTCCAGCAGGCCGAACGGCGGCACCCTCCCCGGCGCCGGTCCGCCTTCCACCTCGAAGGACGGATCGGCGAACAGGTAGGGCAGCAGCACCACCGCCAAGGCGCCCTCGTCGGTCACCAGCGTGGCCCGGGCGCCTTCCAGCACGGCGAGCGTCCATACCCGTCCGTCGTAGCGAAGGCGCGCCCCGACCTCGACAACCGCCTGCGTCACGCCGCTTCGGCCTCCTGCCGCGCGACCGAGACGACGACACGCTCGTGCAGCGGTTCGTCCAGCCGCACCCGCAGCACACCGCTCCACAGCGCGTGAAAGACCGCAGGCCACACGGCGATCGGATCCCCCAGCTCATACACCGCCTCCACCGCCGACCGCGGACTGGCGAACACCTCCAGCAGAGCCGGCATCCACGGCCCTGCGGCGTACCGGGGATGCCGGTAACCCGCCAGCCACCGCACGTTGGCCACCAGCACCGGATCCGGCGGCTCCGCGAGCCGGTAGGACCAGCCCGCTGCCTTGGCGGCAGCCGCCACAACCCGTGCCCGCGCCGCCAGCCGGGCAGAGGGTCCGCTGCGTCCGGCGCAGTCGAGCAACAGGCCGCTGCCGTCCTGAAGCCTGGCCATCAGCTGCGGTGCATGACCGACGACCCTGCTTTCCTCAGGCCACACCAGTTCCACCGGCCGGCAGGCCAGCGCCACCACCGCCGGATCCCGGTCCAGCAGCATGAGCTGAGTCCGCATGACACCGGACCCGTACGCCACCAGCCGCCCGGTCGTCCACGACCACCACCAGCCCGGAGCCACACGCCGCCCGGGCCGGACGGGGAAAGGCCGTACCGCAGGACTCTCCTCGAAGGCGACGTCCTGAGCAGCCTCAAGCCACGGGACCTGCCGCGAGCACCCCAGAGGGTCTCGAAAGCGCACATCGATCAGGCTGGCATCTACAGCCGCAGCTTCTTCGCGTCGAACAGCACCACCCGTACTGTGCGGCTCGGGGATGCGGCACCCGGCCCCGGGCACCGCGGACGATGCGGCCTCCTGGCTGCTGTCGATGATCACGTACTCCACACAACGCCATGCCTGACCTGCCGCGCAGGAGAACCGGCCGGTAACCGCAACATCTGTCCAACCACCGGATGTTGGGCTGCACGCGGCACCCAGGGTGCCGCGCCCGGGCACCGGTGTCAGTGCAGAGTCCCGCACTTTCACGTTTCCATTGCAGGCCGTTGTGTCAGTCCTCGCCCTCACCCAGGGCGAACACCGCGGCCAGCTCCTCGGCGGGCAGACGGGACCACTGAGCCACCTCCTCCAGCGTCACCCCGGAGGCGACGGCTGCGGCGGCGGTATGCACGAGGGCCTGGTCGATCAGATCGGCACTGTGGCTGAGGTGCTCCAGCAGGGTGCGGGCCACCTCGGCGGTGGTGCCGCTGTGCACGCCGCGCAACTCCACCAGCTGTTCGCGCGCCTCGTCGACCAACTGCGTGATCCGGAACCGTTGTTCGGCAGGAACGGTGGCCCGCCACCGGGTCCCCGAGCCGCCCGACTGGGCTTCTGCCGCCATGACGCGCAACTGGCCGGGCTCCAGCAGCGCCTGCGCCACGGCCACCACCTCCGGGAAGATCGCCGCGTCCCGGCCCACGATCCGCCACCACGCAAGCCGTGACCCCACGCTGCCGCCCGCCAGCTGATGCAGACGGCGCGGCCAGATCTCCTCCTGCTCCCAGGACAGGGCCTGCTCCCACCAGCGGGCCACCACCGCATGCGCCACCGCGAACGCCTGCTCCGGCTCCGCCCCGGCCCGCACCGCACGCCGCGCCACGCCCGGCCACCGCCGCTGCGCGGCCACCACCTCCGCAACGCCGCGCACATCGAGGTGTTCCAGCGGCTGGTCGGCGTCCGCGTCCAGCAGCCAGCGTCCGTGCCTAAGGCAGACCCGATGCCAGCGTGGCAGGTAGCGCACCGCCCGCAGTGCCTGTCCGGTGCGCCGCGCGGTGCACAGCCGGCAGCCGAACGCGGCCGGACCCGCCACCGTGCCCGCCGCCCGCCACCGTGCCTGTGCCACCCCGGCCTCCCGACCGGTGCTGATCTTGGGGTCGTCCATGGTGAAGGCAGGCAAAGCGCGCGCCAGTACCTTGGGCTCCACCCTGCACAGCTCGGCGAGCACCCGCCGCCCGGCCCCGTTGAGGACGACCTCCGCGTCCGCCCGCGCACCGCCGCCGTCGTGCCGGGCGGGGGAGTTGCGGCATGTCCACAGCCGCAGCACACCGGCGGTCGGGAGACCGTAGCGGGCCGCCACACGGCTGATCAACGATGCGGTCAGCTCCCCGGCCAGCGGCACGGTCCGCAACACCCCCGCTGCCACACCACACCCCCGATGCCGTTTCCTGCTCCTGCTCAGTGCCAGCCCCACACGCCTCACAGCCAGCCCGCGGCCCCTGCCTGGGTGGCTCGCGTCCGGCGGGCTGGCCGGGTTCCGAGGGCCGACTGCACAAGGCTAAGGTCACCGCCCAACTTGCCGCCCTCGCCCACCGCTGAGTCACAAAGCAGGTGCTGGGCCTGCGGCCAGCGTCAGGTCAGTAGTCGAGGTCGAGGTAGTCGATGTCGTTGAGGGTGACGTCGGAGAGTCCTGTGGCGCGGGCTCCGCCGTCCTGGAAGTAGATCTCTTTGAATCCTTCGGCGATGATCCCCCGCATCTGCTGGTCGCTGGCACCGGTGTTGCGGGCGTCGAACAGGCGCTGCGCGTACGCCGGGGGGAGATGCACGGTCAGGCGCCGGAAGCGCCCGTCGTCGGTCGTGCCGATGGGCGCGGTGTACCCGAACCGGGCCCGTGTCTCCACCGTGATGCCGCGCGTGGTGGCGGCCTGCTTCTGGCGGCGCTTGCGGACCTGCGGCTGCCACCGCTGCCGTACCGCGTCGTCGATCCGGTCCGCGATCGCCTTGGGCGGGTGCTTGCGTTCGCCCTTGCGATAGCGCTCCACCGACCGTTGGCTGACCCCGAGCTCCGCCGCGACGGCCTTGGTCGTCTTGAGCTGCTTCATCAGGAAGCTGATGCGGGCCTGGAGGGTCTTGGGCGGCTGGCGAGTGAACGCTTCCCGGTCGGCGCGTTCGATGGCGTCGTCGATCTCCCCCACGGCTCTACTCTCCTTCGTCGAGGACGGCGTCGCCGCCCTTGATGTGGCGGGCGGGGTTGTGGCCCTGTTCCATGAGGTCGACCGCCCAGAGCATCGACTGGACGCCCTCCAGCTTTGCCAGACCCGGCGTGGGCCCGAGGCGGAACCCGCCGGGCTGCGGCTTGCCGGAGGCGGCGTACGGCAGGAAGTCCAGCGGGCTCTCCCCCGGCGAGGGATAGACGACGCAGTCGGAGAGTACGGCGAGCGGGTACAGGCCCGTCATCGTGGCCATGTTGCGCAGTTTGCGGTGCATGTTGATGCGGGCCTTGGAGATGACGGCGGCGCGGATGTCGGGGCGCCAGGTCGGCCGCTGAAGGGCCGGCCACCGCTCGCCCTCCTTGTACTTCTTGCCCTGCGGGCGCTCGCGCAGCTTGCCGACACCGCCCTTGACGGTGGCCTTGATCGCGGCGAGGACAGCCGCCATCGCCGGGTAGACGTCCTTGTGCCGCTCCATCGCGGCGAGGAAGGCGCGCTCGTCCAGGTCCCGGGTGACGCCGAGGTCGGCGAGGGTGTCGACGTAGGCGTTCTTCAATCGGTCGTGCCACGGGTCCAGGTAGGCGCCGGTCTCGCGGCGCAGGTACGCCTCCAGCGGAGCGACGTTGTAGCCGAGCTCCTGGGCGTAGGCGACGGTGTGCGTCTGGTACCAGGCCGGACCCGTCGGCCGGGTGCCGTCCGGCGTGAACGGCGAGGGCAGGCGCGGGTCCCCCTCGACGTGGGACAGATCGACCAGCCAGGAGCCGGGAATCTTCGGGTTGAACGTCGGGGCGTGGAAGTGGTCGGGCTCCGACAGCCCGACGACCAGGCGAGCCGCGGCGGCGAGGAAGGCGGTGTTCAGATCCAGGCCGACCGCGTACGGCAGCGTGCACTCCTCATCCGTCAGCAGGCTGACGTCGCGCACCCACTGGTACGCCTCCTCGTTCAGGAACCCGCCGCTCCAGCCGCTGTCGACGACGACGGGGTGTTCGGCGGTGGCCTCCGGCGGCGCCGGGTCCATCGGCTCCGTGCCCAGCGAGCCGGGGTTGTGGCCGGGCACCCAGTTCCCCGTCTGCGGGTCCTGCACCGCGCGGGTGGGCGGCCGCAGCGCCGTCATCAGCTCCAGCCCGGACACGGCCGTCGACCCTCGCGGGGTGATGACCCGCTGGGCGTAGATGCCGAGGACGCGGGCGACGTCGGCCGGCTCCATCTGTGCAACGCCGGGCCAGGACCGCTCATCGAGGGCGTCCCACGACAGGATCGCCAGCTGCACGCACTGCCGCTCGCGCCCCTGGACCTTGCGGTAGATCCTTGCCCACGGCCCGAACCCGCGCTGGGTGAGCCGCCATTTCGCCTTCACCACCTGCTTGACCACGGGGTGATCCTCCGCAAGGCGCAGGGAGCGGCGCTGCTCATGGCCCTCCAGGCGCTCGGGCAGTCCGAGCTTCACGGCGGCCGCGGCGGTGAGCACGATCAGCGGGTCGCTGTCTTTGCCGTTGCGGTGCAGACGCGGCGCACCGAGCCCGGATTCCCTGAGCGTCCACTCCACCAGCTCCACCACGCTTGTCGCCGGGCAGTCGAGCACGATGCCGCCTGTGCCGTACGCGCAGCCGTCACCGTCGAGCACAGCGAGCGGGCCATGCGGGAACCGCGGATCGGCTGCTGGCTTCGCAGCCTTTTGAGGGGCCGGACGCCGCGATGTCGCGCCAGCCAGGATGACGGGACGCGCCGGTCCCGCACCTGGAACGTCGACAGGCTGAGGGGCGTTTGTCGTCTCCAGCTTGGACGCGGCCGGTGCGGCGGACGCAGCTGGCACCGTCGCGGCAGCCGAGACGGCGCCGGGGGCGGGGTACTTCGCCGCCCACCCGTTCAGCAGCCGCTGGTAGGCGTCCAGGCGCGGCGACTTCGGCTCGCTGCGGCCGTTCTCCCAGTTCTTCACCGACTGGGTCGTCGTCTTCAACGCGGTGGCGAGACGGGCCTGAGTGATACCGGCGGCCTCACGCAGCCGGGCACGCTCCGCCGGAGGCGGCAAGTACGGCTCCTCGTTCAACAGAGCGTCAACGGACGCGAACAGCTCTTCCTCAGATGCCATTTCCCTGCACCTTCACGTCAGAACCCGAGGCTTCTTAGCCAAAAACTTATCCCACTTCTTAACCCTACCGCGCCCATTCCAGCCCCAGCGTGGCGAGCGCGGCGAGTCTGTCGGGAGTGAGCTTCCTCCTACGGGTCTTCTGGTTCATGATCCAAACTCCAAGCCGGACCTCGGTCCCGTCCTCCAGTCGCTCTACGTGGCTCCTGGGGACGGTCACAGAGCCTTCGCGTGCCTTGTATTGCGCGAGGGCCGCAACGCCCTTCTCGAAGGCGCTCACGGGCGCCGTGGTCGGCTTCGCGGGTGCCTCCGGGGCCGGGGCTAGGGGTGTGATGCCGAGCTGCTCCAGGCGCTCGCGCTGCCCGTCGTGAAGGGCCTGCCAGACCTCGGCCTTGCGCTGCCGGGCCAACCACTTCCCGATGTCCATCGCGTGGACCGTGAACCCGGGCAGCACCTCTGCCTGGCCCTCTTCCTCGGCCACCAGCTCGCGCAGCGCGGCGTAGTGCCGCTGCCACTCCGCCGGCCACGCCGGGTTCCAGTCCTCGTCGATCTCCCTGAGCGCGGTCTCCCACTCCGGGTGACCCTCCAGCGCACCCGCGCGGCGCAGGTTGCTCAACCACTGCCCCACCGACCTGTCCAGGGCCACGGCGGACCTCGGAGCACAGAGGGTCCAGTGGTCCGCGTAGTACGCCTTCACGGCGTCGAGGTTCTCCTGGAAGCGTTCATCGGCTGGCGACCAGACCATGCCGAGCTGTTCGAGCCGTAGGGCGCGCTGGCCGGTCATCTGCCCGGCTGCGTAGGCGCGTCGTTGTTCCGCGACCCATTGCCCAAGCGGTGTCGCGCCCTCGCGGTGTCCGTAGGGCACCCTCGCGTTCCCGACCCGCTCGACGTACGTCTTCAGCTTCGCCCAGCCGCGGGCCCAGTCCTGGCGTTCGGTGTCGATCACGTTGAAGGAGACCCAGTCCGCGACCATCACCGGATCCCGGGGGGCGGCAAAACGGAGCAGCAACCGTGATTCTTCCTCGCCGTCTTCTGGTGCGACGCCGATGTTCACGGACGGTTGCGCGACGTCTTTCTGCGGCTCCTGCGGGATGGCGAGCAGTTCGACGGCTTCTTCATCGTGGGCCCGCAGCCCTTCCAGGACTTTCACCAGGGGCCGGTAGGAGCCGGAGGTGAACATGTCTTCCGGATTTTCTCCGGGCTGGAGGAAGACGGGCACGATCAGGGAGGCGAGTTTGCCCTGTCCGGGCTTCTGTCGGAGTGCCCGGCCGATGGCCTGGACGATGTCGTGCGGCGCGCCCTTGGGGTCCAACAGGGCAACTGAATCCACGGCTCTGATGTCGACGCCCTCGCCCAGGACACGACAGTTCGAGAGCACGGCCCGCTGCGCCGTCGACCCGAACGAGCCGAGGACCTCCCGCCGGCGTTCGGGGACGTGCTCGCCGCACAGCCAGTTGGCCCAGATCCGCTTCGGGTACGTCTCGGGCTGGTCGGCGTGCAGTTTGGCCGCGACGCGCTCCAGTCCTTCCGCGTACGCCTGAGCCTCGATCGTCCGGTGGTGGAAGGTGATGCACGTCGACAGGTCGTGCTGCGCCATCGTGTGCAGCAACGCGGCCTGCAAGGCCCCGAGCCGCTGCCCCCGCACCTCTTCCGTGTGCCGCTCCTCGCCCATCAGCTTCTCCGGGGTGACGACCGGGTCCTTCAGCTCCAGCACGATGATCTGATACCGCGCCAACAGGCCCCGGGAGACGGCAGAGGCGAGCGAGAGCTTGTACAGGACGGGCCCGAAGACCTTCTCGTCATCCATGGACGCCGCCATCTCCCGCGGCAGCGGATCTCGCACCCCTTCGGCGACTTCCCGGTTGAGCCGCTCCTCCCAGATCCGCGGTGTGGCCGTCAGGTACAGCCGCCGGGAGGCCGGGATGACGGTCTGGTCGTGGATGTCGGCCCACGCCTTACCCATCGAGCCACTTGTCCTGTGGGCCTCATCAACCACCGCGAGGTCTACTCGATCAAGCTTCTGACCGTAGACACCCTCGAAAGCCTCCGCCAGAACACCCAGAGACGCGTAGGTGGCGTAGATGGTGACCGACCCCTGCCCGTGCCACAGCGCCAACTGGATCGGGTTCGTCGTGGAGCGCACCTTCAACGACCACAACTCCGGATCGTCCTGAAGCGAACACACCGCAACCGCCGGCCCCCTGTGCCCGGCCTCGTGCCACGCCCTCACCGTCTGCGCCAGCAGATCCAGCGTCGGCACCAACACGAGCACACGCCCCCTGGGCACAAGCCGCTTCGCCGACGCCGCCGCGATAATCGTCTTCCCCGTCCCACACGCCGCGTGCACCTGCCCACGAAGACCATTCCAGGGAATACCACCCGGCGGAACATCAAGACCCCGAACAATGGCAGCAACGGCCTCGATCTGGTGATCACGCAACTTCACGGCCATGCCCCGTGCTCTCCTTTTCGCGGAATGCAGCGCGTAATAACAAATGGAATCCAGGCGCAAGGTTGGGGTGTAACGTCTGATCCCAGACTCTACACAGTCAAGACTCGTGATGCATCACCCGCACACCAACTTCGCCCACGAGGGTGGCACATGACTCAATCTCACCCACGAAAGCCTGGTTTCCCTGTATGCTGGCAGGGCGTTGGTAAACGTGCCGGGACAGTCAGACGATGGGGGAGGGCTTCAGGGTGGAGCGCAGCGGAACCCCTCACTACCGTGAGGCCGGCACCCCGTCAGACCGATGGTCCGTCACATCCGTTGCAGGGGTGGTAGCTGGGAATCCCAAGCCCTACACAGTCCCACGCGTGATGCACCCACCCCCTACTGCCAGCCCCAGGAATCCCGCTTGCGGGATTCCCTAAAATCGCGCTTGCGCGAATTGACACGTACTCAGAATTCCGCTTGCGGAATTCGATTACCGCGCTTGCGCGGGAATCTGGCGGAGCGTCAGCGGAGCCGTTCCCTATGCAGCGCGCCAGCGCTGCATATCCCGCTC
>NZ_JAGGOK010000063.1 GCF_018614615.1 Streptomyces sp. ISL-100 | reverse complement strand
GGCCGCCCGTTCGCCGAGGGGTACATGTCCGCGAACATCTCCGCCGGGAACAGCGCACCGCGATGCTCGGCCAAGAACGCGAACACACTCCCTGCCGGGATCAACTCCCGGCAGGTTTCCCACACATCCGGCCCGACCGTCTCCCCGGCCCATTCCCCCATCACCACGAGAAAGAGTCTGGCCCCACCGCGCACGCGGCGGGGCCAGAACCCAAGATCTTCACGAGCCTTCTAGGTCCATGACATGGGCTCCGGTCAGGCCGGTGGCGGCCATCGCGGAGAGGAGTTCGCCGAGGCGGGCGCGGCGCTCGGTGTACGACGGCCTGGGCACAGCCGCGTCGACGAGGTCCATGGCGGCGTGCTCGATGAGGTGCCCGGTGGGGCGGCCTTCGGCGTCGCAGACGATCTCCGAGCGCTGCGCGAAGGTGCGGGGTCCGGTGATCCCGGCGGCCTGGAGTGCGGCGCCGCTGACCAGGGCCGAGTGACCGTCGTAGAGGCGTATGAAGGTGGGGGCGCCGGCCACGGCGTCCTCGATGAGGGCGCGGTCGACGGGGCGGCCGCCGAAGGCGTTGTGGTCAAGGCCCCAGGCGACGATCCAGCCTTCGTTGCGCTGTGCGCCGGCGAGGGCTGCGCGGAGCGCGTCGAGGTCGCGTACGGCGGAGAGATCGAGCCCGGTGGACATCTCCAGGCCCCACACGGGGTGGCTGTGACTGTCGACGAGGCCGGGGGTGAGGGTGGCCCCCGACAGGTCGACGGTCTCGGTGCCGGGGCCGCGCCAGTCCCGTACGTCCGACGCGTCGCCGACGGCGGCGATCAGTCCGTCCCGTACGGCGACGGCGGTTGCTTCGGGGCGGGTGGGGTCGAGGGTGCGGACGCGGGCGCCGGTGAGGATGAGATCGGCTTCGGGCACGTTCTTCTGCTTCCTTGCTCGTTGCTCGTTACTCGTTACTCGTTTACTCGGCCGGTTCTGCGGCGAAGCCCGCGTACACCTCGGGCCTGCTGCGGCGCAGGCGCAGGGCGATGGCGATGCCTATGAGGAAGACGGCGGGCACGACCGCGACGAGAGTGATGTTGATGGCCGGGGTGGCGCCGGTGAAGAGCTCGACGTTCGTTGCCACCAGGTAGAGCGCGACGGTGAGCAGCACGGTGGCCACGGCGGGGGCGATGGTGGTGCGCCAGATGTTCTCGGTGTGGCTGATGCGCCGGAAGAAGAACGGCACGGCGATCGCGGCGAGCAGTTGCAGCGCCATCAGGCCGATCATGCCGGGGGTGTTCACCCACAGCAGCAGTTCCGTGTACGGGTCCGCCCCGGCCAGCGCGAAGCCAAGGACGACAACCAGGCCGAGGACGGTCTGCGCGGCTCCGGCGAGGTAGGGCGAGCGGTGGCGGGGGTGGACCTTGCCCATCGCGGCGGGCAGAACGCCTTCCTCCGCGAGGGAGAGGCCGTACCGGTTGATGGCGTTGTGGAAGGCGAGGAGGGACGCGATGACGCTGGAGACGATGAGGATGTGCATCAGGTCCGCGGCCCAGCCGCCGACGTACGTGGTGATCGCGGTGAAGAAGAGCCCGCCCGCGTCGTCGGTGGCGGCCTGGACGACCTTGTCGGAGCCGTACGCCTGGATGACCGTCCAGACGACGAAGGCGTAGAAAAGGCCGAGGAAGCCGACGGCGATGTAGGTGGCGCGCGGGATCGTACGGCCGGGATCGCGGGCCTCGCGGCGGTAGATGGCCGTGGACTCGAAGCCGGTGAACGCGGCGAAGGCCATGGCGAGCACGGCGACCATGCCTGGCCCGACCATGTTGCCGGGAGTGAAGGAGTCGGCGGAGAGCCCGTGCGCGCCGCCGTCGAGGAGGACACCGCCCGCCAGCAGCACCAGAATCCCGGTCTCGGCGAGGAGGAGTACGCCGAGGACCTTGGCGCCGAAGTCGATGGACCGGTAGCCGAGGTACCAGACCAGCAGGAGCCCGGCGAGGGACACCGGCAGCCACGGTATGTCGATACCCCAGAGGGACTTGGCGGTGTCCTGGGTGGCGCTGCCGAGCAGGCCGTAGACGCCGATCTCCATGCCGTTGTAGCCGATCATGGCGAGCAGCGCGGCGCCCATGCCGACGGGGCGGCCGAGGCCCCGGGTGATGTACGCGTAGAAGCCGCCGCCGTGGCGGACGTACCGCGTCATGGCGGTGAACCCGACGGCGAAGACGGCGAGCGTGATGCCGGCCATCAGATAGCCGGCCGGGGCGCCGACGCCGCCGAGCATGATGGCGAGGGGCGCGACGCCGGCCATGACGGTGAGCGGGGCGGCGGCCGAGACGACGAAGAAGACGATGTCCGAGGTGCCGAGGGTGGCGCGGCGGAGGGTGGGCGTCGGCTCGGCGGCCGGTCCCGTTCTCTCCGGAGAGGTCTTGGGGGTCACAGACATGCGGGGACAGGCCCTTCTGCGGCAGCGGGGAGGCAGGGGCGACACGACCGTCACGCCGAAAACCTAAAGGCTTTCGGTTTTCGGTTTCGGGCAATGTAGCCTCCCGACGGGGATCCGGGAAGACCTGAGATTTGAGGGGACCGACATGGGCCGGCCGCGCACACCGCTCCTGGACAAAGAGCGCATCGCCACGACGGCACTGGAGCTCGTCGACGAGCAGGGGGAGTTCAGCGTCCCGCAGATCGCGCGGCGGCTGGGGGTACAGACCGGGTCCGTGTACCACCACGTGGACGGCCGGGACGGGATCGTCGAGCTGCTGCGGATACGGGTCGCCTCCGCCATCGACGCCTCGACCCTGGAGCTGGAGCCATGGGACGCGGCAATGACCGCCTGGGCCCGCTCGTACCGCGCGGCGTTCGCCGCTCACCCACGGGCGATCCCCCTGCTCATGACCTCACCGGTGCGCGCGCCGAAGGTTCTCGACCAGTACGAGCGGGCGGTACGGCTGCTGCTGGACGCGGGCTTCGAGACGGCGGACGTGATGGCCGTGATCAGCGCGCTGGAGAACCTGGTGCTGGGCTCCGCGCTGGACATGGCGGCGCCGGAGACGATGTGGGAGCTCCCGGACGAGACGGCGACGCCGGGGCTGGCACTCGCCCTGGCGGCGGCGGGCCCGGACCGCACGCACGCTGCGTTCGACTTGGCCCTGGAGGGCTTCATCGCGCACTGCCGCGCGTTGCTGGCGGTGGCGTCGTAACGGGTGGGGCCGGGCCGCTGCGCGGGGTCATTTCCCCACCTCGCCCCTTCCCGCTGTGACATTTGCGGCTCCGCCGCGTGGAGGCAAGCCCCAGACCCCGAACACCCTGCGGGCGTGTCCTCAAACGCGGGACGGGCTGGATGCGCTGGGACGGTGCCCATCCATGCGGCGCACTCGGTGCCGTTCCGCGCGCGGGCATTTCAGCCTGTCCGGCGCTTGAGGACCGAGGCCCGGGGCGGAGCCCCCACGCGGCGGAGCCGCAAATGGCACAGCGGGAAGGGGCGGGTAGGGGAAAGCCCCGCGCAGCGGCCCGGCCCCACCCGTTACGACGCCACACCCGCACCCACCCACGCCCACACCCAGAGCGCGCCGTACCCCACCCGCCTACCCCCCGTAGAACAACTCCTCCACCACCGCCCGAGCCCGCCGCGTCGTACGCCGGTAGTCGTCCAGCATGTCCCCCACATGCCCCGCCTCGTACCCCAAGTACCGTGCCACCGCCCCGAGTTCACGCCCGTCCGAGGGAAACGTGTCACCCGCCCTCCCCCGCACCAGCATCACCGCGTTGCGCACCCGCGTCGCCAGTACCCACGCCTCGTCCAGCACCGCCGCGTCGTCCGCCGCGATGAGGCCCGCCGTCCGCGCGGCGGCCAGCGCCTCCCGCGTGCGCGTGGTCCGGAGCCCCGGCTCCGCCGCCCCGTGCCGCATCTGCACCAGCTGCACGGCCCACTCCACGTCGCTCAGCCCGCCCCGCCCCAGCTTCGCGTGCAGCGTCGGATCCGCCCCGCGCGGCATCCGCTCGGACTCCATGCGCGCCTTGAGCCGCCGGATCTCCCGCACCGCGTCCTCACCGAGCCCCGCCCGCGGATACCGCAGCGGATCGACGAGCTCGACGAACCGCCGACCGAGCTCCGCATCTCCCGCCATCGGCTCCGCGCGCAGCAGCGCCTGACTCTCCCAGGCCAGCGACCACCGCCGGTAGTACGCC
Organism: Streptomyces sp. ISL-100; assembly: GCF_018614615.1. Classification (GTDB taxonomy): domain Bacteria; phylum Actinomycetota; class Actinomycetes; order Streptomycetales; family Streptomycetaceae; genus Streptomyces. The sequence goes on along the minus strand of NZ_JAGGOK010000063.1, from coordinate 75,380 downwards.
GCGTAGGAGGCGAGCGTACGCACCATCGGCCCGCTCTTGCCCTCCGGCCGCAGGTCCGCGTCGATCATCAACGGCGGGTCAGAAGTGGGGAGTTGGAGCAGGCACCGCATCTCCCCGACGACCGTGTTCGCCGCCCGCGCCGCCTCCTGCTCGTCCACGCCCTCCCACGGCTCGTGCACGAAAAGCACGTCCGCGTCGGAGCCATAGCCCAGCTCGTGGCCGCCGAAGCGCCCCATCCCGATCACCGCGAACCGCGTCGGCAGCCTGTCTCCCCATCGCTCCCGCACCACGGCCCGCAGCGCGCCGGCCAGCGTGGCGGCGTTCAAGTCGGTCAGGGCGTTGCCGACGCGGTCGACGAGCGCGCCCGGGTCCGGTTCCGCCGGGCTCTCCTCGGTTCCGTACGATCCGATGATGTCGCCCGCGGCGGTACGGAAAAGCTCCCGCCGCCGCACCCCACGCGCCGCCGCCACCGCCGTCTCCGCGCCGTCCGCACGCCCGACCGCGGCCAGCACCTCCTGCTCCAGATGCGCCCGCCCGCGCGGCTTCAGCCCTTCGGGATCGCCGAGCAGCGCCACCGCCTCCGGCGCCCGCAGCAGCAGATCGGGAGCGAGCCGCCCGGCCGACAGAACCCGCGCCAGGTTCTCCGCCGCCGCGCCCTCGTCCCGCAGCAGCCGCAGATACCACGGCGTCTTGCCCAGCGCGTCGGACACCTTACGGAAGCCGAGCAGGCCGGCATCCGGGTCGGCGGAGTCCGCGAACCACCCCAACAGCACCGGCAGCAGCGTCCGTTGGATGGCCGCCTTGCGCGTCACGCCGGACGACAGCGCCTCCAGGTGCCGCAGCGCGGCGGCCGGATCGGCGTACCCGAGGGCCTCCAGGCGCTGTCCCGCCGCCTTCGGACTGAGCCGGATCTCGCCGGGCGCGAGCTGCGCGACCGCATCGAGCAGCGGCCGGTAGAAGATCTTCTCGTGCAGCCGGCGCACCACCGCGGCGTGCCGCTTCCACGCCCGGTTCAGTTGCGGGACGGGATCCGTGCGCAGCCCGAGCGAGCGCCCGAGCCGCCGCAGACCGGCCTCGTCCTGCGGCACGAGGTGCGTGCGGCGCAGCCGGTACAGCTGGATGCGGTGCTCCATGGCGCGCAGGAAGCGGTACGCCTCGTCGAGCTGCACGGCGTCCGCCCGCCCCACGTACCCGCCGGCCGAGAGCGCCTGCAGCGCCCCGAGCGTCGACCCCTGGTGCAGTGTCGCGTCACTCCTGCCGTGCACCAACTGCAGTAGCTGTACGGCGAATTCGACGTCACGCAGTCCGCCGGGCCCCAGCTTCAGCTCGCGGTCGATCTGCGCGGCCGGGATGTTGTCGACGACGCGGCGGCGCATCTTCTGTACGTCGGGCACGAAGTTGTCGCGCTCGGCCGCCTGCCACACGAGCGGCGACACGGCCTTGACGTACGCCTCGCCCAGCGCCAGGTCACCGGCCACCGCCCGCGCCTTGAGCAGCGCCTGGAACTCCCACGTCTTGGCCCACCGCTGGTAATACGCGAGGTGGCTGGACAGCGTCCGTACCAGCGGACCGTTGCGCCCCTCGGGCCGCAGGTTCGCGTCGACCGGCCAGATCGTGCCCTCGATGTTCGTCTCGGAGCAGATCCGCATGAGGTGGGAGGCGAGCCGGGTCGCGGCGCGCAGCGCGTGGTCCTCGTCGGCGCCCTGCACCGCCCCCTGTACCGCCCCCTCCACCGCCTCCGCCACGAAGATCACGTCCACGTCGGAGACGTAGTTCAGCTCGTTGCCGCCGCACTTGCCCATCGCGACGACCGCGAGCCGGCACACCGCGGCGTCCTCCGGAGCGGCCTTGCGGGCGATGGCGAGCGCGGCCCGCAGGGTCGCCGTCGCCAGGTCGGCCAGTTCGGCGGCCGCCTGCGCGACATCGGTCGTACCGCACACATCGCGCGCCGCGATCGACAGCAGGCAGCGCCGGTACGCGACCCGCAGCGACACCGGGTCGGTGGCGTCGGCAAGACCCCGCTCGAAGTCCGCTACCTCGGGATGAAGATCCGCCGCCTCGTACGTGACGAGCGCGTGCCAGTCGCGCGGATGCCGCGCCAGATGATCACCGAGCGCCTCGGACGCGCCGAGCACACCGAGCAGCCGGTCACGCAGCGGCTTGGCGGTGACGAGCGTGTCGAGGAAGACGCGCCGCTCGTCGCCGCCCTGCGCCTCCACGAGCCGTACGAGCCCGAGGAGCGCCAGATCGGGATCGGCTGTCGCGCCCAGCGCGTCGAGGAGCACCGGGTCGTTGCGTACGGCGGCCAGCTCGGGTGCGCCGAGCAGCCGCTCGGCGGCGGACGGATCGGTGAAACCGTGCCTCAGCAGCCGAGTGAAGGTACTGCTCCTGCGCCCCGGCGCCGACATTCTGCCTCCCGCTCCGGCCGTCCCACGGTCCGTACACCTGTCCGTACAACCGTCCGGTCAAGGTCCGGTTCCCGAGCCTATCGGCAGGAGCGTCGCGGCGGCCCGCGGCCCAGCCGCCGCAAGGGCTGTGACGTAGAAGGCCAGTGAGATCCGCAACATCACCGGTTCTCGGCGCCGATAAACCGGATCCCACGTGAAACCCTCTTCACTTCTGCTCCACAGTCAGCGCGATGATCAGCGCCGTCCTGGGCGCACCCCATCCCGTACGCCGTACCGCCGCACACCGAAAGCACCGTTCCTATGCCGCCCAGGGCCCGTAGTACCTTCCGCCTGCCGCGCCGCAGCCTGCCCAGCGTCGTACTCGCGACCTTGCTGCTGACGGTGACAGGCATCCAGCTCGCCCGTCCCGCTGTGCCACTGGCGGCCTCCGGTCCCGAGGCGGCAGCCAGGACGGTGACGACAGACAGGACAGACACGGACCGCGAAGCCGGCAAGGCCGAGCCCGTCCGTGCCGCCGCGGAGTCCGTGGTGCAGATCGTCTCCCACCCGGACGACGACCTGTTCTTCATGAACCCCGACCTCAGCCAGTCCATACGCACCGGCAAGCGCCTGACCTCGGTCTACCTGACGGCGGGCGAGGCGGACGGCGTCAACTCCTTCCGCGGCGGCGCGAACGAGGGCGTACCGCTCCCCGCCCCCGACAAGGAGCGGTACGCCGAGGCCCGGCAGAACGGCATACGTGCCGCGTACGCCGAGATGGCCACCGGCGACCGCACCAGCCCCTGGCAGCGCTCCGCGATCCGTACCGACGGCGGCGGCTGGGCCGAGCTCGACACGCTGAAGGCCCGCCCCGAGGTCAGCCTGGTCTGGCTGCAGCTGCACGAGGCGGGCGCCAGCGCCGCGAACCGGCCGCACAGCCTGCACGGGCTGTGGGACGGCCAGGTGGCCGCCCTGGAGTCGGAGCTGTCGTCCGACACCCCGGTGACGGAGAACTTCTCGTACACCAAGGAGCAGGTCGTCCAGACCATCTCCGGGCTGCTGAAGCGCTTCCAGCCGACGTTCGTACGGATGCTCGACCCGACGAACGGCCGCGAGTCCACGCCGCGCATGCTGCCCGACCACCAGGACCACATGTACGGCGCCAGGTTCGCCCAGCTGGCGCTCACCGAGTACGGCAGGACCGGCGGCCACCCGCACTTCACCATCCAGAACTACCTGGGCTACCTCAACGGCAGCCTGCCGCACGTCCTGGGACCGGAGGCGGTGCGGGAGAAGCTGGACACGCTGAAGACGTACGCCTGGACCGAGTACCCCAACAACTACTGCGACGCGGAGGCCGGCTGCGGCGACCGCAAGGTGGCGGGGCGGCCGACGGGCCCCGGCTGGGTGTACGGCATCCGCCACTCGCGCAACAACAGCACCTCGTGGCTCCAGAGCGGCGCGCGGGAGGGCGAGCTGTGGGCGTTCTCGGTACTGGACACGCGCCTGGCGGTCTGGCACCGCGAGCCGGGCAAGCAGGCCGGATCCGGATCTGGCACCGGAACCGGCACCGGGGCCGCAGCCCAGCCCGCGTCCCGGGCCGCATCCCGGCCCGCGTCCCAGGCCGCAGCCCAGCCCGCATGGACCGGTCCCACGCTGCTCGGCGGAACCGGCCTGGACAGCGGCATCACATCCGAGAAGCTGCCCGACGGCCGAATAGCCCTCTTCGGCACCCGTACATCCTTCGAGGGCCCGGTCGGCTACCGCCGCGATGTCGTCACCGCCGTGCAGCGCACCGTTGGCGGTCCCTTCGGCACCTGGCAGTCACTCGGTATGCCGCAGTCCGCCCACGCGCCCGATTCCCTGGACATCAGCGCCCCGGCCGTGACGGTCGACCGCGAGGGCCTCGCGACGGTCTACCTCCGCGACGGCGGCCACGCCCTCCGCTCCCGTACGCAGCTCCCCGACGGAAGCTGGACGCCGTGGCAGGCGCTGGGCGGTCAGCAGCTGTTCGGCGACCCGACAGCGGCGCTCGACAGCGCGGGCCGCGCCTACGTCTTCGCGCAGACCCTCACCTCGACCGTCGTCTGGACCCAGGACGCGCCCGGCGTCCCGATGCGCGGCCCGGCTCCCACCGCGCTGCCCGCGACTCCGCTGCCGCCGACCGCCCGCCCTGACGGCGACGGCGTACGCCTGTACTTCCGCAAGCCGGGCTCCGGTGCCGTACTCGCCGCCCGGTTCGCCGCCGGGGCAGCGGGGGGCGCGGTGACCGCCGCAGCGCCGACGGCCGAGGTCACCGACCTGGGCGGCCGGGCCGGCTTCGGCCCGGTGAGCGCCACGGAAACGCTGCTGGCCGCCCGCGACGGATCCGGAAGGCTCGGCACGGCGGTGCTGCCCCTGCCCCCGGGCTCGACCGGCGTACCCCGCTGGAACCAGGGCAACTTCCTCTTCGGCGGAGCCCCCGCGTCCACCACCGACCCGACGGGTGACACCGCCGTCGCGGCGGTGGCGCTGGACGGCCGCCTCTACTGGACCGGCCAGGGAACCTCCGCCTGGCAGCCGGTGGGCCCGACGCCGGTCACCACCAACTTGGTGACGGACGTCCGCTGAGTTTCGCTCGCACGCGCGGTCTGTCTTCCTGAGAGGTAATGAGACAGACGGACAGACAGACCGCGAGCGAGAGGCAGCACCATGGAAGACCAGACTCCGGAACCGGAGACCCGGCTGGACGCCCGCTACAGCGAGAAGGACGCGACCCCGACCGCCTGGTCAGACGCGGTGGAGCGGCTGAAAGAGGCGGAGCTGTTCTGGCTGACGGCCCGGACGGCCGCCCGCACGTCACCCCGCTACTGGCCGTCTGGCAGGACGAGGCTCTGTACTTCTGTACGGGCCCGGCGGAACGCAAGGCGAAGAACCTCGCCGCCAACCCGCACGTCGTCCTGACCACGGGCGCGAACACCCTGCGCGAGGGCTTCGACCTGGTGGTCGAGGGCAAGGCGACACGAGAGACGGACGAATCGCGACTGCGTCGCCTGGCCGCGGCGTACGAGACGAAGTACGGCCCGGACTGGCACTTCGACGTACGCGATGGAGCGTTCTACGGCGAGGGCGACCGAGCGGTGGTGTTCCGCGTCGCCCCATCGACGGCCTTCGGCTTCGGCAAGGGCGTCTACAGCCAGACCCGCTGGCTCTTCAGCTGACCAAAAGACCGAGTTCAGACCCAGTTCAGGTGCTCCGCTCGAGCACCCTCTTCAGGTTCTGCTCGTTCCGCGGCATCTCCTTGCTCGCCTGCGGACGGGCCACGAGCGGAACGAGCAGCTTTCCGATCCCGTGCGCTTCGAAGTCCAGGGACAGCGTCAGGCGCGAGCGCTCGCCGTCACCGAGGGGCTCGATCGTGCCGGTCACGTCCCCTCTGACGGGGCCGTCGATACCGTGCATGTGCCAGCTTCTCGGGGCTTCCAGCTCGTCCACCTCCATGGTCATCGGGATCTCCCGGCGACCGACCCGCCGCGTCACTACGAACTGCGACCCCACGCCCAGCGGCGCGTCACCCACCGGCCGTACGGACACCGCGCTCTCCTGCCATTCGGGGAGGTGCGCAGCGTTGGTCACGTAGGCGAAGACGTCTTCAGGGCGGCGCGCTATGTCGACGGCTTCCTTGATCGCTGACATTTTGTCCCCTTCCTACCCCGTCATGGTGCTATCACCCCAATGATCCCACCCGGCTGACAGCCGTACCAGGCCCACCGGGCCTCAGCACCAACGTGAGAAACCCGAAGCAGCCGCGATACCCGTGCAGCCACTGCGACCGGTGCCGGTCCGCCGCCGCGAGGGCCTCCTGGCTGTCGCGCCGAGGTACCAGTCCCGATACCTGGCCCAAAGGGCGACCAGGGAACCCCCGGCAAGCCCTGCCGCCCACTCTCTGCCGGGCGTAGCGTAGACAGCCAGTCCTCTGGCGGGGGTACACATGAACACGACCATCGGCGACCGCATCCGTTCGTTGCGGGAGTTCCGCGACGTCACCCAGGAGCAGCTCGCCCAGCGCGCCGGCGTCTCTGTGGACACCGTCCGCAAGCTGGAGCAGGGCATCCGGCAGTCCGCGCGCATCAACACGCTGCGGTCGCTCGCGCGCGCCCTCGACGTGCAACTTGAGCGCCTGGTAGGACAACCCACCGTGACCCAAGAGCTATCGGACGACGGCGGCCTCCTCGCCCTGCGCGACGCGATCCAGGACATCGGTGTCCTCCCCGGCGTACTCGCAGACGACAACCTGGAGGACCCGCCCGACGAGTCCGCGTGGGTCGACTCGGTGAAGGCCGCCACCGGCATGTACTGGCGGGGCGACTACTCCCGCCTGTCCGGGATGCTGCCCCTGATACTCCGCGACGGCCAGGCCGTAGCGCGGGAGGCCGGTACCGACCGGGTGTGGCAACAACTCGCCCTGGCCTATCAGCTCGCCGCGTCCCTCTGCACCCAGGCGGGGCACCCCGACTGGGCATTCGCCGCCGTGGAGAAGCAGCTCGCCGCCGCCGAGAAGGCATCGGACCCGCTCATGTCAGGCATGGGCGTCTCCACCCTGTCATGGGTCCTGCTGCGGCAAGGCAGGTGGGAGCAGGCACAGGCCGTCGCCGAACGTAAGGCGGACGCGCTGGAGCCCAGCTTCCGCAAGTCGACGCCGGCGCAACTCGCCGTATACGGCAACCTACTGCTGGCCGCTGCCACACCCACCGCCCGACGGGACCAGCGCAACGATGCAGAGGAACTGCTCAACCTCGCCGAGACGGCAGCTGTCCGCTCCGGCCCCGTCCGCGTGTACGGAAGCGCATTCTCCGTCACCGATGTTCAGACGCAGCAGGTGAACATCGCGCTGGCCGGTCGGAACAACCAGCCGGCCGCGGCGCTCGCCCTGGCAGAGCGCGTGGACCTCGACGCGATCACCCGCCCCGTACACGCCGCCGCTCACCGTGTCGATGTCGCCCAGGCCCGCTACCAGGTGGGTGACCTCGACGGCGCCTTGGCGGACCTCCTCGCGGTGGAGGAGCAGCAGCCGGAGTGGATCCGCTTTCAGGCCCTGGCTGCTGCCACAGTTCGGGAGATGCTTGAGGCGGAGCGGCGACGGAACTCGTCCTTGCGTAGCCTCGCCGCGCGCCTCGGCGTAGACCCTTCCCTGTAGGTGCTAGGACAACTTGTCCTAGCTGGGCGACAGTTGACGGGCCGACTGGTGCACTACGTCACTGCGCTGTGATCGCGCATGTTCGTAGCGTGATCTGCATGAGGCGGCACCGGCCCCACTCCGCCAGAGACAGGCCGGTGCCGCTCCCATCGCAGCCCAGGGAGTCAAACGTGAGCACCGTCGCCAGGGACCTACCCCGCATCGAGACCCTGTCCCAGAGCCAGCAGCGCGGCGTGGACTGCGTCTTCTGCGGCACCACCCTCACCCCCCGTACGGCCGTCAACCTCGGCCCCCGGCGGCTACGCCTCCTCGGCCACGTCACCCACTGGTATCCGCGCGCCTGCGGACACCATCCCGTGATGGCTGAGTACCTGGCTTTGATCGTCCACACCCAGGACTGCCCAACCTGTCTCGACGGGTGCGCAACCGGTGATCGGCTGCGGCGGGCAGACCGCGAGGCAAGGCGATGACACGGTGCCCGAAGGGTGACCACGACTTCCCCGAAGAGGACGACCAGAGCGCCTACTGCCCGGCGCACGGCGTGACCCTGCTCTGGCGCGGTGACCCCATTACCGAGGACGACCTCGTGCGCGACGCGCCGTCGCGCTCCCCACGGCGAACCATCGAATCGGAGGCCGCCCCTTCGGCTACGGCGGCAAACCCCTAAGCCCCCGCCTCGGCTGCTACGCCCCTGGACAGGTCGACAGCCGAGGCGGGTCCATGCACCTCCACCACAACCGACGGAGGCACCACCGCCCACGCCTGGCAGAACGCCTTCCACCGCCTCGCACGCTGCTACGAGCGCCGTACCAGCGTCATCAACGCCTTCTTCGACCTCGCGGATACCGTGCGTAGCCTGATCCGCCACGCCTGGACCAACTACCGCTGGGACGACCGCCCCATCCGGCGACCATGAGCCCACCCCTGTCCGCCGGAGTCCTTACAGCGGCGTGCCCTGGAGCCGTCCATCCGGGACTGTCCGACCGCAGAGCCTGAGTGCCAGGTCTTCGGCGGCGCCGTGCAGTGCCGGGCCTGATCCGTACGACCAGTCAAGGTCGGTGGACTGGAAGCTGCGTCCCTGAATGCTGATGCCGAAGTGTGTGTGCCCGCCGCCCTCGGTTAGGTCGTTGAGGACGACACGGATGGTCTCGTCGGGTGAGCGGCGCGGCACCCCGAGCGGCACAGTCACGTCGAGGCCGTGGATTACCACATGATTGAGCGCGCCGTGGTACCCACCGCCCGGCGGTGTCCAGTGGTGCATCACGTCGGCACGCAGGTTGGCGACGAGTTCGCCGGTCGGCAGTTCGGCGTCCCGGCTGGCAACCTGGTTCGACAAGCGGTTGAAGTCGAAGTCGCAGTGGCGCAACTCGGCCATGAACTCCTCTTCGGAGTAGCGGGCCGCCATGGTCAGGTGCGCGATCACTTCGCGAACCCGCCAGCCCTCACACAGAGATGGGGTGTCCCACTGCGCATCAGAGGCGGAGCCGAGCAGGTCGGCGAGGGCCCCGAACTCGGCGGCTACAGCAGGTTGCAGGTTGGCGTCATTCGTCAAGGTCAGCTCCGTGTCGCTCGTACGGTCGACGATCGTCACCAGGTCAGACGAACCACTGGCGCCAAACTCATCGGTCCACGGTGATACAGGGTCCATGGGCATCTTCACTGCGGATCGGGCTACCCTCCCCTGCGACGCTCCCCGAAGACCTTGATCAAGGAGTTTGGACCTGCCCGCCATCTGGATGCCCTGTGCTCGCCTATCCGCGCGGCCTCTTAGCTGTGCGTCCAGACGCGCGGCCCGGATGCGATCCCCGACGGCCCTTCGCTGCGTGAGTACCCATGCGGGCGGGGGATCGGCTGACACCTACCCACGCTCGAATGATCACGGGCGTAAGTCTTTACCTATCAACGACAGTCCCGTCGGCTGTGTAGGTGGTCCGGTGGAGTTCGACGACCCACTCGCCGGCGCCAACTGAAGGCAAGGCTGCTTCCTCGGGTGACGCGATCCGCGCGAACAGCTCCTCGCGCATGCGGTCGATCTCGTACCCAGCGTCATGGAGCACACGGTCGCCTGTCACCAAGCGCATGCTGTTTTGCCTCGCGGGGGGGGCGGTCCGTCGCACGGACTTCAACACCCGCATCTGGAAGCCTGCAGGCCCGAAGCCGCGCCGGACGGCCCAGAGACGGCCCAGGGGGAATGAGACGGCTCCGGGCCGGCGCCATGACGGTGCCGGCCCGGAGCTCGCTCAGGCAGAAAGCGCCCGCCGGCCTGCGGCTACAGCACCGGCAGGTTCTTGCGGAGTTCGAAGGCGGTGACCTCGGAGCGGTACTCCTCCCACTCCTGCTTCTTGTTGCGGAGGAAGAAGTCGAAGACGTGCTCGCCCAGGGTCTCGGCGACCAGTTCGCTGCGCTCCATCAGGGCGATCGCCTCGCCGAGGTTCTGCGGCAGGGGCTCGATGCCCATCGCTCGGCGCTCGGCGTCGGACAGGGCCCAGACGTCGTCGTCGGCGCCCGGCGGGAGCTCGTAGCCCTCCTCGATGCCCTTGAGGCCGGCGGCGAGCAGGACGGCGTAGGTGAGGTAAGGGTTCGCGCCGGAGTCGATCGAGCGGACCTCGACCCGCGCCGAGCCGGTCTTGCCCGGCTTGTACATGGGCACGCGGATCAGCGCGGAGCGGTTGTTGTGGCCCCAGCAGATGTACGACGGAGCCTCGCCGCCGGAGCCGGCCGTGCGGGTGGAGCCGCCCCAGATGCGCTTGTAGGAGTTGACCCACTGGTTCGTGACGGCGGAGATCTCCGCGGCGTGCTTGAGCAAGCCGGCGATAAAGGAGCGGCCGACCTTGGAGAGCTGGTACTCCGAGCCCGACTCGTAGAAGGCGTTGCGGTCGCCCTCGAAGAGGGACAGGTGGGTGTGCATGCCCGAGCCCGGGAATTCGGAGAACGGTTTCGGCATGAAGGTCGCCTGGACGCCCTGTTCCAGCGCCACCTGCTTCATGACCAGGCGGAACGTCATGATGTTGTCGGCCGTGGAGAGTGCGTCGGCGTAGCGGAGGTCGATCTCCTGCTGGCCGGGGGCGCCCTCGTGGTGGCTGAACTCGACCGAGATGCCCATCGACTCCAGCATGGTGATCGCCTGGCGGCGGAAGTCCATGCCGACGTTCTGCGGGGTGTGGTCGAAGTAACCCGAGTTGTCGGCGGGGGTGGGCCGGGTGCCGTCGAGGGGCTTGTTCTTCAGGAGGAAGAACTCGATCTCGGGGTGCGTGTAGAAGGTGAAGCCGAGGTCCGAGGTCTTGGCGAGGATGCGCTTCAGTACGTAACGGGGATCCGCGAAGGACGGCGAGCCGTCCGGCATCAGGATGTCGCAGAACATCCGGGCCGTGCCGGGGGCCTCGGCCCGCCACGGCAGGATCTGGAAGGTGCTCGGGTCCGGCTTGGCGATCATGTCCGACTCGTATACGCGGGCGAAGCCCTCGATCGCGGAGCCGTCGAAGCCGATGCCCTCGTCGAACGCCTGCTCAAGCTCGGCCGGGGCCACCGCGACCGACTTCAGGAAGCCGAGTACGTCGGTGAACCACAGGCGTACGAACCGGATGTCGCGCTCCTCCAGCGTGCGGAGCACGAATTCCTGCTGCTTATCCATGTCGTCTTCCTACCCATCCTTGCTGGTCAAGCCGCCTGCTCCCACGCCTCGTGCGCACGTCGGGGCACTTGAGCATCCCACCACACGGTTTCCAACACGTTGCGGCCCCTCGGACAGACACCCGGCGCCGTACGGATGTACGCCCGATGGACGCCCGCGTGCCGCTTCCTCCATAGTGCCCGGGGTATGCCAGGGGTGGATCCATGCTGGTGCGCCGGAGGGGGGAAATCTGTCACCGCCGGAGCAGACATGCCACACTCGTAGTGTCCGCTCCAAGCGATACAGAAGATGGTGCAAGTGACCGCCGAGACTCATCGGACCACCAAGGCCGACCGCTTCAACGACGACGACTTTCCCGCCTACACCATGGGCCGGGCCGCCGAGATGATCGGCACCACCCCGGCGTTCCTGCGGGCCGTCGGCGACGCGCGGCTCATCACCCCGTTGCGTTCCGAGGGCGGCCACCGCCGTTACTCCCGCTACCAGCTGCGGGTCGCCGCCCGGGCCCGCGAGCTGGTCGACCAGGGCACCCCCATCGACGCGGCCTGCCGGATCGTCATTCTCGAGGACCAGCTGGAAGACGCCCTGCGCATGAACGAGCAACTGCGCGAGCCCGGCCCGGACGAGGAGCAGGAACAAAATATCTAGTGCGGCAGCTGCAGAATTTAAAGCGGCTCGCACGGAGAGTTTATGGCGCCACGGCGGATGTGACGAAAGACCCCTGGCACGTCCGCCGCACCGTGCTACTGTTGATCTCAGTTGCAGTTGTGGTTCCCAAAACTTCAAGTGCTCCCGCGGCTCACTCGCTGCGGGCGCACTTTCGTATTTCCGGTGCTTTATTCCGGACGGGGCAATCATCGCGGCAACGCGACTCGGAGTCCGCACAGGGCGGGCACCGGCACTGCTCCAAAGGAGAATGACATGGCTTCTGGCACCGTGAAGTGGTTCAACGCTGAAAAGGGCTTCGGCTTCATCGAGCAGGAGGGTGGCGGCGCTGACGTCTTCGCCCACTACTCCAACATCGCCACCCAGGGCTTCCGTGAGCTTCAGGAAGGCCAGAAGGTGACCTTCGACGTCACGCAGGGCCAGAAGGGCCCGCAGGCCGAGAACATCGTTCCCGCCTGACGCTGACGCGTTCTACACGGTCGGGGCCCGCACCTGAGGGTGCGGGCCCCGTCTCGTTGCTTTGAATCGTTGCCCCGACTCGGTCGCCCATATCGCGCGGCCGACTCATGAGCGGTCGGCCACGATTCTCGTCGCCCCGCCCCGTCCGCGCTTTCTTGGTGCGGACTGCAGCCACTTCGAAGCGTCCGGCCCACAGGTATTCAAACCTTTCGTCCGGCTTCATTTCGGCTTTTTTAATTACCGGCTCGTTCTTGCGATTCCTTGTGGCAGTCACGCACTCAGTCACTGCTGCCCGGAATTCCTCGATACGTGCCCATCGAGGAAGGTTCAGATGAACCGCGCAGCACGTTCGAACGACCGTGAACGATTTTCCCGTACCCGCGCCGGCGGCAACTTCGCCGGCCGCGCCAGCGACCGCGGCGAGCGCTTCCGCCCCGCGGCGCCCAACCGCTCTTCCGGCTCCTCCGGCCGGCCCACCCAGCGCCGGTCCTCCGGCCCCCAGGGCGAGTTCGCCCTTCCGGTCGGTACTTCGCCGGCGCTTCCCGCGGTCGAGGCCTTCGACGAGCTCGACATGCCCGCGGCACTGCTGGCGGCACTCACCGCCCAGGGCGTGACCACGCCGTTCCCGATCCAGGGCGCCACCCTGCCGAACACGCTGACCGGACGCGATGTCCTGGGCCGCGGACGCACCGGTTCCGGCAAGACGCTCGCCTTCGGGCTCGCGCTGCTGGCCAGGACGGCCGGCAAGCGCGCCGAGCCGCGTCAGCCGCTGGCCCTGGTGCTCGTACCCACCCGTGAGCTCGCCCAGCAGGTCACCGACGCGCTCACCCCTTACGCCCGCGCCGTGCGCCTGCGCATGACCACGGTCGTCGGCGGCATGTCGATCGGCCGCCAGGCCGGCGCCCTGCGCACCGGGGCCGAGGTCGTCGTGGCGACGCCGGGCCGGCTCAAGGACCTCATCGACCGCCGTGACTGCCGCCTGGACCAGGTGAAGATCACGGTGCTCGACGAGGCCGACCAGATGACCGACATGGGCTTCATGCCGCAGGTCACGGAGCTGCTCCAGCAGGTCGCGCCCGAGGGTCAGACGATGCTGTTCTCGGCCACGCTGGACCGCAATGTCGACAAGCTGGTACGCAATTACCTGACCGACCCGGTGGTCCACTCGGTCGACCCGTCGCAGGGCGCTGTCACGACGATGGAGCACCACCTGCTCCACGTCCACCCTGCCGACAAGCAGGCCACGGCCACCGAGATCGCGGCCCGCGACGGCAAGGTGATCATGTTCCTGGACACCAAGCACGCCGTCGACCGGCTGACCCGGGACCTGCTGGCCAGCGGCGTACGGGCAGCCGCGCTGCACGGCGGGAAGTCGCAGCCGCAGCGCACGCGCACGCTCGACCAGTTCAAGAGCGGGCATGTGACCGTGCTGGTGGCGACCAACGTCGCGGCCCGCGGCATCCACGTCGACAACCTTGATCTCGTGGTCAACGTCGACCCGCCCACCGACCACAAGGACTACCTGCACCGTGGCGGCCGTACCGCCCGCGCCGGTGAGTCCGGCAGCGTGGTCACGCTGGTGCAGCCCAACCAGCGCCGCGAGATGTCCCGCCTGATGCAGGCCGCGGGCATCACGCCGCAGACCGCGCAGGTCCGCTCCGGCGACGCCGAGCTGACCCGGATCACCGGTGCGCAGGCGCCTTCCGGTGTCCCCGTCGTCATCTCGTCGCCGGTCAGGGAGCGCCCGGCGCGCAGCGCGTCCTCGCAGCGCGGGCGCCGCAGCGCTCCGGCGCAGGCGCGCCGCCGGTCCTACGGCGGCAGCGGCAGCAGCGCCGGCGGAAGCCGGGGCGGCGCCGCGTAAGCAGCGCAGTAACGCTTGACACCAGGTGCGGGCAGGGAATGGCTTCGGTCAGTCCTTGCCCGCATTGGTGTACCGGGCCCAGACAGGCAGTACGAACCAGCACAGGACGAACCACAGCACCAGGCCGCCGACCAGCCACAGCGCGGTCGTGTCGTGCAGCGCCACGCGCAGGATCAGCAGCAGCGCCGAGGCCATCGTGCCGAGCATCAGCACCAGCCCGACGAGGGTCAGCCTCGACGCCCATATGACCGCCTGCGGCTTGATCCGGCGGCCGGTGACCAGCCGGTGGAAGGACACGGGGCCGACGAGCGCGCCCACAGTCGCCGCGCCGAGCACGACCGTGACGACGTAGATGTCCTTGTCGGTCGAGGACAGCTCGGTGAAACGCGGCTGGAAGACGACCGTCAGCAGGAAGCCGAAGAGGATCTGTACGCCGGTCTGGGCGACCCGCAGCTCCTGGAGCAGCTCCCCCCACAGCCGGTCCGCCCGCTCGTCCTCGGTCTCGTGGCGGCCCCGGCGTAGTTCCGTCGGTTCTTCGTCGTCCCTCATGGCGAGGTCCCTGGTCCGCTCTCCAGGCGCAGCTGGACTTCCTTCTCCTGGTCCCCGGACACCGAACCCTCCTCCTGCACGGTGAATGCCGATTCCAGCTGCTCACGAAGCTGCTCCACCGCGCGGTAGCCGCCCTGGAGCGTGACGGTGACCGGCTCCGTCAGCCGCGTGGCGACGGCCTGTTCCCGTACCTCGAACACGTCGTAGGTCGCGCTCCACACCATCGGACGTCCGTCCATGCCGTTGTGCAGCTCCTCGTCGGCCTTGCGGTCGGCCTCGAAGGCGGTACACAGCGCGCCGAAGACGGCGGTGGCGTCCTCTTTGGAGCTGCCGATGAGTTCCACCAGGACCTCTGTGCCGTGGTGTTCCGTGCTGTTCACAGTGGGGCTTCTTTCTCTCGTCGTCGCCGATCCCTCGCCGATTTCCAGGCTCACCCGGCGGGATCGGGTGCGCGACCGGAGGCGGCGCGAGTACCCGTACGCGCCCGGGTTATGTCTGCTGTCACGTCCTCGGGGTACGCGGAGCACATGACGGTCGTGAAGCAGAGCGTTCTTGTCCTGGACTGCGCGGAACCGGAAGTGCTGGCGGAGTTCTACGCCGGTCTGCTGGACGCGGAGGTCCGGATCGGCACCAACCCGGACTTCGTGGAGGTCGTCGGCCACCACGGCGTGCACCTGGCGATGCGCAGGGACCACGGTTACGCGCCGCCCAGCTGGCCACGCCCCGAGGACTCCCAGCAGGCGCATCTGCGGATCCTGGTGAGGCGCGGCGAGATGGACGAGGCCGAGCGGGAGGCCGTGAGCCTCGGCGCGCGGCCCGTGGACACGAAGAACAACAGCGGACCGCGCGACGAACGCGTGTACTCCGACCCGGCCGGGCATTCCTTCACGCTGGCCCACATGTCCGCTCCACGCTGACGACGCCGACTGACGGGGCGCCGCCGGGCCGGCGGGCCCGGCTCAGAGTTCGCGCAGGGCGGGCAGCAGTGACTTCTCCGCCCACTCGATGAACGGCTGCTGGTGCTCGCCGCCGACCTGGACCAGGGCGATCTCCGTGAAGCCCGCCTCGGCGTACGGCCGTACCGCCTCGACGAACGGCTCGACGTCCGAGCCGCACGGAATGGACTCGGCGACGTCCTCGGGACGTACGAACCGGGTGGCGCCCGCGATTCCGGCAGGCCCCGGCAGCTCTGCGTTGACCTTCCAGCCGCCGCCGAACCAGCGGAACTGCTCGTGCGCCCGCTTGACCGCCGCGTCGCGGTCGGTGTCGAAGCAGACGGGCAGCTGGCCGACCCGGGGCTTCCCCGCGCCGCCGTGGCGGTCGAAGGCGTCCAGCAGTTCGCGCTCGGGCTCGGTGGCGATGACCAGGTCACCGAGGCGGCCGGCGATCTCGCAGGACCGCTCGCCGGAGACGGCGATGCCGATCGGGGGAAGCTGACCGGGCTCGGGCAGGTCCCAGAGGCGGGCGTTCTCGACGTCGTAGTGCGTTCCGTGGTGGCTCACGTCGCCGCCGGCGAACAGCGCGCGGATGATGTCCACGGCTTCCTCCAGCATCGCCAGGCGGACATGCGCGGCGGGCCAGCCCGCCCCGACGACATGCTCGTTGAGGTTCTCGCCGGAGCCGAGACCGAGCCGGAACCGGCCCTCCGCGAGCAGCTGCATGGTCGCGGCCTTCTGGGCGACGACGGCGGGGTGGTAGCGGACCGTCGGGCAGGTCACGTACGTCATCAGGGGAATACGGGAGGTGGCCTGGGCGGCCGCGCCGAGCACACTCCACGCGTACGGGGCGTGCCCCTGTTCGACCAGCCAGGGGAAGTAGTGGTCCGAGGTCACGGAGAAGTCGAAGCCGGCGCGCTCCGCCGCGACCACATGGTCGACCAGCTCACGGGGGCCGGCCTGCTCCGTCATCATCGTGTATCCGATTTGCACCATGAAGGACGGGTTGCCGATCCATCAGGCCTAAAACTCCGCCCCACTGGTTGCAACCCGTATGACATAGGGAGGGCCGCCGCGCATTACGATTTCCGCCCATGGGGGGACTGCGGCAATCCCGCACCGGGCGCAACGGGCGCACCACACGTCCCATGGCGCTGATGAGTGCCGTGGCGACGCTCCTCGCCGCGCTCTTCGTCTGTCTGGGGATGGCTCCCGAGCCCCGGGAACACTACGAGAGCGCCGCCGTCGCCACCGTGGCCGTCGCCGACACTCCCACGCGGCACGGGCCCGTGTACATCTGCCCGTACGACTCCCAGCACTGCGGCGTCTTCCCGCACCTCTCCCCCGCCGTGCTCACCGTGCCGCCGCCGGCCACACCGGTGGCGGCCGAGCCGCAGTACTTCGCACCGCCGGCGGTCGCCGATCCGGCACGCGGCGCTGGGGCGCTGCTCCGGGCGCCGGGGCGCCATGTCCTTCAGGTGATGCGGACGTAGCCGGGCCACCCGCACCCCGTATGTGTCGCATCCCCCAACCCCCCTCTCAGCAGCAGGCGAAGGACTTACACCATGGCTTCCAACAAGACCGCCAACGCGTCCCGCAAGGCCCGAATAGAAGAGATGCGCCGCGCCGAGCAGTCGCGCGAGCGCAGAAACCGGCTCATCGCGATCCTCACCAGCGCGGTCGTCGTGGTCGGCCTGGTCGGATTCGGCTCGTACGTCTTCCTCCAGGAAGCGGACAAGAAGGAAAAGAAGGAGGCCCAGGCCAAGGCGCCGGTGAAGGAGGAGAAGTCCTGGGACGCGAAGAAGCTGGGGAACAAGCACGTCACCAAGGAGGTCTCGTACCCGATGACCCCTCCGGTGGGCGGCGACCACTCGAAGGTCTGGATGAACTGCGAAGGGGACGTCTACAAGAAGGAACTCCCCAAGATGAACGCGGTGCACTCGCTGGAGCACGGCGCGGTGTGGGTGACGTACAACGACAAGGCGTCGGACGCCGATGTCAAGAAGCTCGCCGAGAAGGTCGGTAAGACCCCGTACTCGCTGATGAGCCCGGTCAAGGACCAGTCCGGTGCGCTCATGCTCAGCGCGTGGGGCAAGCAGGTGACCGTGGACAGTGCCACGGATCCGCGGGTCGACCAGTTCTTCACCAAGTACGTGCAGGGGCCGCAGACGCCCGAGCCGGGTGCGGCGTGCATGGGCGGACTGACCCAGTGATGACGCGTACGTACTGGGCCGCCGTCACGGCCGTCGTGCTCGCGCTGCTCTTCGCGGCGGGGGCCGTCACGGTCGCCGCCGGGGACGGTAACGACGGCGGCGATGGCGACGGCGGTTCTTCCGCGGCCCGTACGCCCGGTGAGGACTCAGCGGACACGGGCTTCGCGCGGGACATGTCGGTGCATCACCAGCAGGCGGTGGAGATGTCGTTCATCGTGCGCGACCGCACGAAGGACGAAGAGGTACGCAGGCTGGCGTACGACATCGCCAACACCCAGGCGAACCAGCGGGGCATGATGCTCGGCTGGCTCGACCTGTGGGGTCTGCCGAAGGTCTCGTCGGACGAGCCGATGGCCTGGATGGCCGCGTCCTCCTCCTCCTCCGGCCACGGCGGACACGGGTCGCACGGAGCGCACGAGGTGCGTGACGGGTCCCTCATGCCCGGCATGGCCACCAGGACCGAGCTGGCGAAGCTCCGCGAGGCGGACGGCAAGCAGGCGGAGATCCTCTTTCTCCAGCTGATGACCGCCCACCACAAGGGCGGCGTCACGATGGCCCAGGGTTGCGCCGACCAGTGCGAGGTCACCACTGAGCGGTCCCTGGCGCAGGGCATGGTCGACGCCCAGGAGTCGGAGATGACGCTGATGGCCGACATGCTCAAGGCACGGGGCGCGGCCCCGCGTCCCTGACGGTGACGCGGCTGTCCGCTTCCCTGACCGCCCGGACCACCGTGTCCGGGCGGTCCAGCATCACCAAGTGGCCTGAGGGCTCGGCGACTTCGAAGCGGGCGCCGAGCAGGGTCGCGAGGCCGCGCTGACGTTCAAGCCAGCGCAGCGAACCGCGGCCGCCCCTGCCGTCGTACGCCGCCAGAACCGTGACCGGGACCTCTTCGGGCAGCGGGCAGCGGTCGCGCAGGGCGAGGAGTCCGGCGGCGACCGCGCGGTAGTGGGTGTTCTCCCGGAGCGCCCCGCGCAGGACGCGGGAGGTGCGGTAGCAGCGGCGTACGAGCCCGGGCGGGGCCGGGTCGCCGCCGTTACTGCTGCCCCTGCCCCCCTCCGGGTCCGCACGTCCGCCGGCACGGCCCGCCCGCACCGCCGCGCGGCGCGCGAGCGGTCCGAGCGCCGCCGGGGCCCCGGCTACGGAGAGGGCCGTACCGAGCGCCCGCGTGGCGGCGGTGCGCAGGGCGGGGGCGGCGGGCATGCGCGCGTGCTCCTCGACGCTGGAGTCGACGAGCACGACCGAGGCCGTACGCCCCGGATAGAGGCGGGCGAAGGCCTCCGCGTGGAAGCCGGCGACGGAGTGTCCGACGACGGTGACGGGGTCGTGGTCGTGGTCGTCGGCGGCTGCCAGTTCCAGAGCGTCGAGAATCGCGGCTATGCGGTGCGCCTCACCCTCGGCGGTGGGGGGCGTGGTGGCTGGCGCGGGGCAACTCAGGCCGTGCCCGGGGCGGTCGAACCGTACGACCGTACGAAAGGGCGCGAGCAGCTCCGCCACGGGATCCCAGTCGAACCAGCTCATGCCGAGGCCGGCGCTCAGCACGCACACCGGGCCGCTGCCTTCGACCACCACGTGGTGCGCCTCGCCGCCGATCCTGATGAAGCTGCTTGTCGAGGTCACGGTCACTGTCACTCGTACAGCTTCTCGCGTGCCACTGACAACGCGAGTACGCCGAGCCAGATCGCCGCCAGCAGCACTTGGAGCCGCTGCCCGGCTCCCAGAAACCATGTGCCGTTTCCGGCCTCGAAGGCGGCGATGGAGGACAGGGTCCAGACGGTGGCCACGAGTTCGGCGGCCGCGATGGCCGGTCCGGTACGGGCGAGGAGCGACCGGCGGCGGCTGTGGTGTCCGCGGCGGGCCGCGACCGTGAGCGCCACGATGCCGACGACCGCGGCGGTCGACGCGAGGCTGCTGCTCCACGTGTGCGCCAGGTGGGTGGCCGGGACGAGCCCCGCCGTCTCCCGGACCACGCATGCCGCGTCCACGGTCGGCGCGCAGCTCAGCGGCAGCCGGGAGTCGGCGGCGGTCGCGGCGCCGAAGACGGCGAGTGCGGCCCAGCCGGTGACCTCCCACAGGCCGCGCGGGCGGAACCGGACGACGGCCCAGAGCGCGCCGGCGAGGATCAGCAGGCCCGCGGCCAGGTCGGTGGACCGGAAGAGGCCGCCGAACGGCTGGTCCGCGGCGGCCAGTTCGCTGACGTACGTGCGCAGGGGGTCGAGGCCGGTCCCGAGGACGACTTCGAGCACCCAGGCGGAGTACACGGTGGCGCCGAGCGCGAGGAGGACGGAGACGGGCCGGGTACTGCGGAGAAACGCGATCGGCATAGTGGGATGAACGCTACTTCGGGTCTACGGAACGGCGGCGACCGGGCCGCGCCGGGGCCGCCGCCTCCGATGGCGGTGCCCCGTAACGGCAGGCGTCACGGCGCTGGTGCTCGGCACATCCGGTGCGGTCCTCGGCCTGCGGGCCTTGCGCCCAACAGGGGAATGGCCCCCACCGGCCGAGGCGGCGGAAGATCACCGTCTCCAATCCGCGGCCGCACGTGCGGGACGCCTACGCCATCGGCCCCCCGAAGGGCAGCAAGGCGGTCCGGGTGACGGTCGTCGCCGTCAACGACGGCACAGAGAAGGTCCATTTCTCCCGGTCGTGGTCCGGGGCGCGGTCCGGAGAGCAGTCCAAGGCGCGGTCCGGGGGCGAAGCCGTGGGGCTTCGCCGGGACATCGCGTCAATGTGACGGTTACGCTGACTACGTGCCTCAACTACGCCTCGCTCTGAATCAGATCGACTCGACCGTCGGCGACCTGGCCGGCAACGCCGAAGCGATCGTCCACTGGACCCGGCACGCCGCCGAGCAGGGCGCCCATCTCGTGGCGTTCCCCGAGATGGCGCTGACCGGTTACCCCGTCGAGGACCTCGCGCTGCGGTCGTCCTTCGTCGAGGCCTCGCGCGACGCCGTGCGCGCGCTCGCCGGGCGCCTCGCCGACGAGGGCTTCGGCGAGATCCCCGTCGTCGTCGGCTACCTCGACCGTTGCGAGAAGGCCCAGCCGCGTTACGGCCAGCCCGCCGGCGCCCCGCAGGACGCCGCCGCCGTGCTGCACCGCGGCAAGGTCGCACTGTCCTTCGCCAAGCACCACCTGCCGAACTACGGCGTCTTCGACGAGTTCCGGTACTTCGTGCCGGGCGACTCGATGCCCGTCATCCGCGTGCACGGCGTCGATGTCGCCCTCGCCATCTGCGAGGACCTGTGGCAGGACGGCGGCCGCGTGCCGGCCACCAGGTCCGCCGGTGCGGGACTGCTGGTCTCCATCAACGCCTCGCCGTACGAGGTCCACAAGGACGACAGCCGGCTGGAGCTGGTCCGCAAGCGCGCCCAGGAGGCGGGCTGCACGACGGCGTACGTCGCGATGATCGGCGGCCAGGACGAGCTGGTCTACGACGGTGACTCGATCGTCTGCGACAAGGACGGCGAAGTCATCGCCCGCGCACCCCAGTTCTCGGAGGGCAGCATGCTGCTCGACCTGGACCTGCCGGCGGCTGCGGCGAGCGAGGACGCGCCGACCGGTGTCGTCGACGACGGGCTGCACATCGACCGCGTGATCCTCTCCGAGGAGCCTGTCGCGGCGTACGAGCCGGAGCTGACCGGTGGCTACGCCGAGCGGCTGGAGGACGAGGAGGAGGTGTACTCGGCGCTGGTCGTGGGACTTCGCGCGTACGCCGCCAAGAATGGCTTCAGCAGCGTCCTGGTCGGGCTGTCCGGCGGCATCGATTCGGCGCTCGTGGCCGCGATCGCCTGTGACGCGCTGGGGGCGCGGAACGTGTACGGCGTGTCCATGCCGTCGAAGTACTCCTCGGACCACTCCAAGGGCGACGCGGCGGAGCTGGCGCGGCGTACCGGGCTGAACTACAGGACCGTCGCGATCGAGCCGATGTTCGACGCGTACATGGACTCGCTCGGTCTGACGGGGCTCGCCGAGGAGAACCTCCAGTCGCGGCTGCGCGGCACGACGCTGATGGCGATCTCCAATCAGGAGGGGCACATCGTGCTCGCGCCGGGCAACAAGTCCGAGCTGGCGGTGGGCTATTCGACGCTGTACGGCGACTCGGTCGGGGCGTACGGGCCGATCAAGGACGTCTACAAGACGTGGATCTTCGCCCTGGCGCGGTGGCGCAACAAGGCGGCGCAGGAGCGGGGCCAGACTCCGCCGATCCCGGAGAACTCCATCTCCAAGCCGCCCAGCGCGGAGCTGCGGCCGGGGCAGGTGGACACGGATTCGCTGCCGGACTACGACGTGCTGGACCGGATCCTGGAGATGTACGTCGACAAGGACCAGGGGTTCGAGTCGATCGTGGCCGCCGGGTTCGACCGGGCGCTGGTCGCCAAGACGCTGCGGATGGTGGACACGGCGGAATACAAGCGCCGGCAGTACCCGCCGGGCACGAAGATCTCCGCGAAGGGCTTCGGCAAGGACCGGCGGCTGCCGATCACGAACCGGTGGCGGGAGTCGGGCTGACGCGGGGGCGCGTGGCGCGGGTCCGTGTGCGATGGGCCCATACGACGCGGGTCCGTACGACGCGGGTCCGTACGACGCGGGTCCGGTGACGCGGGTCCGGTGACGCGGGTCCGTGTGCGCTGGGCCCGTACGACGCCGGTCCGTACGGCGCAGGTCCGCGCGACAAGAGGTGGGCCGGGTGCGCGAGGTGGGGCGCCTGCGGCGGGCTTTCCCCTACCCGCCCCTTCCCGAACTGGGGCAGGCCCCAGACCCCGGACCGCACAGACGCCATCCGGACGGGCTTGATTGCGGCGCTTGGCCGGCATGGCTGGGGCTCGCCCGCAGGGCTGAGCTTGCCGCACAGCACCGCCGGGCGTCCCCTCAGGGCCGCGCCTCCGCCGGCCTGGCTGCACGTTCCGTGCGGCGGTTTTCAGCCCGTCCGGCGTTTGAGGACATGCGTCTGGGGCCGAGCCCCAGCGGAACACGCTGCCGTCACGCCACCGTGTCCCGAGCCGGTTCGCGCGTCGCGCCGGAGGCGACCACGCGGGAGCGGGACGGCTCCGGGGTCCGGTCCAGCAGCCCCGCCGTGACCGCGATGCCCAGGCCCGCCGCCGCCAGTACCGCTCCCACCAGCGCCGGGGACATCCAGCCCCAGCCCGCCGTGATCGCCACGCCGGCGAGCCACGCGCCGCCCGCGTTGGCGAGGTTGAACGCCGAGTGGTTGGAGGCCGACGCCAGCGTGGGCGCGTCCTTGGCCTTGTTCATGACCAGCATCTGGAGCGGGGTAGTGGTCATGAAGCCGACCGCGCCCAGCACGACCACTGTGACCAGCGCCGCCCACCGCACATGCGCCGTGTAGTTGAACGCCACCAGGACCACCGCCAGCGCGGCCAGTGAGCCGTAGAGGGTGGGACGAAGCGCGCGGTCGGTCAGCGGGCCCGCTGCCAATGCGCCCAGCGTCATTCCGATGCCGAAGAGGGCCAGGACGACCGTCACCGAGGACTCGCCGAAGCCCATGACCTCGGTCGTCATCGAGGCGAGGTAGGAGTAGACCGCGAAGACTCCGGCGAAGCCGAAGACTGCGGTGAGCAGGCCGAGCAGGACCTGGCGGTTGCCGAGGGTGCGCAGTTCGCGGCCGACGCTCTGCCGCGAGTCGAGCGGGACGTACGGGACCAGGCGGGCCAGCGCCGCCATCGCGACCAGCCCGATCGCCGCCACCACCAGGAAGGTCGCCCGCCAGCCGAGGTGCTGGCCGAGCAGCGTGGCCGCCGGTACGCCGACGATGTTGGCGACCGTAAGGCCCAGGAACATCGTCGCGACGGCCCGCGCCTGCCGCCCGTCCGCGACCAGCCGCGCCGCGACCACCGCGCCGACCCCGAAGAACGCCCCGTGCGGCAGCCCGGCGAGCACCCGCCCCGCCACGAGCCAGCCGAAACCGGGCGCCAGCGCCGAGGCCAGGTTGCCGACCGTGAAGAGGGCCATCAGGAGCAGGAGCATGCGCTTGCGCGGGATGCGCGAGCCGAGCGCGGTGAGCAGCGGGGCGCCGATCACCACGCCGATGGCGTACGCCGAGACCAGGTAGCCCGCGCTCGGTACCGAGGTGCTCAGATCGTCCGCGACATTGGGCAGCAGGCCCATCATCACGAACTCGGTGGTGCCGATGCCGAAGGCGCTGACGGCGAGGGCGAACAGGGCTACGGGCCGGGGCGGCCGGGGCATGGGAGACCTTTTCCGTGGGCGGGGGGAGTACACGAGTACGTGCGAGTGCGCATGAGTACGTTCCCGTACTGAACAAAGTCTCTCAGGTGAAATGTTCCGCGACGTAAACGCGGGGTTGCGAGAGGGCGTGCGCGCGTCAGATCTCGACTCGCGCCGCGATCGGAAGGTGATCGCTGCCCGTCGCCGGCAGTGCCCACGACGACACCGGGTTGATCCCCTTCACCATGATCTGGTCGATCCGCGCCATCGGGAACGACGCCGGCCAGCTGAAGCCGAAGCCGTCGCCCGCCGCGCCCTGCGTGGACCGCATCTGCGAGGTGACGGCGTTCAGCGCACGGTCGTTCATGGTGCCGTTCAGATCGCCGAGGAGGGCCACCTTGCCGAGCGGCTCACGGGCGATCGCCTCGCCCAGCGCGTCCGCGCTGTCGTCGCGCTGCCCGGCCGTGAAACCGGCGTTGACCTTCACCCGTACCGAGGGGAGGTGGGCGACGTACACCGCGACGTCGCCCGCCGGGGTCGCCACCGTCGAGCGCATCGCGCGCGTCCAGCCCATCTTGATGTCCACGGGGCCGGTGTCGGTCATCGGGTACTTGCTCCACAGGCCGACCGTGCCCTGCACCGAGTGGTACTTGTACGTACCGGACAGGGTGCTCTCGTAGGTCGGCACCTCGCTCGCCTTGAGCTCCTGCAGCGCCACCACGTCCGTGCCCGAATCGGCCAGCTTGCGGGCCGTACCCGCGGGGTCGGCATTGTCGGCCTTGACGTTGTGGGTGGCGACCGTGAGGTTGCCGCCGGGGCCCGCCTTGTCGGTGAGCAGGCCGCCGAAAAGATTCAGCCAGACGATTGCAGGCAGCAGCAGCGCGACCAGCGCGGTCGCCGAGCGGCGCAGCAGGGCGGCGATCAGGAGAAGCGGAATACCCACGCCGAGCCACGGGAGGAAGGTCTCGGTGAGGCTGCCGAGGTTGCCGATCGTGTTGGGGATCTCCGCGTGGAAGACCATCAGCAGTGTGAGCAGGACCGCGCAGAGGGCAAGGAGGATGCCGCGGCGCCAGATGCCGCGGTCGTGACGCAGGCTTTCGAGGCGGCGCCGGAGGCGGGATCCGGAACGCTCAGGCCCTGAGCTGCCGTTCCCTGTGTCCGTCATGTACGCCTGCGCCATTCCGCTGCCCTCACTGACTGCCTTGCCGTGCACACCGCCCCGCCGTCTGACCCTAGGGGATGGCCGGTGTCTTTCCCGGCCGTCGAAACACCACGGCCGTACTGCCACGAGGACGAAGGCGCGGCGAGCGGGGTTCCGGTTCGGGCGCGTCGGGCGGCCCCTGTGACGAAACGCGCACAAACAAGCCAGTGTGTGCGGACCGCTATGGGCCCCCACTTCCCGTGAGCACCGCCAGGATGCCACCATGTACGTGGTCCGGGGACGCCGTCAGGGCGCCTCGAGATTTCGAAGGAGCCGTTGGCCATGACGCTTCAGGCTGCCCACCCGACATCCGCCGACAGCAGCAAGGCGCTGTACGGCGGCAAGGGCACTCGCCGCATCACCGTCCACGACATCGCCGCCGCCAAGGAGCGGGGCGAGAAGTGGCCCATGCTCACCGCGTACGACGCGATGACCGCGTCCGTTTTCGACGAGGCCGGGATTCCGGTCATGCTCGTCGGTGACTCCATGGGGAACTGCCATCTCGGTTACGAGACCACCGTGCCCGTCACGATGGACGAGATGACCCTGCTGTCCGCCGCTGTCGTACGGGGCACGAAGCGCGCCCTCATCGTCGGCGACCTGCCCTTCGGCTCGTACCAGGAAGGCCCGGTGCAGGCCCTGCGCAACGCGACCCGGCTGATCAAGGACGCGGGCGTGGGAGCGGTGAAGCTGGAGGGCGGCGAGCGCTCGCACGCCCAGACCGAGCTGCTGGTGAAGGCCGGCATCCCGGTCATGTCGCACCTCGGCCTGACGCCGCAGTCCGTCAACACCATGGGCTACCGGGTTCAGGGGCGCAGCGACGAGGCCGCGCACCAGCTGCTCCGGGACGCGAAGGCGGCGCAGGACGCGGGTGCCTTCGCGGTCGTGCTGGAACTCGTACCGGCCGAGCTGGCCGCCGAGGTGACACGCTCGCTGCACATTCCGACGGTCGGCATCGGCGCGGGTCCGGACACGGACGCGCAGGTGCTTGTGTGGACCGACATGGCGGGGCTGACGGGCGGCAAGGTGCCGCGCTTCACGAAGCAGTACGCGAACCTGCGGCAGACCCTCGGGGACGCGGCGAAGGCGTTCGCCGGTGATGTCGTCGGCGGAACGTTCCCGCAGGAGGAGCACACCTTCCACTAGTCAGTAACAGAGCCACTGCCGCACCACAAGACAGCCCGCCGACATCCCCCATCGGCGGGCTGTCGGTGTGATGTCGGTGCGTTGTCAGTGGCGGCTGCTCTCATAGTCGGCATGACGCGATTCGACAAGAACCCCACAGGCGGCGCGGCCAACGCCGTCGAGGTAAGGGGACTGGTCAAGCACTACGGCGAGACCAAGGCACTGGACGGCGTGGACCTGGACGTACGGGAAGGCACCGTGCTCGGTGTCCTCGGGCCCAACGGCGCCGGCAAGACCACTCTCGTACGCTGCCTGTCCACCCTGGTCCACCCTGATGCCGGAACGGCCGTCGTGGCCGGGTACGACGTGGTGAAGCAGCCCCGGCAGCTTCGCCGCACCATAGGCCTGACCGGGCAGTACGCCTCGGTCGACGAAAAGCTCGCCGGCTGGGAGAACCTCTACATGATCGGGCGGCTGCTCGATCTGTCCCGCAAGGACGCGCGCCGGCGCTCGGACGAGCTGCTGGAGCGGTTCTCGCTCACCGAGGCCGCGAAGAAGCCGGTGATGCAGTACTCCGGCGGCATGCGGCGGCGCCTGGACCTGGCGGCTTCGATGATCGGGCAGCCCGCCGTGCTCTACCTGGACGAGCCGACGACCGGGCTCGACCCCCGTACCCGCAACGAAGTGTGGGACGAGGTGAAGCGGATGGTGGGCGAGGGGGTCACCGTCCTGCTCACCACCCAGTACATGGAGGAGGCCGAGCAGCTCGCGAGCGAGCTGACAGTCATCGACCGCGGCCGTGTCATCGCGGGCGGCAAGGTCGACGAGCTCAAGGCCAAGGTCGGCGGCCGCACGCTCGAGGTCCGTCCGGCCGACCCGGCTCTCCTGCCTGCCATGGCGCAGGCGCTGGCTGAGGCGGGGCTCGACGGCATCGCGGGGGCGAAGGTCGATGCCGGTGAAGGTCTGTTGTACGTACCGATCCTCAGCGACGAGCAACTGACCGCGGTCGTGGGGCTGCTGGGCGCGCGCGGCTTCGGGATCGCGCACATAGGGACCCATCTGCCCAGCCTGGACGAGGTGTTCCTGGCCATCACGGGCGAGAAGACGAGCGAGGCGACGTCCGAGGCCGTCGAATCCCCCGCCGACAACAAGCATGAGGAGGTCGCGGCATGAGCGCGGCGACGACAGTGACACCGACGGCGACGCCGACGCCCGTGCCCCCGCCCGCGAAGGCGCACGACGGCGAAGGGCGGATCGGTCTGCGGGCCAATCTGCGGCACATCGGCGCGCTCGCCCGCCGCAACACCCTGCAGATCAAGCAGGACCCGCAGTCGATGTTCGACGTGCTGCTGATGCCGATCGTCTTCACGCTGCTGTTCACCTTCGTCTTCGGTGGCGCGGTCGCGGGCAATGGCAAGCAGGACGAGTACGTCAGCTATCTGGTCCCCGGTCTGATGGCGATGATGGGCCTGAACGTCTCCATGGCGGTCGGCACCGGCATCAACGAGGACTTCCAGAAGGGGGTCATGGACCGGTTCCGTACGATGCCGATCGCCCG
Source organism: Streptomyces sp. ISL-100 (assembly GCF_018614615.1). Lineage (GTDB taxonomy): Bacteria > Actinomycetota > Actinomycetes > Streptomycetales > Streptomycetaceae > Streptomyces. The sequence goes on along the minus strand of NZ_JAGGOK010000063.1, from coordinate 47,437 downwards.
GTCCTCCGTCCTCATAGCGAAGATCGTCGTCGAGGTCGGCCGGATGATGGTCGCGTTCGCGATCCTGCTGGCCGTGGGCTTCGTGCTGGGTCTGTCGGTCGAGACGTCCCCGCTGCACGTGCTGGGCGCGATCGGGCTCTCGCTCCTCTTCGGCGCCTCGCTGATGTGGATCTTCATCCTGATCGGGCTGTCCGTGAAGACGGCGCAGGCCGTGCAGGGGATGGCGATGCTCGTGCTGATGCCGCTGCAGTTCGGGTCCTCGATCTTCACCCCGCCGTCGACGATGCCGGGCTGGCTCCGGACCTTCACCGACTACAACCCGCTGTCGAGCCTCGCCGACGCGGCGCGGGGGCTGTTCCTCGGCGGACCTGTCGCCCGCGATGTATGGATGGTGGTGGGGTGGGCCGTGGCCATCACGCTCGTGACGGCGCCGCTGGCGATCTCGAAGTTCCGCACTAAGAGCTGAGGTTACGACGCTCTCGCCTCAGGGTCGTCTCAGCGGCCGACGAGGGCGGCGGCCTCCTCCATGGTGAGGCCGCCGCCTCGGCGTCCGCCACGGCCTCGCGCTCCTGGGTCGTGGCGAAGTGGCCGGCCGGCAGCAGCGCCTTGCATCCGCCGAGAAGCCGCGCGGCGTCACGGGCCCGGTCCGGGCTGCCCAGTCCGGCGAGGGCGCGGGCCGCCGTCATCAGGTGGACCGCGGGCATCTGCGGGGCGACCATCCGGGACAGCGGCTCGCGTGAGCGCTCCAGCGCGTGGCGGGCCTGCTCCAGCGCCTGCTCGTACCGGCCGTCCAGGTTGTCCATCCACGCGAGGAGGCCGACCACGTAGCCTTCGAAGATGGCGAGGTTGGACCGGTTGAAGGAGCGGCGCATCAGCTCCAGTTCGCAGCGCCCCTCGTCGATACGGCCCGTGCGGGCCAGCCACATCGCCAGGTACAGGCGGGCGGCGGGCTCCGACTCGTGCCCCTGCTGTTCAACCTTGGAAAGGATGTCGCGCAGCATCACCTCGGCCTCCTCGCCGTCGCCCGTCTCCACGAGTACGCCCGCGAGCCTGGCCCGCAGCAGCAGCACCTGTGTCTGGGCGCCGAGCATGTCCGCGTGCCCGATCGCGGCGCGGTAGTCCTCGGCGGCCAGGGCGAATTCACCCTTGCGCTCACGTGCCTCGGCGCGTGCGGCCAGGGCCTCGGCCGCACCCCATGCGTCGCCGAGCCGGGTGAAGATCTCCAGGCTCTCGTCGGCGTCACGGCTCGCGTCGCCCGCCCAGTCGCTCCGGTTGGCGAAAATGTTGGCCCGCAGCTGGAGGGCGGAGGCGAGCTCCCAGGTGTAGCCGTACTCCCGGCAGGCGTCGACGGTCTCGTTGACGACCTCGTACAGCTGCCCGGGGTCACCGGTCAGCAGGATCGCGTAGAACCAGAGTGTCCCCGGGGTGCGGCAGGTCTGTGGCAGGCCGGGCCGGTAGACGTCGACGACGCGGCGCAGCCATGCCATCGCCTCGTCGGTGGTCCATTCGTCGAGCTCGTGGTTCATGCTCGCCAGATGGATCAGCCAGGCTCCGCGCCGGGCCTCCAGCAGCTGTTCGGGCGCCATGGGCGGCGGCGCGTCCGTACACCGCTCGTGCAGGGCGGGAGCGGGGACGGCCGGCGGGGCGAAGGGGTCGGGGCCGAGCTCGGCGGCGGCGAGGGACCAGTGGCGGGCGTCGCTGCGCAGGCCGCGGATCGTCCAGTACCAGCCGAGTGAGTGGACGAGGCACAGTGCCTCGTGCTCGTCGCGGGCGGCGACGGCGCGGCGCAGCGCGGTGCGCAGGTTCTCGTACTCGACCTCCAGGCGGCTGAACCAGGCCAGCTGTTCGCGGCCGCGCAGCAGAGGTTCGGCCTGGCGGGCCAGTTCGCGGAAGTGGACGAGGTGGCGGCGCTCGGCGGTGGGGCGGCTCCCTGCGTCGTCCAGGCGTTCGCCGGCGTACTCGCCGACGGTCTCCAGGAGTCGGTAACGCATACCGCCGTTGTTCGTGCCGTCGTCCGAAGGGGCCGCCACCACCAGCGACTTGTCGACCAGCGAGCCGAGCAGTTCCAGCGCGTCGGGGCCGATCACCGCCTCCGCCGCTGCCAGGTCGCAGCCGCCCGCGAAGACGGACAGGGCGCTCAGGGCCGCCCTCTCGTCTTCGTCCAGCAGGTCCCACGACCAGTCGACCACCGCGCGGAGGGTCTGCTGTCTCGGCAGTACGGTGCGGCTGCCGCCGGTCAGGAGCCGGAACCGGTCATCGAGGCGGTCCGCGATCTGGCGCGGGGTGAGCATCCGCAACCGGGCGGCGGCCAGTTCGATGGCGAGGGGCAGTCCGTCGAGGCGTCGGCAGATCTCGGCGGCGGCGGCCAGGTCGTCGTCGATACGGAAGCCGGGTTTCGCGGCCGCGCCGCGTTCGGCGAGCAGGCGCAGGGCCATGGGGTCCGGCAGGGGTTCCACGGGGCGGACGATCTCGCCGGGTACACCGAGGGGTTCGCGGCTGGTGGCGAGTACGGTCACGCCGGGGCAGCGGGCCAGCAGTTCCTCGGCGAGGTGGGCGGCGGCGTCGACGACATGCTCGCAGTTGTCGAGCAGGATCAGCATCTGGCGGCGGGAGCAGTGCTCGACCAGGCGGACGAGCGGGTCGTCGCCGTGGCGGTCCGCGGCGCGCAACTCCTCGGCGCCGGCGCCGCGGAGGACTGTTTCGCGTGCGCCCAACGCGACGAGCACGGCTTCGGGGACGGTGTCGGGGTCGTCGACGGGGGCGAGCTCAGCGAGCCAGACGCCGTCCCGCCAGGCGTCGTTGGCGGCCTCGGCCGCCTCCTGCGACAGGCGAGTCTTGCCGGCGCCGCCGGGGCCGAGCAGGGTGACGAGCCGGGCGCGCCCCAGGTCGGCGGTGATGGCAGCGATGTCACTCTCGCGGCCGACGAAGGACGTCAGCCGCGCGCGCAAGTTGCCGTGCGCGGGGGCCTTTGCGGGTGCGGGGGGTTTGGGTGCCGTGGCTTCCGGCGCGGGGGTTTCCGGTGCGGGCGCTTCGGGTGCCGTGGGTTCCGGGGCCCTGGGGTCGGTGCCGCGCCGTGGCGTCTCCTCGGGCGTCGAACGTTCGGGTACTGGGTTTTGTTCGGGCTCGTTGCGTTCAACGCCCTGCGGGGAGCGCCCCGGCACGTCCCCTCCTGGCACCGTGTCCGGCGAGCCCGCGGGGGTCTCGTCCCATGCGGACCGCGGGGCTCCGGGGCGGGGCGTGTGGGCGGCGGTGGGTTTCGTTGGGGGCGGGGTGAGCAGTTCGGTGTGGAGGGCTCGGAGTTCCGGGGACGGGTCCGTGCCCAGGCGGGATGCCAGGTCGCGGCGGAGTTCGTCGTACGCCGCCAGCGCCTGTGCCGTACGGCCCGTGTCGCGCAGGGCGCGCAGGCGGAGCGACTGGAGGTGTTCGTCTATCGGGTGGTCGTCGCAGAGCTCCGCGAGCTCCGGAAGCGACTCCTCCGGCCGGCCCAGCGCGAGCAGGGCGGTCAGGCGGCCGCGGCGGGCCGCCAGGCGGCGGGTCTCCCAGCGGGCCGCTTCCGCCGTACGGTCCGGCAGGTCGGCCAGGACCGGGCCGCGCCACAGGGCCAGCGCCTCGTCGAGCAGTTCCGCACACTTGCCCGAGTCACCGTCGTCCAGGGCCCGCGCGCCCTCCCCCGCCAGCCGCTCGAAGCGGTACAGGTCCACGTCGTCCGGGTCGGCGCGCAGGCAGTAGCCGCCGTCGGTCGAGGCGATAGTGGCGCGGCCCAGGGCCCGGCGCAGGCGGGCGACCAGGGCCTGGAGGGCGCCGGTGGCGTCGGCGGGCGGCTCGCCGTTCCACACTTCGTCGGTGAGGGCCCCGACCGTGACCGTACGCCCGGGCCACAGCGCCAGCACGGTGAGGAGCGCACGCAGGCGCGCTCCGCCGACGGTTACGGGCCTGCCGTCGTCGCGGAGTGCTTGCGTGGGGCCGAGGATGCGGTAGCGCACCCGCTCTATTCTCCGGGACGCGCGGGCGACGACGCGCCGCCGGGCGTCTCCAACTCGACCAGGACCCCGGTCTCGTCGCGCCGGTAGCCGCGACCCCGGCGGTCCGGCCGCGTCTCGTTGCTGAACCATTTGGGGCAGGTGCCGACCGCCCGCAGCCATCGCTCCCCCGCCACCGGCTCGTACGTACGCGACCCGCCCTGTCCCGGTCCGTGGGTCTCCACGGCGAGAAGTCCGACCGGGTGAGTGACCGGCTCTCCGGCGTACAGGGCGGTGAGGCCGGGGCGCCGCGCCCCCTCGTCCGGCCCCCGCAGCGCCAGCCGCCACCGCACTTCGTCGCCGACGGAGAACGGTTCGCCGCAGCATTCCATCTGCCAGTCGTCGTACTTCATTCTCCAGAGCGCCATGGATCCAGCTTTGCCGGAACTACCGTTGCCGCGCGAGACGTTTTCGTAGTCCTGCCGTCCTCCATCCCTGGAGCCCCGCCCATGACCACCGCCCTCACCCGCCGTGACCGGCGGATCAGTCCCGTCTTCCTGGGAATCGTCGCCGTCATGGCGGTCTCCGGCTGGGCAGTGTGGACGGAGTTCTCGGCGAGTACCGGGTTCGCCGTCTTCCTCTTCGTCACGTCCGCGTGGATCGTCTCGCTGTGTCTGCACGAGTACGCGCACGCCCGCACCGCCCTCCACAGCGGCGACATCTCCGTCAGCGCGAAAGGATATTTGACCCTTAATCCACTCAAATACACGCATGCGTTGCTGAGCATTGTGCTGCCGGTGCTCTTTGTGATCATGGGCGGCATCGGCCTGCCGGGCGGCGCGGTCTTCATCGAGCGGGGCCGCATCCAGGGCCGCTGGAAGCACAGCCTCATCTCGGCGGCGGGGCCGCTGACCAATGTGCTGTTCGCGATCGTGTGCACCGCGCCGTTCTGGCTGGACGCGCTGGCCGGCGTCCCGGACGTGTTCCGTTACGCGCTCGCGTTCCTCGCGCTGCTCCAGGTCACGGCCGCGATCCTGAACTTCCTGCCGGTACCGGGGCTCGACGGTTACGGCGTGATCGAGCCCTGGCTCTCGTACAAGATCCGCCGCCAGGTCGAGCCGCTCGCACCGTTCGGGCTGCTGCTGATCTTCGCCGTGCTGTGGATTCCCGAGGTCGGCGGGCTCTTCTTCGACGCGGTCGACGCCGTGCTGCGCGGCCTGGGGGTCGACGACTGGAGGACCGGCCGGGAGTTCTACCAGTTCTGGGAGGGCGAGCCGGAGATCGCGCCGGTCAGCCCGTGACGGGCCGGGTCTCGCGGTCGGCCTTCGCCTTGCGCACGTAGTACCAGGCCATGTTGGAGGCGACGCCGGCCAGCAGGATCCAGACGACCCCGAGCCAGTGGCCCTGGACGAAGGACACCACCGCGGCGGCCACGGCGAGGACGCAGACAAGGAGGGCGTACAGAGCGAGGCGGGGCATGGGGGTCGGCTCCTGTCCGGGTGAGAATGCTTGCGGTCCAGTGTCCCCCATGCCCCGATCGTGCTTATACGTCGGTCACGCGCAGGCCCGCGTGCGCCTTGTAGCGGCGGTTCACCGAGATCAGGTTGGCGACCAGGGACTCCACCTGGTGGGCATTGCGCAGCCGGCCCGCGAAGACGCCGCGCATGCCGGGGATCCGGGCCGCCAGAGCCTGCACGATGTCGGTGTCGGCGCGGACCTCGCCCAGCACCATCACATCGGTGTCGATTTCGTCGATCGCCGGGTCCTGGAGGAGGACGGCCGACAGGTGGTGGAAGGCGGCGGTCACCCGCGAGTCCGGCAGCAGGGCGGCGGCCTGTTCGGCGGCGCTGCCCTCTTCCGGCTTCAGGGCGTACGCGCCCTTCTTGTCGAAGCCGAGCGGGTTGACGCAGTCGACGACGAGCTTCCCGCTCAGTTCCTCGCGCAGCGCTTCGAGCGTCTTGGCGTGGCCGTCCCACGGCACCGCGACGATCACGATGTCGCTGCGCCGGGCGCACTCCGCGTTGTCCGCGCCCTCGATGCCGAGCCCCAGCTCCTCGGCGGCGCTCCGCGCGCGCTCGGCGGCGCGCGAGCCGATGATCACCTTCTGGCCGGCCCGTGCGAGGCGGTACGCGAGCCCGCGCCCCTGGTCGCCGGTCCCGCCGAGCACGCCGACGACCAGGCCCGATACGTCGGGGAGGTCCCAGGGATCCTTGGCGGCCGGCTTCGCCGCACTGCCGGTGCTGTTGTCAGTGGAAGTCATGGGGCGACCCTACTTGCAGGTAGCACGCTCGTACGGGTGAGGCGGGAGCATTCGCCTGCCGCCGGCGTGGGCGTACGGCAGGATGCCGCCGCATGGATGCCGTACGTGTCGCCCTGCTGCGTGAAGTCCTCGACGGGACCGAGTGGTTGCCGGCCACGCGGCGGTTCGCCGGGGCGCTGCGGTCCTCCGTCGTGCCGCAGGGTGGTGGGCTGCTGCTGGTGGGAACCGAGGCGTACGAGCCCTGGCACCTGGCCGCGCATCTCGTCGACGAGGCGGCCTGGTCCGGGCTCGCGGAACTGAACCCCACGCTCGTACGCCACCGGGTGCGGCCCGGGGAGCCGGCGCACCTGTCGGTGGGGCTCGGCAGGATCGAGGCGGCCGGGCGGGGCGAGACGCTGCTCGTGGTGGCGCCGGAGCGGCCGGAGGCCGGGTTGCTGGAGCGGGTGCATGACGCGCGGCGGGCCGGGGCGACTGTGCTCTCGCTGGACGGTGGTGACCGGGAGATCCGGGGTCTGGCGCACGAGGCGCTGTCCGTGCCAGGAAGTGGGGACGTGGACCTGGACACGGTCCAGCACCTGGTGAGCGCGGCCGCCGGGGAGAACAGCCTGCCGGCGCCGCGCGGTCCCCGCCGGTTCCGCGACCGGCTGTCCCGGCTGGCCGACCAGCTGACAGCGCCGCCGCCGGGGCGGTGGTAGCGGGGTGGTTCGGGCACCGGTGCGGGTGGCCGCTGCGCGGGGCTTTCCCCGGCCCGCCCCTTCCCGCTGTGACACTTTGCGGCTCCGCCGCGTGGAGAGCGCCGCCCCAGACCCCGCTCTCCCCCATAAATCGGTTGTCCGTGGGTGCAGGGGCGCGGACCATGGCCGCTCGTGACCTCCAAGCTCGCGGCCGTACTGCCCGATCTCGCCCCCTGGCGCACCTCGCGCGACTTCCGCCTCCTCTTCGTCCAGGGGCTCGTCACCTACTTCGGCAGCTTCATGGCCATGGTCGCGATGCCGCTGCAGATCAAGGACCTCACGGACTCACCGCTCGCCGTCGGCGCGATGGGCGCCGTCGAGCTGGTGCCGCTGGTCGTGTTCGGGCTGTACGGCGGGGCGCTGGCCGACTCCGCCGACCGGCGCAAGGTCATCCTGCTGAGCGAGGCCGGGCTCGGCGTGCTGGCCGTCGTGCTGCTCGTCAATTCGCTGCTGCCGGAGCCGCTGCTGTGGCCGCTTTACGTCGTCGCCGCCGGAGTCTCCGCCCTCGCCGGGCTGCAGCGACCCGCGCTGGACTCCCTCATGGCGCGCATCGTGCCGCACGACCAGCTCACCGCCGCCGCCGCGCTCAACTCGCTGCGGTGGCAGACCGGCGCCATCGTGGGGCCGGCCCTGGCGGGCCTGGTCGTCGCGTACGCCGGTCACCCCAGCGCGTACGCCGTCACAGTCGTCGGTTTCGCCGCCTCGGTACTGATGTGTACGCGCCTGGCGCCCGCACCGCCCTCCCCCAGCGCCCCGAAGCCCTCCCTGCGCGGAATCGCGGAAGGCGCGCGTTACGCGTGGAGCAGGCCCGTACTGCTCGGGACGTACGCCATCGACATGGCCGCGATGTTCTTCGCGTTCCCCAACGCGCTCTTCCCGTTCCTCGCGGACGACCTCGACGCCGAATGGGCCCTCGGGCTGATGTACGCCGCCGGGTCCGTCGGATCGGTCCTCGTCAGCCTGACCAGCGGCTGGGCCTCGCGCGTCAAGCGGCACGGGCAGCTCGTCGTGTACGGCGCGGCGGGCTGGGGGCTCGCGATCGCCGCCGCCGGGTGGTTCGCCAGTGTGTGGGTGGTGCTCGTGTGCCTGGCGTTCGCGGGCGCGGGCGACATGCTCAGCGGCCTCGGGCGGTCGACCATCTGGAACCAGACCATCCCGGAGGAGCTGCGCGGCCGCCTCGCCGGCATCGAGGTGCTCTCGTACAGCGTCGGCCCGCAGCTCGGCCAGGTGCGGGCCGGCGCCATGGCGGGCTGGTCCGGGACCCGGCCCGCCATCTGGAGCGGCGGCCTGGCGTGCCTGGCCTCCGTCGGCCTGCTCGCCGCGGCCCTGCCCAAGCTCATGACGTACGACGCCGATACGGACGCGGACGCCCAGCGTCGCCGGGCCCAGAAGAGCGAGAAGAACGCCGAAGCGGTGGGGTGAGGCAGGGAGGGCCGCTCAGGCGTCTTCCTCCCCCGACTGCGCGCCGTTCTTGTCGTGCCATTTCGGGTCCGTCTCCCACTGAAGGTTGCGCTCGGCCGCGGTCTCCATCGCGTGCTGCGCCTCCTGACGCGTCGCGTAGGGACCGAAACGGTCCTTCGCCGGGCACTCGGGGCCCTCCTCGACCTTCTTGTGCTCCAGGCAGTAGAACCATTCGCCCGGTTTTCCGACCGTGCGCTTCTTGAACAGGGCCATCGTCGGCTCCTTCCTCTGCCGCCATGCTGCCCGATCCCGGCTGGATACACTCGCTTGCATGTCTGGCCAGTCGCTGCTCGTACCAGGGGAGCTCTCTCCCGCCCGTTCCGTTCCCGGCAATATCCGGCGTCCCGAGTACGTCGGGAAGCCGGCGCCCACGCCGTACACCGGCCCGGAAGTCCAGGATTCCGACACCATCGAGCGGATGCGCATCGCGGGCCGCATCGCCGCGCAGGCGATGGAGGAGGCCGCCAAGCACATCTCGCCCGGCGTGACCACGGACGAGCTGGACCGGGTCGCCCACGACTTCATGGTCGACCACGGCGCGTACCCGTCGACGCTCGGCTACCGCGGTTATCCGAAGTCGCTGTGCAGTTCCGTCAACGAGGTCATCTGTCACGGCATCCCGGACTCCACGGTCCTGCGGGACGGCGACATCGTGAACCTCGACGTCACGGCGTACATCAACGGTGTGCACGGCGACAACAACGCGACGTACCTGTGCGGTGACGTCGACGAGGAGTCGCGGCTGCTGGTCGAGCGCACCCGCGAGTCGCTCGCCCGCGCCATCAAGGCGGTCAAGCCGGGGCGCCAGATCAACGTCATCGGGCGGGTCATCGAGTCGTACGCCAAGCGCTTCGGCTACGGCGTGGTGCGGGACTTCACCGGCCACGGCATCAACTCGTCGTTCCACTCCGGGCTGATCATTCCGCACTACGACAGCCCGCACGCGACGACGGTGATGCAGCCCGGCATGACCTTCACCATCGAACCGATGCTCACGCTCGGTACGCACGAGTACGACATGTGGGACGACGGCTGGACGGTCGTGACCAAGGACCGCAGGCGTACGGCGCAGTTCGAGCACACGCTGGTGGTGACGGAGACCGGGGCGGAAATTCTCACGCTGCCGTAAATGAGTGGGGGGCGTAGCGTTTTTACCGACAGGTCGTCGGGAACTCATTGACTTAGGCATACCTAAGTAGGAAGATCGGCGGTGGCGGCTGCGTGTGTGCCGTCATCGCCGGCTCTTCCCTTTCCCGTTCCCTCGGTCCCCGGAGGCCCGCCTTGGACGCAACCGCCACAGCCGCCGATACACCGTTCTCGACACTGATCCGTGTCGCCTCGCACGAGCAGCACACGCAGGCGGAGACCTCCACCTTCATGAGCGACCTGCTCGGCGGGAAGCTTTCGGTGGACGCGTACGCGCGCTACACGGAGCAGCTGTGGTTCGTTTACCGGGCGCTGGAGGACGGGGCCGATTCGCTCGCGGACGACCCGGTCGCCGGCCCGTTCATCCAGCCCGAGCTGATGCGCACCGCCGAACTGGAGCGCGACCTGGCGCACCTGCGGGGTGAGAGCTGGCGCGATGGCGTACGCCCGCTGCCCGCCACGGCGGCGTACGCCGATCGCGTCGCCGAATGCGCGCGCGACTGGCCGGCCGGGTACGTGGCGCACCACTACACGCGCTATCTCGGTGACCTGTCGGGCGGCCAGATCATCCGCGACAAGGCGGAGAAGACCTGGGGCTTCGCGCGCAAGGGCGACGGTGTGCGCTTCTACGTCTTCGAGGCCATCTCGAACCCGGCTGCTTTCAAGCGGGGTTACCGGGAGCTGCTGGACCGGGTGAACGCGGACGACCTGGAGAAGCAGCGCATCATCGACGAGTGCAAGCGCGCCTTCGACTTCAACGGGGCGGTCTTCCTCGAGCTGGGCGGGGAGTTCCCGCTCACCGCCTAGCGCCAGGGCGCGTGCGGAGCGAAGCGGACGCGGCCGCCGATCTCGATCGTGTCGTCGTCCGGTCCCGGCGCCGTCAGGATCTGGGAGCCGCGGCCCTGCGTGATGTTCAGGGCGCGGCCGAGTTCGGCGGTGAGCAGCAGCGCGGCGGCGCCGGTCGCCTCGTCCTCCGTGATGCCGTCGTCGCGGCGCGGGAACGCGCGGGCGCGGACCCGGCCCGCGGCCTCGTCCTCCCAGGCCCAGGCGTACAGCCAGACCTCGCCCGGCGGCGGCGCGGGCAGCGCGTCGACCTCGGCGGCCGACGCGTACTGCTGGAGGCGGCGCGGCGGGGCCCACTCGGCGCGCGCCGTGATCCAGGTGAACTCGCCGTCGTGGCGGGCCCACACCTCCCCCGCGGGTGGGTTGACGATTTCCAGGTCGAGCAGCCAGGCGGTGCCGACGAGGGGGTGCCCTGCGAAGGGCAGACGCAGGCCGGGTGTGTAGATGTCGACGATGCCGCGCTCGGGGTCGTCGACGAACACGGTCTCGCTGAAGCCGAGTTCGGCGGCGAGGGCCTGCCGGGACGCCTCGTCGGGGTACGCGCGTCCGTCGCGTACGACGCCGAGGGCGTTGCCGTGGCGGCCGTCGGGCCCGCAGAAGACGCGGAGTACGTCGAGTTCGTTCATCCCGGAATTGAAGCACTGGCTCAGGTCACGGTGTGGCTGCTGTACCTGATCCCCACGCTCGCGCTTTTCCTGTCCCCGGTAGGGTTCCGGGAGTCGGTGGGGACGAAGACACAGAAGGCAGCGCATGAGCAGGCTGGGCAGGCGGAGCACGCTGAGGCGGCTGGGAACGAGTCTCGCGACAGCGACGGCGATGTCGATGACGGCGAGCGGCTGCGTGACCGTGCACGGCGAGCTGGAAGTCGTACGGTCGGCGACGAAGTCCGAGGCCGCACAGGCCCTGAAGGACTTCACAGCGGCGTACAACAAGGCGGACAAGGCGTACGACCCGGCCCTCGACGCGGGCCGGGTCACCGGCGCGCTCGGCGCGATCAACCAGGCCGGGCTCAAGGCGCGCCAGGTGCAGAGCCCGGAGGGGAATCCGCGCCACGAGCCGCTGGAGCTGACGGACGCGAAGTACGCCATCCCCAAGAAGCAGGGCTGGCCCCGGTGGTTCGTCACGGACACCGACAGCAACCGCGACAAGGACAGCGGCCGGCTCGACACGCGCTGGCTGCTGGTGTTCGTACGCGGCAGCGCCGACCAGCTGTGGGAGGTCTCACACCTGGCGGTGCTGACGCCCAACGAGGTCCCGGTCTTCAAGAAGGACAAGGACGGCTGGGCCGAGCCGGTCAGGCCGGACGCGCCCGACCTCGCGGTACCTCCGAAGGATCTGAGCGAGCAGTACGCGTCGTACATGCAAAACGGCGAACCCGAGAACTTCGCGCCGGGGCCGCACACTTCCGCCGTACGCCAGACGCGCCAGAAGTCGGCGCGGCAGCTCGGCCGCACAGTCCAGTACCTCGATCAGCGGCTGGACACCGGGGCGTTCGCGCCGCTGGGGCTCGTCACGCAGGACGGCGGGGCGACGGTGTTCTTCGCCACCCGCCAGTTCGAGCAGCAGACCGTGGCGCAGGGGGTCCGGCTGGATCTCAACGCCGACGTACGGGCGCTGATGACCGGCACCGCGAAGACCAGGCTCACCAAGGAGCGGGTCTCCAGTCAGGTCGTGCAGGTGCCGGTGAAGGGCAAGCAGGTAACGGTGCTCGCCCGGATTCAGGGGCTTACGGCCGCCAAGGGGTCGTAAGCCGGTCTTCCGGCTTCCTTTGCTTCGACCGGCTCAGCGGCCCAGGGGCCAGGCCACCGCGTGGTGGTCGTCCGGATCGTCCTCGCCGACGTACCGCGCGCAGGCGTCGGTCAGCGTCTCCAGGAGTGTCAGCGGGTCGGGCAGTGGGTTTTCGAGGCCGCGGACCCAGCTGACCTCATGCTCGCCGGGGAGTTTCGCGGGCGGTACGAGGACGTAGCTGCCCCGGCAGTGCCAGCGCAGCCCCGGATGTTCGTCCATGGTCTCGGGGTGGCAGTCCAGCTCGCACGGCCACCACTCGTCCTCGTCGTCCGGGGTGCCGCGGGTGGCGGTGAAGAACAGCAGGCGCGCATCGTCGCCGTTGCTGGCACCGAACTCGGCCACCGGGCCGACGTCGACTCCGGCTTCGAGCAGCCGCTCAAGCGCGCTGCGGCCCGCTTCGAGCGGTACGTCGAGTACGTCGTGGACCATGCCGGTGGCGGTGATGAAGTTGGCCTGCGGCTGACCCTCGGCCCAGCGTTTGATCTGCGCCGGGTCGGTGGTCGACTGGGTCTGCCAGGCGAACGAGACCGGGTGCCTGGCAGGGGTGGGACAGCCGACCCGTTCGCACGAACATCGGTATCCCGCGGGGTACGCGGCGGGGGCGAGCGGCAGTCCCGCGGCGGCGGCGGCCAGGAGAAGAGCCTCGCGGCCCTCGGCCAGGTCGTCGGCGTCGGTGGCCTTCGGGCGGCGGCGCAGCCACTGGGGAAGTCTGCTTTCCACTGTCTGCCTGCTCTCTGTGCCGCGATAGCGGCCGAAATCGGCGCCCATTCAACCCCTCACCTCAGCGTTGTGCTGTCCATGCTGCCACCATCCTGCGCCTCGGGTGGCCGCAGTCCCCATCCGGGGTACGTGGGCCGATACCACAGAGGTGGTGTGATTGGCTCCTTTGCCCCGATAAGTGGCGTCGAGGTGAACGTACGGCGAACTCCGTGAGCGAACTCACCTCAGCGCGGCGTGAGGCCGCCCAGTGCGTAGTCGACAACGGCGTCCGCGTACTCGTGCGTGAGGGGGAGTGTGCGCAGCAGCCAGCGGTGGGCGAGCGGGGCGACGAGGAGTTCCAGGGCGATGCGCGGGTCGATTCCGGCTCGTACGTCGCCGGCTTCCTGCGCGGCGCGCAGCCGCTTCACGTACAGCTGGAGCTGCGGTTCGAGCAGCTTCTCGACAAACTCGGCGCCCACCTTCGGGTCGACGACGCCCGCGGCGGCGAGGGCGCGGGAGGGGGCTTCGTATTTCGGGTCGACGAGTTCGTCGACCGTGGCGCGCAGGACGGTCCTGAGGTCGGCCGCGAGGTCGCCGGTGTCCGGGATCTCGTACTCGCTCCCATCGGTTCCCGCCGCCTCCGCCGCCTGTTCGCCGAGGTCGATGAAGGCTTCGAGCAGGACGGCGGCCTTCGACGGCCACCAGCGGTAGATGGTCTGCTTGCCCACGCCGGCGCGGGCGGCGATGCCCTCGATCGTCGTCTTGGCGTAACCGACCTCGCCGACGAGGGAGAGGGCCGCTTCGTAGATCGCGCGGCGGGAGCGCTCGCTGCGGCGCGTGGTGTCGGGGGTTCTGGGGGTGCTGGGGGTTCTGGGGGTTCCGGTGGTTCCTGTCTCGGCCATGGGGGCCAATCTACCAGCGCGACGAGACGCCACGTCTCGCTGCATGGACACGGGCTGACCAGTCGGGAACCACCCGATCGGTTCACAGCGCGACAGGCCTGTTCGGCGCGACCATGGCTTCCTCACGGCACACTCTGTGCCCCATGCCGCTCGTGAGGAGCCCTCATTGCCTCGTGACGCCTCACCCCGCCGCTACCTGATGTGTCCCCCGGAGCACTTCAGGGTGACGTACTCCATCAATCCCTGGATGGACCCCGGAAAGCCGGTCGACCTGCCGCTCGCCCTCACCCAGTGGGAAGATCTGCGCGACCGCTACCGGAGCCTCGGCCACACCGTCGAACTCCTCACGCCCAGGCCCGGGCTGCCCGACATGGTGTACGCCGCCAACGGCGCCACCGTCATCGACGGGCGGGTGCTCGGCGCCCGGTTCGCGTACGCGGAGCGGGCGCAGGAGGCCGAGGCGCACCTGGAGTGGTTCCGCGCCCACGGCTTCACCGAGATCGGCGAGCCCGCGCACATCAACGAGGGCGAGGGCGACTTCGCCGTCACCTCGTCGTGGATCCTCGCCGGGCGCGGCTTCCGCTCCAGCCCGCTCGCGCACGACGAGGCGCAGGAGTTCTTCGGCCGCCCGGTCATCGGCCTGGACCTCGTCGACCCGCGCTACTACCACCTGGACACCGCGCTGGCCGTCCTGGACGACCGTACGGACGAAGTCATGTACTACCCCGGCGCCTTCTCCCCCGGCAGCCGGGCCGTCCTGGCCCGGCTCTTCCCGGACGCGATCATCGCGCAGGAGGCGGACGCGGCGGCGCTCGGGCTCAACGCGGTGAGCGACGGGCGGCACGTGCTGCTGCCGCAGACCGCGCTGGGGCTCTTCGAGCCGCTGCGGGCGCGCGGGTACGAGCCGGTCGGGATTGACCTCGGGGAGCTGCTCAAGGGCGGCGGCAGCGTGAAGTGCTGTACGCAGGAGCTGCGCGGGGAGGCGCGCGGCTAAGGCCTGTCCGACGGGGGCGGCGGCCATGCGTCGCCCCAGTCGATGTCGCGGGCCGCCCGGTAGAGGTCGCCGTGGCGCTTCTTGGTGACCGTTTCGCGGGTGAGCTCTTCCGGCTTCGTACACAGTTCCAGCAGGACCATGCCCTTGCGGATCTGCGGCCTGCGGATCACGCGGTTGGCGGCCGGATCGGCTTCTACGTCGCCGCGGACGGCGGCGACGTAACTGAACTTCTCGTCCTCGTACGGCAGCGAACCGCCCTTGACCTGACGGTGGAGGGAGGAGCGGCTGACCCGCGCCGAGAAGTGGCACCAGTCGGTGCCGGGCTCGATGGGGCAGGCGCCGCTGTGCGGGCAGGGGGCGGCGACGCTCATGCCGGCGTCGATCAGTTGCTGCCTGGCCTCGATGATGCGGAGGTAGCCGTCGGGGGTGCCGGGTTCGACGATCACGACGGCCTGGGCGGCGCGAGCGGCCTCCGTGACCACGGTGGCGCGGCCGGCGGGGGTGAGCTCCTTCAGGACGTACGACACGGTAACGAGATCGGCGCTCTCGATCCGGAGCGCCGATCCGATGCGAGAGCGTTGCCACGTCGCGGCGCGCAGCGCGGGTGACCCGGAGGCTTCGGCGAGCTCCCGGCCGAGCGCGAGGGCGGGTTCCGCCCAGTCGATGACGGTACTGGCCGCCTTCTCCTGCCACGCCTCCGCCACGGCCCAGGTCGCCGCACCGGTCCCCCCGCCAATGTCCGCGTGCGTCGCCGGAATCCACTCCGGGGCCGCGTCGCGCAGTGCGGCGAGCGCGGAACGTACCGCCTCGAAGGTCGCGGGCATCCGGTACGCGGCGTACGCGGCGACGTCGGAGCGGTCGCGGAGCACGGGGGCGCCGGTGGGGGTGGTCCCCCGGTAGTTCGCGATCAGCCGCTCGACGGCCTGTGCGGCCTGCTTGGGCGGCAGCCCGTCGAGAAG
This sequence comes from Streptomyces sp. ISL-100, assembly GCF_018614615.1. Classification (GTDB taxonomy): domain Bacteria; phylum Actinomycetota; class Actinomycetes; order Streptomycetales; family Streptomycetaceae; genus Streptomyces. The sequence goes on along the minus strand of NZ_JAGGOK010000063.1, from coordinate 31,692 downwards.
TCCGGCGAGTGCGCTGCGCAGGGCTTCTGCGGTGGGGAGGGTGGAGTTCACTGTCGAATTTTAGGCACTTCTGGAGTACGCCGGGGGCGCCCGTACGAGGGCCTGAGGGCCTTGCGGCCGAACTGATCTGCCACCACGCGCAGTTGCTACGCTGACGCCCGTTGACTTGACCATCGGGGGGACCATGGGACAGCGGGTCGTACGGGTGGCTCTGGTGGCTGGTGTGATCGCCCTCGCACTGCTGCTCCTGCTGGCGACGTGCGGCGGCGGCAGCGAGGGCGAGAAGCGGACGAAGCCCGAGCCCCCGAAACCCGCGAAGAAGACCGCGGCCGCCGGGCCCGCGACGCGGCTTGCGGTTCCTTCGGCGTACACCAACGAACAGGGCTGGCAGATCGCCAACGTCTCGCCGGACTACGCGGTCGCCCCGAGTGCGGGGCGGGTCGGCTACCTGGAGCGGGTGTCCGCCACCCGCTTCCGGCTGCGGACGGTAGACGCCGCGAGCGGCAAAAGGCAATGGGCGGGTGACGCCTGGCAGCCCCTGTCCGACCCCACATACTTCCCCCGGCTGCTGGCCGTGGCCAAGGACGGCCGGGAGTACTTCGTCACCTGGTCGTACGGAAAGGTCGGCGAGGACGCGCTGACCTCGGCCGACATGATCGTGGCGCTGGACGTGTACGACGTGGAAAGCGGTGCGCAGCAGCGGGTCGAGCTGCCCTGGGCGGACGTCCCGACGGTGAACGGCGCCGGCCCCGGCATCCTCGTCAGCGACGGCGGCGCGGACAGCGCCGTCGTGGACCCGGTGACGGGCCGGATCACCCACATCGCTGCTTCGGACCTCCGCTACCCGAAGGGGTGCGGGGACTGCCGGGTGCAGACCCAGGTGCGGGCGGTGACGGAGAAGGGGCTGCTGGTGAGCGGCCGCCGGGAGTTCTGGGTCCGGGACGGCTGGCACAGCCGAAAGACCGCTCCCGCCGGAACGGATTCGGCCTCGGGGGTGCCGACCTCGGTGACCGACGGCCGGGTTCTCGCCAGATGGCAGAAGAAGCGGGGCAGCAAAGGCGCCGCCGACTACGACGTGTGGGCAGTCCACGACACGACGACGGGGAAGGTACTGGCGAAGGCGGAGTGCCGGAAGCCGGCCATAGAGCCGGGGACGTACCCACAGGCGGCGGTGGCGCCGGAGGGCCGGTACATGGTGGCGGGCAGCCTGGGCTTCGACCTGGAGACGGGCGCCGGCCACTGCTTCGAGGAAGCGGACGGCACGAAGCCACTGTCGCTGACGATGGTCACGGACACGGGCACCGCGTACGGCACCACGACGACGCACACCCCGGTAGAAGCCGACCTCCCAACCTCCCGCCCAACAGCCCTCCCGACGAACGTGCACATCCCAGCGGTGGAGGTAGCGGGCACGGCCCTGTTCCCCTGGACCGACCGCAAGGACCACCCGCATTTGATCGCCTACGCACGGCGGGACTGAGACGGCGAGCGATCGGCCAGGCCGATGCGACGACGTGTGGGCGACGTGCGAGCGTCCGGCCCGACCGTGCTTGCAGCGGTGACAGAAGGCCGAACGAATCCGATCGTGCCAGGAGGAGATTCGTCTACCCCTCCTGGACATGTGAGGCCTAGCGCTCGGGGTGCCGCTAAGGTCCCGTCATGAACTGGGGAGACATACCCGCATGGGGCGCGTGCGTGATGGCCGCTACCGCTGTGGTGGTGAGCCTGAAGGCCCGGGGGGATGGGAAACGATCGGCGAACGCGGCCGAGAGGTCAGCTGTTGCGGCAGAAGAGACACTCGCCGACCAGCGACGCGAAGCGGCCGAACGGCGACTGGCTGAAGAAGAAGCCAACCGTCCTCGGGTCGACTTGGTCATCGAACACTCCAGACACACGTTGTGGCACCTCTACAACCGCGGAACTGCGACGGCCCACAACGTGATGATCGAGGGCGACCCTCCAGGACTACGCAGTCCCCTCCCCGCCGGCCTCACGCTCCGCCCTGGGGCGTTGCACGAGTTTTCACTGGTCAGCTCCGACCAAACTTCCCTCCCAGCTGTGATCAGTGTCTGTTGGGACGGGCAGCAGCACGATCCGGTTCCTCTTCGCGTTCCGCCGCCGGTCGGGTGACGGCCACACACTTTCGTCCTGGGCGCGGCGACGTGTACCCCTCCTACCTGTCGGAGGGAGGGGTACACGTCGTCTCAGGCGGCAGCCTGACGGGCGGAGCCGAGCTTGTCGGCGAGCCAATCGAGCCCCTTCCCGGTGAAGAAGGTCTGCTCGACCCATTGGTAGTTCGCCTGCACGAGCTTTACTTCCGCCCTGCCAGCCTTGATGTGGTTCTCGTAGGGCAGGCGCCGGTTCTGGATCTGGAGGAAGTGGATCTCCTGCGACCTCAGCAGCTTCATGAACTTAGTGCGGCCAAGACCGCCGGTTACGTCTGTGAGCGCCTTGGCGGCGGCGTTCATGTCGATGAGCCCGTCCGAGTCACAGAACGCGTCCCACTTACCAGCCTTCGGCGCAGCGATCGCGAGGACCTTCTTGGTGCTCACAAGCTCCTGAGCTGCAGCCACGTACTGCTGAGCCAGCGCAAGAATTCCCTCAGGGCTCGACACGTCCGGCGCAGGTGCTTGAACCAGCTCGGCTTCCCGGGCCTTGACCGCGAAATACGTCTTCGCGGCGGCTACCTCGGGCTTACGACCGTCGCCAGCAAGGGCAACGTGGTAGGCGCCGAAGCGGGTCAGACGGTAGTCGGACACCTTCTGCTGGCCCCAGCGACCACCCGGTATCACTTTCGCAGCACCGCGAAAGTGATCCAGCGGATCGAGGCCCGAAGCGGTAATCGTCTGCTGTGCCCTCGTGAGCACTTCCGCGAAGCGCTCCCAGCGGTCGTAGCTCATGAGGCGCTGTAGATCGCGGGCGGACCACCGCTCCTGTCCGCTGTGATCCAGCAGCATGATCTTGTCGAAGGGGCTGACCCCAGGGTTGCCTTCTTCATGAGGCAAGGTACTGTCCAGTACGGACAAGGTTTTCTCCCTTGAACTCAAGCTCCCGACGGATGGCACTCCGCGCGTGAGCTGCCCTAGGCCGCCTTCCGATCGAAGGCGGCCTTGTGTCGTTCAGGTTACGCCCAGTACCTGACACAGCGTGAGGTTCGCTTGAGGGGCACGTAGGCACTGGGTGTCAGCGCCTACTGAACTCCCTTCGAATCCACGGCGACCCCCGTCGTTTCGTGTCACTCGATGCCGCCTGATGTCGTTTCTGGGCGTGATGCACCGATCTGGCGTGACGGATGTCTCGCCATACGGACGATCGCTGACCTCCATATGTAAGGGGAGCTTCCCTGTCTCATTAGTTACGTAGCGGGCGCCGCCGATGTGGCGCCGGACCACTCACGCGCTGAAATTGTCGCGTTGATCCAAGAACGGCCGCATCTCGTGCACCGTACGCCTGGGGTGGCGCCGACGCCGCCGTGAAGGTCGAGGGGCCCCTCGCGGATCGGAATGGGCAAGTGCAGCTTGCTCCTGAGCTGGACAGGCCGGGTCAACTCACCAGCGCTGGGCGAGCGATTGTCCGTGCTCGGTCGTGCAGGTCGCGGGCGGTTGCGTTCTTCAGATGTGGGCGTAGGAGGCTGAACATCGTCTTCACGCGCTCGTCGGCGCGGCCGGACTGGACCATGGGGTAGTCGTCGAGGGCCTGGTGCCAGGTGGTGCAAGCCGATTCCAGGTGGCCGATCTCCAGTTGCCTCTCAGCCAGCGTGGCCCGGTGCCGAACCCGAGCACGGCGATAGACGCTGAAGCGCACCTTGTCCGACTCCTGCATGGCTTCGATGGCGCCGGCCACGTCGCCCAGTTCGTAACGGACCTGGCTGATGTGGTAGTTGAGCGCCGCCGGATCGTACGAGCCGAATGCCTTGCCGCGTGACTCGGCACGGTCCATGGCGGCCTCCGCCTCACGGATGTATCGCAAGGCACTCGTACGGTCGCCAGTCTGCGCAGCTGTGTGCGCTTGTTGCCCGGCAAGGAAGGCCCGCATCCGGGGACCGGCCTTCGGCGAGGCGGCGGCAGCGGCATTGGCCAGCTCCATTGCCTTGGCCCCGTAGCCCAGGTCGACCGCCTGGACGCTCATGCCGCGCAGAGTGGTGCAGTACGTCAGGTGATCCTCGGCCGCGACCGCCAGTTGCAGGGCGTTGACGTAGTAGCGCTGCGCAAGGCCGTGCAGCCCTTCGTCCACGGCCATGTAGCCAGTCAGGTACAGCAGGTCTGAGGCGGCGGACAGCATCGCTTGACGTACCTCCTCCGACGCGTCGGCGCGAAGGTATGAAGCCACGGTGTTGACCATGAACGAGGCGGCCATGGGACGTGCGTGACGACCGCCGAACTGGTCGTCGAGATCGGAGACTCGCTCCGTCATGGCGATGACCATGTCTACTTCGTTCATCCCGATACGCGCGGTGCGGCCGGACTGTACCGCCTCCGCACGCCCGATTACGTCCGGCCAACCGGGGATCGTCAGCGCCACGGAGAACAGACCGGCACCCAGGACGCTGCGGCGGGACGGGTCCATGTCTTGCCTCCCCAGGTCGATCATTCCCTCCACGGTATCCGTGGAGGGAATGGAGTGACTGCGGGGAACAGGCAAGCTCGCCTCAGCGTGCGTCACAGGTCGGCCGAGCCGGCGCGAGAGAGCTTCGAGAATGCATGCCCGCACGGCACTGCGTGGAACAGTGCCGCCGAGCCAGTGGCTCACCGCCGACTCGTCGTATCGCAGCGGTGTGCCGGTCTCTGCGCCGTGTGTCAGCCTGACGGTGAGGGAGTGCAAGCAGGGAGAGGCAGACTTCGCCGCACTGACGATGAAACCCGGGGAAGTGCGTCTGACGGCGGGTGCGGTCGGTACGGCGCCGCTCTTCCTCGTGTCGGCCGAGGATGTCTTGTACGCGTCCTGGGACCTTGCGGAGCTGCGCCCGCACCTACGGGTCGACCGGCTCGTACCCCGCGTCGTAGCCCGGACTCTGACCAGACAGCATCGGTACACCGCCGACACGCTGTTTGAGGGGGTGTACCGCCTCACCGAACGGGCAACAGCCGTCTTCACTTCCTCGGGCCTCAGGGTGCAATACCCCGAGCCCGCCGAGCATGTACTCGCACCGCGTCCTCTGCGCCCCGACGTGGATCCGCTCGACGTATTCGACTCCCTGCTGTCCGAGGCAGTCCGCGAAGCCCCGACGGCGATCGGGTGCGTCGGCATTGAACTTTCGGGCGGATCCGACTCCGCCAACGTCGCCTTGTCAGTGAGTTCGGCCGGCTACAACGCGGTGCACAGCTTCGGGTTGCTGATGGGCGGAAGCGTCGGGGCACAGCAGCGAGAGCGTCGGCGGGCATTGGTGGACCACTGCGGCTTTCGCGACACGGCCGCTCCTGCCATGCGACTTCCCCCATTCGTACCGGGTGGAGTGCGCGCCCTCGGTACGCCCCACGACCCCGTCGGCGCGTTCTACCAAGAAACGTTCGACGTGATCCGCAAGCAAGCAGCCGCACGAGCCTGTGAGGTCATGTTCACGGGCAGCGGCGGCGACGAGACCAACGCTCACCATTCGAGAACGAGTGCCAGACTCCCTGCGACGGACCCCGTTCCGTGGCTCGGCAACGAGGCAGCACGAGCACTGGCCGACGTCAACGAGCACCTGGCACCGATTCCGGTACTCCCGGTGCCAACGCTCATGGCGTTCGGGCTCCACAATCCGGGTTTCCTTCGGGTCGGAATCTGGCCCGTAAGCCCGCTCGTACACCCTCGCATCGTGCGGTTCATGGAGCAGCTACCGCACGAGTACAAGCGCGGAAAGGCTCTGTTCCGCGAGCGGCTAAGGCGTGCGGGACTGCCCGAGTCGGTCGCCTCGCCGGCGGAACCGGAGAATTTCCTTGGCGTCATGGAAGCGGGAATGCGCTCCTTCGGGCTACCTACCCTGGCCGGCATGGTGCGGGATTCACTGTTGGTGGACCTCGGATACGTTGACCCCAAAGCGCTTGCGCAGGCCAGGGAGGACGCCGAGCACGCGCCCGTGGTGCCCGATCTGCTGTGCGACGTGCTCGCCTTGGAAGTCGGGCTGCGGAGCCTCATGTGACCAGCCCCGACGTGGAAGCCGAACGCATGGAAGCAACAAACCTCTTCTATCGAGACCCCGCACTGTATGACGCGATCCAGTCGGACAGCGGCAGCGCCGAGGCATGCCAAGCCCTGATCGAACGCCATCGGCCGGATGCGACCACGCTGGTGGATTTCGGATGCGGTACGGGGCGCGACTTGGAGATCTTGGCCAAGCGCTTCGACTGCGTCGGCGTGGACCTACAGACCGGATTGGTCGACTACGCGCATCGAGTACGGTCCGGGCTGGACATCCGCGCCGGCGACATGCGAACCGTTCGGCTCCAACAACGCATGGACGCCGTGACCTGCCTCGGCAATTCTCTGGCCTACCTGCACGACAACGACGAGATCAGCCAAGCGTTCGCTACTTTCGCCGCACACGCACGACCGGGCGCACTCCTGGTGCTCTGCTCGCCCGTAGCGCCCATCATTCGCCCCGAGCCCATCAGTGCCGTTGTCGAGACTCCGGACGGACCCGCGCGGGTCGCAATCGGCTATGAGTGGGACCTACGGACTCAGATCAACACCATGCACAGGAGATGGGTGCTCGCCTCCGGGAGCGATGCCCAGGACGAGATCCGGCGGCGTGTCCTGTTCCCGCGGGAACTGGAGCGCTACGCGTCAGCCGCAGGATTCGAGATCGTGGACATGGTCGACGGGTCCGGGGGGACCGGACTCAGCGGTCCGACTGCGTACACAGTGGCCCGGTACACGCGCTGACGCTCCAACACGTCTGTCACACCGGCACGGGTGAACGCCTCCACGGGCGGCACAGGGCCGCGAAGCACGTCAGTGAGGCCAGGGCGCACGTCAGCTGGACCACTGCCATCGGGACCGCCGTCGCCTCGCCCGCGATGCCGACCAGGGGTGATGCGATCGCGCCGATCAGGAACGATGACGTACCGAGCAGCGCGGACGCCGAGCCCGCCGCGTGCGGGGTGCGCATCAGGGCCAGGGCGTTGGTGTTGGGGAGGGCCAGGCCCATCGACGACATCAGGACGAAGAGGCCGGCCGCGACGGGCACCAGACCGACCTTGCCGAATACGCCCGTGGACATCAGCAGCAGGGCCAGGGACGCGAGGGCGATCACGGTCAGGCCCGTGGCCAGCACCTTGTCCATGCTGACCCGGCCCACCAGCAGTTTGCCGTTGATCTGGCCGACCGCGATCAGGCCGACCGAGTTGATGCCGAAGAGCAGGCTGAAGGTTTGGGGCGACGCGCCGTAGATCTCCTGGACGACGAAGGGGGACGCGGCTATGTACGCGAAGAGGGCCGCGAAAGCGAGGCCGCCGGCCAGTACGTAGCCGGTGAAGACGCGGTCCGCGAGCAGGCCGCGCATCGTACGGAGGGCTTCGCCGACGCCTCCCTCGTGCCGCCGGTCCACCGGCAGCGTCTCGTGCAGCCACTTCCACACCACGAGGGTGAGGAGGACGCCGACAGCGGTGAGGACTACGAAGATGCCGCGCCAGTCGGTCAGGCGGAGCACCTGGCCGCCTATGACGGGCGCGATGACCGGCGCGACGCCGGAGATCAGCATGAGGGTGGAGAAGAAACGGGCCATCTCCACGCCGTCGTAGAGGTCACGGACGACCGCCCGGGCGATCACGATGCCCGCCGCCCCCGCGAGCCCCTGGAGCAGGCGGAAGGCGATCAGGAGCTCGGTGGAGGGCGCGAAGGCGCAGATCGCGGTGGCTACGACGTACACGATCATGCCGAGGAGGAGGGGCTTCCGGCGGCCGAACCTGTCGCTCATCGGGCCGACCACCAGCTGCCCCAGCGCCATGCCGGCCAGGCACGCGGTCAGCGTGAGCTGCACGGTCGCGGCGGGCGAGCGCAGGGATTCCGTGACCTCGGGGAGAGCCGGGAGGTACATGTCCATGGAGAGCGGTGGCAGCGCGGTGAGCCCGCCGAGCACCAGCGTGACCAGGAGGCTTGTGCGTCGGGCGGCGGGGGTCAGGATCGCGCTTTCGGCAGCGCTTTCCACCCCCGTGCCGGATATGTGACCTTGCGTGGACTGGCCTGTCTCCGGCATTCGCATCTCCATGTCGTTGAATCTGCACCTATGCTCTCAGCTCGTCCAGAGTGGTCGAGACCTTTTCCTGGGGGCTGGGATGAGCAAGGAAACCGTGCGGTGGGGCGTGCTGGCGACGGGCGGCATCGCGTCGTCGTTCACCACGGACCTGATGGCGATGCGCGAAACCGACGGCGCGGAGGTGGTCGCGGTCGCTTCCCGTACGACGGCGAAGGCGAAGGCATTCGCCGACCGGTTCGGGATACCGCGGGCGTACGGAAGCTGGGCGGAGCTCGCCGCGGACGAGGACATCGACGTCGTGTACGTCGCCGGCCCGCACTCCGCGCACCGGGAGGCCGCCGGCCTGTGCCTGGAGGCGGGCCGTGCGGTGCTGTGCGAGAAGGCGTTCACGCTCAACTCCCGGGAGGCCGAGGAACTGGTCGCCGTGGCCCGGCGCCACGACCGCTTCCTGATGGAGGCGATGTGGATGTACTGCAACCCCGTCGTCCGGCGGTTGGTGGAGCTGGTGCGGGACGGCGCGATCGGTGAAGTACGGACCGTACACGCCGACTTCGGGCTCGCCGGGCCGTTCGACGCCGAGCACCGGCTGCGTGACCCCGCGCTCGGCGGCGGGGCGCTCCTCGACCTCGGTGTGTACCCGGTGTCGTTCGCGCATCTGCTGCTGGGCGAGCCCGACCGCGTACAGGCGGACGCACTCCTGTCCCCGGAGGGCGTCGACCTGAACACCGGCATGCTCCTCGGGTGGGATTCGGGTGCGGCTGCGCTGCTGAGCTGTTCCATCACCGCCGACACCCCCATCACGGCGGCCGTGACGGGGACGAAGGGCCGGATCGAGCTCGGGCGCGGATTCTTCTACCCGGACAGGTTTGTGCTGCACCGGAACGGGGCGGACCCGGAGGAGTTCACCGCCAGGGTCGACAGCCGTCACAGCCTCCAGTACGAAGCCGCCGAGGTGATGCGCTGCCTGCGCGCGGGCGAGAAGGAGTCGCCGCTCGTGCCGCTGGCCGGCAGCCTCGCCGTCATGCGGACGCTCGACGCGGTGCGTGACCGCATCGGCGTCCGCTACCCGGGGGATCAGAACTGAGCGGGAACCAGGCGGGCTTCAGGCCCGGGTTCCCCGCCTCCGTCACCAGCGATGCCGCCGTCGTGACCGGCGCGCCGGGCGTCGTCACCGCGGACACCGTCCAGGAGTGGCGCGGGGCGTCGCGCCGCTTTCATGTACGTGTCACGTACGCTGCTGGGCCATGAACCCTCAGACGAAGACCGCCGTCGTGACCGGAGCGGGCTCGGGCATCGGCCGGGCCGTCGCCATCGCCCTCGCCGGGGCGGGCTGGTCGGTGGCGCTGGCAGGACGGCGTACCGCACCCCTCGAAGAGACCGCGCAGGAAGCGGGCGGCGAGACCTTGTGCGTACAGGCGGACGTGTCGATTCCGGACGACGTGAACGCCCTCTTCGCCGCCGTACACGAGCGGTACGGACGCCTCGACCTGCTCTTCAACAACGCGGGTACGTTCGGGCCGCGCGGCGTGCCGCTGGAGGACATCAGGTACGAGGAGTGGCGCGCGGTCGTCGACGTGAACGTCACGGGCGCGTTCCTGTGCGCGCAGGCGGCGTACCGGCAGATGAAGGATCAGGACCCGCAGGGCGGCCGGATCATCAACAACGGCTCGATCTCGGCGCACGCGCCCCGGCCGCACTCCATCGCGTACACGACCACCAAGCACGCCATGACGGGCCTGACCAAGTCCCTCTCACTCGACGGCCGGCCGTACCGGGTCGCGTGCGGCCAGATCGACATCGGCAACGCGGCGACGGACATGACGGAGCGCATGCAGGCCGGAATCCTTCAGGCGAGCGGCGAGCTGATGGAGGAGCCGGTGATGGATGTACGGGACGTGGCGCGCACGGTGCTGCACATGGCGGAGCTCCCGCTTGAGGCGAATGTGCAGTTCGCGACGGTGCTGGCGACGACGATGCCGTACGTCGGGCGAGGCTGAGCGATCACGGGAACACCTGAGCGGCTTCCGCCGTTGGGCGCGGTATGAAGTCATTCACCGACACCGACGTCCTTCGTTACACCGCCTTCTCGACCGACCCGGAGGGCGGCAATCCAGCAGGCGTCGTCCTGGACGCGGCCGGGCTCGACGACGCGGGCATGCTGGCCGTGGCGGCCGAGCTGGGTTACAGCGAGACCGCGTTCCTCACGGAGGAGCTGGAGCCCGGACGCGCCTTCACCGTCCGCTACTTCAGCCCGAAGGCCGAGGTCCCGTTCTGCGGCCATGCCACGGTCGCGACGGCCGTCGCGCTCGCCGAGCACCGGGGCCGCCCCGGCGACCTGGTGTTCGAGACGCAGGCCGGCACGGTCCCGGTGAAGGTGACCGAGAGCGCCGACGGTACGTACCGCGCCACCCTCACCAGCGTCGAGCCGCGCGTCGAGGACGTGGCGGAGGGTGATGTGGCGGAGGCACTGGCCGCGCTGGACTGGCCGGCCGCCGACCTGGACCCGGCGTTCCCGCCGCGCATCGGGTACGCCGGCGCCCGCCACCTGATCCTGGCGGCGGCGACCCGCGAGCGGCTGGCGCGGCTGTCGTACGACTTCGAGCGGTTGGCCGCGCTGATGCGCCGCCTGGATCTGACGACGGTGCAGCTGGTGTGGCGGGAGGACGCGACGACGTTCCACGTCCGCGACCCGTTCCCGGTGGGCGGCGTCGTCGAGGACCCGGCAACGGGCGCGGCGGCGGCGGCTTTCGGGGCGTACGCACGCGAACTGGGCCTGGTCCCGGCGGATTCGACCCTCACCCTCCACCAGGGCGTCGACATGGGCCGCCCCGGCGTCCTGACGGTCGAACTCCGCGCGGGCGACGGGCGGATCAGGGTCGGCGGCGCGGGCGCGCGCATCCCGGAAAAGGCGTCCGGCGGCTCGAACGCGTGAACCCCTGACCGGACCGGGTCCTTACGCAAGGTGCGCCCTTACACTCCTCTCCACAACTCACACACACGGAGTGCACCTTGCGCATACATGTTGCCGCTCTCGCCGCCGCAGCGGCATCCCTGCTCGTCGTCGCCACCCCCGCTCAGGCGGCCGCGCACCAGGGCGGACTACACCTCGGGAAGATCCAGTACAACAGCCCGGGCAGCGACAACCGCAGCAACACCTCGCTGAACGCCGAGTGGGTCGACATCCACAACAACACGGCCTCGTCGATCCAGCTCAGCGGCTACAAGCTGAAGGACAACACGGGCTACACGTACACCTTCGGCACGTACCGGATCGGCGCCTACAAGACGGTCCGCATCCACACGGGCAAGGGCACGAACACGGCGGCCGACCGCTACTGGGGCCGCGCCTCGTACGTCTGGAACAACACCAGCGACAAGGCCCGCCTGATCAAGCCCAGCGGCACCCAGCTGGACTCGTGCTCCTGGACGACGAGCAACAACGGCACGAAGTACTGCCACTGATTGGCTTGTACTGCCACTGATTGCCTTGGCGAACGCAGCGGCGGCAATCCCCAGAAATGGGGCATTGCCGCTGTTGCTGGTCAGGGTGGAGAATGACGGTCACAGGCCCTGCGCGCACGAAAGAAGATGCGGGCCATGAACCGCTGCAGGCCGCTCACCACCGCCGTCCTCGCGCTCACACTGACTACGGGCACCGCCCTTGCCGCATGCGGCGGCGGAAACGAGGCGGGCGAGAAGAACGACGGCGGTGCCGTGACCTCGCAGGAGACCAGGCCGCGCGAAGACACCCCGCCGCCACGCGAGGACACCACGCCACCCCGCGAAGAGACTTCCCCCAAGCCACCTCCTGAGCCACCACCTGAGCCACCTCCCAAGCGCTCTCCAGAGCCCCCTCCTCCGAACGAGCCCGCCCCTCAGGGCGAAAGAGAGGAAAGGGAGGAGGAAGCGGAGAGTGAGCCTCCCGCGCCGCCAGTCACCGAGAGCCGATCGACCGTGGTCGAGCGAATAGTTGACGGCGACACCATCGAGGTCAGCGGAGACGGCGAGATCCTCCCCAGGGACTCATCACTGCGCGTACGCCTTCTGGCGATCGACGCCCCTGAGGAAGGAACGTGCTACAGCGACGAAGCAACCGCACGCCTGGAGCAGCTGTTGCCCGTGGGCTCGACCGTTCGCATCGAGCGGGACAAGGACCTCAAGGACAGGTACGACCGCTACCTGCTGTACGTCTGGAACGAAAAGGGCGAGTTCGTGAACGAATCCCTGGCGCGTACGGGGCACGCCGAGGCGGTTCTCTTCGAACCCAACGACAAGCACTGGCCGACCATCTCGCAGGCCGGCGACGCCGCCGAGCTGAACGACTCAGGCCTCTGGTCCGCCTGCGCCCCCGAAACAGACACCCCCACACCGCCCGACACTCCCCCACCGGCCGACACTCCCCCACCGCCCGATACCCCGCCGCCCGCCGACACCCCGGAGCCGGCCACCCCCGAGGGCACCTATCCCCCCGGCCCACCGCCCGGCCCGGACCTCGATTGCTCGGACCTGCCGGGCCCCGTCATGGTCGGCACCGACGACCCCCACCGCCTCGACCGCGACGGAGACGGCATCGGTTGCGAATGAGATGAACTGATCCCCCCTCGGACGCGCCTAGGCCTGCCCCGTTTCGAAGCGGGCGATCTTTCCGCCGTCGATGATGAAGTCCCAGACGGTGCGCATCTCGCCCCAGGTCTCATTGCGGTAGCGGACCAGCAAGGACCGGCCGCCCGCCCTCTCCGACTCGACGTCCATGTGCCCGGCCGAGGAGAAGATCTCCCGCTCCGTCCACTCGCCGAGATCTCTCTCGGTCCCGTCGTCGGACATGGTGGCCGCGGGGGCCAGAGCGTCCTGGAACGCCTCGCGGTCATTGGCGTTGACCGCGGCGACGAACGCGCGCACGGCCGGCTCCGAAAGCTGATCGACAGACATGACCACGGCGAGTCTCCTCGTTCGTTTCGGCGCCCCCGGTCAAGGATGCGCCCTGTGGTCGGACGACGATCCCTGTGACACGTCCGGGGCAGCCACCGATCGGGAGCGTGACAGAGAATTCACGCACGTCCTACCTGTACGGCGGCAGCCTCGCGGTCTTGACCTGTTCACCGCCGCCATCGAGCTCCTTTAGGCCGAAAACCCATCGGAGGCCGGTGTCGGCCACCACCCCTTCTTCCGGCCCGCCTTCCACTGTCCGATCTACTGCCGCGCCCTGGGCTGTGGGCCGTTGCGGCATTACGCTCAACTGGCCGTGCGGTCCTCTCGCCCGCCGGCCGACGACCAGGGGGCATGTGGATCTTGATTGTCCTGGCGTTACTGCCCCTGGCCATGGTCCTGTGGGGCCTGGCAGGCCAAGTCAGCCGGCAAGTGGACAGCCAGTACGCCGGCGAAGTGATCGCCCAATTCAAGCGAGAAGTGACCCTGACCACCGGCATGCGCCACGACAGTGTGCTGACAATCCGTGCTGATGGCGGCCACGAGTTCACAGTGCAGGTCAGCCCGGAGGTGTACGACCTGTTCGTCGTTGGTGACCGCATCGTCAAGCTGCCCGGCGCACGCTGGCCCATGAAGGCGGAATAGCGAGCGCCTCCCCGGGAAACGCGGGCAACCACTTCCTCGCGCCGAGCCGTCGTGGAACGACGTCAGGGAGCAGGCGTTCCGCCGGCGCTCTGACCGCCCGGTGATGTCGCGGCAGGATCCTGAGCCGGCGACGCCGACTGAGGGGGCACTTGGGCCTGAGCCTCTGCGTTCATCGTTCTGCCAGTTCTGTTGACGAACCCGTTCATCGCCTGGGTTGCGATGGTTTTCTTCAAGACGAAGATGGAGGTCACGGAGGTGAGCGGGATTCCACAGAGGGTGACACACCAGCCCGGATGGCCTTTGAGGACCAGCTGGTAGCCCAGCCAGATGAAGCCGATGACGAGCAACCCGGAAACACAAATACCAAGGACGGCCACGGCAGTGTTCATCATTGCGCTTCTGAACGCGACTCGGGCCGGGTAGTTGATGGCCTTGAAGGCCAGCTTCAGATTCTTCGGTTTGACGCCCTCAAGTTGTTTAGTGAGGTCGATCAGGCGATCGACGTCAACCTTGTCGGCGTTGACTTCCGCAGCGTGAGGCATCAACGCGCCTCGCTCACGTCAGACGGACGAGCCTCGCTCACGTCGGAAGCCAGTCGCCTCAGCGTGCGAGCGACCACGTGATTGACACTGGCTGCCTGCATCAAGTGCTCTACAGAAATTCCGCGTCCATCATTCTGGCTCGAATAGCGGTCGGGAGATTGCTCCGCGTCCGTGTACTCGGTCATGATTTCCCCAAGAATGGCGTTGGCTAACTCGGGGTTGTCCTGACTGAGGCGCAAAAGCTGCTTGGTCTCCAAGTCGGAGACTTTGGAATCTGCCATTTGGCGCAGAACGGCGCGCATAGCTTGGGCGTTTTTCAGTGCAAGCGCCTGTCGAGTCAGAGTCCACCGAAGGACAGCGAAGAAGAGGACAATCGCAAGTGTGGCGCTGGCCGAAATCGCGCTGACGGCGATGAGAGGCCAGGCAGTGTCGCTGGCCATGGCGATCGTGCACAGCACCAACGTTGACACGGCGCAGAGAAAACTCCCAGTTACCGCTGTGATGCGCAACTTTGAGAGCGGTCTGTGCGTGTCACCGATATCCCTGACACTGCCTTCGCGCGCCCTTTCCTCTTTGGCTTCCACGACAGAGAGAGCGGCGATCAGCGCCTCGACCCCCTCGTCGAAAGTCCGACTCGGTGCCGGCTGGACGCTTGGCCGGGCCGACAACACACGGCTGGTCGGATCGAGAACGCTCAACATACCTGCGGTGAAGTTCGGTCCCATGACACCCCCCTGGGAGCACGCACGTTAGGTCTACCCAACGTAGCAGATCAACAACACTTTGTGATCCCGGTCACTCGGTTCAACGTAGCGGAGTCGCGGTCCGCCTGACCAAAGAAAATGGAGGATTGACCCGGCTGAAAATAGCAGAATCGATTCTTTTGTTCGAAATCAATCGAACACTCTTCTCCTCTGTTCACGCAGGCCACTTATACAAATGCGGGCCGTGTCACCATGACCGGAAAACAGCGGGCGCGAGCGGGGGGACGCAATGGTTGGCATGAGCGGCATGGACCGTCGGAAAGTCTGGATCAAGCTCATCATGGTGCTCGGGGTGGTGGCTCTGGGGATCATCGGCATCTTCACCGTGGCCAACACCGTGGGTGGTAGCAACAACGTCTGTACCGGGGCCGTCTGCGGCGACGACAACAGGAACAATCAGGTCGTCGTCTCCACGCCGTCGCCGAGCAGGTGAGCGCAGTGAGTATCCGCGCCGCGGCCGGCTGGTTAAGTGCCGGCCTGGTGACGCTCTCGCTCGTCACGGGCTGCAATAACTGCACGGGCTCAGTGTGCGGCAACCAAAACAGCGGCAACGACGTAAAAGAGCAGGCGGCGGACCCGCCCGCAGCGCCAAGGCGGGAAACCCCGCCGACGCCCATATCGGCGATACCGGGCTCTCCCACGAAGGCGGAGTACGTCAAAGCGGCTGACGCGATTTGTCAGAAGTGGACCCGTCAGGCCGACAAGCACACCACTCCCGGGTTCGTGCTGAGCCAGGAGCTCCTCACCACTCTCATGAGCCTTGCCACGGATTTGGCGAATGAGTGGCAGGCCATGACGCCTCCGCCCGGCGATGAGGGCAAGGCCGATGTCTTCATCGAGAAGCAGTACGCGGACGCGGCGGTGCTGAAACGCGTGCGGGACCTCTGGGCGGCCGGGGATACTGACCGGGCGCAAGTGGAGTTGGACCAAGTCGTCAGCGAAGAGCTGCTGGCCGAGCGACGGGCCAGCGCCCGGGCCTATGGTTTCCGCGTCTGCTACTAGCGGCCTGGAGCCGGGCCAGGACGCTGTGTGCATGCGGGCCTGGTTGCTTCGCGGCAGCAGCACGGCACCCGAGACGAACGGCCAGCCGGCACTCGTCCACCAGCCCCGCCGCGATCAGTGTGTGGACGACCTGCGTGCCGACGTGGCCGGCCTTCCGGGCGTGGTCGCGACGACGGCCGCGCTTCTGGCCCGGGAGAAGTCAGGACGGCAGACGAGTCGGGCTGTACGCCGGGGAAGATCACCGCAGCGCTATCACCTGCGACAACACATCAAGAGACCCCCACTGTGGCTACTTTGCTGGCTACGTATGAATGTCTTCTCTATGCGTCAATCCCGTTGCCGACAGGGCGGGTGCGATGCAGCAGCCTGAACGCCTCTCGTAGCTTACGTTCCATCCCCGCCGCGCCGAAGACATCGGGGGCGAGGGAGTAGAGGCAGAATCCGCCTCGGGCCATGATCCATTCGTGCGCTGGATGCCCTACGTACTTCCTGCTCGGGCCACGCTTGATGTGCCCCCTGTGCTGCCCAACCCGCCCACGCACTCCGCGCTCCGATTCCCCCTTGCCGAGGTAGACGATCGACGACTCCCCGAGCGGGTAGGTGATCTTCTCCTCGCCGCCCGACAGGAACACGTAGACGCCCCTCCGCGTCGGGAGTTCGGCCGGCCATTCGTTGAGTAGGTCGAACATGCCGGTGAACGGAGGCCAACCGTTGGCTTCCAGGGCGTCCTTGCTCAGCTGGTGCAGCGTGGCGTCTGGGTGCTTAATCACGCCATGACCGTACGGGCAGGGACTGACAGTCGGGGTTGGGTAGCCAGAGAGGCACCCAGCCGCCCGTCCAACATGTGGACACCATTTGTGACTTACGCCACATCGCTAATGGATCGTGCAGCACGTACAGGAATTCCCCGGCGATGCGTCCGTGGATATGGAAGGCACCAAGCTGTCTTTGCCGCACGATAGGTCGCCCCGACCGAGGTATCGCCCGAACTCAAATCACAGGGGCCGAACACCGACGAATTGACCCCGATCGGGGCCCCGACGGGCGCCGACGGCTTCACCGCGGAGCCTTCTGGGCGGCGATGGCGCCCAGCCCGACTTCCAGCTTGCGGCCGACCCCGGAAGAACAGAGGCCGCCCTTTTCAGGACGGCAAGCGGGCAGAAATGGCTAGACCAGTGGGCGATCGACTAAAGGGGCACTGAGGCCCAGGTGACGTGGCCGCCCTCGTCGCCACCGTACTGGCCGATGTCGTCGGTGAGGCCGCGTACGAGGTACAGGCCGGGCTCCTCGTCCGGGGAGGGCAGAGAACTGCTCATCTCGCCGACGGACACAGTGATGTGCGCCCCGTCGAACGCGACGCGGCCGAGCACGTCCGTGCTGTGTCGGTCCCGGGCGGTGATGTCGACGAGTTCAGCGAGCACCTTGATGGCGCTACCCGCGGCGACTGCGGTGCCGGGCGCGTCCTTGAGCAGCATGGGCAGCGTTCTCCGTGCGAACGCTGTTGCGCGGGCCATGGCGTCGACCGGCTTGGCCTCCGGGCCGATGGTGAAGGTGATGTCGCGGTCCATCGTGAGGTGCTGCCACATCGTCGACGGCAGGGCTTGCAGGCGTCGTTCAGTGGGAGAAAGCGTCACGTTCGTCCATCCCGTCACTAGAGCCGTTGTCGAATACTAGTTCGACAGCTCTTACTGTTGCAGAGCGGGAGCCCCCGCTCACCAGCGCACACACGACCCGAGCGCTGGCCCGTCGAGCAACCTGAGTTAACATCCTAAGCCGATGGTTGACCGACACATCCACCCAGGTCAACTCATATGAATGGAGGAGGAGGCGCCACCGTGACCCATGCCCACGGGACGCAGTCTCCGCCGGAGGGTCCCGATGGGGGCAGCTTCGCGGAGCGTCTTGATTTTTTGTGCACCAACGACCCTCGGGGGCCCTTCACCAACCCGACGGTCGTGAAGATGCTGGAGAAGCAGGGCCTGCCCAGCTTCTCCAACACCTACATGTGGCAGTTGCGCAAGGGACTGGCCGACAACCCGACCAAGAAGCACATGGATGCCCTCGCCGACTTGTTCGGAGTGCCGAAGGACTACTGGTCCAACCGCGCCACGGCGCAGGTCATCAATCGTTTGATCGCTCGCCTCAACGGGTTCAAGGCCAACGGCGCGACGCCGGAGCAGCTGCACCGGCAGCTCGTCAGCTTCACCAGACGGATGAGCGAGGGCGCTGCCCCTGAAGCACTCATCGCGCAGTTGGATGAGTTGGCCCGGATGAACGAGCAGGGAGTGACCGCGAGCACCCTGAAGCGCCTGCAGGATGCCCGGGTGACCAGCATCGCCATGAGGGCGGCCGGGCTGTCCGACGAAGGGCTCTCCGCCGCCGCCGCAATGATCGAACAGGTCCGCCGGCTCGAAGGTCTACCAATCGAGCCCACGGACCAGCCCGACACCGGTCGGGAGCACACCTGACCACCAGCACGAGGAGCGATCTATGAGGCGCCGCCGCTCAGGCCGCACCGGCAAAGCTGAGCCTTCGATATCGGTGGACCCTGTTCTCGACGAGAGCCGCAGCTTCGTTCAGTCTCTGGATCTCCCCCGCGTGTCGAGCGTGCGCGACCTGCGTGGCTACATCGAGAACCTGATCCGTGAGCCCATCGAGATCGCGCCTGGCCGCCCTGCCGACGGGGACACACCCTGCGGCATGGTGGTCAAGAGCGGCGGGGTGCACTACGTCAGGTACGACCCTGACACCAGCCCCGCCCACCAAGATCACATCATCGCCCACGAGTTCGGCCACCTCCTGATGGGCCACAGCGGCAGCCGCGTGGAACCAGCCTCCCAGGACGGCATCATCCTCGGCGACGTCGAGATGGACCTGTGGGCCACCGTCCTCGGCCGGACGAACTACGCCGAGACCATAGAGCGCGAGGCGGAAGCCGTCGGCTCCTTCCTCCAGGCGCACGTCATCACCAGCCGCCCCGCATCACAAAGCGAGTCGGCTGACCGCATCACGCGCACGCTCATGCGGCGCGAAGACTGACCAGACGGAAACAGTGAAAGACATACTCCACCCGCTGTGCCTGATCATCGCGGGTTCCGGCTTCCTGCTGCTACTGCGCGACCTACGCACGGCCTGGCGCACCCCCAAGCAGCGCGACCCTGCACTGGTCGCGCTCGCCTTCACGTACCTCTTCTCCGCGCTGAGCTACGCCATCTCCCTCACCTGGGTGTGGGTGCGCATCGACGGCGTATTCGGCGTGACCAACATCGCCGTGCCCCTGGCGCAAGGCTGCGTCATGCTTGTCTTCGGCCTCCAGGCCAGCGTCCTCGCGTTCTGGACGAAGCCGTTCGAGCAGGCCGCACGCCGCGCGAAGTGGCTGATGGCCGGCGCGACCTCGGTTATCGCGATGATGGCAGTGCTGTTCGCACTGCTGACGCCCGTCTCGCAGCGGCCCACAGACTTCACGCTCTACTACGCACACGACCCGGCGTTCCAGGCGTACCTGCTGCTCTACATGTGCACGTACACGGCTGCTGAGATCTACCTCGCCCGCGTGTGCTGGAAGTACGCCGGAGAGATCGCGGACCCGTGGATCAGCCGCGGCCTGCGCTTGATCGCCGTGGGCGCCGTCGTCACCCTCGGCTACAGCGGCATTCGCCTGTGCGCCATCCTCGGGGCCGAGTTCGGTTTCAGTGTGCGGCCCGCCGAGCCCTACGCCTGGATCTGCGGTGACATCGGCGCGACCCTGACCCAGATCGGCTACTTCATGCCCATCGTGGCCGCGCGCCTGCTGGGCGCCCGCCGGGGCCGCCGTGAGCGCCAGCAGTACCAGCAGCTCGAACGGCTCTGGCAGGCCGTCTCCGCCGCGGAGCCGAGCATCGTGTTCGTCGAGCCTGCCAAGGACTCCCGGGACCGGTCGTTCGATCTGTACCGCCGTGTCGTAGAGATCCGAGACGCCCAGATCGAACTCCGCCCCTACCTCGCCCGCGACGCGCGGGCTCTTGCCGAGACCCGGCGCACCGCTTGGTGGCGTCCCGGGAAGCACCAGGCCGCCGCCGTCACCGCGGACCAGATCAGTGCCGCACTCCTCCAGCGGCAGCGCGGGCCGGTAAGCAACCCGGCTACCTACGCTGACGCGGCCCTGAACACCCCGACCCCGCAGAAGGACCTCCACCACCTCGTCCGCGTCGCCCACTACTTCACGGCGCCGTCGACGAAGCCCGAGGCCGAATGCGCCCCTGGAGTCCGCACGTGAACCGCAGAACCCTCCTCGCCGCAGCCGCCACCACCGTGGCCGCGGCCTCCCTGCCGAAGACGGCCATCGCGGCGCCCGCAGCCGCAGCAACCAAGGACGCCATGAACAGCACCGCCCCGTACCGCTCCACCGCGCGCGCCCAGCTCTCCGCTCTGCGGCGCGGCACCATCACCGCCCGGGACCTCCTGGACCAGGTGCTTGCCCACCACGCCAAGGTCAACCCGGGCCTGAACGCCGTGGTGACTCTCGACGCCGACGCCGCCCGCGCCGCCGCCGATAAGGCAGACGCCTACCTCGCCGAGACCGGCCGCACCCTGGGCCCGCTCCACGGTCTGCCCATCACGGTCAAGGACGCCCTGGAGACCAAGGGCCTACGCACCACGTGCGGCAGCACCAACCTGAGTGACCATGTCCCCAG
The DNA here is from genome assembly GCF_018614615.1 of Streptomyces sp. ISL-100. GTDB lineage: Bacteria > Actinomycetota > Actinomycetes > Streptomycetales > Streptomycetaceae > Streptomyces. The sequence goes on along the minus strand of NZ_JAGGOK010000063.1, from coordinate 10,964 downwards.
CGCCGACGCGGACGTTGTCGCGCTGCTCCTCCAGGCCGGGGCCATCGTCATCGGCAAGACGAACGTGCCGACGATGTGCCAGGACATCCAGACGAGCAACCCGATCTTCGGGAAGACGAACAACCCCTTCTCTCCCGACCACACCGCCGGCGGTTCCTCTGGTGGGCCGTCCGTCGCCGTCGCTACCGGCCTCAGCGCCCTGGAGGTCGGCTCGGACCTTGCCGGATCGCTGCGCCTGCCCGCTGCGTACTGCGGGGTGTTCGCCCTGCGTACGTCGCGCGGCGCCTCCCCGATCGTCCCCACCCGCGGGCACATCCCCCGGCCTCCTGGCTGGCTCACGTCCAGCGACATGCTCACCCTCGGCCCGATCGCGCGGGACGCGGATGACCTCGACCTGCTCCTGGACGTCCTTGCCGCACCTGCCCCAGCCGACAACGCCGCGTGGAAGATCGACCTGCCCGCCCCGTCGAAGACCCGTCTCGGTCAGTACCGGGTCGGTCTCTGGGCCGACGACGAGTTCTGCCGCGTGGACGCCGCGACGCGCAGCCTGATGGACCAAGTGGCCGGTGCCCTGCGCACCTCCGGCGCCAGCGTCGACGACTCGACGCGCCCCGTGGAGTTCGAGGCGAGCAACACCCTGTTCGAGCGTCTGATGTACGCCACCTCCGCAGCCTCGGCCACCGATGAGGCGTTTGCCGGAGAGGTGAAGGCAGCCGACTCCGTGGCCGACGATGCGCCGTCCGCTCGCTACCTCAAGAGCCGCACCATGCGACACCGCGACTGGGCACGGGCCGATGAGGACCGGCAGAAGCTGCGTGCGAAGTGGGCCGCTTACTTCGCCGAGCACGATGTGCTGATCACCCCGGCCGCGCCGACCGCCGCCGTCCTCGACCAGACGTCCGTGCCCTCCCAGGACCGGTACATCACCGTGGACGGCGAGAAGCGCAGCTTCTTCGACCAGACGAGCTGGGTCAACCTGGCCTCTCCGGTCGGTCTGCCGGCCGTGGTGATGCCCACCGGGCAGACCCGCGACGGTCTGCCGCTCGCCATCCAGATCATCGGCCCCTACCTGGCCGACCGCACCGTCATCGCTGTGGCCAAGCTGCTGTCCAAGGCACTGCCCACCCCGCCGCAGGCTCCGGCCCTGACGGCCTGACAGACCCGGGCGCGTCCTGCCTTCACGGGGGTGAGGCGAGGCGCGCCCGTACAACGAGAAGGACCCCGGCACACGTGCCGGGGTCCTTCTCATTCTGCGTTCCTGCGGCGTCACGGCCCGGTTGCTCTCCGGGCCGGTGGGCCCCGGCCGGGCGGCCGGGGCGGTCAGGCCGCCAGGTCGAGACGGCCTCGTTCGACGCGCGCCAGGTACTCGCGGGTGGCCTTGCGGCCGACGTAGCCGGACAGTGTTGTGCCGCGCGGTGGGCGACGCAGCTCCCCGTGCTCGGCGTCCAGCGCTCGGGCCCGCTCGATTCTGGGACATGGACAGGCCGTGCTTGAAGTCGGCGCCGACCTTCTTCTCCACGGCCACGAACTCGGCGGCCTTCTTCGGGCGCAGCCGCGCGGCGAGCACCACGTCCGCCTCACACCCGAGGACACAGAAACTGCAGCTCAGACTTTTCCGAACTACCAAGTGCGGTGCCAGCCGCTGCGACATCAACGGCTTCACGTTGTTTGACCAGGGATCAATAGCAACTCGAACTGACACGAACCGGGTCACGAGACACAAGTAGATATCGCCGGAGTATCACCCGTGCCGGAGTACGCTCAGGCAGCCGATCCGGATGAAGGGGTTCCGCAATGTTCTACAGCAGCGGTAACTACGAGGCTTTCGCGCGCCCGCGCAAGCCCGCTGGGGTGGAGGAGAAGACCGCGTGGTTCGTGGGATCGGGATTGTCTGCCATGGCTGCGGCGGCGTTCCTCATCCGCGACGGGCAGATGTCCGGTGGGAAGATCACAATTCTGGAGCGGCTGAAGCTGCCCGGTGGCGCTCTGGACGGCATCAAGGAACCGGAGAGGGGCTTTGTCATCCGTGGCGGCCGGGAGATGGAAGACCACTTCGAGTGCCTGTGGGATCTCTTCCGGTCGATCCCGTCCATCGAGGTGGACGGCGCGAGCGTGCTTGACGAATTTTACTGGCTCAACAAGGACGACCCCAACTACTCGTTGCAGCGCGTCACGGAGAACCAGGGCCAGGACGCCCACACCGAAGGCCTCTTGACGCTGAGCGACAAGGCGCAGAAGGACTTGATCAGAATCTTTCTCGCTACTCGCGAAGAGATGGAGAACAAGCGCATCAACGAGGTCTTCAGCGAAGACTTCCTCAAGAGTAACTTTTGGCTCTTCTGGCGGACCATGTTCGCCTTCGAGGAATGGCACAGTGCGCTGGAGATGAAGCTCTACCTGCATCGCTTCATCCACCACATCGGCGGGCTGGCCGACTTCTCCACGCTGAAGTTCACGAAGTACAACCAGTACGAGTCGCTGGTCCTTCCGTTGCACAAATGGCTGACCGACCAGGGCGTCACGTTCCAGTACGACACCGAAGTCACCGACATCGACTTCCACATCACCGCGGAGCACAAGCAGGCGACCCGAATCCACTGGGTCCGTGAAGGCGCCGTAGGCGCTGTCGCTCTGGGCCCGGACGACCTGGTGATGGTGACGATCGGCTCACTCACCGAAAACTCCGATAACGGCGACCACCACACCCCGGCCAAGCTCGACGAAGGGCCGGCCCCAGCGTGGGACCTCTGGCGGCGTATCGCCGCCAAGGACCCGTCATTCGGCCGCCCCGACGTGTTCGGCGCGCACATCCCGCAGACCAAGTGGGAGTCGGCGACGGTCACCGCGCTCGACGCCCGCATCCCCGCGCACATCCAGCGGATCTGCAAGCGTGACCCGTTCAGCGGGAAAGTTGTCACCGGCGGCATCGTCACCGCGAAGGACTCCAACTGGCTGATGAGCTGGACGGTCAACCGGCAGCCACACTTCAAACAGCAGCCCAAAGACCAGATCGTAGTCTGGCTCTACTCGCTGTTCGGAGAGGTCCCCGGCGACTACGTGGACAAGCCGATGCAGTACTGCACAGGCGAGGAAATCACACAGGAATGGCTGTACCACCTGGGTGTTCCGGTTGCCGACATCCCGGAACTCGCTGCGAACGGGGCCAAGTGCGTGCCGGTCATGATGCCTTATGTCACCTCGTTCTTCATGCCCCGCCAGGCCGGCGACCGGCCCGACATCGTGCCACACGGGGCGCTCAACTTCGCCTTCATCGGCCAATTCGCCGAGACACCGACCCGCGACTGCGTCTTCACCACCGAATATTCGGTGCGCACCGCCATGGAAGCCGTCTACCAACTTCTCGCCATCGAACGCGGCGTGCCGGAGGTGTTCAACTCGACCTACGACATCCGCACACTGCTCGCCTCGACAAACCGCCTGCGCGACGGACAGCAACTCGGCCTACCCGGCCCAGCGCTCCTACGCAAACACCTGCTCAAGAAGGTGAGTTCCACCCAAATCGGCGAACTTCTACGAGAATTCCACCTGATCCCCGACTGAGATTGCTCTTCGTCTTCGGGCTTTGAACAGGACCCACCACGCGCCCCCTGCGCGAGCTCACCCGGCCTTGTCCATGTGGACCTGGGCCCGGCAGGTGTTGGCGCCGCCCTTGCAGCAGGTGGCCAGGGCGGGCACCGCCAGGGCCAGGGGTATGGCGGTCGCGGCCCGCAGGCCGCGGCTGTGGCTCGTCATGATCAGGACTCCTGGGAAGTCGGAGGATGCCTCGTCCCGACAGGGACGCCGCTCTACCAGATCCTCAAGATCCAGTGAGCTTTTTCAGTGTGGCCGCCGATCGGGTGACGGGGTCGGTGCCCGCAGCGCATGAGGCTCCCGTGCCGTTGAGGGAGGTGTTCGAAGTCTCAACCCACCGGTACAGGAGCCTCGTTGGTTCCCTATCCTGCCGCACTCGGCCTGCCTCGTGCCGTGGTCGAGTGGGTCACCATGCTCATCGTCACCCGCGAGGGTGACCGCCGCTGCAAGCTGCCCCCGCACCAACGCGCGCTGGTCGCCCTGGTGTACCTCCGCAAGCACGACACCCTCACCCAGATCGCCGCCGGCTTCGGCATCTCGGTGGGCACCGCCCACGCCTACACCACTGCGGTCGTCGACCTGCTCGCCGACCGCGCACCGGGCCTGCTCAAAGTCCTGCGCGAGAACGATCCGGACTACGTCCTGCTCGACGGAACCCTCGCGGAGTGCGACCGCCTGGGCGACGGCCGGGCCGACTACTCCGCCAAGCACCGACGCCACGGGGTGAACGTGCAGGTCGTGACCGACCCAACCGGCGACGTCCTGTGGATCTCACCGGCCCTGCCGGGCCGCTGCCACGACCTGACCGCGGCACGCACCCACCGGATCGTCCGGATGCGGAGGTACACCAGGGCGACCAACGCGCGTTGGTGCGGGGGCAGCTTGCAGCGGCGGTCACCCTCGCGGGTGACGATGAGCATGGTGACCCACTCGACCACGGCATGAGGCAGGCCGAGTGCGGCAGGATAGGGAACCAACGAGGCTCCTGTGCCGGGGGGTTGAGACTTCGAACACCTCCCTCAATGGCACGGGAGCCTCGTGCGTTGCGGGCACCGACCCCGTCACCCGATCGGCGGCCACACTGAAAAAGCTCACCGTGTCCGGGGTTCTGTCGCCGCCCTCCCGGTTCCTGCTGGCGAGCGTGGGGTTCGGCATCAGCGGCGGCGCGGCCGCGAGGTGGATATTTATTGTCGAACTCATCCCCTTTGTTGAGGTTGCAGCGCGGCCGCATCTTCCGCAATGCGGAAAGGGTATTCCGTAAACGAAGGATCACGGATAGTGTTTACCTCGGAGTAGGGGCAGCGCTGCTGCGTTCCGCAGTCATGGCCTCTATGCACCGGCATATGCAAGCAACTCAACGCATCCGACCGCGGTTCGGCCGTGCAGGCCCTGGCACTGGCTCGTGCCCCACGGGACGGCCTCGCAGAGAAGGGGCGCAGAGGTGACGAGTTCACCACGCCAGGCCAGGTCGGTCCTTCGACCACGTGTGGCGTACCAGGGAAGCGACGAACAGCTGGCTACAGAACAGAGAGTGCAGCTCACCGCGCTGGCGCCGGGTGAGTGGATCGTCAGGGGTCCGGATCTCACCCCTGTCACCGTTCTCCAGGAGGGGCCAGAAGTGCGGGTGGTCTTCACGACGGCCACCCCGCGGCATGCGGACGCCCGGCCCGGCCTTGTCCGGCACGTCAGCAGCGACGAGAGTGTGCTGCTCGTCGATCTGTGGGCCTACACGGTGCAGGTGGACGGAGAGCGGATCACGCTGCCGCACCTGGAGTTCGACCTGCTGGCCCACCTGGTCCAGCACCCTGGCCGCGTCTACTCCAGGGAACACTTGATCCGGCTCCTGTGGCCGACGCAACCGGCATCGCGGCGGACCGTAGACGTGCACATCTCGCGTCTGCGCGGCAGGCTCGGCCCCGCTTGGCGCAGCTCCATCACCACTATCGTCGGAGCGGGATATAAGTACGACCCCAACTTCCGTGCCCCGCACAAATCATCTGTGCCGCCTCCATACACCACTGAGAGACTCTGACGCGTAAATAACTACAGGTAGGGGGAGTTTCGGGCAGGACTGTGGGCCCGGTCGTGGCCTTGCCCGCCGGGTTCCTCTCCGTCTGTTCACCCGGCGGTCTCCAGGGGGCGAGGGTGACGCGGTAGCCGAGTTCGTTAAGCCGGGACACGGCTCGGCGGGCGGCTCGTTCGGGATCCCGCTGGGTGAAGTAGCTGCCGCCGAGTTCGTGGTAGGGCACGCCGTCGCTGAGCATGTGCCAGACCGCGGTGATGATCGAGTGCTCGACGGCGATCAATGCCTTCATCGGGCCCCGGCGGGCGGTCAGCCGTTTGTAGCGCGCCTGCAGGTAGCTGCCCTTGGTGCGGGCCGCGCCGAACGCGGCCATCCCCAGCGCCCCCTTCAAGTACGGGTTGCCCGGACGTACCCGCGTACTCTTGACCCGGCCGGCCGACTCGTGGTGCCCCGGACACAGTCCGGCCCAGGAAGCCAGGTGCCTGGCCGAGGGGAACCGGGCCATGCCAGCGCCGGTCTCGGCCACGATCACCTCGGCCACCGCCTGGTTCACCCCGGGGATCGTGTCCAGCAGCTCCAGCGCCCGGCGGAAAGGGGCCATCGCCTCCTCGATCCGCGCCGTCAACAGGTTGATCGAGCCGGACAGCTGGTCGTACTGGTCGAGGTAGATGCGGGTCAGGAACGCGTGGTGCTTGCGGAATCGGCCGGTCAGTGCCTGGCCCAGCTCAGGGATCTTGCTGCGCATGCGGCGCTTGGCCAACTCGGCCAGGACATGCGGGTCGCGCTCACCCGCGCTCAGGGCCTCGAGCATTGCCCGGCCGGAGACCCCCATGAGGTCGGAGACGACGGCGGACAGCTTGATGCCGGCGTCCTCCAGCAGCTTCTCCAGGCGCTGCACGACCTGGGCGCGTTCGCGGGTGAGCTGGGTGCGGGCCCGGGTCAGGTCCCGTAGCTCGCGCACCGGCGGCGGAGGGACGAAGGAGGCCCGCACCAGTCCGTGGGAACCGAGTTGGGCCAGCCACGCCGCGTCGGATACGTCGGTCTTGCGGCCGGGCAGGTTCTTCACCTGCCGGGCGTTGACCAGGATGACGTTCAGCTCCTCGGCCAGCAGGTAGTAGAAGGGCTTCCAGTAGTCGCCGGTCGCCTCCATCACTACCAGGGTGGCGCCCGCGTCGAGGAGGTGTTCGCGCAGGTCCAGGATGGCGTTCGTGGTCGCCCCGAAAGTCGTGGTCTGGTTGGTGAACGTGCCCTTGCGGCGCGGGCTGGGGGTGCGCACGCACACCTTGGCGTCCCGCTTGCTGATGTCGATGCCTGCGCAGCGCTCGTGCAGGACGTCCATGGTCGCGACTCCGTTTCTGTCCGGTTCTCGCTTCGCGGTGCCGTTCCGGGAGGGCCAAGGCAGTACGGAGAATCTGACGCGCGTGCTCATGGCAACACTCCACGGTTCCCGTGGACGGCCCTCAGTACCATGCTGTCGTGCGAGCTCAAGGGCATCACAGAGTCATCGGTCTCGTCCGGAACGAACGGTTCCACTGTCCCGGTCCGGCCAAGGCCGTGGCAGAGCGGATGGGACCGCGCACGGAGCACGACGGCGCATTTACTGTGCCCACGGCGCACGGCGAAGCCGCGCTGAGTTGCTGTCGGGGATCTTGTAGTTGTCGAGGTCAGTCGCTGGCGGTCCGCCAGGACTTCGGCCGGGGGATCCCGTGTTGGTCCAGGAAGTCCTGGAGAGCAGTTGGTGGCCGGGGCGGGGATGCTTTTCCTGTCGGCGACACAGCGCTGAGGCGCTCGATGTTGACGGCGATGGCCGTGAGCACGTGCTGGAGGTGGGCCTTCTGCTGTCCTCGGTAGCGGCAGCGGCGCATACCGTGGCCGTGGGCGAACTCGTTGACGGTGCCCTCGACTCCGGAGCGGACCGCGTAGCGGGCCTTCCACTGGGGCGTCTGCTGCTCGGTGCGGACGCGGACTTGCAGGTCGCGGAGTTCTCTCGGGGGAAAGCCCACGTTCCGGGCGCTTTCGCTGGAGCTGGTGCACTGGGTGCGGGCCGGACACGGTTGGCACTGGCCCTTGGTGAACCGGGCCACGATCAGCGGGGCTGCGGTGGGTGAGGACGTCGGATAAGGGCCGTGCCAACCGCGGCTGACCTGACCTTGAGGGCAGGTCACTTGGCGGCGGTCGAAGTCGATGTGGAAGTCGTCCCGGCCGAAGCCTTCGTTCTGGCGGTGCTGGCGGGTGGGGTTGCCCGGAAGCGGTCCGGTGACCGTGACCTGGTGCTTTCGGGCGGCCTGTTCCAGATGGACCAGGGAGGTGTAGCCGCCGTCGACGAGGTGCTCGGCGGGCAGCAGGCCACGGCGCCCCAGCCGAGCGTGGATGCCGGGCAGGGCCTGGGCGTCGTAGGTGGTGGCCGCGGTGGTGGCGACATCCGTGATCACGTTCACGCCGTCGGTCGCGCATGTCTGAGATGCGCGAGAAACCCCGTCCACCGGGTGACCTGCCCCCGGCGGGCATAGCGAGCCGTCGGATCGTAGGGCGAGACGATCGCCTGGGAGGAGGGCGGCAGACCGCCGTCTTCGGCGGTGCGCCAGCGCAGGCGGCCTGCCGCGTCACGGTAGTAGTTCTGCACCACGATCAGCCGCAGGGCCTGGGCCCGGGGGCCGAACGCGCGCTCTGCCCCGTGCTGTTGGAGGCGCTCCAGCAGCCGGAAGGCGTCATTGCCGGTGGCGAGGATCCTGGTCATGGGCCGGGTGGGGTTCTTGCCCAAGCGGACCGGGCGTCCGTAGCGGCGTCCCCACTCCTCGTCGACCAGATCGGTCAGCAGGTGAGGGGTGGTGCCGGCGAGCTCTTCCAGCGCGGCCCGCACCGCCTCGGTGATCAGCTCCAGCCGGGTCAGGTCGCGCACTGCGGCCAGTACGTGGGTGGAATCGGTGCGCTGCGTGGTGCGTTCGCGTACCAGCCCGGCGTCCTTGAGCCGGGCCAGGGCGAGGTCGAGCAGGCGGTCAGCGCGATCACCCTCGGTGAGACGCTCGCGGAAGTCGGCCAGGACACTGTGGTGGAAGCCGGGATCGTCCAGCTCCAGGGCCATGGCGTATTTGAAGTCGATGCGGCAGCGCACCGCCTCGGCGGCCTGTCGGTCGGACGGATCGAGCAGGAACTGCAGCACGCAGACGGTGGCGAGCTGGGCGGGCGAGAGGCCGGGGCGCCCGTCGCGCGGGTACCAGTCGGCGAAGTCCTGGTCGCACCACAGCCCGTCCAGCCGGTCTCTCACCCACATCGCCGTCGTACCGCCCGGGTTGCTCGCCCGCGCGATCTGCGCAGTCAGAGACGGGACTTGCTCACCGGAACGGGGACGGACGGACAACGGGCACCTCGACAACGGCAGCGGCCTTCGGAACAGCCCCGAGCCTGCCCGTTGATCACGCTGCCGCATGGGGAAACTCCAAGATTCCCGACAGCAACTCAGCGCGGCTTCGCCGTGCGCCGTGGGCACAGTAAATGCGCCGTCGTGCTCCGTGCGCGGTCCCATCCGCTCTGCCACGGCCTTGGCCGGACCGGGACAGTGGAACTGTTCGTTCCGGACGAGACCGATGACTCTGTGATGCCCTTGAGCTCGCACGACAGCATGGTACTGAGGGCCGTCCACGGGAACCGTGGAGTGTTGCCATGAGCACGCGCGTCAGATTCTCCGTACCCCAAAAGGACAAGGGTGCGGCTCGGTTTGAGGGACGGTGATCGTGAGGAGTTTCGCGTTCCGAAGGATCGGTAAGTCCTTGGGGGGTGCGGGGTTTGAGCTCGACGCGGTTGCGTCGGTGGTATCGCCGGGAGGGACGCGTGGGGCAGGAGCTGCTGGCGCTGCTGAAGCAGCACGAGGGGGCGGCCCGGCTGCGGGTGGAAGGGCTGCGAGCCGAGCTGGCCGTGCTGAACGAGCGGATCGCTGCCGGAGAGGAGGAGTTGTCCGATCTGGTGGTTACCCGGGCGACTCTCGCCCGCGTGGTCGCCGAACGCGGCGCTGGTGAAGCGGAGTTCGAGAAGGGATCCGCGCGAGATGCGGATCCGGACGATCTGTCGGGTTCTTTGCCGCCGGTCGTGCGTGTCGCGGCAGCGGCAGGGGCCCGAGACCACCATGGTGGTCCTCGACGTGCCCGGCCTGCTCGCCGACCACCTGCGAGCCACCCGGGACGCTGCCGTCCGCGAAGCACTGCATTGCGGCCGGATCATTCGCCGCGGACAGGGCCATTCGGTGCGTGTCACCGCCCTGCTCGCGCTGCACCAAGCCGCCCTGAAGCAGTGCGCCGCCCTCGCGACAGCTCCACCCGGCTGGGCGTAGGCATACCGCACCTACGCCGACCGGATCGCCGCGGCACGCGGTTGTCCTGGCGGGGTGCCGAGTACGCGGCGGTCGCTTCGCGGGTGGGTGGCTGCCCGGGACCGGGTGGGCGGGTTGCGGGCGCACTCTGGGCCGGGCTCGTCGAGATGGGGTGTCGGGCTGTGCCGGCACAGTCATGCTCTGTTCGCCCGGGTCCCATCGGACCTTCGGCCACCGTGGTCCGATCAGAACGCGCTTGCGTCCACTGAAGACGGACACGCCGTTCCCCAGAGCTTGTGAGCTTGTGATCAGATGCCTCAAGCCTCGCAGGGAACGGCGTGTTTCACGCATCAGGCCAGGTCAGAGCCCACTGGACCGAAAGCCCCCTCCGACGCACCCGCACCAGCCGCCTCGAACGCCTCGCCTACCAACTCACCGCGTGACCCCCACGAATTGCGCAGCAGAGTCACCAGCGGCCTCAAAACTCACCTACAAAGCCAGAACTGCCGGTGCCGGACGGTGAGGACCTGCCGATCCGTGCCATCCGGCTGACCGCGGAGAGCACGGCCGGACGCCGCAACCGGATCGGCACCCTGCTGGCGGAGCAGATCCCGCGCAAGCACCGCCGTGACTGCGAGGACGACGACGGCGACGAGGAGCGGCCCGAGTCGGACTGAGGTCTGCGGCAGGTCTCCGGCCGACGGCGCATCCGTGCGGCGGCGCGGCACGAGCGGGCCGATCCTTGCAGCAACCGCCTCCCCGGCCCGGGTCCGGAGAGGATGGGACTCCACCCGCTGAGGACCCACTCCTTGAGGAGACTGCGATGAACGCCTTGCCCGCCGGGACCGACGCCGCCCACCGCCAGGCGGGGCTGCGTGAGTCCGCAGCGCTGCTCCAGCCCGAGTTGGCCGGCCTGCGCAGGTCCCTGCACCAGGAGCCGGAGATCGGGCTCGACCTGCCGCTGACCCGGGCGAAGGTGCTGGCCGCGCTGGACGGGCTGCCGTTGGAGATCACCCTGGGCAAGCGGCTCAGTTCGGTCACCGCAGT
>NZ_JAGGOK010000062.1 GCF_018614615.1 Streptomyces sp. ISL-100 | reverse complement strand
AGCCGGGAGAGCACTTCAAGTAACGGACTTCGGCCACCGGCGCCACCTCCTCGGCGACGATGCGGAAGTGGCCCGGCTGCGCGAAACGGTGCGCGTCCTGCTCGGCGTCCACCTCGCCCGAGGCAGCTGCGACCTGCTGGCGGAGCTGCTGCTGTGCGCATCGGCTCTGGACGACGGGCGCGGCAGCCCGGGCCCGCTGGTACGTGAGGGCTGGGTCGCGCTGGCCGGCGCCGGGCGCCCGGACGGCGCCGTGCCCAGCCCCGTACACCGCCCCGAGGTACTGTCCGGTCTTACGGGCGACAAGGCCGCCGCCTATCTCTTCGGCACCTGCTACCACACCACCCTGGCAGCGGCGCTCGCCGCCGCCGCACGCAACCGGGGCGCCGCCGACGGCCCGCAGCAGGCCGCACCAACCGGCTTCCCGCTTCCCGGCGCCGCCCCTGACGAGATCCGGCGGTGGGCGCGAAACGTGTCCGGGACCGCCTCCGCTCCCGCGCGCACGGCGTGGACGGCCCACCTCGACCCCCTGCTGGCACTCAGCGTCCAGGCACGCGATCCGGAGCTCCTGACGGAGGTATTACTCGCCGCGGAACGGCTCGGCCACGGCGACCGCCCACTGGTCCGCTCGGCGGCCGCGCTGCTCGCGGCATGGCGTCCGTCCGTATAGAGCGCCGGGATCGGTTGGACGGCACCAGCCGGAAATAATCGCTGGTGCCGTCTTCCGGGGCGGGGTTATGGTTCTGCTCGTTGGTTCGTTGAGGAAGCAGGAGGTGAGGACATTGATGACTGTCACGGTGACGGGCACTGCCCGCATTCAGGAGTTCATCATCGTTGCCACCCCTGTGGTCTCCGGCTGACACCCACACTTCTTCCGCGCGCCGAGCGCGCCGCCGGGGCCACCCTTTGAAGGGTTCCCCTTGTTCAACGCTTCCCTCAACACGTCTTCCTCGTATGACACTCAGCACGCCCTCGCCCCCTACGGCTGGGACGAAGGCTGGGCTGCCGAGTTCGCTCCGTACGCCGCGCAGGGTCTGCTGCCCGGCCGTGTCGTACGGGTCGACCGCGGCCGCTGCGACGTCCTCACCGCCGACGGCGTCGTCCACGGCGACACCACGTACGTGACCCCGCACGATCCACTGCGGGTCATCTGCACCGGCGACTGGGCGGCCGTCGACCCCGTCGGCGACCCGCAGTTCGTACGGGCGTACCTGCCGCGCCGCACCGCGTTCGTACGCTCCACCTCCTCCACCCGGTCCGAGGGGCAGATCCTCGCGGCCAACGTCGACCACGCGATCATCGCCGTCTCGCTCGCCGTGGAGCTGGACCTCGGGCGGATCGAACGGTTCCTGGCGCTGGCCTGGGAGTCGGGCGCGCAGCCGCTGGTCGTCCTGACCAAGTCCGACCTCGTGCCCGATGCCACCGGGCTCTCGTACCTCGTCGAGGACGTGGAGACCACCGCGCCCGGCGTGCAGGTGCTGGCCGTCAGCTCCACGACGGGCGACGGCATCGACGTACTCACCGCGGTCGTATCGGACGGTACGAGCGTGCTGCTCGGGGTGTCCGGTGCGGGAAAGTCGACGCTGGCCAACGCGCTGCTCGGCGAGGACGTCATGGATGTGCAGGCGACCCGCGAAGTCGACGGCAAGGGCCGGCACACGACCACCACCCGCAACCTCCTCGTCCTGCCCGGCGGGGGAGTGCTCATCGATACGCCCGGACTGCGAGGGGTTGGGCTGTGGGACGCCGAGACCGGTGTCGGGCAGGTCTTCTCGGAGATCGAGGAACTGGCGGCCCAGTGCCGGTTCCACGACTGCGCCCATGAAAGCGAGCCGGGCTGCGCCGTGCTGGCCGCGCTGGAGGAGGGCTCGCTGCCGGAGCGCCGGCTGGAGAGCTACCGCAAGCTGCTGCGGGAGAACCGGCGCATCGTCGCCAAGACCGATGCGAGGCTGCGGGCGGAGATGGGGCGCGAGTGGCGACTGAAGTCGGCGGAGGGCCGCGCCAACTTCGCCGCCAAGCGCGCCGGGGGCCGGCTCTAGGCAGGACCCCGGCGGGTGTGCGGCTCCGCCGCAACGCGAGGCGCCGCCCCGCACCCCGCTCCTCAAACGCCGGATGGGCTGAAATATTGCCGCAAGCGGCAACATCCAGCCCGTCCGGGGTCTGGCCACCCCGGAGGCCATGTCCGAATCCCGCCAGCCCGCCGCCCGCCGCTGCCGCACACTGGATCGCGTGATGGACGAAGCGAGCATGTACGAGGCGGTGACCAGCCGCGACGCGCGTTTCGACGGCGAGTTCTTCTTCGCCGTCGCGACCACCGGCATCTACTGCCGGCCGAGCTGCCCCGCCGTCACCCCCAAGCGCGAGAACGTGCGCTTCTACCCCACCGCTGCCGCCGCCCAAGGCAACGGCTTCCGGGCCTGCCGCCGCTGCCGCCCCGACGCCGTACCCGGATCCGCGGACTGGAACGCCCGCGCCGATGTCGTCGGCCGCGCGATGCGGATGATCGGCGACGGCATCGTCGACCGCGAAGGCGTGCCCGGGCTCGCGGGCCGGCTCGGATACAGCACCCGGCAGGTGCAGCGGCAGCTGACCGGCGAGCTCGGTGCCGGCCCCGTCGCACTCGCCCGCGCGCAGCGCGCGCACACCGCGCGCGTGCTGCTCCAGACCACCGGACTGCCCGTCACGGAGATCGCGTTCGCCTCAGGCTTCGCGAGCGTGCGGCAGTTCAACGACACGATCCGCCAGATCTACGCCCGTACCCCCAGCCTCCTGCGGACGGAGTCCGGAACCAAGACCGCTGGCGCGGGCGCCGACGCGGGGCCCGCCCTCGCCGCCGGGATTCCGCTGCGACTCGCCTATCGCGGGGCGTACGCCGCCCGGGAGGTCTTCGACCTGCTCGCCGGCGAGGCCGTGCCGCGCGTCGAGGAGATGACCGGCGAGCCCGGCGCCCGCACCTACCGGCGCACCCTGCGCCTGCCGTACGGAACGGGCATCGCCGCCGTGGACGAGGCGCCGCACGCCGGCTGGCTCGACGCCCGCATCCACCTCACCGACCTGCGCGACCTCACCACCGCCGTGCAGCGGCTGCGCAGGCTCTTCGACCTGGACGCCGACCCGTACGCCGTCGACGAGCGGCTCGCCGCCGACCCGGCGCTCGCGCCGCTGGTCGCCGCCCGCCCCGGGCTGCGTTCGCCGGGCGCCGCTGATCCGGAGGAGTTCGCGGTACGGGCGCTGGTGGGACGGGAGGCGACGGTGGGGCTCATCGAGGCGTACGGGAAGGTGCTGGACCAGCCGTGCGGCGCGCTGACGCACGTCTTCCCCGAGCCGGGCGTCCTCACCGGTGCGGACGACCCCGCGCTGCGGTCGCTGGCGGCCGCGCTCGCGGACGGCGCCGTACGCCTCGATCCCGGCGCGGACCGCGACGAGGCGGAGCGGGCGCTGCGTGCGCTGCCCGGTATCACCGCGAGGACCGCCGGCCTGATCCGGATGCGGGCACTTGGCGATCCGGACGTGGCGCCGGACGGGGAGGCGGGCGCCGGCGACTGGCGGCCCTGGCGGTCGTACGCCGTGCGGCACCTCTGGACGGCGGCGTAACGCAAAGCCCGGTCAGTCCAGACCCCAGCTGTGGATCTTCTGCGGGTGGATCCTGATCAGCTCCTCGCTGAAGTGCGGCCCGAGCTCGTGCGGCCCGGTCAGCAGCTCCGCCTCGCCCCGGATATCCACCCCGCGCACTGCCCACGGCTTCAGGCTCACGATGTCGTCGACCACCAGCGCGACCATCGGGTTCGCCTGGAGGTTGCGCCATTTCTTGGTCGTCCCGAGGGCGTGGCCGCCGACCAGGATCGTCCCGTCGTCCTGCGGGAAGAAACCGACCGGGTTGGCCTGCGGCCGGCCCTTCGGGTCGACGGTCGCCATCCGTCCCAGGCGTTGCGTTTTGAGGTACGCGCGTTCGACATCGCTGAATGCGGTCATGGCGCCAGCCTCACACGCGCGACCCGCCCCGCACATCGGCACGACGGCCTAGGACTTCCGCCGGATCCGCGGGAATTCTCAGCCCCAGATCAGCACGCCCGCCCACGTGCCGACCACCAGCAGACAAGCGAACAGCTCCACGAGCACCTGGTATCCGACGGCGCGCATGACCGTACGGGTGGAGGCCCAGCCGCCGCCGTGGCTGCCGAGCCGCGCCCGCTCCACCCCGTAGATGCCCCCGATGAACCCCGCGATCCCGCCCACCACCGGCAGCAGGAAGAACCCGGCGATCCCGGCGATCCCGCCCACCATGAGCGTCCGCGGCGGCGCGCCCGACTCCTGGGGGCGGCGGGCCGGCAGCAGGGGCTTGAGCGCCTGGTTGAGCAGCATCAGTGCGGTCGCGCCGATCAGTACGCCCCAGGCGAGCACCGTTTTGTCCTCCAGCGCCCACCACAACACGGCCGCCCAGACGATCGCCTGCCCCGGCACGCCCGGCACGAGTACGCCGAGCAGGCCGAGCAGCATGACGAGGCCGACCAGGAGGAGCTGCCACACGCCCATCTGTCCAGGGTGCGGGACGCGGCCCGTTCCCGCAGGTCAAGACGGTCCGCGCGGGGGCCTTGCGCCAGCCCGTCCGGCGCTTGAGGTGGGGCGGGGACCCTCCACCCGTTCCGGTGGCGCGGTCAGCCCCTGGCCACCCAGCCGCGTTCGTACGCATGCCAGCCGAGCTGAAGCCGCGTCGTCACGCCCGCCAGCTCCATCAGCCCCTTCACCCGCCGCTGCACCGTCCGCAGGCCCAGCTCCAGCTGCTTGGCGACGCTGGCGTCCGTCATCCCGGCGAGCAGCAGCGACAGCACTTGGAGATCCGTGGCGTCGGGGCCCGGCACACCCTCCTCCGACGCCGTCCCGTCCGCCCCCAGCCGCAGCGGCAGCGCCTCCCGCCACACCGCCTCGAAGAGCCCGGCCAGCGACTCCAGCAGCCCGCTCGCGTGTACGACGAGAGCCGCGGGCTCCGCGCCGCGCCCCGTCAGCGGCACCATCGCGATGGTCCGGTCCGCGATGACCAGCTTCGTCGGCACCTTCTCCACCACCCGTACCTGCTCGTCGCGCCCCAGTGCCGCCGACAGCTCGACGATCCCGGTGGGCAGCGTGAGAACCTCCCGTTCGAGCACCACCCGGTACGTCACGCCACGCGTCGCCGCCCGCTCCTCCGCCTCGTTGTCCATGCCGCTGATCGCGATCGGATGCCCCGTGACCAGCGCGCACACCTCCTCGGTGGCGCCGAGCTGAAGCTGTACGAAGCGGTGCGCCACCGCGCTCGTGCCAGTCACCACCTCGACCAGATCGTGCACCGCGGGCTCGGCCGCCTCCGCCCGGTACTCCTGCGCCAGCAGCGCCGCCGCCAGCTCCGCCTGCTCCAGCTCGTGCCGCTGCTGGGTGAGCAGCGCGCCCAGCGCGACCCCGGGCGGCGCGGCCACCCAGCGTCCCGTACGGGCCGACGACTGGGCCGCGAGCCCCTGCCGCTCCAGGCGGCGCAGCGCACGTTCCGTATCGGCCTCCGGCAGCGTCAGCCGATGCGCGAGGTCGGGGACCTCCGCGGCGCCGAGCGCGACCAGCGCGCGGTACGTCGACTCCTGGGCCTCGTCGAGACCAATGGCTCCCAGCACCCCTCCACACCCTCCCCGGACGCTTCGATTCCGCACGTTTCTGCACCGTCGCCCCGATCTTGCCCACCGGCTGGTGGCGGGAAGCGGCCACGGCGTAAACCCGCCGTACGCATCATCCTTGCACCACCCGTCACTCTGCCAATGTGGCGCCACCGCAGCACCAACAGCCTCCGGCAGCAGCGCTTTTGTGCTGTGTGCCGGATTTCATCAAGGGAGAGCGATGCGCCCGATATCGCGCACGGCACTGGGGGCGGTGACCGCCGCCGTCATCGCCACCATGAAGGTCGGCGAGCCGGCTGCGGCCTGGAAGCGCTCGACCACGCCGCAGACCGCTGCCGCCCGCCGACGGCCAGAAGATTGGCCTCAGCGTCTCGGGGCACTCGGGCTACACACCGGGCGCACTCACCGCCGTGAAGCTGTCGTACTCGTACGACGGCGGCGAGACCTGGACCGGCGTCAAAGTGGCGTAGCAGTCCGGCACTTGGACCGCGACGCTGGACCACGCGGGCGCGGCGGGCGGGCCGGTGATGCTGAAAAGCGAACTGACGGACGCGAAGGGCAACTTGGTCACGCAGGTCGCGACGCGCGCGTACGACGTGCGCTAGCCGAATAGCCGTCCGCCGGGCGTCCCTCCCGTGGGGGGTGGGGTCGCCCGGCGGACATATTTTTCCCGATGCCCCGTTTTCGTACGGCCGTTGAGGTGGACAATAGGGGCATGAGCCAGCAGGGGGAGAGGCGCACCAAGGACGAGGACGCGTGGTGGAGCCGGCTATACGACGACGAACCCACCCCGGACACGGGTCCCGCGCAGCCGGACGACACGCTGGACACGCGTTTCGACTCCGCAGCGAACACACTGTCCCCACCGCCACCACCCTCATTGGGAGTCGTGGAGGAGCAGCGCCAGGAGCCGGCAGCGGGCGAACACCCCCCGTTGCCGGCGCGGCCGGCGTCGGCTCCGGACCCGCCGCCATGGTGGGCAGCGGGCCAGGCCCCCGCACCGGCGAAGAAACGCCCCCCGACCGCAGCATCTGAACCACCACTTCCATCAGCACCACCTCTGGGGCCGCCCGTCCCTCCGTCACCGGAACCACCACTGCCGCCGCCCTCTGGACCGCCTCGGACTTCGCCCGAGGCGCGGCCCCCGGAGCCCCCCGAGCCACGACACCAGGATTCGCCACTTGCGTCGGAGCGGGGATCGCCCCCTGGTGCGCCCGAGTCAGGGCAGCCCGATCCGGCCGAGCCACAGCTCCCCGAGTCGCGGCTTCCGTCGGAGCCGGGACCTGGTCGCCCGGCCTCTCCCGAGCCACGGCAGCCGGGCAGGGCCGAGGCAGGGCCTTCGGACCGGGTTGAACCACCGTCACAGGCTTCGCCGGAGCCCGCGCCGCGTTCGCCGACGCCGCCCGCTCCCGCGCGACCGCCCGCGCCACCCGTCATCGCCCCGCAGCGTGCCCCCTGGGAGCCGCCCGCCGTACCGCAAGTGCCGCCCGCCCGCCGGGAGTCGGTCCCGCCGCCGTCCCGGGGGGACGCGCCCCCGGAGGACCGGCGGCCGGGTCCGCCCGCCCCGTCCCACCGCATGCCGGAGGCCCGCACACCCAGGGACGCCACAGCGCCTCCCGAGCCCTGGCAGCGGCCGACACGCCCCGAGCTGCCGCAACCGGAGCCGGAGCCCGCGCGCCCGCAAGCCGCGCCACAGCTCGATCCGCGACCCGCGCCCCCGCCCGGCCGGACGCCCTCGACCTCCCCGTACGCCGAGGGTTCGGACCGGACTCCCGGGGCCGGTAGCGGCGGCGGGCCATTGGAAGGCCAGGCACGTTCGCCCCGCGCCGGCTTCGTCGGGGATCGGCCGCCCACCTACGACGCCGAGCCCAGTGCTCTCCCCGCCGCCGACCCGCGTGAGCTCGGCGCTCTCGTGGCCGACACCGTGCTCGACGGCGCCCGGTACGGCACGTACACCCTGCGCGCCGCCTCCATCCGCGGCGACTCCGCCCGCTACCGCGGCGAACCCCGCCGCGACGCCCTGCTCACCGCCCGCTTCGGCCGCGCCGAGGACGCGCTCGTCCTGGTCGCGGTGGCCGGCGGGGCCCGCGCCGCCGAGAACGCGCATCTGGCCGCCGCCGACGCCTGCCGCTGGATCGGCGAAGCCGTCGGCCGCAGCCACGCACGCCTCGCCGACGACATAAGGGCGGGCCGCCGGGGCGACCTCAAGTCCGGCCTGCACCGCCTCACCGACCGCAGCTACGGCAAGCTGCGCGCCCGCGCGTCCGAGCTGGGCCTGGAGCCGGAGGAGTACACAGCGAGCCTGCGCTGCCTCCTCCTGCCCGCCGACCCCGCGTGCCGCACCAGGGTCTTCTTCGGCATCGGCGGCGGCGGCCTGTTCCGGCTGCGCGGCGGCGCCTGGCAGGACATCGAGCCCCCCGTCCCCGAGCCCGCCGCCGTCACCGGCGCGCCCGTCGTCGGCTTCGGCTCGGTCCCGTCCGAGACCGCGGAGGGCGACCGCCTCACCATGGACCTCGGCATTACGACGCCCCCTTCCCCGTACGTCGAAAGCGTCCCCCCGCCCACCGAACCCTTCCGCTTCCGCGCCTCGGTGGCCCGCCCGGGTGACACCCTGCTGCTGTGCAGCGGCGGCCTCGCCGACCCCCTGCGCGGCGAGCCCGCCCTCGCCAAGGAACTGGCCGAACGCTGGGCCCCCGCCGAACCGCCCGGCCTCGCCGAGTACCTCGCGGACACCGGCCTGCGGGTGAAGGGGTACGCCGACGACCGTACGGCGGTGGCCGTCTGGGAGGCGTAACGGCGTACCGCAGGGGTTGATGGCCATAGGTCCGTACGAGTGGAATCGCGGGCAGGGGCGGGGCAGACGCGGCGTGTCACGGAAGGTTCACAGCGACCGACTGCTAGCCACCAGAGTCAGCGAAAGGGCCTGTGACGCCAGTGACGCGCATGTCTTTCCCCCGGCGCTTCAGCCGCGGCCGTACCTCCGCCGCGGCTGCGGCCGCCGTCGTCATCGCCATGCCCGCCGCGATCGCCGTAGTGCCTGACGCGGTCACCTCGGTCCTGGGTTCCGCCGCCGGGCCGCAGGCCCCGATGGAGCCCCCTGCGGCGGATGCGGGAGCGCCCGCGTCCGGCACCCCGATCAGGGCCGGGCTGCTCAGACTGGATCTGAGCGCGGCCCTCGGCCCGGCGGGGCAGGGCACGGCGGCGGCCCCGGTCGACGGCGCGGTCCGGCTGGACGCGGGCGGGTTCGGCCTGAAGGCCCGCGCGGGCAGCAGGATCGCCCACGGGGACAAGAAGCTGCTGGGCGGCAGGGTCATGCTCGACGGCGGCGTCCGGCTGTCGAGGGGCGACAGGGCGGTCGTCTTCGTCAAGAACCTCGCGGTCGACCTCAGGACCCACGTCGTCACTGCCACGGTGGGGGAGGGCAAGCCCGACGAGCGGCTCGGCGTACTGGACGAGACCAGGACGAGGCTCCTCCCGCAGACAGCCCCCGGGGACGCGAATATCGCACTGGGCGGGCGGCTGGTGCTGGACCCGGCGGCGGGGGCGCGGATCAATGAGGGCCTGCGGGCGGAGGTGTTCGGCGCCGCGGGTACGGGCGCGGGGGCGGCCGGTATCGGAGCGACGTTCGAGGCCGACGCGGACCTCGACATCGACCTGGCGTTCGCACTGGGCCTGGACACGGAACTCGGCCTCCAGCCCAACCCGACCGCTAGTACGCCCGCGGCTCGCGTTTGAAAGTATCGAGGTCACAGCCGTCGGGGTCGCCGATGAACTCGAAGAGATGAGGGTTTTCGCGGCTTCCGCCGACGTTGATGCCGGCGCCGTACCCGCCGCCCGCGTCCATATCGCTGATCTCGTCGAATGTGAAAGAGACGGGCCAGTCGAGGCGGTCGTCACCGGCCGTCAGCTCCCAAGTGCCGGAGGCGGTTCTCCTCTCGGGCTCACCCGTGGCACCTTCGAGATCTGAGGGCCATCCCGTCGTGGTGAACGATCCGTCCTGGTTGAGGGTCAGGGATCTGTTCGCGGTTGTGCGGTAGGTGCCGACCAGGTCGTGGGGCGTAAGGCCCTCAGGGTGTGGTTCCTCGCCCGGGCAGGGCGAGTATCGGCCGAAACATCCGGTTGTACCGGCTGCCACAGTCAGGATCAGCACGCATGTCAGGCCGAAGAGCCGCTGGTTCATGTTCGTCCTCCCCCCGGAATATCGATGTGAACCAGTGTCCCAGTGAACCGCCGGCGGTCGGCGGGCTCTCCTTCAGGTCCGGATATTCCCCGCACGCCGCTTATTTGACTAATGGACATGAGTGCCATTGCGCGTACGGGGCATGCATTCCGTGAACCAGTTCGAGAAGGGGGCGATCCGGCGTGCGGGTGGGGGCTATGACAGGGCAGCAGGCAAGCGGACGTGGTGCCACCGCGCGAGGACCGTCGTCGGGGGAGGCGGAAGCGGAGGCGGAGGCCAAATCTGACGGGGAGGGGGCACTCATTCAGCTGCGACGCAGACTGGGGCATGCGGAGCTCACAGCGGTTCCGGAGGTGCGGCACGCTTTGCGTGAGCTGCTGCTGCGGAACCGGAAGAATCAGAGCTCCACGGATGTCGCCGAGCTCCTGACCACCGAGCTGGTGACCAACGCCCTGGTCCACACGGAACACGACGCCGAGGTCACGGCCACCGTCGCCGCCTCCAGGCTCCGGGTAGAGGTACGGGACTTCGTCGCCCGCCACCCGCAGCCGCACACCCCGCCGGCCGACGACGGTACGCACGGCAGGGGCCTCATCCTGGTCCAGGCGCTCGCGGACGCGTGGGGCGTACGGGCGCAAGGCGTAGGAAAAGTGGTCTGGTTCGAACTCGACATGGGCGGCGGCGGGCCGGCGTAATCGCCGAGCCCGCCGCCGCGCCGGCGCGGCGCCTCAGCCGAACTGCTGCTCAAGGTCCTTGAGCTTGCGTTCCAGCGAGTCGAGCCGTGGCAGAGCCTGCGTGTCGTCCTCGGCGGTGAGGTCGACGGTCGTCACCCTTTCAGCGCCTTTCACGGCCTGAAGGGAGGGCCTTTGTCGAAGCGGCAGTTGTCCGGGTTCTGATATGGCGGGCTCCGCGACCGCCTGAGGCGGTGCGGAGCCCGAACCGGACGTGAGCGCCGCGACCTCGACGACCTGCCGTCCGCCGCCGACACGACCGCGCCCCCAGGCCCGGTGCTGCCGGTTGATGGCCTTCAACTGGGCGCGCTCCAGCTTCTGGTGGTCGCGCCGGCGCATGCGGTTCTGTTCCTTCTCGCGTACGTCTTCCCGCACCTCCTCGACCGCCTCGTCCAGCGTGCGTACGCCCTCCAGGAGCATCAGCGACCACGCGCCGAAGGTCTCCTTGGGGGCCCTCAGCCACCGTACGACCCGGATCTGCGGCAGCGGGCGCGGCACCAGGCCCTGCTCGCGCAGCGCGGCCCTGCGGGTCTGCTTCAGCGCCCGGTCGAACAGCACCGCGGCCGAGAGCGACATCCCGGCGAAGAACTGGGGAGCGCCGTCGTGGCCGAGGCCCCGGGGCGCGTGCACCCAGTTGAACCAGGCGGCGGCGCCGGCGAACAGCCAGACCAGGAGACGGGATCCGAGGGCCGCGTCGCCGTGGCTGGCCTCGCGCACCGCGAGCACCGAGCAGAACATGGCGGCGCCGTCGAGGCCGAACGGGACAAGGTACTCCCAGCCGCCGGTGAGGTTGAGGTTTTGCCGGCCGAAGCCGACCAGGCCGTGGAAGGAAAGCGCGGCGGCGACCGCGGCGCAGCAGAAGAGCAGCAGGTACGAAGCGATCCCGTAGATCGCTTCCTTCCGCCTGCGCCGCTCCTCCGTACGTTCCCAGGAGTCGTCGGCTGCGGTCTTGCTACCGGCGCGCTTGCCGCGCGCGAGCACCGCAACCGCCGCCAGTACCCCCGCGAGCATCACGCCACCCGGAAGCAGCCAGTCCAGCGATATGTCGGTCAGTCTCATGTGCGGTGTCCCTTGCATCGCGGTAGGGCGTATCGGGCGCCATACTGGCGGAATCGAGGTTCCCCAAAGAGGCTTTCGGTGCAAGAGGACGCCAAGGGAGCGCCAGGGCACGCGAATAGGTGCGATCTGGTCGAACCGCCGTACGTAGTCGGCCGGTTGAGTTCGATTTATGCCACCTGATCGGGTGGCGTGCCAGCGGCGTGCCCGTGGCGTGCCCGTGGCGTGGAGGTGGCCTGCCGTCAGACTGCTGCGGCTGCCGCGACCGCAGGCGCCGCTGCCGCCGCGGCTTCCTCGCTCAGCTTCCGTACGCGCTCGGCGTCGCACGTACGCGGACACGTCACGCAGGTGTCGTCCGGGCGCAGCGTGTAGAAGAGGCAGCAGCTCGCCCGGTCGCGGGTCGGCAGCGACTCACCGTTCGGTCCGGTCAGCTCACGGAAGCCGGCCGTCCCGGCGTACGGCTTGGTCGTACCCGGCAGCAGCTCCTCCAGCTCCCGCATCGCGCGCCGCTCCTCGCCGAGCAGGTGCGCGATGTACCAGATCCCTTCCGCGATCTCGTCCGTCGCCATGCCCCACAGCGCGCGCTTTCCGCGCCGCATCCGCGGCCCGAAGCCGTCGAGAACCGGACCGAGGTGCTGGGCGACGGCGTCCCGTACCTCACCGCGCAGGGCCTCCTCGTCCGGTACGACGCGGGCGCCGGGCAGTGCGGCGGCCGGGTCGCCCGGCAGGCAGGCGAATTCCCGAACACGTACGGTCATGCGGCCCAGCGTCCGCTGGAACGCGACGTCCTCGACGGGCACGCGGGGTACCCGGCGGTGCAGAAACCACGGCACGGTGATCAGCAGGCAGGCGGGCCAGGCGTAGCGGTGGAGGCCGAAGCTGGCGACGACGTCGGGGCGGGCCTGCTGGCCGTAGTCGCGCAGAACCTGCGCGTTGTCCCAGGCCAGAAAGGCGTCGAGCGTGGCGCCACCGGCGGCGAGCTCGGCGGCCCCGACCCAGCCGCCGCCCCGGGGCGCCTGTTCCCCGTCCGCCAGCTCGTGTACGCGAAGACCGGAGAAGACCTCCGTGAGGCGGGCGTAGGAGGCCGCGACGGGGGAGGCGGCGACGCCGGGGAAAAGAGCGGGGACGGTCATGCAGGGGACCACCGAATCGCGATCGTTTGCAGGTAAGCCTTACCTTACCCGATCAATTCGATGTTTGAACTGTTACCAGGGCCGCCTATCGTGCATATGGGACACAGCACCGGAGGGACCCGCATGGAGCAGCAGCAGGGCAGACCGCGCGAGGCGGCGTACGGACACGTGCCGGCCGCCACGCAGGTGCCGTCCGTGCGCGTACCGGAGCAGGCACGCGGCGAGCACACCCACAGCGAGCCCCCGGCCCCTCGCCTCGTCCAGCGCCACTCGGTGCGCGGCCAGATACTCGACGCCCTGCGCGCCGCCCTCGTCAGCGGCGAGCTGGTCCCCGGCGAGGTCTACTCCGGCCCCGCCCTCGGCGCCCGCTTCGGCGTCTCGGCGACTCCGGTCCGCGAAGCCATGCAGCAGCTGGCGCAGGAGGGCGCGGTGGAGGTCGTACCGAACCGCGGCTTCCGCGTCACGGTCCGCACCTCGCTGGAACTCGCCGAACTCGCGGAAGTGCGGTCGCTGATCGAAGTCCCGGTCATGCTCCGCCTGGCGCGTACGATCCCGGCCGCCCGGTGGTGCGAGCTGCGCCCGCTGGCGGAGGCCACCACGGCGGCGGCGGCGACGGGCAACCGGGCGGCGTACGCCGAATCGGACCGTGCGTTCCATCGCGCGATCCTCTCCCTCTCCGGCAACCGCCAACTGGTCACGGTCGCCGACGACCTCCACCGCCGCTCCCAGTGGCCCCTGCTCACAGGAGATCCCCTGGGCCGCCGGGCGGACCTCCTCGCGGACGCCGCCGAACACCTGGCCCTGCTGGACGCGCTGGCGGCGCAGGACCTGACGGTCGTTCAGTCACTGGTAGGCGAACACTTCGCGGGCGCGGACCGCTGAATCAGACGTTGGCCTCACACCGCCGCGGACGGTGACAGCTGCGCCGCCAGCCACGTCGGTACGCCGTCCAGGAGCCGGAACAGGCGGGCCGCCTCCGCCCGCAGGCGGGTGGCCTCCGGCTCCGGTTCCGCGTCGGCCAGGGCTGCCAGGGCCGGGGCCGTGCCGACCAGGTAGCCCAGTTCCTCCCGTATCCGCAAAGACTCCGCGAAGCCGTGCCGCGCGTCCGCCAACTCGCCCTCGCGGAGGGACAGTCCGGCCAGATGGCGCCACGTGAACGAGAGCAGCAGCGTCTCGCCGTGCGTCGTCGCGCCCGCGTGGGCGCGACGGTAGGCGGCGCGGGCCGACTGCGGCGAGTCGGAGATGTGCTCGGCGACCAGGCCGCGCCGGAAGTCGAGGAGCGGGCGGCCCGGCGCCGTCGGGGCGAGCAGCGCCGCCGCCCTGCCGAGCGCGGAGCGTGCCTCGTCGGCGCGGTCGCGGGCGCCGAGCACCGTCGATGCGTACGCCAGCTGGCCGCGCTCGCACGCCGCCGCGCCCCGCTCGTCGTCGCTCTGGGCAACCGCCTCCGCCGTACGCAGGGCGTCCTCGGCCTCCGCCCAGCCCCGTTCCGTGAACAGGCAGCGCTCTACGAGCAGCGATGCCCGCTGGAGCGCGGCGGCAGGGGTCGCGGCGGCGCCCCCATGTGGTTCGAGCAAGGCCGCGGCGTCGGTCCAGCAGCCACGCGAGCGCAGCCGCCATACCGCGGTCTGGAGTGGGCTTCCGTCCCCTGCGGTCGTTCCGGAACCAGACATGGCGGTATGCGCCACATTGCCCTCCCCGAGCAGCACGTCATTGAGCTGTGAGTATCGGTCGTGCGGTTGTGGGCGAATCTCAGCATGGAATGGCACTCCGGGCCAAGAGCTCAGGTGAATGAATTCACAAACGGCCGGTCAGGGCGGCCACTTGGCTGAGAGTGGGAGGCGCCCGGGTTGACGCCGCGGGCCGGCCGACTCCGCTGCGCCGGCCTTTCCCCGACCCGACCCGAAGCCGGGGCAAGCCCCCAGACCTCCGGGCGGGCCCTTCGGGCGTGTCCTCAATCGCCGGACGGGCTCCTGTGGAGCGCCTCCGGCGATGGGGAAAGCTACGCAGGGCCCGGAGCGGCCGCTAGCTCATCCTCAGCGCGAGGAAGAAGTCCAGCTTGTCCTCGAGACGCGACAGGTCACGGCCCGTCAGTTGCTCGATCCGGCCCACCCGGTAGCGCAGGGTGTTCACGTGCAGATGCAGCCGCGCCGCGCAGCGCGTCCAGGAACCGTCGCAGTCGAGGAACGCTTCCAGCGTGGGGATGAGTTCCGCGCGATGCCGCCGGTCGTAGTCCCGCAGCGGATCCAGCAGCCGCGCCGTGAACGCCCGGCGCACGTCGTCCGGTACGAACGGCAGCAGCAGCACGTGCGACGCCAGCTCGTGGTGGCCCGCCGCGCAGACCCGCCCGGGCCGCGCCGCCGCCACCCGGCGCGCGTGCCGGGCCTCCTCCAGCGCCCCGCGCAGCCCCTCCGCCGAGTGCACGGCCGCGCTGACACCCAGTGTCAGCCGCCCATCGTCGGCGAGGCCCCCGGAGAGCGGCTCGCGCACCGCCTCCAGGAGTACGTCGGCATGCAGCCCGATCCGGGAGACGGACGCGGCCTCGGCCCCCTCCTCGCCGTCGCCGGCGTCCTCCACCGCCACCGCCGGCAGCGGTACGAGCGCGATCGCCTCGTCGCCCGCGTGCGCCACCGCGATCCGGTCCGAGGAGTCGGAACCTGCCACCGCCGGGTCGACCAGTATTTCCTCCAGCAGCGTCTGCGCGACCGGCCCGGACCGGATCGCCGCGGCCGAGCCGCCGGGTCCTCCGGAGACCCCCGGCCCGCCTTCGAGCCAGTCGACCCGCGCCACGACCACCTGCCAGTGCGGCGCCGAGCCCAGACCCGGCAGCAGCACCGGTGCGGCGACCCGCAGGCGGGCCGCGATCTCGGCGGGCGCCGCGCCCGCCTGCACCAGCTCCAGGACCTCCTGAGCGAGGCGGCGGCGTACCGTACGAGCCGCGTCGCGCCGGTCGCGCTCGACGGCGATCAGCTGCGTCACCCCCTGGAGCAGGTCCAGACGGGCGGCGGGCCAGTCGCCCGCGTCCGCCTCCACCGCCAGCAGCCAGTCCGACAGCACGCTCTCGCGTACGTCGCGGGAAGCGGCGGCGGCAGCGGCGGCGCCCCGCCCGGCGCTCCTGATCGGGAACAGCGAGTACGTCGTGCCGCGCACGGTGGCCCGGTGCGGCGCCCGGCGCCCCGTGCGGCTCGCGGCCAGGTGCTCGCCCGCGAGAACGGGACCGACGGCCGGCGGCAGCGGGTCGCCGGCGCCCGCGATCTGGCGGCCGGTCGGCGACAGCACCCAGGCGCGCAGATCCAGGTCCGAGGTCAGCAGGTCCAGCACCACCTCGGGGCCGCCACCCGCCGGGCCCGACGTCATCAGCCTGCGGTGCCGGTCGACGACCGCGGCGAGATCACCGGCCCGTTCGCCGGACACCTGGCGCACCACGTGCTCGGTGATGGTGGCGAAGGCGACGGCCTCGCTGACCGCGAAGAGCGGCAGCCGGTGGCGTACGCACGCCTCGACCAGGTCGCTCGGGATCGCGCCCAGCTCCGCCTCGCCTGCCGCGAGCCCGACGACGCCAGCGCTCGCCAGGATGCGTACGAAGGGCTCGGAGTCGTCGGCGTCGCGCCGCCACGCCAGCCCGGTGAGCACCAGCTCGCCGCCGGACAGATAGCGGCTGGGATCCCGCAGGTCCGTGGTCATCACACCGCGCACGGTGCGGTCGAGCTCTTCCTCGCCGCCGAGCAGCCGCAGGCCCAGCGCGTCGGTCTCAAGCAGTGCGCGCAGCCGCATGGGTGTTCGCCGCCGATCTTCTGTCTCTTGGTGTGGATGGAGTGTGTTTGTGGTTTCCCGAAGAAAGCCGTGAGGTTGCCGAGGCTTGCCTTTCGTTCGAATCTACAAGACGTGAGCAGTCACCAGCCAACTCCTTCATGGTTTCGGTGACTGCACCAGGCGGAGCCCCGGCGGTGTACTTGGGCCAAGCCACGTGAACAGCAGATGAACGCCCCAGAGCGACCCAGACCGGCTTAGAAGCACCAGGCCGACAGCAGGCGGTTGGCCGTCTCCAGCCCCAGCGATACGCGAACAACCCCGATTGAGAAGAAGAGAGCCTCATGGACTTCCTTCGCCCCGCCAGCTGGGAGGAGGCGCTCGCCGCCAAGGCCGAGCACCCCACGGCTGTGCCCATCGCGGGCGGCACAGATGTCATGGTCGAGATCAACTTCGACCACCGCCGCCCCGAGTACCTCCTGGACCTGAACCGCATCGGCGAACTCCGCGAGTGGGAGGTGGGCGAGGAGACCGTACAGCTCGGTGCTTCCGTCCCGTACACCCAGATCATGGACCACCTGCGGGCGAAACTGCCGGGCCTCGCGCTCGCCGCCCACACCGTCGGATCGCCCCAGATCCGCAACCGTGGCTCGGTCGGCGGTAACCTCGGTGCCGCTTCCCCGGCCGGTGACTCGCACCCCGCCCTGCTGTCCGCGGGCGCCGAGGTCGAGGCCGAGTCGGTACGGGGCACGCGCCTCATCCCGGTGGAGGAGTTCTACACCGGGGTGAAGCGCAACGCGCTGGAGCCGGACGAGCTGATCAAGCGTGTCCACATCAAGAAGGCCGACGGGCCGCAGCAGTTCTCCAAGGTGGGTACCCGTAACGCCATGGTGATCGCGGTCTGCGCGTTCGGTATCGCGCTGCACCCCGAGACCCGCACGGTCAAGACGGGCATCGGCTCGGCCGCCCCGACCCCGCTGCGGGCCCGCGCCGCCGAGGACTTCCTGAACGCCGCGCTCGAAGAGGGCGGGTTCTGGGAGAGCGGCAAGATCATCACCCCGTCGATCGCCAAGCAGTTCGCGGACCTCGCGTCCGGCGCCTGCAACCCGATCGACGACGTGCGCGGTACCGCGAAGTACCGCCGTCACGCGGTCGGCATCATGGCCCGCCGCACGCTGGGCTGGACCTGGGAGCAGTACCGCGGCACCGGCCGCACGCTTGAAGGAGCTGCATAGCAATGCGCGTGAATTTCACGGTCAACGGCCGTAAGCAGGAAGCGGACGACGTCTGGGAGGGCGAGAGCCTGCTCTACGTCCTGCGCGAGCGCATGGGCCTGCCGGGCTCCAAGAACGCGTGCGAGCAGGGCGAGTGCGGCTCCTGTACGGTCCGCCTCGACGGTGTCCCCGTCTGTGCGTGTCTCGTCGCCGCCGGTCAGGTGGAAGGCCGCGAGGTCGTTACGGTCGAAGGCCTCGCCGACTTCGCCAAGCAGCGCGAAGAGGGCTGCGCGACCGGTGCCTGCGGCAGTGGCGGTACGTCGCTCCAGGCCGCCCAGCAGTGGCAGGCCAAGGGAACCGACTCCCAGACGGGTGAAGGCGCGGAGCTCGCCCCCATCCAGCAGGCGTTCATCGACGCCGGCGCCGTGCAGTGCGGTTTCTGCACCCCGGGTCTGCTGGTCGCAGCCGACGAGCTCCTTGAGCGCAACGCCGAGCCGTCCGACGGGGACATCCGCGAGGCGCTCTCGGGCAACCTGTGCCGCTGCACGGGTTACGAGAAGATCCTGGACGCGGTGCGCCTCGCGGCCGCCCGCCAGGAGCGTCAAGGACTCCAGGAAGGCGCGGTCTGATCATGGGTGTTACTGGTACCCCCACCAACATTAACCAGGGCACGAAGACCAAGGGCGGCATCGGCGAGTCCACGCTCCGCCCCGACGGCACCCTGAAGGTCACCGGCGAGTTCGCGTACTCCTCGGACATGTGGCACGAGGACATGCTCTGGGGCCACACGCTGCGCTCCACCACCGCGCACGCCGAGATCCGGTCGATCGACACGTCCGAGGCGCTCGCCATGCCCGGCGTCTACTCGGTGCTGACGTACGACGACCTGCCCACCGAGGTGAAGAACTACGGCCTGGAGATCCAGGACACCCCGGTTCTCGCCAACGGCAAGGTCCGCCATCACGGTGAGCCGGTGGCCATCGTCGCCGCCGACCACCCGGAGACGGCCCGCCGCGCCGCCGCCAAGATCAAGATCGACTACGTCGAGCTCCCCGTCGTCACCGACGAGGCCTCGGCGACCGCGCCCGACGCGCTGCTGATCCACGAGGGCCGCGACGACCACCACATCGGTCACGTCCCGCACCCGAACATCGTGCACCGCCAGCCGATCGTCCGCGGCAACGCGGACGAGGCCGCCAAGCGCGCCGACGTCATTGTCAAGGGCGAGTACACCTTCGGCATGCAGGACCAGGCGTTCCTCGGCCCGGAGTCCGGCCTGGCCGTACCCGGCGAGGACGGCGGTGTCGACCTGTACGTCGCCACCCAGTGGCTGCACTCGGACCTCAAGCAGATCGCCCCTGTCCTCGGCCTGCCCGAGGAGAAGGTCCGCATGACGCTCTCCGGCGTCGGCGGTGCCTTCGGCGGCCGCGAGGACATCTCGATGCAGATCCACGCCTGCCTGCTCGCGCTCCGCACGGGCAAGCCGGTCAAGATCGTCTACAACCGCTTCGAGTCCTTCTTCGGCCACGTGCACCGCCACCCGGCGAAGCTCTACTACGAGCACGGCGCCACCAAGGACGGCAAGCTCACGCACATGAAGTGCAAGATCGTGCTGGACGGCGGCGCCTACGCGTCGGCCTCCCCGGCGGTCGTCGGTAACGCCTCGTCGCTGAGCGTCGGCCCGTACGTCATCGAAGACGTCGACATCGAGGCGATCGCGCTCTACACGAACAACCCGCCTTGCGGCGCCATGCGCGGCTTCGGCGCGGTCCAGGCGTGCTTCGCCTACGAGGCGCAGATGGACAAGCTCGCGGCGAAGCTGGACATCGACCCGGTGGAGTTCCGCCGGATGAACGCGATGGAGCAGGGCACGCTCCTGCCGACCGGCCAGCCGTGCGACTCCCCGGCGCCCGTCGCCGAGCTGCTGCGCCGCATCAAGGCCATGCCCATGCCGCCCGAGCAGCAGTGGCTGGCGGCCGGCGAGCAGGCCGACGTACGCGCGCTGCCCGGTGGTCTGTCGAACACCACGCACGGCGAAGGTGTCGTACGGGGTGTCGGCTACGCGGTCGGCATCAAGAACGTCGGCTTCTCCGAGGGCTTCGACGACTACTCCACCGCGCGGGTGCGCATGGAGGTCATCAACGGTGAGCCGGTCGCGACCGTGCACACCGCGATGGCGGAGGTCGGCCAGGGCGGTGTCACCGTCCACGCGCAGATCGCCCGCACCGAGCTGGGCGTCACGCAGGTGACGATCCACCCGGCGGACACCCAGGTCGGCTCGGCGGGCTCCACGTCCGCGTCCCGCCAGACGTACGTCACGGGTGGCGCGGTCAAGAACACCTGCGAGAACGTCCGCGAGAAGGTCCTTGAGATCGGCCGCGCGAAGTTCGGCTCGTACCACCCCGCCTGGGCCACCGCCGAGCTGCTGCTCGAAGGCGGCAAGGTCGTCACCGACGGCGGCGAGGTGCTGGCCGACCTGGTCGACGTACTCGAAGGCGAGTCGGTCGACCTGGAGCTGGAGTGGCGCCACCGTCCGACGGAGGCGTTCGACCTGGTCACCGGCCAGGGCAACGGCCACGTCCAGTACTCGTTCGCCGCGCACCGCGCGGTGGTGGAGGTGGACACCGAGCTCGGCCTGGTCAAGGTCATCGAGCTGGCCTGCGCGCAGGACGTCGGCAAGGCGCTCAACCCGCTGTCCGTCGTCGGCCAGATCCAGGGTGGAACCACCCAGGGCCTGGGCGTCGCGGTCATGGAGGAGATCATCGTCGACCCGAAGACCGCGAAGGTGCGCAACCCCTCCTTCACGGACTACCTGATCCCCACCATCCTCGACACGCCGACGATCCCCGTCGACGTACTCGAACTCGCCGACGAGAACGCGCCCTACGGTCTGCGTGGCATCGGCGAGGCCCCCACTCTCTCGTCGACTCCGGCCGTCCTCGCGGCGATCCGGAACGCGACGGGTCTGGAACTCAACAGGACGCCGGTGCGGCCCGAGCACCTCACCGGCACCTGATCACCCGAGTTCCACCGAAAGCTCCCCGGGCGGTGCCGTGCCTCCAAGGAACGTCACACTTCCACCGCCTGACACCGCCCGGGGTCAGCAAGTACCGCACCGCTCGCGGTTCTAGCAGCACCAGCAGTAACCGCTCACAGAGATACCCAGCAAAACCCCGAAAACCCAGTTCGTCTCGGGCCGTTCCCCCGGGTCGTGCAGCCCTCGCAGCATCCCAAATCCCGCGTCTCCAATCTCCATGCGGGTGCCCCTTTGAACCTTGGGAGACAGGCACCATGACCCAGCAGTCCACAGAGCCGACGACCACGGCGGAGGACGCCGGCGCAGGTACGCGCCAGCCCGCCGGCCGGTCCTGGCTCGACCGGTACTTCCACATAACCGACAGAGGATCCACGGTCGCGACCGAGGTTCGCGGCGGCATCACCACCTTCATGGCGATGGCGTACATCCTCCTGCTCAACCCGCTGATCCTCAACGGCAAGGACGTGGCCGGCAACAGCCTCAGCCAGCCCGCCCTCATCACCGCGACTGCTATTGCCGCCGCTGTGACCACCCTGCTCATGGGCTTCTGGGGCAAGGTCCCGCTCGCCCTCGCGGCCGGTCTCAGCGTCTCCGGTGTGCTCGCCTCGCAAGTCATCCAGGTGATGACCTGGCCGCAGGCCATGGCCATGTGTGTGGCCTACGGTGCCGTGATCTGCATCCTGGTGGTCACCGGCCTCCGCGAGCTGATCATGAACGCGATCCCGCTCGCCCTCAAGCACGGCATCACCATGGGCATCGGCCTCTTCATCGCGCTGATCGGCCTGGTCAAGGCCGGCTTCGTGCACGAGAACCCCGCTTTCGGCGGCGGTCCCGTGACCCTCGGCCCGGAAGGCGAACTGGCCGGCTGGCCCGTACTGATCTTCGCGGTCACCCTGCTGCTGATCTTCGCCCTGCAGGCCCGCAACATTCCAGGCGCCATCCTCATCGGCATCGTGGTGGGCACCGTCGTAGCGGTGGTCCTCAACGCGGTCGTCGGCATCCCGAGCAAGGCATGGTCCTCCGGCGCCCCTGAGCTGAAGGGCAGCGCGGTCTCGAACCCGGACTTCTCACTCTTCGGAGAAGTGTCCTTCAGCGGCTTCGGAGAAGTCGGCTACATCACGGTCACCATGATCGTCTTCACCCTGGTTCTGGCAGGCTTCTTCGACGCCATGGCCACCATCATCGGTGTCGGTAGCGAGGCCAAGCTCGCCGACGACAAGGGCCGCATGCCCGGCCTGTCCAAGGCGCTGTTCATCGACGGCGCCGGCGGTGTCATCGGCGGTGTCGGCGGCGCCTCCGGGCAGACAGTCTTCGTCGAATCGGCGACCGGTGTCGGTGAGGGTGCCCGTACGGGTCTCTCCTCCGCGGTCACCGGCGCGTTCTTCGCGGCCTGCCTCTTCTTCACCCCGCTCACCGCGATCGTGCCGGCGGAGGTCGCCTCCGCGGCCCTGGTCGTCATCGGCGCGATGATGATGCAGAACGCCAGGCACGTCGACTGGAGCGACCGCGCCACCGCGATCCCGGTGTTCCTGACCGTGGTCCTGATGCCCTTCACCTACACCATCACCACGGGTGTGGCCGCCGGTGTCATCTCCTGGGTCGTCATCAAGGTGGCGCAGGGCAAGGCCCGCGAAGTGAGCGCCTTCATGTGGGGCCTGACCGCGATCTTCGTCGTGTACTTCGCGATCCATCCCATCGAGTCCTGGCTGGGCGTCGGATAGCCCCCCGAGCCCGCCCTCCCCACCCCGTAAGGAGACAGTCATGCTGGACATCGCCGAAGAACTCAACCGGTGGGTCGAGCAGGGACGCGACTTCGCCGTCGCCACAGTCGTGGCGACACACGGAAGCTCGCCCCGGCAGCCGGGAGCGGCCCTCGCGGTCGACTCCGAAGGCACGGCGATCGGCTCTGTCTCCGGCGGGTGTGTGGAGGGCGCGGTCTACGAACTGTGTCAGCAGGCCCTGGAGGACGGCGGGACCGTTCTGGAGAGCTTCGGGTACAGCGACGAGGACGCGTTCGCCGTAGGTCTGACCTGCGGCGGCGTGATCGACATCCTCGTCACTCCGGTCCGCGCGAACTCTCCCGGCGGGGAGGTGTTCGCGGCAGCGCTGGCCACCGCCGCACGTGGGGATGCGGCGGCGGTCGCGCGGATCACCGACGGGCCGGCCGAAGTCATGGGCCGTGCTCTGCTCGTCCGCCCCGACGGTTCGTACGACGGGGTGCTCGGCGGGCACCCCGAACTGGACCGTACGGCGGCGGGCGAGGCCCGCGCCATGCTCGACGCCGGACGGACCGGCACCGTCCTCATCGGCGAGGACGGCTCACGCTGCGGCCGCCCGCTGACGCTCCTCGTCGAGTCGAGCGTCCCGGCCCCGCGCATGATCGTCTTCGGCGCCATCGACTTCGCCTCCGCGCTGGTGCGCGTCGGCAAATTCCTGAACTACCACGTGACCGTGTGCGACGCCCGGCCCGTCTTCGCCACCGCCGCACGCTTCCCCGAGGCCGACGAGATCGTCGTCGAGTGGCCGCACCGCTACCTGGAGTCGACCGAGACCGACGGCCGTACGGTGCTCTGCGTCCTCACCCACGACGCCAAGTTCGACGTCCCCCTGCTGGAGCAGGCGCTGCGCCTGCCGGTCGCGTACGTCGGCGCGATGGGCTCCCGCCGCACCCACGAGGACCGCAACAAGCGGCTGCGGGATGTCGGCGTCACAGACCTCGAACTGGCCCGCCTGCGCAGCCCCATCGGCCTCGACCTCGGCGCCCGTACGCCCGAGGAGACCGCACTGTCGATCGCCGCGGAGATCGTCGCCGCCCGGCGCGGCGGCAGCGGCGTGTCGCTGACCGGCGCGCACACCCCGATCCACCATGAGGGTCCTCAGCAGCCGGCCGGGCGGATAGGTTCCGTCGCCTGACGGGGGTACGGACGTACAGTGTCCGGCGTGAGTGATCCGCGCCGGACGCGCCTCCTGGCGGCAGTGGCCGCGGGCCTGACGCTGTGCGCGGGGCTCGGCGTCCGGGGCGTGGCGGACGGGGACGTCGCCAAGTACACGGGGGACGCGCTGTACACCGTCCTCCTCTGCACGCTCGTCGTGCTGCTCGCGCCCAGGACCCGTCCGCCGTGGGCGGCCGCCGTCGGGCTCGCTCTCAGCTGGGCCGTCGAGTGCGCCCAGCTCACCGGCGTACCCGCCGAGCTGGCCGAACGCAGCGTCCTCGCGCGGCTCGTGCTCGGGTCGACGTTCAACGCGCCCGACCTGCTCTGGTACGCCGTCGGGGCGGGCCTCTTCCTGCTCATATGCACCGTGGTGCCCCGGCCGGGCGGCCAGCGCCACGCGTAGTGACCGCGCTTGCCGCCGGACACGCCTTCGACCACTGAACCCGACGAGGCCGTGCCGGGTTGTGGGAGCGCTCCCGCACCCGTCGCCGCCCGCGACCCAGGAGCGAACCTGTGCGCAACACGAGACCGATCCGCCGTACCGCCCTCCCTCTGACTCTGACCACCGGCCTGGCCTCGGCGTTGCTGCTGGGCTCGCCGCCCGCCACCGCCAACGAAGACCCGGTCGACGCCGTCGCCACCAGCCTCTACGCCCCCGCCGCCAACCCGGCCGCGTACCACCAGGCCGACGAGCTGGAGCGCGCCGAGCAGCGTCGCGAGGCCGCCGGACTTCGGGCCATGGCCCGGACCCCGCACGCCGTCTGGCTCGCCGGCCGGACCCCGGACGAGGTCAGGAACGAGACGCGCGGCGTCGTCCGCGACGCCGCCCGGCGCAAGGCGACGCCCACGCTGGTGCTCTACAACGTCCCCGGCCGCGACTGCTCGCTCTATTCGGCGGGCGGCCTGCGCGACACCACCGAGTACCGGGCCTGGGTCGGCGCCGTGGCGGAGGGCATCGGCGACAGCCGGGCGATCATCCTCGTCGAACCGGACGCCCTGGCGCTGGTGCCGGCCGACTGCCCCAGCGGCAGTGGAAAGGACGCGAAAGACGCCAAGAAGGTGAAGGACGCCGAGGCTGCCAAGGCCGCCCTGACCGCCGCACGTTACGCCCAGGTCGCCAACGCCGTCACCACCCTCGGCACGCTGCCCCACGCGAAGGTGTACGTCGACGCCGGGCATCCGGCCTGGCACACCGTGGACAGCATCGTGCCCCGGCTGATCAAGGGCGGTGTCCAGCACGCCACGGGCTTCTCCGTGAACGTCTCCAACTACAGCACCGCCGACGCCAACGCCTGGTACGGCAAGCTCATTTCCTCCTGCCTCGCCCACGTCGACAAGGGCGGGAAGGCATCCGCCTGCCCCACCCAGAAGTGGAAGCGCGCCGACGCCCAGCGCTGGCTCGACCGTCATGTGCCCCTCGCCCCGGACCGTATGAAGCACTTCATCACCGACACCAGCCGCAACGGCCAGGGCCTGTGGACCCCGCCCGCCGGCAAGTACAAGGACGCGCAGGACTGGTGCAACCCGCCGGGACGCGGCCTGGGCGCCCGCCCCACCACCCGCACAGGCGACCCGCTCAACGACGCCAACCTGTGGATCAAGACACCGGGGGAGTCGGACGGCGAGTGCCTGCGCGGCACGAAGGGCCCCAAGGACCCCGAGCGCGGCACGGTCGACCCGAAGGCGGGCGTCTGGTTCCCCGAGCAGGCGCTTGAGCTGGTACGGCTCGCGAAGCCGGCGATCATGCCGAGGTGATGTGGCGGAAGCGGCTTCGGACGGTGCGACTCCCGGTGGTTGTGCGGTCCGACTCCGCTTCTGGCAGGTTGTTGCCACTCTCGTGGCGCTCCGACGGCCGTCCGGCAGACTCGGATCATGAACTCAGAGACGATCGCCGCGGCGGCCGCGGGCACTTGGGAACTCGGCGACCTGACAGTCAACCGGATCGGATTCGGCGCGATGCGCCTGACGCAGAACGGAGAGGCGTTCGGGGCCGACGCCACCCCGAGCGACCGTGGCCGGGCCATACGCGTGCTGCGCCGAGCGGTCGCGCTCGGCGTGAACCACATAGACACCGCCGCGTTCTATTTCTCGCCGCTGCGTTCCGCCAACGAGCTGATCAACCAGGCACTGGCCCCCTACCCGGACGATCTCGTCATCGTCACCAAAGTCGGGCCGGGCCGGGACCCGTCGGGGAAATGGCTGCCCCACGCCACCCCCCAGCAACTGCGCGGCCAGGTCGAGGAGAACCTGCGCCAGCTCGGCCGTGACCACCTGGACGTGGTGAACCTGCGCATCGTCGGAACCGATTCGATCGCCGAGCGTTTCGGCGCGCTGGCCGAACTGCGCGACGCCGGGCTCATCCGCCACCTCGGCATCTCCAACGTCCGCCCGGAACACCTCGCCGAGGCCCGGGCCATCGCGCCCGTGGTCTGCGTGCAGAACCCGTACGGCATCGGCGCGGGCTCCGAGCAGGACGAGTTCCTGCGTACCTGCGGTGAGCAGGGCGTCGCGTTCGTGCCGTTCTACGCGATCGCCGGCGCCGGCCGCGAGGCGGGCGCGAGTGGCGCCGACAGCGACGCGGTGCGTGACATCGCGCGCGCCCACGGGGTGAGCACGGCGCAGGTCCGGCTGGCCTGGACGCTGCGGCAGGGCCCGCATGTGCTGGCCATCCCCGGCACCGGCAATCCGGACCACCTCGACGAGAACGTGGCCGCGGGCGCGCTGCGGCTCTCCGCGGACGACCTGGCCCGCCTCGGCTCACTCGACGCGGGCGGAGAGTGAGCCGGAGTCCTTCATCGCGTACGGCTTCCGTGTCCTGCCGGTACGCCTGAGCCGAGTTCCCTGCGCAACCGCATGAAGGGACGCGGGCGGTTGAGGGCGAGCGCGCCGGTTATGGTGCCGTCGGGCCGCTCGTAGACGGCGAGGAAGCTGCGTTCCCCGGGCGACCCGTCAGTGATCCGCACGGTGCAGTCCGGCGGCCGCCGGCCGGCGAATTGGATGCGTACTCCGTACTGGTCGGACCAGAAGTAGGGCAGTGGGCGGGCCGTCTCGACCGTGCGCCCCGCGAGCAGATTGCGTACGGCGACGGCCGGCTGCTCCGTGGCGCTGGTCCAGTGTTCGGCGCGGGTGCCTCCCACCCGCGCCACATCGCCCACCGCCACGACCTGCGGCAGCCTGGTGACACCGCCGTCGTCGCACAGCACTCCGTCGTCGACGGCGAGCGCGGAGCCTTCGAGCCAGCGGGTGTTGGGTACGGCGCCGATGCCGACGACGACCACATCGGCGGGCAGGTGCCGGCCGTCGTCGAGGTGTACGCCCGTCACCGCGCCGGTGCCGCGCAGGGTGGCGACTCCGGCGCCGGTGATGAGCCGGACTCCCCGGTCGGCGTGGAGCGAGGCGCAGATTGTGGCCATGGCTTGGCCGAGTTGGGGCAGGAGTGGCAGTGGCGCGGCCTCCACGACGGTCACGTGATGGCCCAGCGCGACGCAGGAGGAGGCGACCTCGGAGCCGATGAACCCTCCGCCGACGACCACGACACGTACGGTCTCCCGCCCGGTCAGTGCGGCGCGCAGTGTGCGCGCGTCGTCGAGGGTGCGCAGCGTGTGTACGCCGCCCAGCGGGGCGCCGGGGAGCCGGCGCGCGGCGGCGCCGGTGGCCAGGACCACGCCGTCGGCGGCGACCGTACGGCCGCTGTCCAGGTGGAGGGTGCGGCCTCTGGCGTCGAGGCCTTGGGCGCGTACGCCCAGCAGCCACTCGGCGTCGAGCTCCGCCTCCTCCTCGGCGTCGGACAGGGCGAGTTGGTCCTCGTCCATGGCGCCCGTCAGGAACTCCTTGGAGAGCGGAGGCCGGTCGTACGGGCGGTGGATCTCAGCGCCGATGATCAACAGCCTGCCGTCGTACCCCTCGGCACGCAGCGCCCGTGCCGCGTACAGGCCGGCGAGCGAGGCTCCCACGACGGCGACCGTCTTCACGCGGCGCTTCCTTCCCTGGCCGGCTCCGCATCGGCCGCCACCTGGACATGGACGAAGCCGCTGTCGTCGACCGACACCCG
This sequence comes from Streptomyces sp. ISL-100, assembly GCF_018614615.1. Classification (GTDB taxonomy): domain Bacteria; phylum Actinomycetota; class Actinomycetes; order Streptomycetales; family Streptomycetaceae; genus Streptomyces. The sequence goes on along the minus strand of NZ_JAGGOK010000062.1, from coordinate 23,336 downwards.
GTGGGTGCGGACCGGGCGGCGCGCGGGCAGGCAGCCGGGCTGCCCGGTGCGCAGGTCGAAGGTGGCGGCGTGCAGCGGGCATTCGACGAAGCAGCCCTCCAGCCAGCCCTCGGAGAGCGAGGCGTCCTGGTGGGAGCAGGTGTCGTCGATCGCGTAGAGCGCGCCCCCGGTGCGGAACACCGCGATCGGCGGCTCGGTCGAGAGACGGACGGACTCGCCCTCGGGCAGGTCGTCGAGGTGGCAGACAGGAATCACCGGAGCCCCCTGAGTTCGCTCTTCGGTAACATGATGTTCCAGATGGCGCATCAAGGCGCGTGATGCGCAACAGATGCGGAACACAATCCGGATCGGGAGCCGCTGCGTCAAGGGCCCCCATGGAAGTCGGCCGTGAATCGGCCGCCAGGTGGTGAGAGCGGACACATGGCGAGCAAGGGCACCAAGGACATCAAGGTCACTACGGAGGAGCCGGACGACGCGAAGAGGGCCAAGGGAGGCGCGAGTTCCGTTCAGTCGGTGGACCGCGCCGTGAGCGTGCTGGAGATCCTGGCGAGCCTCGGTGAGGCTGGGGTTACGGAGATCGCCGAGGAGTTGGACGTACACAAGTCGACCGCGTTCCGGCTGCTCGGTGTGCTGGAGAACCGGGGCCTGGTCGGACAGGCGAAGGACCGGGGGAAGTATTACCTGGGCGCCGGGGTGCTCAGACTCGCGGGCGCGGCGGCGGGGCGGCTGGACATCTCGCAGGAGAGCGCGCCTGTGGTGCGTGAACTGGCCGACGAGGCGGGGGAGACCGTCAACATCGCTGTGCTGGACGACGATGCGGCGGTCAACGTCATGCAGGCGCGCGGCGCGGCGTCCGTCACCGCGCAGAACTGGCTCGGGCGCCGTACGCCGCTGCATGCCACGTCCAGCGGGAAGGTGCTGCTGGCGGGGTTGCCGACGGCGATGCAGGAGATTTTCCTGGCTCGCCGGCTGCCGAGATTCACCGAGCATACGGTCACCTCGGCCGCTGAGTTGAGGGCGCAGCTGGCGGAGATCTCGTCGGAGGGGTACGCCGTTGTGGCCGAGGAGATGGAGGTCGGGCTGAGCGCGGTCGCGGCGCCGGTGCGGGCGCATGACGGGCAGGTGATCGGGGCGGTCAGCGTGTCGGGGCCGGTGTACCGGATGGACGAGGCGCGGCTGGAGGAGCTGGCGAAGCTGGCGGTCGACGCGGCGGGTGAGCTGTCTTACCGGATGGGGTACCGGGCCTGACGTGATGTCACCCTCTGGCGGCCCTTCACCCGGCCGTCACCCCTGGCGGGGGCCTTTCCCCGACCCGCCCCTTCCCGCAGTGACACTTTGCGGCTCCGCCGCGTGGGGGCGCTGCCCCTGACCCCGCTCCTCCATCGCCGGAGGGGCTGAATGGGGCTGGGCTGGAGTTCCGGGTACGGCAACCGTCCGGCCCGGCTTCGCCCCCTTGACGGGCCCTCGATCGCGTTCCCACTATGTCTCTCATCGCGCAACCAGTCGTGCAATGCGCAACAAGAGAGGGGTCGGATCGTGACTCATGAGGTCCGTGCGGTAGTCGCCACCAAGAGGGGCGCCCCCGTCGAAATACAGACGATCACCGTCCCCGATCCCGGCCCGGGAGAGGTCTTGGTCGGTGTCCAGGCCTGCGGGGTCTGCCACACCGATCTGCACTACCGGGAGGGCGCCATCAACGACGACTTCCCCTTTCTGCTCGGCCACGAGGCCGCCGGCATCGTCGAGGCCGTGGGGGAGGGCGTCGCCGAACCGGCCCCCGGCGACTACGTCGTCATCGCCTGGCGCGCCCCCTGCGGCGACTGCCGTTCCTGCCGCCGCGGCCGGCCCTGGTACTGCTTCGACAGCCGCAACGCCACCCAGCCCATGACCCTGCTCGACGGCACTCCACTCACCCCCGCCCTCGGCATCGGCGCCTTCGCCGAGAAGACCCTCGTCGCGGCCGGCCAGGCCGTGAAGGTCAGCCCCGCCGCCCGCCCCGAGGCCGCCGGCCTCATCGGCTGCGGCGTCATGGCCGGGTACGGCGCGGCCGTCAACACCGGCGGCGTCGGCCGCGGCGACACCGTCGCCGTCATCGGCTGCGGCGGCGTCGGCAACGCCGCCATCGCCGGAGCCGCGCTCGCCGGAGCCCGCCGGGTCATCGCCGTCGACATCGACGACGCCAAACTCGACGGCGCCACCCGCTTCGGCGCCACCCACACCGTCAACTCCCGCGGCACGGACGCCGTCGAGGCCGTTCGTGAACTCACCGGCGGCTTCGGTGTCGACGTCGCGATCGACGCGGTGGGGCGCCCCGAGACGTACCGTCAGGCGTTCTACATGCGCGACCACGCCGGGGTGCTGGTCCAAGTAGGCGTCCCCGAGCCGGACATGCGGCTCGACATCCCGTTGATCGATCTCTTCTCGCGCGGCGGCGCGCTCAAGTCGTCCTGGTACGGCGACTGCCTGCCCAGCCGGGACTTCCCGATCCTCATCGACCAGTACCTCAGCCGCAAGCTCGATCTCGGCGCGTTCGTCAGCGAGACCATCGGCCTGGACGACGTCGAGGAGGCCTTCGCCAAGATGCGGCGCGGCGAAGTGCTCCGCTCGGTGGTGGTGCTCTGATGGCCAAGACGGTACGAGCCGTTCCGCGCGTGGTCATCATTGGCGCGGGCATCGTCGGCTGCTCGCTCGCCGACGAACTCACCGCCCGCGGCTGGACCGACGTAACCGTCCTCGAACAGGGACCCATGCCCGCCCCCGGCGGCTCCACCTCGCACGCGCCGGGGCTCGTCTTCCGTACCAATCCGTCCAAGTGCCTGACTGGGATGGCCAGTTACACGGTCGAAAAGTTCAGCGCTCTGCGCGGGCCGGACGGGCAGGCATGCTTCGACCCGGTCGGCGGTCTCGAAGTCGCGACCACCCCCGCCCGCCTTGCCGACCTCCACCGCAGGGCCGGCCTCGCCGCCTCCTGGGGCGTCGAAGGGGAAGTCGTCGGCCCCGACGAGTGTCTCAAGCTCTGGCCCTTCCTCGAACCGGACCTCGTGCTCGGCGGATTCCACACCCCCGGCGACGGCCTCGCCCGCGCCCTGCCCGCCTCCCGCGCGCAGCTGGAGCGGGCCACCGCGCGCGGCGCCCGCTTCCTCGACCGTACGACCGTCACCGGCATCGAGCAGCGCGGCGGCCGCGTCACCGGCGTCGTCACCGACCGGGGCACCGTCACCGCCGACCACGTGGTGTCGGCGGCCGGTTTCTGGGGTCCGGTCGTCGGACGCATGGCGGGCGTCGACATCCCCCTTCTGCCGCTGGCCCACCAGTACGCTCGCACCACCCCGCTCGACGAACTCGCGGGCGCGGTAAAGGACGCCACCCGGCCCATCCTCCGCCACCAGGACCGCGACCTGTACTTCCGCGAGCACGCCGACCGCATAGGCATCGGCTCGTACGCCCACCGGCCGCTGCCCGTCGACCCGTTCACCGTGCCGCGCTACGACGACGCCCCCGTCATGCCCTCGTCCTACCCCTTCACCGAGGAGGACTTCGCCCCGAGCTGGGAAGACGCCAAGGCCCTGCTGCCCGCCCTCGCCGCCACCCGCGTCCACGAAGGCTTCAACGGCGTCTTCTCCTTCACCCCCGACGGCATGCCCGTCCTCGGCGAGACCCGCGAACTGCGCGGGTTCTGGCTCGCCGAGGCCGTCTGGGTCACTCACTCCGCCGGTGTCGCCAAGGCCCTCGCCGAGTGGATGACCGAGGGCCGCCCCTCCATCGACCTGCACGAATGCGACCTGACGCGCTTCGAGACCGCGCAGCGCTCGGCGGCGTACGTCGAGGAGCGAGCCGCGAGGCAGTTCATCGAGGTGTACGACATCATTCATCCGCTCCAGCCACCCGAGCAGCCCCGCCCCCTGCGCGTCAGCCCCTTCTACGCCCGGCAGCTCCAGCTCGGCGCCCACTTCCTGGAGGGCGGCGGCTGGGAACGCCCGCACTGGTACCAGGCCAACGCGCCTCTCACCGAGACGATCACACTCCCCACCCGCGACGACTGGTCCGCCACGCACTGGTCCCCGATCGCCGCCGCCGAGGCGAAGGCGACGCGCGAGAAGGTCGCCCTGTACGACATGACGCCGCTGCGGCGCCTCGAAGTCACCGGACCCGGCGCCCTCGGCTTCCTCCAGCGGACCACCACCAACAACCTTGCCAAGAAGCTTGGTTCGGTCACGTACACCCTGCTCCTCGACGAGGCTGCGGGCATCCTCTCCGACCTCACCGTCGCCCGCCTCGCCGAGCACCACTTCCAGATCGGCGCGAATTCGCCCGCCGATCTGGACCTGCTGCTCCGCCGCGCCCCCGACGACGTACAGATCCGCGACATCACCGCGGGCACCTGCTGCATCGGAGTCTGGGGTCCGCTCGCCCGCGACCTCGTCCAGCCGCTCACCCGCGACGACCTCTCCCATCAGGGCCTCGGCTACTTCAAGGCCCGCCGGACCCACATCGGCCACGTCCCGGTCACCGCCATGCGCCTGAGTTACGTCGGCGAGCTCGGATGGGAGCTCTACACCACCGCCGACCTGGGGCTCAGGCTCTGGGACACCCTCTGGGAGGCCGGGCGGCGGCACGGCGTGATCGCGGCCGGCCGCTCCGCCTTCAACAGCCTCCGCCTGGAGAAGGGTTACCGGGCCTGGGGCCATGACATGACCGCCGAGCACAACCCCTACGAAGCGGGACTCGGCTTCGCCGTCCGCATGAACAAGGGCGACTTCACCGGACGCGCCGCCCTCGAAGCACAAGCGGCGCGCGGCGAGCCGGCCCGTAAACTCACCGCCCTCACCCTCGACGACCCCACCGCCGTCGTCCTCGGCAAGGAGCCGGTGTACGTCAAGGGTGCCCCCGCCGGCTATGTCACCAGCGCCGGCTACGGCTACACGCTCGGCCGCTGCATCGCCTACGCCTGGCTGCCGCCGCTGGCCCCCGGCACCCCCGTCCACATCGCGTACTTCGGCGTGAAGACAGCCGCGACCGTAGCCGAAGAGCCCCTCTTCGACCCGCAGATGACCCACATCCTCAAGTGAGCGAGGTCTCGCGAGATGCCACCCACCTTTGACGTGATCGTCGTCGGCCTCGGCGGCATGGGCAGCGCCGCCGCCCACCACCTCGCCGCGCGCGGCGCGCGCGTGCTGGGCCTGGAGAAGTTCGGGCCGGTCCACAACAAGGGTTCCAGCCACGGCGGTTCGCGCATCACCCGGCAGTCCTACTTCGAGGACCCGGCGTACGTACCGCTCCTTCTGCGCTCGTACGAGCTCTACGAGCAGCTGGGGCGTGACACCGGCCGCAACGTCGCCACACTCTGCGGCGGCGTCATGGTCGGCCGCCCCGAGTCCCGCACCGTGGCCGGCTCGCTGCTCTCCGCCCAGCAGTGGGACCTGCCCCACGAGATGCTCGACGCGGCCGATATCCGCCGGCGCTTCCCGACCCTCACCCCCCGCGACGACGAGGTCGCGCTCTACGAGGGACGGGCCGGTCTCGTCCGCCCCGAGAACACCGTCGCCGCCCACGTCCAGCTCGCCACCCAGATCGGCGCCGACCTGCACTTCGAGGAGCCGATGACCCGCTGGGAGGCGCTCGAAGGCGGCCGGGGGGTTCGCGTGCACACCGCGGAGAACACGTACACGGCCGGGCACCTCGTCATCTGCCCCGGTGCTTGGGCGCCGCGGCTGCTTACCGACATCGGGGTGCCGTTCACCATCGAGCGGCAGGTCATGTACTGGTTCCAGCCCACCGGCGGCGTCCAGCCCTTCCTCCCCGAGAACCACCCGATCTACATCTGGGAGGACGCGGAGGGGGTGCAGGTCTACGGGTTTCCGGCGATCGACGGTCCGGAACTCGGTGCCAAGGTGGCGTTCTTCCGCAAGGGCACCGTCTGCACGCCGGAGACGATCGAGCGGACGGTGTACGACGACGAGGTGGCCGCGATGGCGACCCGGATGTCCCGCCACATCCCCGATCTGCCCGGAGCCTTCCTCAAGGCCGCCACCTGCATGTACTCCAACACCCCCGACGAGCACTTCGTGATCGCGCGGCACCCGGCGCACACCGATCGCGTCACCGTCGCGTGCGGATTCTCCGGGCACGGCTTCAAGTTCGTGCCGGTCGTCGGCGAGATCGTGGCCGACCTGGCGCTGAGCGGCGAGACCAAGCACCCCATCGAGCTGTTCGACCCCCGCAGGCTCGCCGCCGCGTCCGCGTCCGCGCCCGTCGCCTGAGCCGAGAGGCAGCCCACCTCCATGACTACCGCCACGAGCCTGATCGCGACCCTGCCCGGCCACTTCTACACCGACCCCGAGGTCTTCCGCCGCGAGCAGGAGCGGATCTTCGAATCGCTCTGGTACTGCGCGGTGCGCAGCGCCGATCTCGACCGTCCCGGCGCCTTCCGTACGGTCCAGGCGGGCCGGGAGAGCGTACTGATCACGCGGACCCGGACCGGCGAACTGCGCGCCTTTCTCAACGTCTGCCGCCATCGCGGCGCGCGGCTGTGCACCGAGAGTGCGGGAGAGGTGCGGCGTAACCTCCAGTGCCCGTACCACGCCTGGACCTACGGACTGGACGGCACACTCGTCGCCGCCCCCAACCTCCAGAAGATGCCGGACATCGACCGCACGGAATACGGCCTGGTGAAGGTCGCGCTGCGGGAATGGCTCGGCTACGCCTGGATCTGCCTCGCCGACGAGCCGCCGTCCTTCGAGGACACCGTCATCGGCGACGTCGTGGAGCGCCTCGGTGACACCGTGACGATCGAGCGGTACGAGACCGAGGGCCTGACCCTGGGGCGCCGCATCAGCTACGACGTCGCGGCCAACTGGAAACTGATCGTCGAGAACTTCATGGAGTGCTACCACTGCGCGACGATCCACCCCGAGCTGACCGACGTACTCCCGGAATTCGCGGACGGCCTGGCGGCTCAGTACTACGTCGGGCACGGGGCGGAGTTCAGTGAGGAGGCGCAGGGTTTCACCGTCGACGGCAGCGCGGGCTTCGGCCGGCTGCCGGGCATCACAGACGCGCAGGACCGCCGCTACTTCGCGGTCACCATCAGGCCGCAGGTCTTTGTGAACCTGGTGCCGGACCACGTCATCGTCCACCGGATGTTCCCGCTGGCCGCCGATCGCACGGTGGTGGAGTGCGACTGGCTGTACGCGCCCGGTGTCGTCGCCTCGGGAGCCGACCTCGACAAGTCGGTGGAACTGTTCCACCGCGTGAACACCCAGGATTTCGACGCCTGCGAACGGACCCAGCCGGCCATGACCTCGCGGGCGTACCGCAAAGGCGGTGTCCTCGTCCCGGCCGAGCACCACATCGGGGCGTTTCATGACTGGGTGACCGAAATGCTGGGGAAGGAGGCTGTGCAACGAAATCCGTAGGTCTAGTCCTCTCAAATAGAGGATCCCAGCGTGACGATCACGACTTTTCGAAAGAATCCGCACTCTACCCCTTGTGTTGACCCGGTGACCATGTGCAAGATCTGTCTCCTGCCCAGGCAGGCATTTCACGTACGTCACCGGAAAGGCACAACCTTGAGCAAGCGGCCGGGATCCGAAGGGGGCGGCCTGCGGGCGGGAGCCCTGGGAACTTTCGACTCCGCCGTCATGGCGGTCGCGGGCTGCGGCCCGGCCTACACCGTCGCCGCGACGATCCCCGCGCTCGTGCTCGCCGTCGGCGTCGCCAGTCCGGCGGTGCTCCTGTACTGCGCGATCCCGATGATCGGCATCGCGCTGGCCTTCCGGCACCTGGGACGGCTCGAAGTCAACGCCGGCGCCACCTACACCTGGGTGGCCCGCGCGCTCCACCCCTTCCTCGGATTCCTGAGCGGCTGGGCGCTGGTCGTGGCCACCACGGTCTTCCTCGTCTCCGCCACGCTGCCCGCCGGCACGGCCACGCTCGCGCTCATCGACCCCGAGCTGGCCGGACGCACCGCACTCGCCACCGCCGTGGGCGTCGGCTGGTTCCTGCTCATGGCGGCCGTGGTCGCCCTCGGCGCACGGATCAGCCCGTACGCCCGGACCGTCCTCACCGGCACCCAGCTCGGACTGCTCCTGCTCTTCGCCGTCGTCGCCCTGGCCAAGGACGGGAACGCCGCGGAATTCTCGCTCTCCTGGTTCGGCTTCAGCCACTTCGACGAGTCGCACACCTTCGTGGCGGGCGCCCTCATCGCCGGGGTCAGCTACTGGGGCTGGGACGTGACCAGCAACCTCAGCGAGGAGACCCGCAACAGCCGCCGCACCTTCGGCCTGGGCGGCATCGTCGGCGTACTGGTGTCCCTGGTCGTCTTCGTGGTCTTCACCATCGCGGCCAACGTCCTCATCGGCTCCGACGCGGTGCGTGACAATCCCGCGGGCTTCCTCTCCGTCCTCGGCGAGGCCATCTGGCCGGGCTGGGGCGGGCGGCTGCTCGTCCTGGCCGTGATGCTCTCCATGATCGCCACACTGGAGACCACCCTTCTGCAGGCGACGCGGACGCTCTTCGCGATGGGGCGCGACCGTACCGTCCCCGCTGTGTTCTCGCGCACCCACCGGGAGTGGCAGACGCCTTGGGTGGCCACGGCGGCCGTGGCGCTCGTCGCGCTGCTGCTCATCCTGATCTCGGCCACGGCGGGCTCCGGCGCCCAGTTCGTCAAGGACGCGGTGAGCGGCATCGGTCTGCACATCGCGTTCTACTACGCCCTCGCCGGACTCTCGGCCGTCGTCGCGTACCGGCGGGTGCTGCTCAAGTCCGTGGGCAACCTGGTCTTCATCGGACTGTGGCCGCTCGGCGGAGCGCTCTTCATGATCTGGATCTTCGCCACGTCGGTCCCGGAGCTCAGCGGCAGCGCCCTCGCCATCGGTCTCGGCGCCCTGGCCCTCGGCGTGGTGCCGATGCTCCTGTCCTGGTTCCAGGGCAGCTCGTACTACCGGCCGAGGCCGCTGGACCCCGAGCAGGCCGACGCGGCGGACGAGTTCTACGGAGGACCGGGGACGGAGCCGGCGCCGGCGGCCGCCGAGCGCCGGGACGAGATCCTCACCGACTTCTGACGAACGCTTCTGATTCCGTACCCGGTCCGTACCCCGTCGGTACCCGCGTCCTCTCAGGGAGGGAACCCGCTCATGGCAGCCTGGCTGCGCCGCCGTTCCGGAGCACCGCTCTACGACCAGGCGTTCGGTGACCGAGCCCTCGCGGAGGGCTGCCAGGACATGGTGATGGGCCGCTGGGAGGGCGCCCGCGACCTGCTCGCCGAGCGCCCCCGCGACGACTGGGACCGGCGCGCGCACCGCCTGCGCCTGCTCGCCGACGCGGCGGCGAACCGGCGCACCGTGGACGTCTGGCAGGCCTCCGACCCCGCGAACCCGGACGCGGCCGTGCTGCGCGCGGAGACCGAGGTGATGCGGATGTTCGCCGGTGCGCGCACCGGGACGCTGCCCGGCAAGGAGAGCCTGGACCGAGCGGCCCGGATGTGCCTCCAGGCATCCGACCTGGCCCCCGAGGACCCGCATCCGTACGTCTCGCTGGTCGCGCTCGGCAGGCTGTACGAAGGCGGCGACCCGTACATGGGCCAGTGGTGGAAGGAGCTCAGGGACCGGGACCTGTACCACCGGGAAGGGCACCACCAGGCGCTGCGCTACCTCTCCGCCCGCTGGCACGGCTCGCACGGCGAGGCGAACAACTTCGCCTGGGAAGCCGCGTCGTACGCCCCGCCCGGCTCGCCGCTCGCGATCCTGCCGCAGGTGGCGAGGGCGGAGCAGTACCGCTACCAGACGGAGGCGGAGGGCAGGACGGCGATCGGCCTTGCCTTCCACTGGAACGGGGAGCGGGCGCGCTGGGACCTGCGGGCCGCCCTGGAGAAGTGGATCAACCACCGGACCGTCCCGCAGGCGCAGGATGTCGCCGACCTCAATTACCTGGCCCACGGCCTGGTCCACGCGGGGATGGAAGGGGAGGCCGCCGCCATTTTCGGCCTCCTGGACAACCGGGCCACCCGGATCCCGTGGTCGTACAGCGGCGACGCGGAGAGCCTGTTCGTCCGCTGGCGGGACAAGGCGCCGGCCTGATCGCTACGGTCTGTCGTATTTCGCGGGGTGGGCATAACGTAGAGGCATGGGCAGCAACGAGCGTGAGACCGAAAGGCAGGCCCGACACGTCTGTCCGGTCTGCAAGCACCCCGTCACGTCGGAAATCAAACGGCACAAATCGCTTGGAGTCTTCGTGCCCGTCTGGCGCCCGGGTCCGTGCCGGAATCCCGACTGTTCCGCGTACGTGCCTGAAGGGGAGGGCGGGGAGCGCAGGAAGTCCGAACCGCACTCGTGACCACGGCCGGTAGCGGTCCGGACGCGTATTGGGCTGCCCTGCTGAATTCCTGATCGAATTTGTCTCTGGGTTTCTCGCGGATACGCCTCCTGGGGTGGAGTACGGCTGAGTGTGCACCCGTGGGAGCGCTCCCACGGTTCCTTGCCGACGGGAAAGTGTCAAGGGCTGGCGTGTGAATTGAGTTGTCGAATTAATTCGACAACGAATTCTCGAAAGACCTGGCAACCTCTTCTGTTCTCCGTGGCGACTCGGTGCTAGCTTCCAGCCCACCAGTGGGAGCGATACCGCGTACGGCGGGACACCTGGAACCACAGCATCGGGTTGCCCGACGCCTGCGCGCCCTCGACTGAGAGGCACACACCGTCATGGGCCGCACCAACACGCCTTCCCGGCGGCACACCGCCCTGATCGCGGCCTGCGCCGTGATCGCGGCGGCCGGAGGTACCGCCGCCGCCATGACCACCCCGGCCGGCGCCGCCGCTCCCGGCTGCACCGTCGACTACAAGATCACCAACCAGTGGAGCACCGGCTTCGGCGCCGCTGTCACCGTCACCAACACCGGTGACACCGTGAGCAGTTGGAAGCTGGAGTGGTCGTACGCCGACGATCAGAAGGTCACCCAGGGCTGGAACGCCGACATCGCCCAGACCGGGGCCGCCGTCACCGCCAAGAACGTCTCGTACAACGGCGCTCTGGCCACCGGAGCGTCCGCCTCCTTCGGCTTCAACGCCTCGTACAGCGGCAGCAACGCCGTGCCGGCCACGTTCAAGCTCAACGGCGTGACCTGCAACGCCGGTCCGGGTGGCCCCACCGACCCACCGGACCCGACCGACCCGCCCGCGGGCCGCGTCGACAACCCGTACGCCGGCGCCAAGGTCTATGTGAACCCCGAGTGGTCAGCCAAGGCCGCGGCCGAGCCGGGCGGCAGCAAGATCGCCGGCCAGCCGACCGGCGTGTGGCTGGACCGGACGGCCGCCATCGCGGGCGCGAACGGCTCCATGGGGCTGCGCGCCCACCTCGACGAGGCCCTGAGACAGAAGGGCACCGGCGAACTGGTCGTGCAGTTGGTCATCTACAACCTGCCGGGCCGCGACTGCGCGGCGCTCGCCTCCAACGGCGAACTGGGCCCGGCCGAGATCGACAAGTACAAGACGCAGTACATCGACCCGATCGCCGCGATACTCGCCGACCCCAAGTACGCCGGACTGCGGATCGTGAACACGGTCGAGATCGACTCGCTGCCGAACCTCGTCACCAACACCACACCACGACCGACCGCCACCCCCAACTGCGACACCATGAAAGCCAACGGCAACTACATCAAGGGCGTCGGGTACGCGCTGAACAAGCTGGGGGCGGTCCCCAGCGTCTACAACTACGTGGACGCCGGCCACCACGGCTGGCTCGGCTGGGACGACAACTTCGGTGCCTCCGCCGAACTCTTCAAGCGGGCCGCGACCGCCGAGGGTTCGACGATCGGCAAGGTGCACGGCTTCATCGTCAACACCGCCAACTACAGCGCGCTGAAGGAGGACCACTTCACCATCGACGACAGCGTGAACGGGGTGTCCGTACGCCAGTCCAAGTGGGTGGACTGGAACCGGTACACCGACGAGCTGTCGTACGCCCAGGCCATGCGCGCCAAGCTGGTCTCGCTCGGCTTCGACTCCGGCCTCGGCATGCTGATCGACACCTCCCGCAACGGCTGGGGCGGCACGGCCCGGCCCACCGCCCCGGGGGCGCGGACCAGCGTCGACACCTATGTCGACGGCGGCCGTTACGACCGGCGCATCCACCTCGGCAACTGGTGCAACCAGTCGGGCGCGGGCCTCGGTGAGCGGCCCCGGACGGCCCCGGCCGCGGGCATCGACGCGTACGTCTGGATCAAGCCGCCGGGCGAGTCCGACGGGTCGAGCAGGGCGATCCCGAACGACGAGGGCAAGGGCTTCGACCGGATGTGCGACCCGACGTACACCGGCAATCCCCGGAACAACAACAACATGTCAGGCGCACTGCCGAACGCCCCGCTCTCCGGTCACTGGTTCTCGGCCCAGTTCCAGGAGCTCCTGAAGAACGCCCACCCGGCGCTGTAGCCGCCGATTGCCGGAAGGAGCAAGGCACAAGGCGCTGTTCTACGCCGCCGCGTGGAACAGCGCCGCCGCCTCGCCCCGTGATCCGACCCCCAGCTTGGTCAGGATCTTCGCGACATGGAACTTCACCGTCGACTCGCTGATGTGGAGTTCCTGCGCGATCTGGCGGTTGCGGTGGCCGCGCGCGAGCCGTGTCAGTACCTCCAGTTCACGCGCCCCCAGGGAAGTCAGCGGATCGGTGCCGGCTGCCGTGGCGGGTGCGTCGGGCGTCGTCAGCGGGATGACCGCGGTGACCGTCGTTCCCCAGCCGGGCACCGCGTCCACGTCGAGCCGTCCGCCCAGGACGTCCAGCCGGTCGGAGATCCGCGCCGGACCCAGGGAGCACATGGACAGCGCGCCGGGCCCGTCGTCCCGTACGGTCGCGCGCAGTTCCTGCTCGGTGACCTGCCAGCCGACATGCACCCGGGTCATGGTCTCCTGCTCCAGTACGGTCAGCAGCACCGCGCGTACGATCGCCCGCGCCGCGTGCGCCACGTCGGCGGCCACCCTGCGGGCCGAGTCGGGAGCGCCCAGTTCCAGCCGGACGGGACTGTGGCGCAGCAGCGGCCGAAGCGCGTCCGCGAGCCGGGCGAACGCCTCGTCGGCCCGTTCCTCGGCCACCGCCTTGTCGCGGTCGGTTTCGGCCCGCAGTTCGATCAGCGCGGTCACGGCCAGCTCGGTCGCGGTCGCGCGCGCGGCGGCGTCGTCGAGGTTACGGCTGCGCAGCACCCCCAGGAGCCCGGTCAGCGCGGCCGAGTGTGTCTCGCCCAGCTCGGCCATGACGCGGGCCCGGGTGTCGGCGGCAGCGCGTGAGCGGGCCAGGGCGCCGGGGGTCGCCTCCGACGCGAACCGGTCGAAGTGGGCGGCTACCAGGGACCAGAGGGCCTGCGTGACGGCGAGGGCGCTCGCGTCGACCGGCGTGGCTTCGTCACCGCGTACGAGAACGAGGAGCGCGCCCCGCGGAGTCGCGTCGGTCATCACGGCGACCACGGACCGCTCGGCTCCGGCGATCCTGGCCGTGCCCTGCCACGGCCGCCCGGGCACGCCGGCGACGAACAGCGGTTCCAGATCCGCCGCGCTGATCCGCGCGGAGAAGTCCGCGTCACCGGCCGTCTTGAAGGGCGAATGCGCGCAGTGGGTGGACAGTTCGGCGGCGGCCAGGTGCGGGACCAGCTCCGCCAGGGTGGCGGACAGACGGGGCAGGATCTCGCCCAACGGCTGGCGGATGACGTCGTATCCGGCGGTCAGGGCGGCCAGGGTGGTGTCGCCGGGCGCGAGGGCACGGGCAGGGGCAGGGGCAGCGGTGGCCGCCGTGGGGAGGAAGGCCACAGACCCGGTGAGTGTCAGCTCCATCCGGCCAGCGTAACCAGCGTTGTCCTGCCGACGGCTGGTCTTTCGGACAGGTCGGACTGTCCAAAAGGCCGGCCGGATCCGACCCCCCGCAGGCAGAGGCTTGAGCCATCAACCGATCAGCGTCAGCGGGGAGTCAGTCATGGAAGCGATCGTGTACGAGACGTTCGGCGGCCCGGAAGTACTGCGCCACGGACAGGCGGAGAAGCCGGAGCCCGGCGCGGGCGAAGTCCGGGTCAGAGTGGTGACGGCCGGAGTGAACCCGGTCGACTACAAGAGACGGTACGGACTGGTCGAGGAGTTCTACCCGACGACGTTCCCGGCCGTCCCCGGCCTGGAGTTCGCCGGGATCGTCGACGCAGTCGGCGACGGCGTCACGCACGCCGTCGTCGGTGACGAGGTCCTCGGGTGGACGACGACGGGCGCGTACGCCGAGTACGCGCTGGCCGGTCACATCGCAGCCAAGCCCGCCGGCCTGTCCTGGGAGCGCGCGGCGTCCCTGCCGGTGGCGGGCGAGACGGCCCAGCGCGTCCTCGACCTGCTGCGGGTGAAGGACGGCGAGGTGCTGCTGCTGCACGGCGCGGCGGGAGTGGTCGGCTCGGTCGCGGTACAACTCGCGGTGGCCGCGGGCATCACGGTCGTCGGCACGGCGTCCGAGGCCAACCACGCGTACCTGCGGTCGCTCGGTGCGATTCCCGTCCTTTACGGGGACGGTCTGGCCGAGCGCGTACGGGCTGCCGCACCCCAGGGCGTGGACGCGGTATTCGACGCCGCCGGCCAGGGCGTACTGCCGTACTCGATCGAGCTGCTCGGCGGCTCGGCCGACCGTGTCGTCACCATCGCCGACCCGAACGCGGCCGACCACGGCGTCGTCTTCTCGGGCGGCGGTACGGACCCGGAGGCCGTCCGGGCCGGGCTGGCCGAGCATGCCCGTCTCGCCGCCGAGGGGCGGCTGGACGTCCGGATCGCCGACGTCTTCCCGCTGGCGGACGCGGCGAAGGTGCAGGAGCTGAGCGAGGCGGGGCACGCGCGGGGGAAGCTCATCCTCAAGCCCTGACGATGCGGCAGTGGGGTCAAACGTCAACTGGTGTGCTCAGGCGCCCAGTTGCCGAGACAGGTCCCGCGCGTGTGTGCGCGGGCCTCTTCGGCCGTCAGTTGCGGCCGCTCGGCCTGCGGCGGCTGTTCCCGCCGAAGCTGGGGGCAAGCCCCCAGACGCCCGGACGCCCTTCGGGCGTGTCCTCAAACGCCGGACGGGCTGGTTTCGCGCTCGGGAAGGGGCAGAGGCGGGCCGGGGAGGCTGTCGGCGCTAGCGAGGCGCGCCCGCCCTCCCCGTCACCAGCGCCGGGACTACTCGCGGGTGGTCGACCCGGGTGCGCAGGGTCGGGGTCCAGCCCGCCTCCTCGCGCAGCGGGTTGCCGGGGTTTGCCGTGTTGTGGGCGGCCAGTAGGTCCATCCGTGCGCCGTTGACGTAGTTGTCCCTCGTGGTGACCGGCGCGTCCTTCCACTTCTTCAGGATCTGCGCCGCGCTCACACCGCCGGGCAGCGCGAAGGTGTTCTTCTCCGCCACCAGTCGGGATTCGAGACCGATGCCGAAGCTGTACGCGTACCCCTGCGCCGCCACCACGAAGTGGTTGTTGTACGCGTCGACCTGGCCGAACCGCACGCGCGGCGCCCGCTCGACGATGTCGCGGAAGAGATTGTGGTGGAGGGTGACCCGCAGCTTGCCGCGGTCGGTCGCGCCCGCGCTGTCGCTGTTGCCGATCATGAGGGTCTTGTCGTGGTCTGTGAACGCGTTCCAGGAGACGGTTACCAGGTCGGCGCCCCTGACGACATCCAGCTCCCCGTCGTGCTGCTGGAACAACTGACCGTAGTAGAAGGGCTGTTGGCTGTCCGGGCGGCGGCCGTCGGTGAACGTGTTGTGGTCGATCCAGACATGCGTCGAGCCGTACACGACGAGGTTGTCGTACTCCGAGTTCCAGGCGCCCCCGTCCCCGTCCGTGGGGTCCCACTGCGGGAAGCAGTCGAAGGCGTCCTCGAAGGTCAGGGTCCGGACCACGACGTTGTCGGTGTCCTTGATCTGGAGGGATCCGCCGAGCACCCGCGCGCCACGCCCCAGACCGACAATCGTCGTGTTCGCCGGGACGTACGCCTTGATCTGCTCGCCCTGCGCGTCGGCCGAGGCGGCACGGGCCTCCTCATGGGGGCCCGACGGCTGGGCGGTGCCCCAGGTTTTCGGGTCGTACGCCGCCAGGTAGGCGTCCAGGGTGTAGCCGTCGGTGGCGAAGTCCTCGCAGCTCTTGCCGCCGAGGCCGTCGAGCGTGCCGCGCACCCGGATGACCTTCGGCGCGTCACCGCCGTCCTTCAGCGCCTGCTTGAACTCGTCCCAGGTGGCGACGGTGTACGTGTGTGCCGCGTCGGCTCCGGCGCCTCCCGTGGTGCCGCCGTCGGCCGACGCCCAGCCGTCGTTCGCGGGAAGGACGTGGGCGGTCCGTACGCCCTCCGGTGCGGCGTGAGCCGTCGCGGCGGGGAGCAGGGCGAGTGGCAGCGCCGCAGTGGCCATGGATATGAGGCGAATACGCATTACAGCTCCTCGTGCCAGGTCAGCCAGGATTCGGGGATCTCCGCAGTCAGCCGGCGCAGTTCGTGCGCGCTCAGCACCTTCTCGTCCGCCAGTGCGCGTGCTGTCATCCGGGCCACCTCAATGGCGCCGGGCGGATGGAAATGGGTGTTGTCCGAAACGCCGTCCGGGTAGTTGGGCGATTCGCCGGGCGCCAGCCAGTGGAAGTACTCCTTGCTCGCCTCCGGGCCGAGCTTCTGTCACAGGGCGCGCGAGAGTGCCGCGATGTCCAGCAGCGGTACGTCGTGCGCCGCCGCCAGCGCCCGCATCGCCTCCGGGTACTCGCCGTGCGTCGCGAGCGCCGTACCCGCCGCGTCGAACCGCCTGCGCTCCACGGACGTCAGCAGCACCGGGCGTCCGCCGCGGGCGCGCCCCCCGTCGACGTACTGGAGCAGGTGCTCCTGATAGCTCGTCCACGGTTCGGTGTACCGGGTGGGGTCTTCGCGCTTTTCGTCGTTGTGGCCGAACTGGACGAGGAGGAAGTCGCCCGGGCGGATCGCCTCCAGGATCGGCGCCAGCCGGCCCTCGTCGATGAAACTCTTCGAACTGCGGCCGTTCATCGCGTGGTTGACGACCCTGAGCTTGTGCGACAGGAAGAAGGGGAGCGCCATGCCCCAGCCGGTCTCGGGCGCCGCCGAGGCGTACTTGTCGGCGGCGGTGGAGTCTCCGGCGATGAAGACGTTTCGCATACGGTGAGTTCCTCGGGGTTCGCGCGTGCCCGCCGCCGCGGCCGACGGGGCGCCGGCCACGGCGAGTGGCAGGGCGGCGGCGAGCGTCGCCAGCGCGCGTCGGCGGCTGGTCACTTGTTCTGCTGCTTCCACTCGGCCTGCGCCTCGTTCAGCTCACCGGCGATCTTGTCCAGGAACGCCTTGGGCGTGGACTTCCCGAGCAGGACCTTCTGGAACTCGGGCTCGTTGTCGGCCTTCGTGATCGAATTCCAGTCCGGCAGGTAGTACGGCAGCTGCACGATCTTGGTGCTGCCGTCGGTGAGGGACTGCGCGCCGAGCTTCGTCGGCTCCGACTCGTTGATCCAGCTGTCCTTCGCCGCCTCGGTGTTCGCCGGGATGGCACCGGCCGCCTCGTTCCACTTGCTGTTCGACTCGTGCGACGCCGCGAACTCGATGAACTTCCACGCCGCGGCCTTGTTCTCGCTCGCCTTGAACAGGCCGAGACCGTCCACCGGGTTGGACACCTGGACCCGGGTGCCGCCGGGGCCGGTCGGGTTCGGTATGCCGGCGAACTTCTCCTCACCCAGCGCCTTCACGTGGTCCTGGTAGGAGCCGAGATTGTGGCTGAGCATGCCGATCGTGCCGGAGTCCCACTGGGCGACCATCTTGGCGAAGTCGTTGTTGACGTCGGCCTCGGGCGTCGTCTTCTTGTACAGCCCGACGTACTTCTCCAGCGCCGCGACATTCTTCGGGTCATTGACCGTGGTCTTGTCACCGTTCCAGAACGTGGTGATGCCCGACTGCCCGTAGATCGCGTCCAGCGCCTGGGCGACCGACCCCGCGCCTCCTCGAATCGTGTACCCGAAGGCGTTCTTGTCCGCGTCGGTCAGCTTCTCGGCAGCCGTGTAGAACGCGTCCCAGGTCTTCGGCGCCTCCAGCCCCGCCGCCTTGAACAGATCGGTCCGGTACCAGAGCGTGCCGTTGTTCGCGGACGTCGGTACGGAGAACATCTCGTCCCCGCGCCCGCCGGCCGTCCTGACGCCCTCCACCATCGAGTCCACGAGCTTGTCGTTCAGTCCCGAGTCCTTGATCCGGGATCCGACCGGCTCCAGCGCGTTCTGCGCGACGATGCCGGAGAGGTGGTCGCCACCCCGACGATCATGCTGTTCTCGAAGAACATCCCGAAGCTGCGCTCGTTCCAGACCTTCTCGAAGTGCGCGAAGGTCAGCGGCCAGGGCACCAGCGAAGTGGATCCGGCGGGCCGCAGAGCGAAGAGGACCATCCAGTAGAAGGGGACGAGGGTGAAGAGCAGGTAGAGGCCGAGTGGCAGGTAGATCTGCCAGCGCGGTACGTCGTCGAAGGCGCGCTCGCGCCGGGGCCTGCGGCGTATACCGCGGCCCGGCAGGGCGGTGGTCGGGTCGGGAGCGGGCAGGGCCTCGCGTGCGCCCTTCTCCGCCAGTGCTGCGGTCACTTGGTGTCGCCTCCGAACTTGCTCAGGCGCAGGTAGAGGATCGAGCAGAAGAGGAGGATCACGAAGGCGACCGTGGTGAGCGCCGACGCGTAGCCGAAGTCGTGGCCCTCGATGCCGGTGTTCGCGACGTAAAGCGGCAGCGTGGTGGTGACGCCGGCCGGTCCGCCGCCGGTGAGGGTGTAGAGCAGGTCGACGTTGTTGAACTCCCAGACGCCGCGCAGCAGTGTGGCCAGGACGATCGCGTCCCTGAGGTGGGGCAGGGTGATGTGGAAGAACTGCCGGGGCCGGTTCGCCCCGTCGACGGAGGCCGCCTCGTACAGCTCCTTCGGGACGGACTGCAGATCGGCGAGGATGAGGATCGCGAAGAAGGGGACACCGCGCCAGAGTTCGGCGAGGACCGCCGCCCAGAAGACGGTGCCGGTGTCGGAGAGGACCGAGGTGCCGTACGAGCCGATGCCCGCGTCCGCCAGATAGCGACTGACGCCGGTGGAGGGGTTGTAGAGCAGCATCCAGATCGTGGTGGTCAGCACTCCGGACACGGCCCAGGGCGAGAAGACCATGGCGCGGGCGATGCCGCGTCCGATGAAGGTCTGGTTGACGATGAGCGCGAGGACGAGTCCGAGGGCGAGTTGCAGCCCTACCTCGACGACGACCCAGCGGGCGCTGAAGCCCAGAGTCGTCCAGAACTGCGGGTCGTCGGTGAAGATGCGGGTGAAGTTGTCGAAGCCCGCGAAGCCGTTGCGCCATGGCTTGGTGACGTTGTAGTGCTGAAGGCTGTAGTAGAAGACGCTGATGACCGGATAGGCGATGAAGCCCAGCATCAGCAGCCCGGCGGGCGCGATGAGCAGATACGGGAGCCGGCGGGGCGGTGCCCCCACGCGGCGCCCTGGCGCCCTGGGCTTTCTGGCCACGGCTGAGGCGGCTGAGGCCATGACTGCTTCTCCGTTCTCGGTGCGGGTGTGAAGCGCTTGCCGGATGCTGTTCGAGATCTCGAACAAATAGAGAGGGGTGTGGAGGCGGGTCAGCCCGCGTAGGGGTCGGGCACTTCGCCCGGCCGGGACAGGAACGCGAAGTCGCAGCCGGTGTCGGCCTGGGTGATCTGCTCGCTGTACAGCGCGCCGTAGCCACGCTCGTACTGCGCGGGCGGCTCCACCCACTCGGCGCGGCGACGCTCCAACTCCTCGTCCGACAGCTCAAGCTGGAGCGACCTGGCCGCGACATCGAGGGTGATCGCATCTCCCGTCCGTACGAGGGCGAGCGGTCCGCCGACGTACGACTCGGGTGCGATGTGCAGCACGCACGTGCCGTAACTGGTGCCGCTCATACGGGCGTCGGAGATCCGGACCATGTCCCGCACCCCTTCCTTGAGCAGGTGGTCGGGGATCGGCAGCATCCCGTACTCCGGCATTCCGGGACCGCCCTTGGGGCCGGCGTTGCGCAGAACAAGCACGGTGTCGGCGGTGATGCCGAGCGACGGATCGTTGATGGTGCGCTGCATGGTCCTGTAGTCGTCGAAGACGACCGCCGGGCCGGTGTGCCTGAGCAGGCGGGGCTCGGTGGCGATGTGCTTGATCACCGCACCGTCCGGACAGAGATTGCCCCGCAGTACCGCGACCCCGCCCTCATCCGCGAGCGGCTTCGAACGCGGCCTGATCACCTCGGGGTTGTGCACTACCGCGCCGGCGAGCTGCTCGCGCAGCGAGTCGTGCGCCACGGTGGCCCGGTCCAGATGCAGTACGTCCGTCAGCCGCGCCAGGAACGCCGGCAGCCCGCCCGCGAAGTGGAAGTCCTCCATCAGGTACTGGCCGCCCGGCCGCAGATTCGCCAGCACCGGGACCGTCCGCGCGATCCGGTCGAAGTCGTCGAGAGCGAGCGGCACTTGAGAGCGTCCCGCCATCGCGATCAGATGAATCACGGCGTTCGTGGAACCGCCCAGCGCCATCACGGTCGCGACCGCGTCCTCGTACGCGGGCCGGGTCAGGATCTGCGAAAGCCTCAGGTCACGGTGTACGAGTTCGACGATCCGGCGGCCCGAGGCCGCGGCCATCCGGTCGTGCCCGGAATCCACGGCCGGGATGGAAGAGGCACCCGGCATGGTGACACCCAGGGCCTCGGCGGCGGCGGTCAGGGTCGAAGCCGTCCCCATGGTCATGCAGGTGCCGGGGGAGCGGGCCAGACCGTTCTCCAGCTCGGCCAGTTCGGCGTCACCGATCAGCCCGGCCCGCCTGTCGTCCCAGTACTTCCACATGTCCGTACCGGAGCCGAGCACCTCGTTGCGCCAGTGACCCGGCAGCATCGGTCCGGCCGGGACGAAGACGGCCGGCAGATCGACGGATGCGGCGCCCATCAGCAGCGCGGGCGTCGACTTGTCGCAGCCGCCCAGCAGCACGGCGCCGTCGACGGGGTAGGAACGCAGCAGCTCCTCCGTCTCCATGGCCAGCATGTTCCGGTAGAGCATCGGCGTCGGCTTCTGGAAGGTCTCGGAGAGGGTGGAGACCGGGAATTCGAGCGGGAAACCCCCGGCCTGCCACACCCCGCGCTTCACCGCCTGCGCCCGGTCCCGCAGGTGGACATGGCAGGGGTTGATGTCCGACCAGGTGTTGAGGACCGCGATCACCGGCTTGCCCAGGTGCTCCTCGGGGAGGTAGCCCAGCTGGCGGGTGCGGGCGCGGTGACTGAACGACCGGAGGCCTTCGGTCCCGTACCACTGATGGCTGCGCAGACTCTCCGGATCCCTCATGCGGTCAGTCATACGGACCACCCGGCTATCAGCTCCGCGATCTCGGCACGCCGGTCCTCCGGGAGCACCCGGCTCGGTGCGCGGACATCGCGACGGCACAGTCCGAGAGACGCCAGGGCCTCCTTCACGACCGTGACGTTGTCGGCGGACTGGCGGGCCGCCCGCAGCTCCTCGAACGTACGGATCTGCTCCCAGGTCTTCATGGCGGCGGGGTAGTCCCCGGCGCGCAACGCGTCGAGCATCCCCAGTGACACCGACGGGGCGGCGTTGACGAGACCCGAGGTGAACCCGGTGGCGCCGACCGCGAAGTAGGAGGGGGCGTACAGCTCGGCCAGCCCGGCGACCCAGACGAAGCGGTCCAGGCCCGCGTCCCGCGCGAAGGCGGCGAAGCGCGCCGCGTCCGGCACGGCGTACTTCACACCGATGACATTGGGGCAGGCGTCGCCCAGCGCGGCGAGACTCTCCGCACTCAGCAGCGGGTTGCGGATGTACGGGACGACTCCGAGCTCCGGTACCGCCTCGGCGATGGCACGGTGGTAATCGGCCCAGCCGTCCTGCGACACGTACGGATGAACGGGCTGATGCACCATCAGCATCTGCGCGCCGGCGTCCCGGGCGTGCTCGGCGGCGGCGACGGCGGTCGGCACGTCGTGCCCGACGCCGACGACGACGGTGGCGCGGCCGTCAGCCTCTTCGATGGTCAGCTCGGTGACGTCACGGCGCTCCTCGGGGGTGAGGGCGTAGAACTCGCCGGTGTTCCCGTTCGGCGTCAGCGTTCCCACGCCGCCGTCCAGCAGCCGGCCCAGCAGGGACCGGTGGGCGGCGATGTCGATGGAGCCGTCGGCGGTGAACGGAGTCACCGGGATCGCCACGACATCGGCGAGCGCGCTGCGCAGAGCGGAGAAGTCGGCGCCGGTGCTGGTCATACGGGGTCCCCCTCCGGGAAGGCGCGCTGTACGAAGTCGGCGATGTGCGTGTGCAGGGCGCGCGCGGCGCCCTCCGCGTCACCGTCGAGCGCGAGCCGCAGAATCTCCAGGTGCTCACCCGCTTCGTGCTTCCAGGACGGGACGGCGGCCCAGGCGACGGTCGAGACGAGGGCCGCCTGGTCGCGTACCTCGTCCAGCATCCTGGCGAGCAGCGGATTGCCGCAGGGCATATAGAGCGCGCGGTGGAACTCCCGGTTGGCCAGCGAGCGTTCGGCCTGGTCGGTCGCTTCCTCGGCCCGGACGAGCGCCTCACGGGCGGCTTCCAGGGAGGCCCGGGAGGTGATGGTGCGGCGCAGAGCCTCCGGTTCGAGGAGCAGCCGTACGTCGTACACCTCACGGGCCATGGCGGCGTCGACCGTCCGTACCGTGACGCCCTTGTACTGGTTCATCACGACGAGGCCGGTCCCCGCCAGGGTCTTGAGCGCCTCGCGCACCGGAGTCTTCGACACGCCGAACTGGGCGGCAAGTTCGGTCTCGACCAGGGCCTGGCCCGGGCTGAGGCCGCCGGTGAGGATGGCGTGTTTGATCCCCTCCAGCACGTACTGCGTGCGGGAGGGGATCGGACTCGGAGGAGCGAAAGCCATGGGGACTCACATATCTCGCGTATGGCGTCTCATATATGACGTATGAAGTACGACGCGATGAAGCTAAGTCCGTGCCCATGTTTCGTCAATGCTTCTGGCGCAAGAACTTCGGTGGCGAGGACGGAGGTTGATGTCAGGGGGTGTACGCGCCGAGCAGTCGGTCGTACTCCTCTGGGGCGGAGCCCCTCACGCGGCGGAGCCGCAAAATGTCACAGCGGGAAGGGGCGGGTAGGGGAAAAGCCCCGCAGGGAAACCGAGCGCAGCCAGTGCCGGACGCTAACCGTTCCTAAGGACTGAGCGGGAGTGAGTCCTGTTGCCAGGCCTCGTGCTCAGCCGAACGCCCCGAACGGTTTTGGGCGTTCTGGTCTCCCGCGTTCGCTCCGCGTCCGGGCGGCACGGATCGTGTCCGTGGTCCGGGAATGCGGGGGCGGGTTTCCACACGCCCAAGAGCACGCCGGC
>NZ_JAGGOK010000061.1 GCF_018614615.1 Streptomyces sp. ISL-100 | reverse complement strand
TGGCCAAGATCAGAGGTAGAAACCTGTCGGCCGGAAATGTCGCAGACGCCGGGCAATCGTGAAGGGTGGCCCTGGCATTTCCCTCTGAGGCCATGGGTGGAAGGCGCAAGTACAGGCACGACCATCGGCCCGAGGTCTTCAACGTCGCGATGATAGGTTCCCGTAAGTGGTGAGCACAGCAACGACTTCACGGGCGCAACTGAGCCGGGTGACCCTCGTCGGCGAGCGACGCCGGGCCGACATCGTCCTGCCGTCCGATGCTCCGATCGGTCAACTGCTCCCCGACATCTTGGGGTTGCTGGACGACCGTGCCGCATCGCGCCCCATGACAAGACAGTTGATCACGTCGGACGGCTCCGCGCTGCCGCACGACAGCACGCTGGCGTCTGCCGAGGTTGCCGACGGCGCCGTGCTCCGGCTTGTCAGAATCCACTCGGCGCCGCCCGCCCCTGTGGTGCACGACGTCACCGACCAGGTGGCCGACGACCTCGACCTGCGGGCCTGGCGCTGGCGCCCGGCCGCGCGCCGGGCCGGCGCGGGTGTGGCGTCTGTGGCCTTCGCTGTGATCGCCGCCCTGCTCGCCCGCCGTGAGCTCGCTCTCGACGCCCTGGCCGGCGCCCTCCTTGCCGTAACGATTCTCCTCCTCGCCGCGGGTGCGCTCGTCGCCAGGATCGGGCAGGGCAACCGCGGCCTGGCTACCGCGCTGATGGTCACCTCCGGCGGGCTGGGCATCCTCAGCGCGTGGACTGCCGCCGACGCGTACGACTGGTCGGGAACCCTGCGGCTCGCCTCCGTCGCGGCCATGCTGACCCTGACGATGGTGATGCTCGGGTACTTCTCGCCGCTCGGCCGCGGCGGTCTCATCGGCGCCCTCGCCATCGCCGTGATCACCGTCGTGTGGGAGGGTGTCGCCGCCCTCCAGGGCGACTTGGTCCGACTCGGCGCCGTCATGGCCGTCTTCTCCGTGGTACTGCTCGGCCTGCTGCCACGGCTCGCCCTGATGGCGTCGGGGCTCACCGCACTCGACGACCACCGCTCGGGCGGAGCCTCCGTCAGTCGTCACCAGGTGGGCAACGCCCTCGCGGCCACGCACCGGGGCCTGGCCCTCGCGACGATGGCTGCCGCGGTCTCGGCGGCCTCCGCCGGCTGGTTGCTCACGCTGGCTGCGAAGCCGACCGTATGGACCGTGGCTCTGCCGTCACTCGTCGCGGTGGTGCTCCTGTCGAGGGCGCGGGCCTTCCCGCTGGTAGCCGAGGTGGTGGCGCTCTTCGCCGCCGCGGCGTGCCTCGTCGTACGCCTCGTGATGCTGTGGATGGAGCATGCCGGGGGAACCGGGCCGCTGGCCGTCCTGTGTGCGGCCGCGGTGCTGCCGCTGGTCGTTCTGGCGGTGCAGCCGCCCGAGCATGTACAGGTGCGGCTGCGGCGTACGGCCGATCTGGTCGAATCCATCGGCATGGTGGGCCTCTTTCCGCTCGCCGTCGGGGTGTTCGGCGTGTACGGACAGCTGCTCAACAAGTTCTGAGTCAACGCGCAAGCGCTCCGGGTGGCGCGGCAGGACGCAAGAGAAGGGCAGACATGCCGAACGGAGACAACTGGCAGGGCGATGTGCTGCGCGACCTGAGAGGTGGCGGCGACCAGCAGGGCGCACCCGGCACCGGTGGGCAGGCGTACGGCGTCCCCGGGCCGGGAGCAGCCCTCCCCGCGCAGGGTCCGGCCGCGCCGCTCGCGCAGAGCGCCCAGGCGTCGGCCGTCGCCCACGGGGAAGGTACGCCGCAGCAGGCCGGCCCCCAACAGACCGGCCATGAGGCCCCTGCCCAACAAGGCCAGGGGCCGGCTCCGTACACCCCAGGGGCCCGCTCGCACCGCATCACCCCCGACTCCCTGCCCGTGGTCGACACGGACCTGGCGGGGGCGGGAGGCAAGCCACGGCACGGCGAGTCCTTGGCCTCGCGCGCCGCGCGCGCCCTGCGCCGCTGCGTCGCGTCGTCGGCCGCGCGCGAGGTCGCAGAGCTCACCCGTACCGCCGAGGTGCTCCAGCAGCCCGTGACGACCGGCCGGCAGATCGCCGTCACTTCCATTCGGGGCGGCGCCGGCAAATCGACCGTCACAGCGCTGATCGGCACCACGTACGCGCACTACCGACAGGACCCGGTCCTTTTCGTCGAGGCCGACCCGGCGCTCGGTTCGCTGCCGCTGCGGCTCGGTGTCGAGACGCTGCGCTGGACCACCGCCGATGTGGCGGACATCGTCGAGCCGCAGATGTCGCTGCTCGACATCACCGGCTATCTCGTCCAACTCCCCGACAACGCCTGGCTGCTGCCCGGCAGCCAGGGCAGGATCGGCGCGATGCTCGACACAAAGGCGTACGGGCGGGTCATGGTCGCGCTGCGCCGGTACTTCGGTGTGACGGTCGTCGACTGCGAGACGCTGCCCGCCGAGGTCGCTCGCGTCGCGCTCTCCGCCGCCCAGGCACGCGTACTGACCGCCCCCGCCACGTTGGAAGGCATCAACAGCACGTACGCGGTGCTCCAGTGGATGCAAGGGCTGCCCCGGCAGGTGATCGACGGCACGGTCGTCGTGCTCACCGAGCAGGTGCCGCATTCGGGACTCGACCTCGGCAAGGCAGCCCAGAAACTCAGGTCCACCGGGGCGAGCGTGCGGATCCTGCCGTACGACAGGCACTTGGCCGCCGGCGGTCCGATACGTACCGAACTGCTCGCTCACTCGACCAGGGAAGCTGCCACCCGCCTCGCCGCAGAGGTCTTTCAGCTCTCCCAGAAGCGCCACTGATCCTGATGCCGAGCCCGACCGGGAATGACGGACGCCGATGAGTACCCGACTGATCCACCGGCCGGCCAGGATCACCCGGCCCCCGGACGCCTCCGAGGCGCGCGTCGTCGAGGCCCCGCCCAACCTGCCCGAAGGAAAGGCGGGCAACATCGCGATGTCGCTGTTGCCGGTCGCCGGGGTCATGTCCTCCGTCGTGATGATGACGGTCGTACGCAACAGCCAGTTCGCCGCGCTCGGGGCGCTGATCCTCGTCGTCACCATCATCGGCTCCGTCGCGCTCGTCTTCTCCCAGCGCGGCAAGGCCCAGCGCACGCGCCGCACCCAGCGCGAGGCTTACCTGGCCTATCTGGAGGACCTGCGCGAGGAGCTCTCCGCCGAGGAGCGCGAGCGGCGCGAGCGAGCCGAGGTACTCAACCCACCGCCTTACGCCCTGTACGACATAGTGCGCGACCCGGCTCGCCTGTGGGAGCGCCGCCGGGTCGACAGCGACTTCCTGCGGGTGCGCGTCGGGACCGGCGAGATGCCCGTACGCGACTTGCAGCTCGCGGAGCAGGGCTCGTCGGTCCTCACTCCGCCCGACCGTTTCATGCTCAACGAGGCGTCGGCACTGATGGCCCGTTTCCACACGGGCACCGAGCTCCCGCTCACCGTCCCGCTCGACCGTGTGGGCAACGTCAGCGTTATCGGCGCTCGCGAGGACTGTCTGCGTGTCGCGCGCGCCCTGCTTGTCCAGGCCGCTGCCCTGCACGCCCCCGACGACGTGGCGATGGCGCTCGCCGTGCCCGGCGACCGGCTCGCCGACTGGGAGTGGGCCAAGTGGATGCCCCATCTGCTCGACACCGAGCAGTTCGACGGTCCCGTCGCCGCCCGGCGTACAGCCCCCTCCGCCCCCCAGCTCGCCCGGCAGATCGGTGCCGAACTGCGCCGCCGCGCGTCCTACGCCGCCGAGGTGCGGCGCGGGCTGGCGGGCAAGGATGCCCTGTCCATGACGTCCCGGTTGCTTGTCGTCGCCGACGGGCACGGCGCGGACGCGGTCGACCTGCCGCGCCCCGACGAGGCGGTCGGCCTGCGTGAGATGGGCGTCACCGTCCTGCACCTGCTCGAACAGCGAGTCCAGGAGCCGGGACAGGTCGGCGTACGGATCACCGTGGACGGCGCTGAGGTGATCATTGAGGACCTGCGCGAGCAGAAGCCGATCAGCGCCCACGGCATCGTGGACGAGGCCGGCATCCCTTTCGCCGAGGGTCTGGCGCGGATGCTGGCGCCGCTGCGCCTGTCCGCCGAGTCGCTCGCCGGCGCCCCCCTGGCCGGGCCGGTCGACTTCGCCGACCTGCTCGGAATCGACGACGTGGCGCAGCTGGACCTTGCGCGCCTGTGGGCGCCGCGCGGTGAGCGTGCCTTCCTGCGTGTACCGATCGGCATCAGCGACTCCCACGAGCCGGTGCTGCTGGACCTCAAGGAGTCCTCCGAGCTCGGCATGGGCCCACACGGTCTGTGCGTCGGCGCCACCGGTTCCGGCAAGTCGGAACTCCTTCGCACCCTCGTCCTCGCCCTGGTGGCCACGCACCCGCCGGAAGACCTTGCCCTGGTCCTCGTCGACTACAAGGGCGGTGCGACCTTCGCTCCGTTCGCGGACCTGCCACACGTCGCCGGTGTCATCACCAACCTGGAGAACCAGGCGGGACTCGTCGAGCGCGTCCACGCCTCGCTCGCCGGCGAGGTCAAGCGCCGTCAGCAGGTCCTCAAGGACGCGGGCAACATCGCCGACATCGGTGACTACGCCGCACTGCGCGCCGGCAAACGGCCCGACCTCGACCCGCAGCCCCACCTGTTCGTCGTCATCGACGAGTTCGGTGAACTCCTCACCGCGAAGCCGGACTTCATAGATCTGTTCCTGTCCATCGGCCGCATCGGCCGCTCCATCGGCGTACACCTGCTGCTGTCCAGTCAGCGGATCGAAGGCGGCAGGCTAAAGGGTCTGGACACGTATCTCTCGTACCGGCTCGGACTGCGCACGTTCTCCGCCGACGAGTCCCGTACGGTCCTGGACACCACGGACGCCTTCCACCTGCCGCCGCTGCCCGGTTTCGGCTACCTCAAGGTCGACACCAGTCATTACGAACGCTTCAAAGCGAGCTATGTCTCGGGGGCCTACCGCGGCCCCGTGCGGCGTGACGAAGAAGAGGACACCGGACCTCTCGCGCTCGCATACGAAACCTTCAACACCCTGTCCCAGCCGGATGGTTCCGGCGCGCATGAGCCGACGGCGCGGCGCCGCGAGACCGGGCCGACCGAGATGGGCGTCATGGTCGACCAGATGGAGAACGCCGCAGGCCCGGTGCGGCGCATCTGGCTGCCGCCGCTGCCCGAGGCGATCACCTTGGACAAGGTCGCCGGGCCGCTGGACGTCGGCCCGCGCGGCATGCAACTCACCAAGCGCCGCGGTCCGCTCCAGGTGCCGCTCGGCCTGCTCGACGACCCGACAAAGCAATGGCAGGGACAGTGGTACCTGGACCTCACGGTCGCGGGCGGCCACGCCGCCGTGATCGGGGGGCCGCAGTCCGGCAAGACGACGCTCCTGCGCACCCTCGTCCTCTCGCTCGCACTGACCCACACGCCGCAGGAAGTCGGCGTCTACGGTCTCGACCTGGTCGGCGGCGGCCTGGCGGCCCTGTCGGGCCTGCCGCACGTCGGCGGCATCGCGGGCCGAGCCGACCGCGAGCGCGCGGGACGCACCGTCGACGAAGTACGGAGCATGCTCGCGACCCGCGAGGACCTCTTCCGTGAGCACGGCATCGACTCAGTGGAGCAGCTGCGCACCCTGCACGCGGCGGGCAGACTGCCCCCGCTCGCCTCCGCCGAGATCGTGCTCGTCATCGACGGCTTCGGCGCGCTGCGCGACGACTTCGAGGAGCTGGACGACGCCGTCGTCGACATCCTCAAGCGTGGCGGCGGTTACGGCATCCACGTCGTCGCGGGCATGCTCCGCTGGAACGACGTCCGCATCGCCACCCAGTCGAACTTCGGCACCCGCGTCGAGCTCCGCCTCAACGACCCCAGCGAATCCAGTGTCGACCGCAAGCTCGCCGAGACCCTGTCACCCGACGAGCCGGGCCGTGTCCTCACCGACGGGAAGCTCTTCGCACAGGCCGCGCTGCCCCGTACAGACGGTGTCGCCGATACATCGGAGATGGGCGCGGTCCTGGAGCGAACGGTCCGTACCATCCGCGCCACCTGGAGCGGCGCGGTCGCGCAGCCGGTACGGGTCCTGCCACAGGTCGTGGAGCCCCACCTGCTGCCGGGCCCTGTCGCCGAACCCGACCGGGTGCCTATAGGCCTGGACCAGACGGCGCTCGCGCCTGTCCTGCTCGACCTCTTCCGGCATGACCAGCACCTGCTGGTCATGGGTGACAGCGAGTGCGGAAAGACGAATGTCCTGAAGACCGTCGCCTCCGGCCTCATCGATCGCTACGGGGAGGACGAACTGGTCTTCGCCGTCATGGATCCTCGGCGGAGCCTGCGCGGCGCGGTCCCCGAGGAGTTCAACGGCGGCTACGCGTACAACGCCAAGATGTGCGCGGGCCTCGCGGCCGGTATCGCCACCGAGCTGGAGAAGCGGTTGCCCGACGACGGCGCACCCCTGGACGACCTGGAGCCCGGCAGCTGGGGCAAGGGCCCGCGGATCGTGGTTCTCGTCGACGACTACGACGTACTGACCACCGCGGGCCAGTCGCCGCTCGCCCCCTTCCTGCCGTACATCCCGTCCGCGGTCGACATCGGACTCCACTTCGTCCTGACGCGTCGCGTGGCGGGCGCGTCGCGCGGCATGTACGAGCCGCTGGTACAGGGCCTGCGCGAGTCGGGGGCCTCGGCGATCGTCATGGCGGGCGACCGCAGCGAGGGCCAGCTGTTCCCCGGCGTGTACGCGTCCCAGCAGCCCGCGGGCCGCGGTGTGCTCGTCCGCAGGGGACAGTCGAACCGCCTGATCCAGACCGTGTACTGGGCCGAGTGACGCTGGGCCCGCGCAAGGCGGCCACGAACAGACGACGTACACATCCATGCCAATGCACACACCCATGCCACGTACACATCCATGCCACGAATGACGAAGGACCGGACGACCACATGACCAAGGACGTCATAGCCCTTACTCAGCGCATGCCCGACCCGTGGACCGTACTCGCGGGCCTGCTCTCCGGAGGTTCCGACAAGCTGGTGGGCACGGAAGGAGAGGGCGCCGTCGTACAGCTCCGCGACGAGGACGGCCGACCCCTCGTCTCCGTCGAGGCACCGCTGCTCGTGCAGGTCGCGGGCGAGGCCGAGCGGCTGCTCGGGGCCACGGCTCCGCCGGTTCCGTTCTGGTGGACGGAAGCCCGTGCCACGACCGGGGTCGAAGAGGCCGAGCGCCTCGCGGGTACTTTCGCGGCCCGGCTGGTCTCCCTGGCCGGTGGCTCCGCCTGGCCACCGGAGGCCGCGCGCTCCCTTGCCGTCGTGAAGAGCGAAGGCGTAAGCGTCGTGCCCGCGCCCGCTGCCGCGCAGCCGGCCGTCGACGTACTCACCGACAAGGTCGTCGTCGTCATCCAGGACCGGCCGGTGGTCGCCATGACGGCCTGGCTCTCCGATGCGTTCCGGGCTGCCGCCGGCGCCGAGCTGGGCCTCCAGATCGTCAGCCCGGCAGGAAGCACGCTCTCCCCCGCCGTACGCGACAGCCTGAGCGGCTGGCCGTCCCGCTGGATCGTGCAGGACGAGCGGGAGGGGTACTACGACGGCCGGACCGGCGCCGTACTGCGCTGGCAGGACGGGATGTTCGCAACGGTCGAGGCGGCCGACGCGACCCCCGACGACCCGCGCACTCCGGTGGCCGCCTCCTACAAGGAGGCCGCGGACACCGGCGACCGCCAGCTGGCCATCTCGTTCCGCACGGTCCACCCTGCGGACGACCGTCTGGTACTGGGCGGCGCCCTGGAATCGGTGTGGCGCGAGCTCACCGGCGAGCCTCCGGCGGGGTGGGGAACGGCGGAGCCCGCCAACGTCCCTTGGTCGGTGCGCCAGTTGACCGACGTAGCCTACGACAGGGCGCCCGAGCCGACGTGGTTCGTCGTGGTCGGCAGCCCGGACCGGCCCGGACTCGCCACCGTCCGTATCAGCCGCACGAAGGCCGGCGTGGAGGAAGACGTCAGGCTGGCATTCGGCTACGGGCCTGACGAGGAACCGCCGTTGGACTCCCTGCCCAGGGCGGCGGAGGCGCTCACCACCCGCCACCACCTCCAGTCGATGCTCGTACAGCTTCGCAAGGCCCGCCGCGACCTGGCAGTGCCGCCGCGCTTCGAGGGACCCGGAGTCCCGCTGGCCTTCGTGCTCGGTGCGGAGGAGGTCCGCGTGATGCCAGGGGACCGCGCCCGCCGCACGCCGCTGTCCGAGCCGCCTGTCCAGCTGGGCCCGAGGACCCGTCCCGCGCTGTACTACCCGCTGCCGGGCAATCCGTCGGACCTGGCGGGGTGGCGGGATTTCGAGCGCCTGATGCGGCATCTGAAGGGCGAGTGAAGCACGCATTCGTAGTTTTTGCGGTCTACAGACGACTTCCCGTCAAGGGAAATAGTGAGGAGTGTCCAAAGTGAGCTACCCAGGACCGCAGGGCCCTTTCGCGGCGTCACAAGCGCCCGCCGGCTACCCGCCGCCGCAGCAGATGGCCGGGGCCCAGTATCCGCCGTTCCCACAGCCAGGCTCCCCGTACGCCCCGCAGCACCCGCCATACGCCGGGTGGTTGCGGCGGGCAGGAGCTTTCCTCCTTGACATTCTGATCAACTTCGGTCCGATGTGGCTGCTGATGGGCATCGCCAACGCGATCGGCGAGGGACGCTCCGGCGACAGTGGCGAGATCCCCGCCGCAATTCTGGGTTGGGGAGGACTCATTGCCATGATCGCCACCCTTGTCGTACAGCTGATGCGCGAGGGCCGGACCGGGCAGACCGTGGGCAAGAGAGCTCTCGGCATCCGCGCCGTCCGCGACCGCGACGGCCTCATGCCCGGCATAGGCCTGGCCCTCGGTCGCCGACTCTGCCAGTTCCTCAACTACGCGGTGTTCGGGCTGGGCTGGTGGTGGGCCATCTGGGACACCAAGAGCCAGACGTTCGCCGACAAGATCACCAGCGTGGTCGTCGTCCGAGCCGACGCCGGACCTGCACGACAGCCTGCCGCCCCCTGGCAGTAGACGCTCCTTGAGCAGGGGCGGGGACTGGCGCGGTGACTTCGGCTCCGTTGCCAGTCCCCGCCGCTCCAAGGCCTGCATGCGGTTGTGTGGTGTGACTTTGTCGTGTGTTGGTCACAGTGGCGCGATTGCTGATTGCATCTGTGACGCCTGAGTTGATAGGTATGACAGTCATCGATCGTTTGTTCCGACGGGGGAGTCAGATGAAGTTCGATATGGGGACGCAAGCCCTGTCGACGCTGCAGTCGCAGTCGCAGGGGTCGAGCAACGAGCTGGGACTGTTGATCCGTCAGCTGATCCAGGCCGCACAGCCGTTGGAGGGGAAGTTCAACGGGTCCGGCAAGGTGGCGTTCGACCTGTTCAAGTCGCGCTCGGACGAGATCACGGCGGCGCTGAACGCTTCACTGGCGGCGATTTTGGGTGGCCAGTCGGGGATGGACACGGCGTTCGGCTCGGGTGACCAGGAGCAGGACGAGAACGCGAAGTCGCAGATGTCGGCGGCGAACTTCGACGCGGCGCGTTTCTCGGGTCGCTGACCTGCCGGTGTGGCGCAAGTGCTCGGACTGGGACCTTACGGGGAGTGATTTTGGTGGCTGCTGGAACTGACCGTCGTTCGTACGACACGGGTGCGTCGACGGAGGCGCAGGGCAATATCCAAGCGGTGATCGGGCGTCTGGAGCAGGTGATCTCGGCGCGTGACGCGCAGGTGAAGGCGGCGATGGCGGACTTCGCGGCCGATGGCGTGGCGGATGAGTACCACGGCAAGGAGCTGCGCTGGGACCGTACGTCGCAGGAGGTCCGCAACATCATCCAGCTGTTGAAGACGACGCTGGAGAAGAACGATGTGACGGCTCAGCAGACGATCGCGCGGGCGAAGGCAGCGGTCGACAACATCGGCTGAACCGCCTCTGGGCTTCCCGGGAGAAACGATCCTCCTGGGGCAGGCCGACGGGGTCGGCGGGGCCGGTGGATCGACTGGTCCCGGCCGGTATGAGGGTTCGTCGCGGGCCGCGGGGGCTCTGGTTGCGGTGGCCGCGGTGGAAAAGACGAGTACGCAGGGGGGCGTTCATGGCGTCGTGGGACATTCAGCCGCAGGGTGTGCAAGGCCAGTTGAAGGTCACTGGCACGCACGCCGGGGACCTGGAGAAGGCCCTGACAAAACTGGTCACGGACATGTCGGAAGCTGCCCAGGCGGCGGGCACGGCCGTGCCCGGCTCGCAGCCCGGGTCCGGGGTGCCGCTGGGGCCGGTGGCACCGAGGCAGCCCTCGCCGTACCAGGCGCCGCAGAAGGCGACAGGACCGGTCGCCGCGGCGCTAAGTGAGTACTTGAACAGACGCCAGAGGGACTTCGGAGCGATGGCCGAGCGCATCCAAGCAGCTGTCCTGGGCGCGGCGAAAGCCACCAATGAGTACATCGAAGGCGACCTGGAGGCGGCCGCGCAGGCCCAGAACGCGGCGCGATCCGTACGTCTGGACCTTCTCAAGGACGCCGGGGGAAGCAAGTGAGCAGCAACGATCCGGTCAATCCCGGTGGGGTGCCGGTCTTCACCGGCGATGTGGCCGTGCTCGACGCGAAAGTGAAGGCGCTGTCCGGCGACGGCACGAAGATCGCGACCGCCGCCGGTGACGTCCACAGTGCGTTCGGCGGGCTGCGCGCGTTCTACAAGGCTCCCGAGGCGGAGCAGTTGTTCGCCACCACTCGGCCGGTCGTACAGACAGCCACCGCGGTGAGCTCCGAAGTGAGCGTCATCGCGGGCGCGCTGGGCACGTACGCGAGTAACATCCGCCCGCTGGTGGCCAGGCTGAACCAGCTCAGGCAGGATGCCGCCGATTTCCGCGCCAAGGTCGACGGCGACGACAAGTGGAACGAAGACGGCGATCTGGTCGACGAGAACCTCAGCCGCCGCAATGAGATCGCCGAGGTGTGGGCCGCCTTCCAGGAGGCGGAGCGCGCCTGTCACGCCAAAATCGTTGCCCTGGTCGGTGGCGATGCGCTGAAGGCGGACGACGGCTCCAACAAGAAGGGCATGTACGGCTACGACGCCGAAGCCCTCAAGCAGGCCGAGAGCCTGCCCTGGGGCGACGCGGTTCAGGAGTCGACGCGCTGGTATCAGGTGTTGGAGCACGCCTGGGACTTCGCCACGGGCTTCGTCGTCGACGGCCTCGGGGGCACCCTCGCGGGCCTGGGCACGCTGGTCGGCGTCGACGGCTGGGACGCCGCCAAGCAGGCGTGGACCGGCCTGGCCAAACTCGTCTACGGAGTGGTGCTGCTCACTACGCCCCTGGCCAGCATCTACCTGGCGATGCCCGACGACAAACTCCACCCCTGGCTGCGGGAGTCGCGTACGGCGATGAAGGAGACAGGCAAGGCGCTGGTGGCCTGGGACCAGTGGGGCGAGAAACCCGGCCGGGCGGCGGGCGCGGCCACCTTCAACGTGGTGACCACGATCTGCACCGGCGGCGCGGGCGGAGCGGTATCGGGCGCGGGCAAGGCGGGCGCGGCCGCCAAGGCGATTTCATTGGCGGGCAAGGCCGGCCGGGCCGTTGACCCGATGACGTACGTCTTCAAGGGTGCCGGCGTCGGCCTGATGAAGATCGGCGATGTGATGGCCGGCCTCAAGGGCATGGGCAACATCGAGATCCCGAAGATCAACGAGGGCGCGTTCAGCCTGCCGGAGGGCTCCCTCATGCTGCCCGACGGAACGATTCAGCTACCCAAGGGCACCGCGACCCCCGACGGAGCGACCAGACTCCCCGACGGCAACACCGAACTCCCCGAGGGAACGGTGACGCTGCCTCCAGGCACGGTCAGGCTGTCGGTCGACGGCACGCCGCAGTACCTGGACCCGGCGGGCAACGTCTACAACGCCGCAGGCGACATCACCCAGCGCGCCGAGGACGCCAAGACCGACGTCGTGGACAGCCCCAGGACGGACACCCCGGCCAAGGTTGAGATCCGCGAACCGGTGGGCGTCGGCGCCCGCGGCGGCGACGACGTCACCCGCGTCGGCAGCGACATCTCCGACCCGGCACGCGCCGCCGACAACCTGCCCGGATCCCGCCCGGACACCACCCCGGGCGGCACGGCCGACAACACGCCCCACAACAGTGCGGACAACACCCCCCGAGGCAGCGGACACGGGGAGCCCCCGTCCCCGGCCAGCCACACGGACCCAATCGGCGGCACCGCCGACAACGGCCTCCACAACAGCCACACCGACCCCACCCCCACGGGCGGTGGCGGCCACATCACGGATACCACCCCGGCGGGGGGAGACCACACTCCGGGTGGTGGTGGTCACGGCAGCTCGGGCCGAGATGGCGGTCAGCCGCCGACGGGTGGCCACGGCGCCGACCCGCTGTCCTCCGAACAGCCCCGGCCCTTCGAGCGCGGAGGCGAGACAGAGCAGCAGATCCGGGAAAATATGCGTCGCTCGAAGGTGAAGCCGGGCGACCTGGACAAGGCGCTCGCCAACCTGGCTGACCACCCCGCAGGCCAGGAAGTGGCCGATTTGATCGCGTCCGGCCAGTTCAAGGGCATGACCAACTTCGACCAGGTGGTCTCCAGCTTCAGCCAGAAGAACGCGATGTCGGGCGGCGTCGAGCAGCTCCGGCTGGCCGACCGGCTACAGAAGAGCGGTGTCACGGACATCAGCTTCGAGATCAAGAAGGACATAGACATCAAGCCCGGGGTGACCACTGGACCGAAGACCGACATGGACGTGATGGCACGCGACGCCGACGGGAACGTCTACGGGTACCAGTTCAAGGAGGTCGCGAACCCTAAGAAGGTCACCAGCAAGATGTGGCAGAACATCGGGCAGCTCGCGGACTCAGGTGCCGACGTCAAGATCTTCGTTGTCGACACCAAGGGAAGCGTGTCGGACTTGCTGACTTCGGGTATCCAGAAGGACCTCGCCAGGATTCACACTGAGCAAGGTGTGATTGTTGTACTCCGCGTCGAGGACGGAACGCTCATGTATCCGCCCGGCGCCAGCTTCATGCCAGGAGGACGGTCTTGATTGCCAGCACACCCGTCGCGCGATGGTCTTGGGGAGAGCCTGGGCATGAGACCGACTTGGTCCGCGAGGCCGTCCGCAGGTTCGCTCTGGCGCTCGGGGTCCTCGACCGGTACCGCCTAGGAACCCCGCACGGCGGCCGCGTGGTCGTAGTGATCCCCGAGCCGGGCCGCCGGAACTTCCTCCTCCGGGCAGACTTCCCCGTCGGTGCGCTGGCTCTGGAGGCCGCGGAGGGATCGGGAGCCGCCGAAGCCCTGGTGGCACGGATCAAGGGAAGTCTTGCCGCCGGCGAGATCGGCGGTGTGGAACTGTTCGCGTCGTGCGACGGCATCGTGGAGACCGAGACTCAGACCGGCGCGGAGTCGGTGGAAGGGATTTTCGCGCTCACCGTCGAGGTGTCCGAGAGCTTCTTCCAGGTGGGGCTTACGACGTTCTCCGATGCTTGGATGCCGTTCGACCTGCGGGGACGTGGGCAGGAGGCTGTGTTCGCCGCGAACCGGCCCCGCCTGTCTTCGGCTCTGGCCGAGCTTTCCGAGTCGCTTGATGTGGACATCGACCCCGAGGACGCGACCTGGTTCGGCATTCCGACGGAATCGGGGGCCGAGAACCACTACGAGGACGATGACGGCACTCCGTCCGACGTGTGGGGACGCTTTGAGATCCCTTACCGAAACGGAATCTTCAGCCAGACCCCGAAGTTCACGGACGGGTACGGGCGGCAAACGTCTGGCCCTGTGCGGTACGTGCCTGTGCGAGGTGAACGGGAGGTCTTGGGGTACCTGTGGGCCTCGGACACCGACGGCGCGGCGAGCTTTGAGGCACGCGACGCGGCGGATCTTGACGCCTACCAGGCGGGCCTGGTCTGGCTGGGCCGGTTGCAGGAGGCGTACGGCCGAGGTCTGCTCCCCACCGCCGCGCTGGCGGAGCTGATGGAGCATGCAGGTGACCGCGTGTCCGGCCATGCAGGTTCAGCTGAGCCGATCGAGGTGGACGAGTTCTGGAAGCTCCGGGAACTGGCCCAGTCGTGACCGGGGGAGCCGAAGACCTCGGGGAAGGACGCTAGTGGCGCTCTCTGCCCTCCGGCATGCATTTCGCACGCACCACCCCCGCTCGCGAGCCAGTGCTCGACCCAAAAGCGTCGGGTGCCGCATCGCGGACGAGATGCGAAGCCGTCGGTGACGGGGCGGCGGCTCCATGCCAAGCCGGAAAACTGGATCACCGGGTTCCGGCTGATCACGGGGTGCCGCGAGCACGGCCGGAGGAGGGTTCGTTCGCCTGCTGCTCCCCGAGTCATCCGCCACACCGGACGGAATCATTTTCGTACCGCGCGGCGGTTAGTTCAGGCCGGGAGGTAAATGCCGTGATCGCCAGTACACCTGTTGCCGGGTGGACCTGGGAAGGCGACAGCGAAACGGCTGATGCCCTCCTCAGCGGCCTACGTGACGTCCTGGCCGCCCACTCCATCCTGGCCACCCACCGGCTCGCGATCGGTGGCCCGAAGGTACATCTGACCGTCCGGGAGTCGGGAAATCCGAACAGCCTTTTGTTCGAGGGTGACCTCACGGTGTCTACGGGGCGGGACTCGGCCGAATCTGCCGAACTGCTTGCCCGCGACGTTGGGGCAGCCCCTGGTGACATCGGATCCGTGGATGCGTATGTCTACTGCTCAGGCATGCGTGCCGGTGGAGCCGCTGAGGTTCTGGAAGAGGGGATGTTCCGCTTGGGAGCCTCCGCGTTCGACGACTTCGTCGCCATCGAACTGGTGACGTTTTCGGATGGGTGGATGCGCTACGACCTCAAGGGCAACGCTCAGCCGACCGTGTACGAAGCGAACGCGCCGCGGCTGTCCGCAGCCCTTCAGGGCCTCGCGGAGGCACTCGGTTCAGAGACGGACCCGGAAGATCCGACGTACTTCGGCAAGCCGACCGAGTCTGGCGTCGAGAATTTCTTCGAGAGCGACGGCCGCGCCTCCGATGTATGGTCCAGCTTCGAAATCCCCTACCGAAACCGCATTTTCTATCATGCGCCCGCCTTCGAGCCCGGATACAAGCGCTCCGCGAACGGCGAAGTGCAGTACGTTCCTGTGTCGAGCGCGCATGGGGTGCTCGGCTACCTATGGGCCTCCGACGCCGAGGAGGCCGCGAGCTTCGAACCCCGGGATGACGCCCTCGAGGAGGGTTACAAAACCGGACTCCTCTGGCTGGACCGCCTGCACTCTGCATACTCACGTGGCCTGTCCCCGTCCAGGGCCCTCACTGAATTGGCCGGTTCCACGGGGGCCGACAGGCCCGGCAGCATGGACCTGGCCTCTCTTCGTGAACTTGCGAGCGAAGACTGATCACTTCTGAGCCGGTAGGCGAATGGTTCTGGGACCTCACCGTGCGCGACACCAAGACGGACAGCGCGGTGAGGCCACTGGCCCTTCTGCGAAATGTGCGCGGCACCTTGAGTCGGTTCGTTCTTGTGGCCGGCGAAGGCAAAGGTTCAATCGCACTCACAACCGCGATGCCGTTGAAGAGCCGCTGCTTGAACGGCGAGATGTGGCAATGGAGGAGGGAGAGAGCGTCGGTTCTGCTCTCGATGCCGCGCCTGCGGAGGTGGCTGACCTGAGACCTGACAGTCCCCTGATGACTTCTGTAATGCGAATCGACGTCGATGGTCCGGACATCGACATGGACAATGCTCAGCGAGTGCTCTATCGCGGAGAGCCCTTCACCGGGGAAGTAGCCGAACCCTCAAGAGCATCACTGAGTAGCCCTCCGAGGAGGCTCACCGTAAGCGCGCCGACTCCACGCCAGGAGGGCGGCCTTGATGATCAGCACACCCGTCGCGCTGGTCTTCGGGGGCCCAGGCATGAGACCAACCTGGTCCGCGAGGCCGCCCGCAAACTCTCTCTGGCCCTCGTGTCCTCGACCTGTACCGCTTCGGAACTCCCGCACGGCCGACGCGTAGCCGCAACCTAACTGGCCAGCCTGGATGCGTTCCAATCTCTCAGGCATCGACGAGGTGACAGCAACCCTCTTCCAGGAGCTGCGATCGAAGGGAATGGAGTTGAAGTGACCAACCGGGCGTCATCCCCCATGCTGAATCGTCTTCGCACGGTGGAATGGATGGGTGACTGGGACTACGCGTTCGGGCATGTCATGTCACGCCGAATTCTTATGCGTGAATATATGCGGCGGGCGGCCGTGTGGGTCCAGGCTTACTCAGTCGAGAGCGAGTGGCCTTTCTTTGATGTCACCCAGTATGTGGACCCGGAATTTCAGCTTCCCCCAGAATTCTCCGCAGAGGTTGAGGAATACC
The DNA here is from genome assembly GCF_018614615.1 of Streptomyces sp. ISL-100. Classification (GTDB taxonomy): domain Bacteria; phylum Actinomycetota; class Actinomycetes; order Streptomycetales; family Streptomycetaceae; genus Streptomyces. The sequence goes on along the minus strand of NZ_JAGGOK010000061.1, from coordinate 35,827 downwards.
TGAGCCATGTGCCCAGCGGGGCCGTCAGGCGTACCTGCGCGGGTGCGGTGCGCATGGAGGAACTCCGGGCGCAGAATCCGGCCGCGGTTCCCGACCTCCCTGATCTCTACGAGCCGCTGGTCCTCTTCTACGAGCGGGGTGGGGAGTTCTTCCGTGACAACGCCGGTTTCCTCGATCTGACAGGCGCTCTGTTCCGGCCCGGAACCCTGCGAGGCCACCTCGGCACCCCGCCCCTCATCACGCTCAGCGACACCGTCCTCGATGCCGTCGACGGCGAGGGGCGCATCTCGTACTACACCGCGTCCGATGGTCAGGGACCGCTCCTGAGGCGCCGCGAACTGCGAGACGAGCAGTGTGACGAGTTGTTCAGCCGGGACCTGCGCTGGGAGCCGACGGATCGGATCCCCGGCTCCGAAGAAGAGGCGAAGGACGCAGGCTTGGTCGAGCTCGACGAGATTGCGGCCGCCAAGCTCATCGGGGTGATCGTGGCCAACGCCTCCCGATAGTGGGGCGAGATGCCGACTGAGGTCGAGTCCGGCGCGGGCGGCTCTGGCGAGGCTGTCGAGCATGCCCGACAGCCTTTTCGCCATACTGGAGCCGAGCTCAAGTAATCAAAATCTTCTAAAGGGAGAGTGCGTTGGTCGCGACCGTCTTCCGCCACCCGTTTCCCACGGGAAATGCAGCGGCGGGCTTGGCAGTACTCCACGAAAGCGCGGAGCGGCTGATCGAGGGACTTGACGCCGACTCCACCGATCTGGGTGATGCCCTGACGCTGACGCTGACGCTCGCGAAGTCGCACTGCCTGCTGGACACCGAGGCGGCTCTACTTCCCACGTGGCAGGCCTGGATCAACGCCATGCAGGTCGGCTCCGCAGTGTTCGCCACCGCGAACACCGCAGGGGAGTATGTGCATTGCCGTATCGCGGAGAAGGACCGAACGCTTCGGACCATCGGCCCGCAGCCTTACACGGATGCGGGCGCATGGCTCACGGCCTTCTACCTCGCGGTGGTCTGCCGGGAGAAGGACCGGCTGACGGCCTTGTGCCAGGTGCCGGTGTCCCTGCTCCGGGAATCCGGTTCGCGCTATGACGAGTTCGAGTACGCCTGGGTGGAGACGCTCCAGACCTACTGGCTCGGCGGTGCGGACCTGGCCGCCAAGCTGGTGGCCGCCGTCGACAGCACCGACCCCGAGGTCGCCACCATCGGCGATCCGGAGGGGGTAGCGAAGATTCTTTACCCTCCGATCGAGCTGTTCCACCGCTTGGTCCGTCAGGACCAAGCGGGCTTCAACAGGGCCTTGGTCGAAGCCCTGCAGTGGCACAAGGAGTACTGGAGCACCGTGGACCGGGCCCTCCAGTCCACGGGCCTTGTCGCCCTCGCACCCCTCGCCATCGCATGCCTTGCGTACGACGCAGGCTTCCCCATCGAGACGGAGTCCGAGTACCTCCCCATCGCTCTCCTGGAGCGTTCCTGGGCGGGCGAGTTCCCGACGTAGACCAGTAGCGGGAGGACGGTGTGACGGTGATGGTGGAGCGGCACGTCCTTCCTCGCCCTCGAACGTCGGCGTGGCACTGAACGAGGCACTCCTGCAGGTGCCGGTGAACCAGGCCGTCAACCTGACCGGCAATCGCTTCGCCACGTGGATGCCACCGACTCGACTCCGCCATGCAGGTGGGGACCGCGTCTTTGCCGCCGCCTCCGTCACCGAAGGCTCGATTGAGACACGAATCGCGCACGAGATGCGCCCATCACTGCTGGGGCCCCGTAACTTCGCGCCGCCCGGGCGAAGGTGGATGCGGCCGGGATAACGACTGGCTGGTGGCGGTCGGCTCCACCAACGTCCGGGACCAGCGGCGCGCGGCCGGGTCAGAGCAGGTGGTCGGCCTTGCCGGCCTTGATGTCCCGGATCAGATTCCGCAGGGCGTCCTGGCTGTCGGTGAGGTAACGGTCCTCCTCGCCGAGGACGGCGATGTAGGCGTTGCCTTCGCTGTCGGTTCCTATGCGGAAGCAGTTGTTGCCTTCCGCGCAGAACGCATCTTCCCAGTGGATCTCTGTCATGTCGGCCTTCCTCATAGTTCGCGAGCGATGCTGTGGATGAAATCACGGGACCGCTGCGGGGCGAGCGTATGCGTGTTCATCCAATCCAAGTGGCCTCGATATTTGCCTAGTTGCGCCTCGGCGTGTGTGAACTCGGGGCCGTGTGCTGAGTCGAGTTGCACGGTGTCCAGCTGTAGGACGGGGCCTTCGGCGTAGAGGATGGCGTGCCCCGCGCCGGGGAACTCGCCGGCTTCGACCGGGAGGACTCGCAGCTCGATGTTGTCGCGGTCTGACATCACGCACAGGTGATCAAGCTGCTCTCGCGTGGCGCGTCGGCCGCCGAACTGCATTCGGAGCGCGGCCTCGTGGATGTACGCAACGTAGTCGACGGGATTGTCGCGCTCCAGCACCTGTTGACGCTGCATGCGGTGAGCCACTCGGAGCTCGACCTCCGACTTCGGCAGTGGAGGGATCGCCGAGCTAAAGACTGCGCGGGCGTAACCGCTCAGGTGCAGCAGGCCCGGGAGGTGAACGGTCTGGAGGGTACGCAGACGAGTTGCGTGCCACTCCAACTCGGCTACGTCCAAAAGGCCTTGGGGGAGTGTTCCCCGGTACTGCTCCCACCAGCCGCGCTGACGATTGGCCGCCATGTCGGCCAGGGCCGCGATGTAGTCCTCATCCGAGCATTCGTAGTTGCTGGCCAGTATGCGTACGCGTTCGGGTGATGCGGCCCGGATGCCGGACTCCATGTTGGAGACCTTCGTACGGTCGAGCCCGAGCAGCCCGGCGGCGTACTCGGTAGTGAGCTCTGCGGCTGTACGCATCTTGCGCAGCTCGGCGCCCAGTCGCTTCTGGCGCTCGGTGGGTGTTGCTCTGGTGGGCATGCGCTTCTTCCTCCCGCCTGGTGCGGGTCAGTCTGCCTCCTGGACGAGCTGCCGGTCCATCCAATCGGGGGCAATAATCGTGACTAGGTGGCACACGAGCCACCTTAGCCTCTACTTTGGGTAATGCCCCGCTCACGGAGATGAGTTGGAAGTGCATCGCGCGGTCCTGCCCGCACTCTCCTTCCCTGGGAGAGGCGGTACCGCGCCAGGGAGACAGGCCACTGCTCATCCGAGATCGGAGCCGAACGACTCAACTCGCTACCCGGACAAGGGAGTCCGTAATGCCGTCGAGCCTCCGCACCGCGCTCTGTCCCGTCGCTCCATCCACCGCTGCCGCGCTTCACCGTGAGCCGCGCCCGCCCCGGCCCTCGACCCTCGCGTACAGCCTGACCATCCCGGGCGAACCTCACTGCGCGGCCATCGCCCGTACCGCCGTACGGTCCGCCCTCCACGCGCACGACCTGGACCCGTACACCGACATTGCCACGCTCGCGGCCAGTGAACTGATCGGTACGGCAACGAGGCTGTCGCCGGGGGAGGATCTCTATCTTTCCCTCCGGTACCGCGATGCCGCGCTGCGGATCGTCCTGTGGGACCAGCACCCCCGGCACAAGGACCCAGCCGCGATCACTCTCTGCGAGGAGCGCCGCACGCGTTCACTGTGGCTGCTCGCAGCGCTCGTCGAGGACTGCGGCGGCGTGTGGGGCTCAGCCGAGGCACATCCGCCGCACCGGGGCACCAAGTCCTGGGTGATCCTCCCGCGCAAGGGAATCGGCGCCCCTGTATCGCGTTGGTGAACCCGCCCTCCCGCGCCGCAGGCGCCCCTGCGGCGCGGCATGTCTACGGGACAACCCTGGAAGGCAGTGTTCGGCGTGGCGGGCGGGCGCGTTCAGTAGCGCTCCGCCAGGTGCTCGCGGCCGGTCGGGGGTTCGTACGGTTCGGGCCAGAAGTCGGTGATCGTCGTGATGCGGCCGTCCGCGTCGCCGGTGAAGTAGGTGATCGCGTACATCTCCTCCAGGCCGACGGCGACATGCACCCACGTGACCACCTGGGCGCTCTCGGGGTCGGCGACGACGCGGTTGATCCGCAGGAGGCGCCAGTCGGCCGGGTAGTCCCGGTTGAAGGTGAGGAAGTTCTCCCTGCCGCGGATGCGCTCGCGGGTCTGGGGGAGGTCGTAGAGGACGTCGATGCTGAGTGTGTCCGCGAATGCGGCCCAGTCGCGCGCCTGCGCGGCGGACCAGTACGTCTCAACTGTCTTGCGCAGCTCGGTCATACGGCGAGTTTCCACCCCGGCACTGACAATCCCGGGAGCTCTGTCAGTGGGGCGGCGCAGAATGGGGGGATGACTGAGAACGACACCAAGTCCGCCGCACAGGACATGCCCATGCCCATGCCCGACTGGGAGAAGCGATTCCGGGCGCCGCGCGTCTCGCTGCCCGACTGGGCCGAGGACGCGCCGGACCGCGCGTTGTTCGTCTCCAATGCGACCGGGACGTACGAGCTGTACGCCTGGGATCGCGCGAGCGGAGCCCAGCGGCAGGCCACCGACCGGCCGAACGGGACCACCGACGGGGTGCTGACGCCCGACGGGGAGTCGATCTGGTGGTTCAGCGATACGGACGGGGACGAGTTCGGCTTCTGGATGCGGCAGCCGTTCGGAGGTGGAGCGGACGAGCCTGCGGCTCCGGGGCTTGAGGCGTCGTACCCCGCCGGGCTCGCGCTCGGGCGGGACGGGACGGCGGTCGTGGGGCGCTCGACCGACGAGGACGGGTCCACGGTGCATGTCGTACGGCCGGGCTCCGAGCCCGTCGAGATCTACCGGCACCGGGAGTCGGCGGGTGTGGGGGATCTGTCGTACGACGGGACGCTGATCGCGATCGAGCACACCGAGCACGGCGACGCGATGCACTCCGCGCTGCGGGTGCTGCGGCTGGACGGCAGTGCGGTGGGCGAGCTGGACGACACCGACGGCGGGGAGGTCGAGCTGGGGCTGGAGGTGCTCGGTTTCGCGCCGGTCCACGGGGACGCCCGGCTGCTCGTGCGGCACCAGCGGCGCGGGCGCTGGGAGCCGATGGTGTGGGACGTGGTGTCGGGCGCGGAAACGGAGCTCGGGATCGAGCTGCCGGGCGACGTATCGGCCGAGTGGTACCGGGACGGGTCCGCGCTGCTCGTCGTGCACAGCTTCGAGGCGCGCAGCGAGCTGTGGCGGTACGACTTCGCCACGCGGCAGCTGGTGGAGGTTCAGACGCCGGCCGGGTCGGTGTCGGGTGCGACGGCCCGGCCTGATGGGGCTGTGGAGTTTCTGTGGTCCTCGGCGGCTGAGCCGCCGGTGGTGCGGTCGACTTCGGGGCGTGTTGTGCTCGATCCGCCGGGGATGAAGGCGCCGGGGTCCGTGCCGGTGGAGGACGCGTGGGTTGAGGGGCCCGGTGGGCGGATCCACGCGCTCGTGCAGAGGCCTGCGCGGGGTGAGGGGCCGTTCCCCACGGTCTTCGAGATTCACGGCGGGCCGACCTGGCACGACAGCGACGCGTTCGCTGCCGGGCCGGCGGCGTGGGTGGATCACGGTTATGCCGTTGTACGGGTCAACTACCGGGGGTCCACGGGGTACGGGCGTGAGTGGACGGACGCGCTCAAGCACCGCATCGGGCTGATCGAGCTGGAGGACATCGCGGCGGTCCGTGAGTGGGCGGTCTCGTCCGGACTCGCGGATCCGGCGAAGCTGGTGCTGGCCGGTGGTTCGTGGGGCGGGTACCTGACGCTGCTCGGGCTCGGTAGGCAGCCGGAGGCGTGGGCGGTGGGGCTGGCGGCGGTGCCGGTCGCCGACTACGTGACGGCGTACCACGACGAGATGGAGGCGCTGAAGGCGATGGACCGCACGTTGCTCGGCGGCACGCCGGAGGAGGTGCCGGAGCGCTTCGAGGCGTCCTCGCCGCTGACGTACGTCGACGCGGTGCGGGCCCCGGTCTACATCTCGGCGGGGGTCAACGACCCGCGTTGCCCGATCCGCCAGGTCGAGAACTATGTGGACCGGCTGGCGGCCAGAGGGGCGGCGTACGAGGTGTACCGGTACGACGCGGGGCACGGGTCGCTGGTGGTGGAGGAGCGGATCAAGCAGGTCCGGCTGGAGATCGACTTCGCGGCGCGGTATGTGGGCCGGCTCGGCGTGGAGTGAAGGTTGACCGGGTCCGGTCAGGCCCGGTCAGGCTCGGTCAGCGGGAAGTGGCGGACCCGGACTGTGACCGGGGTCGGGTGGGCCCGTACCTTGGTGGGGTGTACCGGTTCCTGCTGACGCCCCGCTGGTGGGGGATCCACCTCTTCGTCGTGCTGGCCATTCCCTTCTGCGTCTTCATGGGGTCCTGGCAGCTCGGGCGGTTCGAAGACCGTGTCGAGACCCACCAGGCCGCCGAGGAGAAGCCCGACCCGGCCAAGCAGGCCGCCGTACCGCTCGACGAGCTCCTTCCCGTCGACACAGAGACCTCCGGGCGGCCCGCCACCGCGACCGGACGGTACGCCGAGCAGTTCGTCGTGCCCGAGCGGGAGATCGACGGCAAGCGCGGCTCGTACGTGCTGACCCTGCTGCGTACGGACGGCGGCAAGGCACTGCCCGTCGTCCGCGGCTGGCTGCCCGCCGGGGCCAAGGTCCCCGCCGCGCCCTCCGGCGAAGTCACCGTCACCGGGGCGCTCCAGGCGTCCGAGAACGCGGGCACCGACGGTGTGCATGCGGGCGGCGGGCTGCCGCAGGGGCAGCTGGGGATGATCAGCGCCGCCTCGCTCGTCAATCTCGTTCCGTACGACGTGTACGACGCCTGGGTCACCCTCGGCGAGAGCGATTCGGGCATGGTGCCTGTTCCCGCTGTCGCGCCGCAGGGCAGCGGCCTCGACCTCAAGGCCTTCCAGAACCTCGGCTACACCGGCGAGTGGTTCGTCTTCGCCGGCTTCGTGCTCTTCATGTGGTTCCGGCTCCTGCGCCGCGAGGCGGAGGCCGCCCGGGATCTCGCTCTCGGGATTCTGCCCGAGGAAGAGGGAGAAGTAGGCGACGGAGTTGTGGGTGTCGGCGCCGGGTCTGGTGGCGCTCGCGGCTGACGATTGTGGCAACGGGGCGGGCGCCGTCTCCGGCTGCGCCCGCCCCGCTTCCTTGCCCCTCCGTCGCTACAGCTACGCCAGCACGCCCGTGCGGTAGATCGTCCCCGCGCACGCGTTGGGAACCACCGTCGCCGCGGACAGCGCGCCCGCCTCCGGTGTGAGGCTCACCGAGACGCTGCCGTCCGCCGTACCGCCGTCCTCCGTGCCGAGCTGCGGCTCGGTCTCGGGCTGTGGTTCCCGCTCGCCGTCGCCGCCGCCGGCGCCACTGTCGGCGCCGCCCGCAGCGGTTCCCGTGCCGCCGTCCGTCGTACTACCCGTGGTGCCTTCCGTGGGCGTGGGGTCGGGGGACGGGCCGCCGGTCGTGGGGCAGGTCTCCGTAGGCACCCAGGCGAACTCCACCTGATACGCCATGTCCGGCTCCAGCAGCAGACCGGTCGTCTCCATGGACGGGTCCGGCAGACCGGCCGCCGCGTCACCCGAAGTGTGATCGACGACGTTGATGCGGGCGGGGTCGGCCGCGCCCATCGCCTGGAGAGTCACCGTGCCGGCGCCGGCGACCACGCACGCCATTTCGGAGACGTTGGAGACCCGGAACGTCCCGTACACCTTGCCCTCGGCGTCGGGCCCTTGCGTACCCGCCGAGACGGCCGAGAGCTGGCTCGCGGCGCACATGGGAGCGGACGCGGGCACGCTGTCCGATGTGTCGGAGTCGCCGCCGCCGGTACCACCGTTCGTACCGGTGCCCGAAGGACCCTTTCCTGGGCCCTTCTTCTCGTCCTTCGGCTTTTTCTTGTCGCTCTTGGAGGTCGATTTGCCGGAGGGCTTGTCCGCGTCCTTCTTGCCGTCCTTGACGCCCTTCTCCCAGCCGGTGCCACCGTGCGCCTCCTGCCCGTGGCCCGCCATCGAAGGGCGGTCTTCGGCCGCGTCGCCGGAGTTCGCCACGTGGACGAAGGCGGGGACGGCCGTACTCACGAAGAGCGCGGCGGCTGCCATACCGACGATGGTGTGGCGCCGCCTCGCGCGCCGGGCGGGGACCGCCTTGCGCAGGTGGTCCAGGGCGTCCTGCGAGGGCTCCAGTTCCTCTACGGCGCCGCGCAGCATCCGGCGCAGGGCCAGCTCGTCGGAGCCGAACCCGTCGTCGTCGATGCCCAAGTCGATGATCGGCTCGGCGGCCGGCTCGATTCGCGATTCGGTGCCCGCCTCGGCGGTCGGCTCGATGCCCGCCTCGGTGGTCGGCTCCGTGCCCGGGGCGTCGCCCTTGCCAAGCTCGTCGCGCTCGTCGTTCGGCCCGTCGTTCACAATCGCTTTTCCAGTCAGGTCGTTCAACGGCCCGTCCGGCCCGTGCCGCTCTTGCTTGCTGCTCATGCCGATGCCTCCATGGCGACGCGAAGCGCCGCGATACCGCGTGAGCCGTACGCCTTCACCGAGCCGAGGGATATGCCCAGTGTCTCGGCGCACTGCGCCTCCGTCATGTCCGCGAAGTACCGCAGGACCAGCACCTCACGCTGACGCCGCTGGAGCCCGCGCATCGCCTTGATCAGCGCGTCGCGCTCCAGCTGGTCGTACGCCCCCTCCTCCGCACTCGCCATGTCCGGCATGGGCTTCGAAAGCAGCTTCAGCCCGAGAATGCGGCGCCGGAGCGCCGAGCGGGAGAGGTTGACGACGGTCTGGCGCAGGTAGGCCAGGGTCTTCTGCGGGTCGCGCACGCGGTTGCGGGCGGAGTGCACGCGTATGAACGCCTCCTGGACGACGTCCTCGCAGGAGGCCGTGTCGTCGAGGAGCAGGGCCGCGAGCCCGAGCAGTGAGCGGTAATGGGCTCTGTAGGTCTCGGTCAGGTGATCGACTGTGGTGCCCGCGGTCATGGCGTCTTCAGTGCCCTCGCGCGGGGACGGTATGCGGGCAGTACGAGCCGTCGGCATGGGGGCGATCACCGGCATGCCGCCGGGCGTGCGGGGCCGGCGCAGCGGGCGCACTGCCGCGCCACGAGCCGGGACCGCTGTGATGTCGAGAACCTCTGTTGCCACGCCTGTTGGACACGCTTCCCCCCGACAGGGTTGTACGCGCGAGGCACCGCGTTTGACGGTGTCGCAAACGCCCGCATGCGTACCTGCCCTCCTGAATGGCCCATTTGCCGTGGCACTTTGCCGGGGCGACCGCAAAGACGCTCCCCTCCCAACTGCCGGTTGCAGTAAGGCGGGGAGCGAATAATCGAACAGCCTAACGCCCCAGTTCAAGTAGTCCAGTCTTCCACTTGCTCACAGGGCGTTCACAGATTCTATGCGGGGTTCCGCTTTACACCGCCCCGATTTCGGCGGCCACCAGCTCGGCGATCTGCGCGGTGTTCAGCGCGGCGCCCTTGCGGAGGTTGTCGCCGCAGACGAAGAGTTCGAGCGCCGTCGGGTCGTCCAGCGACCGCCGCACGCGCCCGACCCACGTCGGGTCCGTACCCACCACATCGGCCGGCGTCGGGAACTCCCCCGCCGCCGGGTTGTCGAACAGCACCACACCCGGCGCGGTCGCCAGGATCTCGTGCGCCCGCTCGACCGACACCTCGTCCTCGAACCGCGCGTGCACGGCCAGCGAGTGGGTCGTGAGCACTGGCACCCGTACGCAGGTGACCGAGACCGGCAGACCGGGCCGGTCGAGGATCTTGCGCGACTCGGCGCGGACCTTCATCTCCTCCGACGACCAGCCGTCGTCCACGAGCGACCCGGCCCACGGCACCACGTTCAGTGCGATCGGCGCCGCGAAAGGCCCGGTGTCGTCGCCCACCGCCCGTCGTACGTCGCCCGGGTTCGTACCCAGCTCCGTACCGGCCACGAGCGAGAGCTGCGTGCGCAGCGTGTCGACGCCGGACCGGCCCTCACCGCTGACCGCCTGGTAGGAGGAGACGACGAGCCCGGCGAGACCGAACTCGGCGTGCAGCGCGCCCACCGCCACGATCATCGAGAGCGTCGTGCAGTTGGGGCTCGCGACGATGCCGCGCGGGCGGACCCGTACGGCATGCGGATTGACCTCGGGGACGACCAGCGGAACGTCCGGGTCCATCCGGAAGGCCGCGGAGTTGTCCACCACCACCGCGCCCTTGGCGGCGGCGATCGGCGCCCAGCGCGCGGCCACGTCGTCGGGTACGTCGAACATGGCGACGTCGACGCCCTCCAGGACCTCCTCCGACAGCGCCAGAACCTCGGTCTCCGCCCCGCGCACGACCAGCTTGCGGCCGGCCGAACGCGGGGAGGCGACGAGTCGGATCTCGCCCCAGACGTCGGCGTGCTGCGACAGGATCTGGAGCATGACGGCGCCGACGGCCCCGGTCGCTCCGACGACCGCGAGCGTCGGCTTGCCCGTCACTGGCGGGTCACCTTCCGGTGCCGCCGTAGACGACTGCCTCGTCGGAGTCGCTGTCCAGGCCGAAGGCCGAGTGGACGGCGCGCACGGCCTCGTTGACATCGTCGGCGCGGGTCACGACCGAGATGCGGATCTCGGATGTCGAGATCAGCTCGATGTTCACGCCCGCGTCGGCCAGCGCCTCGAAGAAGCCCGCCGTAACGCCCGGGTTCGTCTTCATACCGGCGCCGACCAGGGAGATCTTGCCGATCTGGTCGTCGTAACGGAGCGAGTCGAAACCGATGGCGCTCTTCGTCTTCTCCAGGGCGTCGATGGCCTTGCGGCCCTCGGTCTTGGGAAGGGTGAAGGAGATGTCGGTCAGACCGGTCGACGCGGCCGAGACGTTCTGCACGACCATGTCGATGTTGATCTCGGCGTCCGCGATGGACCGGAAGATCGCCGCGGCCTCGCCCGGCTTGTCCGGCACACCGACGACGGTGACCTTGGCTTCGGAGACGTCGTGGGCGACTCCGGAGATGATGGCGTGCTCCACCTGCTGGTCCCCTTGCGGCTCGTTGCTGACCCAGGTGCCGCGCAGTCCGGAGAAGGACGAGCGGACGTGGATCGGGATGTTGTATCGGCGTGCGTACTCCACGCAGCGGTGCAGCAGCACCTTGGAGCCGGAGGCGGCGAGCTCCAGCATGTCCTCGAAGGAGATCCAGTCGATCTTCTGGGCCTTCTTCACGACCCGGGGGTCGGCGGTGAAGACACCGTCCACATCGGTGTAGATCTCACAGACCTCGGCGTCCAGCGCCGCTGCGAGGGCGACCGCGGTCGTGTCCGACCCGCCCCGGCCGAGGGTGGTGATGTCCTTCTTGTCCTGGGACACACCCTGGAACCCGGCGACGATGGCGATGTTGCCCTCGTCGAGGGCGGTGCGGATCCGGCCCGGCGTGACATCGATGATGCGCGCTTTGTTGTGGACCGAGTCGGTGATGACACCTGCCTGGCTGCCCGTGAACGACTGGGCCTCGTGGCCCAGGTTTTTGATCGCCATGGCCAGCAGGGCCATGGAAATCCGCTCACCCGCTGTCAGCAGCATGTCGAATTCACGTCCGGCAGGGATCGGGGATACCTGCTCGGCGAGATCGATCAACTCGTCCGTCGTGTCGCCCATCGCCGAAACCACGACAACGACCTGGTGGCCGTTCTTCTTGGCGTCGACGATTCGCTTGGCGACCCGCTTGATGCCTTCGGCATCGGCAACGGAGGAGCCTCCGTACTTCTGCACGACAAGGCCCACGTGCGCTCCTCGTTAGTCATTACTGCGGTCGGCTCAGTTTACCGAGCGGGCCGGGACCGCCCACGCTATATCGCATGGTGAGATGTCCCGCTCACGATCCGATCATGGGACGGCCCTGCCCGCTCGGTGAGGATGCCTGCCCCGGACGACTCACGGTACGCGGAACGTGGCCCTCCTCACACGGTCACAAGCGCCCTCAGGTCGCTGTGCGCAGGCCCAGCGGGCCCGCGAGCTCCTCGGCCATGACCTTGCCGGCTTCCTTCTCCAGGTCCTCCTCGCCCAGGTCCTCGTCCGTGTCCAGGCCGTCCAGCTCCTGCAACGGCTGGTCGAGGCGGACGTGCGCCACCAGGGACTGGAGGGCGCGCAGGCAGGCGGAGGCGGTGGAGCCCCAGTTGGAGAAGTACGAGAACTGCCACCACCACAGCGCTTCGGTGGTGCGGCCCGCCCGGTAATGGGCCAGCCCGTGGCGCAGATCCGTGATCACATCCGCCAGGTCGTCCGAGATGCGGCAGGCTACGGGCGCCTTGCGCGGCTCGTACGGGTCGAAGACCTCGGAGTACACGTCGATCGGGTCGAGCATGATGGCGAAACGTTGCCGCAGGTCGTCCGGGTCCGGCTCCGGGCCAAGGTCCGGCTCGTACCGCTCGTCGGGAACGATGTCCTCGTGCGCGCCGAGCCGGCCTCCCGCCAGCAGGAGCTGGGACACCTCAAGGAGCAGGAACGGGATGGCACTGTCCGGCTCGTCGCCCTTCGCCACTTCCGTGACCGCGACGATGAAGCTCTCGATCTGGTCGGCGATCTGGACGGCGAAATCGTCCGGGTCCTGCGCGACCGCGTGCAGCAGCTTTGCGCTGGCGTCAGGCTTTACGTCAGACATCGAGCAATCGTCTCCCCTCGAAGGCACGGCCCAGCGTGACCTCGTCGGCGTACTCAAGATCTCCCCCGACGGGGAGTCCACTGGCCAGGCGTGTCACCCGCAGACCCATCGGCTTGATCATCCGGGCGAGGTAGGTGGCGGTGGCCTCGCCCTCCAGGTTCGGATCTGTGGCCAGGATCAGCTCGGTGACGGCACCGTCCGCGAGCCGCGCCAGCAGCTCGCGGATCCGCAGGTCGTCGGGGCCGACGCCCTCGATGGGACTGATGGCCCCGCCGAGGACGTGATAGCGGCCGCGGAACTCGCGCGTCCGCTCGACCGCGACGACATCCTTGGGCTCTTCGACGACGCAGATGACCGCCGGGTCGCGGCGCGGGTCACGGCAGATCCCGCACTGCTCCTCCTGCGCGACGTTGCCGCACACCGCACAGAAACGGACCTTGTCCTTGACCTCGAGGAGGGCATGGGCGAGGCGGCGTACATCGGTCGGCTCGGCCTGGAGGATGTGGAAAGCGATCCGCTGCGCGCTCTTGGGACCGACGCCGGGCAGCCTGCCCAATTCGTCGATGAGGTCCTGGACCACGCCTTCGTACAACGGATTGCCTTCCTTGCCCTGCTGGTCTTGCCTGGTACGTACGGTAGTTGCTGCGGGGCCGCCTTAGAAGGGCAGTCCCGGCATGCCGCCCAGCCCCTGGGCGAGCGGGCCGAGCTTCTCCTGCTGGAGCTGCTGCGCGTTCTCGTTCGCGGCCTGGACCGCGGCGACGACCAGATCCGCGAGGGTCTCGGTGTCGTCCGGGTCGACCGCCTTGGGGTCGATCACCAGGCCACGGAGGTCTCCGGAGCCGTTGACGGTCGCCTTGACCAGGCCACCGCCGGCCTGGCCGTCGACCTCGGTACGCGCGAGCTCCTCCTGTGCCTTGGCGAGGTCCTGTTGCATCTTCTGGGCCTGCTGAAGCAGCTGCTGCATGTTGGGCTGCCCACCACCGGGAATCACGGTCACTCCTGGCACTTCGACGACGATTGTTTCGGTAAGGCGAGCCTACGTGTTCGCCGGGCACCGTGCCCCATGCCGTACGAAGCGACTCTTTCGAGTGAGAGTTGCGGGCTCCTATACCTGACCACGCCGTGGTTCCAGCCGGAAATACCGGTATATCGGCTGCACGGCCCACCATTCGGCGGTAGGAAGGGCATGCGTATGCGCGCGTCGCGACCTGCGCAACGTCACACCACTTCACGCGATGTCACGGACAGAGCGCAAGCGCAGAGGAGTGCCCGGTGAGCCAGCCGGAGATGCAGCCCGAGGGGCCCGCCCGGAAGGAGGGCGGGGGTGACACTGAGCAGTCTCACGACGAGGACGATCTGACCGGCAGGCCGTTCCCGCTCGGCGACTGGGGCGAGCCGGCGGAGCGTCTCGACGAGCTCTACCGGTGGGTGGAGGCGGGCGCCCTGCACACGGCCGACTGGTACCTCGCCGACCGGGCCCGCAAGCGCCGCGCGGCACGCGCGCTGCGCACCGGGACGGCCGCCGGCGTGATCGTCGGGGCCGCGCTGCCGCTCGTCGACCTGGCGGGGGCGGTGGACGGCGCCGCGGGCTGGGGCTACCTGCCGCTGCTGCTGGCAGCGGCGTGCGCGGCCGGCGACCGGTACTTCGGGCTGACGTCGGGGTGGATGAGGGACGTGGCTACGGCGCAGGCGGTGCAGCGGCGGTTGCAGGCGCTGCAGTTCGACTGGGCCTCGGAGAGCGTACGGGAGATGCTGGGGCCCGCCGAGGGGACGGCGAGCGAGGCGGCCGAGCGCTGCCTGAGCGTGCTGCGGCGGTTCTCGGAGGACATCTCGGAGCTGGTGCGCTCGGAGACGGCGGACTGGATGGTGGAGTTCCGGGCGGGGCCCGCGCCGATGGTGATGCAGTCGGGGGGTGGGCCGGGCGCGGCCCGGCCGGACTTTGGTGCGTCGCCCGGGCGGTACATCCTGCCTCCCGGCACCCGCCCGAACATGCCGCGCCAGCGGCCCCCGGAGTCGCCTCGCTGAGGTGTCCCCCGGGGCCCTCGTTCACCGGCGCCTGCGGCGGGCTTTCCCCGACCCGCCCCTTCCCGAACTGGGGCGCTGCCCCAGACCCCGCTCCTCAAGCGCCGGAGGGGCTGGATGGTGTGGGTGGCTAGCTGAAGATGATCATGGAGCCTTGGCCGAGGCTCCTGGTCGCCGCCGCGTGCAGGCCCAGCCAGACGTGGCGTTCGCGGGCGAAGGGGCTCTCGTCGTACGGAAGAGCGTCGGCCGGCTCCTCCAGGGTGGTCGGGCGCTCGGGCGGCCGGGGCGCCGACGGCGGGTTCGCCGGGTCGATGCCGATCGAAGGGGCGACGAATTCCAGCTCCCGCAGGAGGCCCTGCGTGGAGCCCAGCGGCCCGCCGCCCGCCAGGAGTTCCTCGTTGGACAGGGGCGCCGCGTAGTCGACGGGGACGTACGCGCCCGCGTGGTCGTAGTGCCAGACCAGGTGCGACTGCTGAGCCGTCGGCTCGAACATCTCCAGAAGCTGCTCGTAGTCGCCGCCCAGGGCGTCCACCGGCGTAACCTCCAGCCCGCACAGCTGGAGCAGGTACGCGCGCCGCAGGAAGTGCAGGGCGTCGTAGTCGAAGCCGGCCACCGGGGCGACGTCGCCCGAGAGGCCCGGCATGTAGGCGAATACGGGAACGGTCGGCAGGCCCGCGTCGGTCAGGGCCTTGTCGTACGACGCGATCTCTTCGGCGAAGGGGTTGTCGGGGCTGTGGCACAGCACATCGACGAGGGGGACCAGCCACAGGTCACAGGCCACGTACGGCTCGCTCTCCACTGGATTCGTGCGACAGTCCAGGCAGCGTAGTGCTACCAAGTCGCTGCGCACAGTCCTCGTCGCACGTCGGCAGGCTCGCCGCTAACCGCAGTCGCCGCCCTCAAGACGCTCGGCCCACGCCAGCATCAGCGCGTGATACGCCCCGATGACCGCCCGCAGCGCCTCGGCGTCCCCCCGCGTCACCGCGTCCACGACCTCCGCGTGGTCCTTCCACACCAGGTCCCCGGCGTCCGGATCGCCGCGCAGGTACGGGACCGAGAAGACCCAGCAGCGCAGCCTCAGCTGATGCAGGAAGCCCGAGATGTGCGGGTTCTCGATGAGGGCGCCGAGCTCGCGCCAGAAGCGCAGGTCGTACGCGATGAAGATGTCCAGGTCGCCCGCGCGGGCCGCCCGCGCCGCCTCGTCCGCCCTGCGCCTGATGGCCATGAGTACGTCGCCACGCGTGCCGCTCCCGCCGCCTTCGGCGACCTTGCTGAGGATGCCGCCGGCGATCAGGGAACGCGCTTCGACCATGCCGCGGAAGTCCGCCACGGAGATCTCGCAGACGCGGAAGCCGCGGTGCTGGTCGGAGTCGAGCAGGCTCTGCGCCGCCAGGTCGACGAGCGCCTCCCTGACGGGCGTGGCGGACACCCCGTACTGGTCGGCTATCTGCTTGACGGTGAATTCCTGCCCCGGCCGCAAACGCCCCGCGAGCACCTCGTCACGCAGCGCGTCCGCTATCTGCTGCCGCAGGGTATTGCGGGTGACAGGTCCGCTCGCGGGCATGAAATCTTTCCCCTTCGTATGGTTCCGGACACCTTAGGCGGTGCGGCCCGAAACCCGCCGAAGGGCCGTGCGCGGCCAGGGGTGGGAGCGCCCCGGCCGCGCACGGCCGACACCCGTCAGGCGGCCGTCGTGTGTTCGTCCGCCGCCGACAGAGCGATGTCGAGGACCGCCAGGCCCTCCTTCGCCTCCGCCTCGGTGACGTTGCACGGCGGGACAACATGGGTGCGGTTCATGTTGATGAAGGGCCACAGACCGTTCTTCTTGCAGGCCGCGCCGAACGCCGCCATCGGGGCATTGGCCGCCCCCGACGCGTTGTACGGCACAAGCGGCTCCCGCGTCTCGCGGTCCTTGACCAGATCCAGGGCCCAGAACATGCCCGTACCGCGGATCTCGCCGATGCTCGGGTGCCGCTCCGCCAGCTCGCGCAGGCCCGGGGCGATGACCGTCTCACCGATGTGGGCCGCGTTCTCGACGACGCGCTCCTCCTCCATCACCTGGATGGTGGCGACGGCGGCCGCACACGCCAGCGGGTGGCCGGAGTACGTCAGACCCCCCGGGTACGGCCGCTTCTCAAAGGTCTCCGCGATCGCGCCGGAGATCGCGACGCCACCCAGCGGCACATAACCGGAGTTCACGCCCTTGGCGAAGGTCATCAGGTCCGGTACGACGTCGAAGTGCTCGGACGCGAACCACTTGCCCGTACGGCCGAAGCCCGCCATGACCTCGTCGAGGACGAAGACGATGCCGTACCGGTCGCAGATCTCGCGTACGCCCGCGAGATAGCCGGGCGGCGGCGTCATGACGCCGGCCGTGCCCGGGATCGTCTCCAGAACGATCGCGGCGATGGCGCCAGGACCCTCGAAGGCGATCGTGTCTTCAAGATGCTGGAGCGCGCGGGCGCACTCCTCCGCCTCGTTCTCGGCGTAGAAGGCCGACCGGTAAAGGAACGGCGCCCAGAAGTGGACGGTCCCCGACGTGCCGTTGTCGGAGGCCCAGCGGCGCGGGTCGCCGGTCAGGTTGATCGCGGTCGTCGTACCACCGTGGTACGAGCGGTAGGCGGCCAGCACCTTGTTGCGGCCCGTGTGCAGACGGGCCATGCGGACGGCGTTCTCGATGGCCTCGGCGCCGCCGTTGGTGAAGAAGATCTTGTCGAGGTCGCCGGGGGTGCGCTCGGCGATGAGGCGTGCGGCCTCGGAGCGCGGCTCGACGGCGAAGGCGGGCGCGAAGGTGGCAAGCTTCGCGGCCTGCTCCTGGATCGCCGCGACGACCTTGGGGTGCTGGTAGCCGATGTTGGTGAAGACGAGGCCGCTGGTGAAGTCGAGGTAGCGGTTGCCTTCGTAGTCCCAGAAGTACGAACCCTCGGCGCCGGCGACGGCGAGCGGATCGATCAGGCCCTGGGCGGACCAGGAGTGGAACACGTGCGCGCGGTCGGCGGCCTTCACGGCGGCGCCGGCCTGGGGGTCGACATGAGGGGTCATGGCCCCAGGGTAGAGACGCGCAGGTGGGGGCTGACATGGCCACCTTGTATGGACTGCGCCACTTTGGTGGGCAGGGTGTCGACCAAACCCATTGACAGCAAGCTGTCATTACGACAGCATATTGTCATCAAGCTTCGAGCCGAGGAGAGAGCACCATGGCAGCCAAGACCGTGCACCTCGCCGTTTACGACACCTTCGCCGACTGGGAGACGGGCCACACCACCGCTTTCCTCACCCAGAACGGCTACACCGTCAAGACCGTCGCCGCGACCGACGCCCCCGTCACCACCATGGGCGGCGTACGCATCCAGCCCGACCTCACGCTCGACGACATGGACCCCGAAGACAGCGCCCTGCTGATCCTCACCGGCGCCGGCCTCTGGGACACCTCCGACGACCTCACCCCCTTCGCCCGCAAGGCACGCGCGTTCCTCGAAGCGGGCGTGCCGGTCGCGGCTATCTGCGGCGCGACGGCCGGCCTGGCACGCGAGGGCCTGCTCGACGGCCGTGCGCACACCAGCGCCGTCTCCTTCTACCTGGCGGCCACCGGCTACAAGGGCGGCGAGCACTACCGCGACGAGGACGCCGTGACCGACGACGACGGCCTCCTGATCACCGCCGGCCCGACCGAACCGGTCGCACTCGCACGCGAGGTCTTCTCCCTCCTCGGTGTGTACGAGGGCGAGAAGCTGGACGCCTGGTACCGCCTCTTCCACGACTCGGACGCGTCCGCCATCGAGGTGCTGGAATCGTGAGCGGCACCCGGGAGCAGGAGCTGTTGAGCCGTACCGCGCTCGGCACCTTCCGCCTCAACGGCCAGTTCCTCGCGATCTCCGAGGAACTGGCCCGCCCGGCCGGCCTGACCGCCGCCTGGTGGCAGGTCATCGGCGCCGTCCTTCACGAGCCCCTGCCCGTCGCCGGGATCGCCCGCACCATGGGGATCACCCGGCAGAGCGTGCAGCGCATCGCCGACCTGCTCGTCACCAAGGGACTCGCGGAGTACGCCCCCAACCCCGCCCACCGCAGGGCCAAGCTGCTGCGCCCCACAGACGCGGGCCGGGAGGCCATCCGCAAGATCGAGCCGGGCCACGCGGCACTGGCGGCCCGCCTCGGAGCCGAGCTGGGCAACGAGGCCTTTGCCGAGACGGTACGCGTACTGGAGCGGCTCTCCCAGGCCCTGGAGGCAGTGGCGGAACCTGCCGGAATCCCGGAACCGTAGGGCGCTCGGGGCCCGTCGTTGTCGTACCGGCGCATTATCCTCGGGCCACTGGGGGACGTCCCGGGGGGAGGGGTGGCGCTGCCATGCAGAAACTGGGGCCGGACGACCCGCAACAGATCGGCGCCTACCGGCTGTTGGCACGGCTCGGCGCGGGCGGGATGGGGCAGGTCTATCTGGCCCGCTCGGGCCGTGGCCGTACGGTCGCGGTCAAGCTGGTACGTCAAGAGCTCGCCGAGCAGGAGGAGTTCCGCGCCCGCTTCCGCCAGGAGGTGGCGGCGGCGAGGCGGGTCGGGGGCCGCTGGACCGCACCGGTGCTCGACGCCGACACAGAAGCGGTGGTTCCGTGGGTGGCCACGGGTTACGTAGCAGGCCCGGACCTCCACTCCATCATTTCCGGCGACCACGGCCCACTGCCGGAACGCTCGATCCACATCCTGGCAACCGGCCTCGCCCACGCACTCAGCGACATCCACACAGCAGGTCTGATCCATCGAGACCTGAAACCGTCCAACATCCTGATCACCATCGACGGCCCCCGCGTCATCGACTTCGGCATCGCGCGCGCCCTGGAAACGGTCACGGACGCGGGCCTGACCAGAACCGGTGCCCTGGTCGGCTCCCCCGGCTTCATGGCCCCGGAACAGGTCCGCGGCGAGCGAATCACACCCGCCTGCGACATCTTCTGCCTGGGATCGGTCCTCGCGTACGCGGCAACGGGCCGCCTCCCCTTCGGCACGGCCGACAGCGGCGTCCACGCACTGATGTACCGCATCGCCACAGAACCACCCACACTCGATCAGATGCCGGAGGGCCTCCAGGACCTGATCCGCTCCTGCCTGCACAAGGACCCCGAGGCGCGCCCCACCCTCGCCCAGGTACTGGAGCGCACCCGGGGCGGCGACGGCGGCGACCCCTGGCTCCCGGCGGCCCTGGTGGCCCAGCTCGGCCGCCACGCGATAGAGCTCCTGGACACCGAGGACCCGGCCGACAGCACCACGCCCCCCGCCCCGCAGGCCACGGTGCCAGGAGGGGACGTGCCGGGGCGCTCCCCGCAGGGCGTCGAACGCGACCACCCCGAAGAAATCCCCGTACCCGAACGTTCGACGCCCGAGGAGACGCCGCGGCGCGGCACCGATCCCGCAGCCCCCGCACTGCACGCGACGCCGACCGTAGTCACGCCCCCGTCCGCGTACGCCGCGCCTCCACCCCCGCCGCACACCCTCCCCGGCGGCTACGGCTACCCCACCCCGCAGTACGCCTACCAGCCGCCCGCCCCGGAACCGCCGCCCCGCAGCAACCGCTCGACCGCCGCACTGGTAGCCGTGGCGCTGGTCGTAGCACTAGGTGCCGGCGGCTCTGTGTACGCGTTCATGAACTCGGGGGACAAGCCGCACGCGGACTCGCCCCGCACAGACAACGCACCACCCGCGAGCAACCAGCAGCAGCAAGAAAAGACCCCACCGACCAGCACCAACCCCACGCGCACCGCCACCCCCACCCCCACCCCCACCACCGGCGACATCCCCGCCGAATATCTGGGCACCTGGAACAGCGGCCTGGACGGCGCATCAGGCCACAGCACACGCCGCCTGGTCATCCAGCAGGGAGAGGTGGGCGACACCGTCCTGTCCCTCACCGCCGAAGGACCGACAACGGGCGGCGGCACGTACCACTGCGTCTTCCAGGCGGAGCTCTCCGCCACCCCGAGCGGCAGTCTCCGGATCGGCCCCTCCCGGGTAACCACCGGCGAGCCGATGAGCTCCTGCTCCCCGGGCGCCGCCACCGAGGTGACGCTGCTCCCCGACGGCCGCCTGCGCCGCGTGAACCCCGCCACCGGCGAGTCCCTCACGTACGACAGATGACACGAAGCGGGGCCCCGGCGCAAAAACCCGCCGGGGCCCCGCTTCGTAGCGCCGCTACGACCTAGATGAACGAGTTGATCTCGATCGTCTCGGTGCGGCCGGGGCCAACACCGATCGCGGAGATCGGCGCACCCGACATCTCCTCCAGAGCCTTCACGTACGCCTTGGCGTTCTTGGGAAGGTCGTCGAAGGTCTTCGCCTTGGAGATGTCCTCGGACCAGCCGGGGAAGTTCTCGTACACCGGCTTCGCGTGGTGGAAGTCGGTCTGGCTGTACGGGAGCTCCTCAACGCGCTTGCCGTCGATCTCGTACGCCACGCACACCGGGATCTGCTCCCAGCCGGTCAGCACGTCCAGCTTCGTGAGGAAGAAGTCCGTCAGACCGTTGACCCGCGTCGCGTACCGCGCGATCGGCGCGTCGAACCAGCCGCAGCGCCGGTCACGGCCGGTGGTGACACCGCGCTCGCCACCGATGCGGCGCAGCGCCTCGCCGTCCTCGTCGAACAGCTCGGTCGGGAACGGACCGGCGCCGACACGCGTCGTGTACGCCTTGAGGATGCCGATGACCCGGCTGATCTTCGTCGGCCCCACACCGGTACCCGTGCAGGCACCACCGGCGGTCGGGTTCGACGACGTAACGAACGGGTACGTGCCGTGGTCGACGTCGAGCAGCGTGCCCTGGCCGCCCTCGAAAAGGACGACCTTGTCCTCGTCGAGCGCGTTGTTGAGGATCAGCGTCGTGTCGGCGACGTACTGCTTGATGTTCTCGCCGTGCGTCAGCAGCTCTTCGACGATCTGGCCGGCCTCGATCGCGCGGCGGTTGTACAGCTTCGTGAGCAGCTGGTTCTTGATCTCCAGAGCCGCCTCGACCTTTTGGGTCAGGATCGACTCGTCGTAGAGGTCCTGCACGCGGATGCCGGTGCGGTTGATCTTGTCCGCGTACGTCGGGCCGATACCGCGGCCCGTGGTGCCGATCTTGCGCTTGCCGAGGAAGCGTTCCGTCACCTTGTCGACCGTGACGTTGTACGTCGTGATGACGTGAGCGTTGCCGCTGATCAGGAGCTTGGACGTGTCGACGCCTCGCTCGTTCAGACCGCTCAGCTCGGAGAGCAGTACCGACGGGTCGATGACGACGCCGTTACCGATGACCGGCGTGCACTCTGGCGTGAGGATTCCGGAAGGGAGAAGATGCAGCGCGTACTTCTGGTCGCCGACGACAACCGTGTGGCCGGCGTTGTTGCCGCCCTGATAGCGCACTACATAGTCAACGGATCCACCGAGCAGGTCGGTGGCCTTTCCCTTGCCTTCGTCACCCCACTGAGCACCGAGCAGCACAAGTGCGGGCACAGGCGTACACCCCTTCCGGGCGGGGCATGTCCAAGGTCAGGGGGCGTACGTACGGCGTACACCTGATACTGAGCCGTCGGACCGGTTGCCCCGGAATAGACGAAGCCCCTGGCGCAATAGCGCAAGGGGCTCTTGCACAAAGATGCTACCCGAGGAAGGACCGAGGTGTCGGCTCCAGAGCCCGCCGCGAACACCGCGCATCCGCTGCTGGTGGTCATCGACCCGGTCGCCCGGCGTACGGACGGCGAGTCCGTACGTATCGCCAAGGACGTCCTGTGCGCCGGCGCCAACGTCAGAATCTGCCTCCCCGAGGGGCCGGAGGAGTTCGCGCGGGCCCTTGCCCGCCGGGGCAGTCGCCGCCCCGTGGTGGTCGGCGACGACCGGGCGCTGCTGCGCGCGGTGGCACTGCTGCACCGGGAAAGAGAGCTGGGCGCCGGGGCGCTCGCACTCATCCCGGTCGGAGCCTCCGTGGACATCGCACAGGCGCTCGGCGTGCCGATAGGGGCGGTCGCGGCGGCCCGCGCGGTCCTGGAGGGGGCCGCGCGCCGGCTGGATCTGCTGGTGGACGACAGCGACGGGGTGGTGCTGGGCAATCTTCGGATCCCGGCCGCGCCGTTGCCGGTGGCGGCCGCCGCGTCCGTCTGGGGCACGTGCCGTTCGCTGGTACGCACGCTGGTGCGGCCCGTGCCGCAGTCCGCGCCGCCGCCGGCCCGTACGTACCGGCTGCGCGTCGAGGCGGACGGGGTTCTGCTGAACGACCTGGACCGGCCGGTCGAGGACGTGTCGCTGTGCTCGCGGGGCGGGCGCGCAGAGGTGGTGATCCGCCCGCACGGCGGTGAAGAGGTGCGGGTGGAGGCGGACGCGGTGACGGTGTCGGGCGCGGACTTCCGGTACCGGGCGGACGCGCTGGTGGCGGGCCCGGTCCGGACGCGGACGTGGACGGTGCGGCCGGGGGCGTGGTCGCTGACGCTGCCGGTGTAAGACGGGGGGCGTGGGCGCTGACGCCGGCGGTGTGAGACCGGGGACGTGGTCGCTGACGCCGGCGGCCTGAGTCACACCGGGCGGCCGAGCGCGGCGCGGTGCTCCTTCCAGCGTTCCATCAGCTGCTGCAGTTCCTTCTGGAGGAACTCGAAGAACTCCGCCGTCTCGGCCGCCCGCGCGCCGGCAGGCGTGTCCGGGCCCAGCATCTCGGCACCGTCCCGCAGGACCTTCTCCCAGCGGCTCAGGACCTGGTCGCGGCGGGTGAAGGTCTCGTACCAGAGCTCGTTGTGCAGGACGTAGCGGTCGCGGCGGGAGCCGGGGTCGCGTTCCCGGCTGACCATGTTGACCTGGGAGAGGTACCGGATCGCCCCGGAGACGGCGGCCGGGCTGATCCGCAGCTGCTCGGCGAGTTCGGCCGAGGTCATGCTGGCGGTTTCCGACGCGAGGAGCGCCGCGAAGACGCGGGAGGCCATGCGCTGCATGCCCGCTTCGGTCATCTCGGACGCGAAGCGCTCCACGAAGCGCGACACGGCTTCTTTGTCCGGCTCCGGCTCTTTGTCCGGGCCCTCGCTGCTCATCGGTTTCATCGTCTCCCCTGCTCTGCCGTCCGCCACGAGTTTATACGCTTCCTTAACTTCACAACATTGTGAAACTCGCGTACGTTCAGAATCATGACGAAGGCAATCACCGTCGCCGGACTGCACAAGTCGTTCGGCAGGACGCATGCGCTGGACGGCCTCGACCTCACGGTCGAGACCGGCGAGGTCCACGGCTTCCTCGGCCCGAACGGCGCCGGAAAGTCCACCACCATCCGGGTCCTCCTCGGGCTCCTGCGCGCCGACTCCGGCGCCGCGCAGATGCTCGGCCGCGACCCGTGGAAGGACGCCGTCGAGCTGCACCGGCGCGTCGCCTACGTACCCGGTGACGTGACGCTGTGGCGGAACCTGAGCGGCGGCGAGGTCATCGACCTGTACGGGCGGCTGCGCGGCGGACTCGACAAAACAAGGCGCGCGGAACTCCTCGAGCGGTTCGAACTCGACCCCACCAAGAAGGGGCGTACGTACTCCAAGGGCAGCCGGCAGAAGGTCGCCCTGGTCGCCGCCTTCGCGTCGGAGGTCGACGTACTGATCCGCGACGAGCCGACATCCGGCCTCGACCCGCTGATGGAGGAGGTCTTCCAGCAGTGCGTCGGGGAAGAGCGCCGGCGCGGCCGCACAATCCTGCTGTCGTCGCACATCCTGAGCGAGGTCGAGAGCCTCTGCGACCGGGTCAGCATCATCCGCAGGGGCCGGACCGTCGAAACGGGTTCGCTGACCGAACTGCGGCACCTGACGCGCACCAGCGTGACGGCGGAGCTCGCGGCCGCACCGAACGGCCTGGCCCAGCTGCCCGGCGTCCACGACGTGGCCCTTCAGTCGATCGACGGGGGGCAGGGCAAGCGCGTCAAACTCCAGGTCGAGACGGACAAGCTCGACGCCGTACTGCGCTCGCTGACCGACTCCGGGGTGCGCTCGCTCACCAGCACCCCGCCCACCCTGGAGGAACTCTTCCTCCGCCACTACGCACCCGGAGAGGCGATGGCGCGATGACTGACGTGGCCTCGGCCGCACGGCACGTGCCCGCGCCCGTGCCCGTGCAACTGGTCGGCATCCGCCCCCTGCTGAGGCTGGCGCTGCGCCGGGACCGCATCATGATGGCGGTCTGGGTGGCAGCCGTCGCAGGCATTGTCACCAGCGGCACCGGCTCGATCGAGAAGTTCTACGGAACACCGGAAAAGCGCGCCGACCTGGTCCAGTCACTCACCACCAACGGCTCACTGCGCGCCATGTACGGCCCGGCCTTCGGCGACTCCCTCGGCGCAATCGTCGCCTGGCGTTTCGCCGGCTTCGCCGCCGTACTGGCCGCCGTGATGAGCCTGATCATCGTCATCCGGCACACCAGGGAGGAAGAAGAGACCGGACGCCAGGAACTGATCTCCTCCGCGATGGTGGGCCGCCGGGCCCCGCTGACCGCCGCTCTGCTCGCGGCGCTCGTCGCGAATACGGCGCTGGCGCTGCTCGTCACGGCCGGCCTGGCGGGGCCCACGGGATCGGCATCCGGTGCACTCGCGGTAGGCCTCACGGTCGCCGCGACCGGCATGCTCTTCGCCTCGACGGCGGCGATCGTCGCCCAGCTCACCGAAAGCGCGCGGTTCGCGAAGGGCATGACCGCAGGGGTACTTGGCGCGGCCTTCGTCCTGAGGGCGGCGGGGGACTCCGCGACGAACGACGGTTCCTCGGTGCTGACTTGGCTGTCGCCGCTCGGATGGGCGGAGAACGTGCGGCCGTACGCCGGCGAGCGCTGGTGGGCGCTGCTTCTGATCGGGGCGGCGGTGCTCGTCCAGGGCGTCGTCGCGTACACGCTGGCCGGTCGCCGGGACGTCGGCATGAGCTTCCTGCCGACGCGGCCGGGCCCGGCATCGGGGTCCGTCGCGACGGCCGGCGGGCTCGCCCGGCGGCTCCAGCGGGGCAGCGTGCTGGGCTGGAGCGCCGGCTTCGGGCTGGCCGGGCTCGTGTTCGGCGGGATGGTGGAAGGCGCGGCGGATCTGGTCGGCGGCAACGAGCAGGCCGCGGCGATCTTCGAGCGCATGGGCGGGCAGACCGGCATGTCGCAGGCGTTCCTCGCCTCGATGGTCGGCATGTTCGGGATGGTCGCGGCGCTGTACGTCGTCGCGTCCGTGCTGCGGCTGCACGCCGAGGAGACGTCCCAGCGCGCCGAGCCGGTCCTCGCCAACGCGGTCGGGCGGCTGCGGTGGGCGGCGGACCACCTCGCCATCGCCTTCGGCGGCGCGGCGCTGATCATGCTGGTGGCCGGCCTGGGCCTGGCGGCCGGCCACGGCAGGGAACTCGTCCCGACGCTGGCCGCGTCGCTCGCCCAGCTTCCGGCGATCTGGCTGCTCGGAGGGCTGGCGGTGCTGCTGTACGGCGCGCTTCCGAGGGCGGCGGTCGCGGCCTGGGCAGTGGCCGGTCTCGCGCTGGCGCTCGGCTGGATCGGGCCGGCGCTGGAGCTGCCCCGGTCGGTGATGAACCTGTCCCCGTTCAGCCACTTGCCGAAGCTGCCGGGTACGGAGATGGAGTGGACACCGAGGCTGCTGATGACGCTGGGGGCGGTGGCGCTGGTGGGGGCGGGGCTTGCGGGTCTGCGGCGGCGCGACATGCTGACGTAGCGGCGCCGAGGAGCCCTGTGACACTTCTGTGACGGCAGTGCATTGGGAGCGTGGCCGGAGACTCGGTAGCTTCGTACCGGCAATGAGGTTGCGGTCTGTACACCGGGAGGGCACGTGGCCGAGGACCCACAGTCGGCCAGGCGAGTCGATGAGTCCGAGCTCCTTGAGATGAGTCAGCAGGACCCCGCGCAGGCGAGAGTGCTGCGAAAGTCCCTGGAGGAGCTCGCGTCGGGGCGGGGCGGTGAAGCACTCAAGGAGATGGCCCAGGAGGTTCTTTCAGGACGCGCGGGCCTGCGGGACGCGATGAATGTGTCGGCGTACTCCGACCAGCTCGTCGCACAGGCGGCTCCCATGGCCGAGAAATGGGCGGCGCTCTCCGAGGCCGAGCGCGAGGCGCTCGCCGCCGAGGGCGAGCGGACCATGGCCGAGGAGCAGAACCGGATCGACGAGGAACGTCGTGCGTCGCCGGGCGACAGCGGCGCGGCGCAGGCCCTGCGGATCATGAAGATGTGGTCCGACGCGGCGGGGAGCTTCAACCAGTTGCAGATGGCCTTGACGACGCTGGGCCTGGCGATGTCCGCGGCGGTGAACGGCTTCTCCGCGGCGGACGGCTTCCCCGAGGTGGCCTCCAGCGGCTACGACCACCAAGCGGTCCAGGAAGGACGGGCCCGTGTTCCCGTACGACAACATCGACAGCCTTGAGACGTTCCTGTCGAAGGTCCGCTTCGGAACCCTCATGACTGTCCCCGCGTACCTGGCGCTCCTGTTGTTCTTCACCAGTGAGGAGGGATGGCACTGGAGCTTCCTCGTGTTCTGCGCGCTGCCGCCGCTGACGGCGTTCCTGGGCTTCCAGGCAAAGCGGGACATCCGTCCGGGACTCGGGATGGCGGCCCTCGCTCTGGCCATCGCACCCCTGCCCCTGGTCGGCGCCATCGAGCTCCTCTAGCCCCGGTACGCCGGCCCGTCACACCTCGACGCGCAGCTCCCGCAGCCCACGGATGACGAACCCCGGCTTCCACTCCGGCTCCTCGGCCAGCCGCATGCTCGGCGCCCTGCGCAGCAACTCGCCGAACGACGAGGTCAGTTCGAGCCGGGCGAGCGGCGCGCCCAGGCAGTAGTGGATGCCCGCGCCCAGCGACACGTGCGGGTTGTCCGACCGGGCGAGGTCGAACGCCTCGGGCCGGGCGAAGGCCGCCGGGTCCCGGTTCGCGGAACCGAACAGCAGCGCCACCTCCGAGCCGCGCGGGATCACCGTCCCGCCGACCTCGATGTCGTCGAGCACCCAGCGCTCGAAGAGCTGGAGCGGGGTGTCGTACCGCAGCAACTCCTCGACGGCGGTGGGAAGAAGGCCGTGGTCGGCGCGCAGCGCCGCCAGCTGCTCCGGGTGGCGCAGGAGCGTCCACCACCCATTGGCCGTCGTGTTCACCGTCGCCTCGTGCCCCGCGTTCAGCAGCAGCACGCACGTCGAGATCATCTCCTGCTCACTGAGCCGGTCCCCGCCCTCCTCGTGCGCCGCGATCAGCGCCGAGATCAGGTCCTGGCCCGGCTGCTCGCGGCGTACGGCGATCAAATCCCGCAGGTACGCCGAGAATTCCACCGACGCCCGCACCGCCCGCCGCGCCGTCTCCTCCGGTGGGTTCAGCTCGTACATCCCACAGATGTCCGCCGACCAGGGTCGCAGCAGCCCCCGGTCCGATTCCGGGATACCAAGCATCTCCGCGATGACGGCGACCGGCAGGGGTTCGGCGACGGCGGACAGCAGGTCTCCGCCGCCCTGCGCGACGAACTCCCCGACCAGCTCCGCCGCCAGCCGCCGCACGGCCGGCGCCAGCTGTTCGACCGTACGCGGGGTGAACGCCTTGGAGACCAGCCGCCGGATCCGGGTGTGGTCCGGCGCTTCGAGGTCCAGCATGCCGCTGTCGTTGAGGACGTGGAACGGCTCGTGCCCGGGCGCCGGCGGCGTACGGCCGAACTCCTCGTGCGTGAAGCGATGGAGGTACGTACGGCCGAGACGGCGGTCGCGCAGGAGCGCGGAGACATCGGCGTGGTGCGGGATCAGCCACTGCCGCGTCGGCTCGTACCAGTGAGCGCGGCCGCCGGCGCGCAGCTCGGCGTAGGCGGGGTACGGGTCGGCGACGAAGGAGGGCGACCAGGGATCGAACGTCTCTGCCATGGGGAGACGCTAGCGGACGTACTTCTTCAGGCGCTCGGTGTCGAGTTCGATGCCCACGGGATCCGGAAGCGTGACTCTCGCTCCGAACCTCACGGTGTGGTTGTCGCGATAGCCTCCGCCGTCCGGGTCCGGCTCGCTGAACACAGTGACGGTGCAGGCGTCACGGTCGATCAACAGGTGGACCGGAATTCCGGCGACGGCGTAGGCGGGGGGCTTCTCCTGCCGGTCCCGTCGGTCGGTGTCGGAGTCGTACGACGTGATCTCGACCGTCATGAGCACGCCCTCGGGTTCACCCCAGTCCCCCTGCCCGTCAAAGTGGTCGACGGGTGCGAGCACGCCGTCGGGACGGGCGCGGCCTTTGCGGTACTCCTCGACCTTGAGACCCTGGGTCGGGTTGAGATCCAGATCGGGCCGTGCCTGCATGCACAGGCGTACCAGCCACATAGTGATCGCCCCGTGAGCCCCGTCCGTCATCCCCTTGACCCCGATCCGTCCGTCGATGAACTCGAACCTGACGGAGTCGGACTCCCTCTCGACGAGTGCGGCGATCCTCTCGAACTCCTCGATCGGCATCTGAACCGTGCGCTCTGCCATAACCGTCATGGTGCACCTCCTCCAGTGCGGACACCAGTGTGGCCACGCCCGGGCCCGTTCGGATCGGCTTCCCTCCCTGATCACCCGTGTGAGTGATCAGCTACCCCGGCGTCACCAGCCGCGCCTCATACGCGAAGACCGCCGCCTGCGTCCGGTCCCGCAGTCCCAGCTTCACCAGGATCCGGCTCACATGCGTCTTGATCGTGGACTCCGCCACCACCAGATGCGACGCGATCTCCGCGTTCGACAAGCCCTGGGCGATCAGGACCAGCACCTCCGTCTCGCGCTCCGTCAGGTCGCCGATCTGGGCCAGTGCGGGCGGGCGCGGGCCCTCCGACAGCTTCGAGAACTCCGAGATCAGGCGCTTGGTGACCGTCGGGGCCAGCAGCGCCTCCCCGGACGCCACCACCCGTACCCCGTCTGCCAGCTGCCGCGCCGAGGCGTCCTTGAGCAGGAAGCCGGACGCGCCGGCGCGCAGCGCCTGGTAGACGTACTCGTCCAGGTCGAACGTCGTCAGGACCAGCACTTTCGCGTCCGCGTCGGCGGCGACGATCTCGCGCGTCGCGTCGATGCCGTTCAGCTCCGGCATGCGGATGTCCATCAGGACGACGTCCGGCCGCAGCGCCGCGACCTGCGTAATCGCCTCGCGGCCGTTCACCGCCTCGCCGACGACCTCGATCCCCGGCATCGCGTTGAGCAGAACCGTGAAGCCCTCGCGGACCATGACCTGGTCGTCGACGATCAGTACGCGGATGTCGTGGGCGGCGGTCATGCGGTCGGCTCCGGGGCCGCCACAGGCGCGGCCGGCGCCACAGGGATGAACACGGCCACCTCGTAGCCGCCGTCCTCCGCCGCCTCCGCCGTCATCTCGCCGTTCAGCATCGCCACCCGCTCCCGCATCCCCGTGATCCCGTGCCCGGCACCGGGCGACGGCTTGACCAGGCCCTGCGGCGCGGTATTGACGGTCCGGAGCCCCAGGCCCCCCAGCACGTACGACACCTCCACCTTCGCCGTCGAACCCGGGGCGTGGCGCAGCGCGTTGCTCAGTGCCTCCTGGATGATCCGGTACGCCGAGAGCTCGACGCCCTGCGGAAGTTCCCGTACGGAACCGGTCACCGTCTTGTCCACCGTCAGACCCGCGTCCCGGACATTGGCGATCAGCCCGTCCAGCTCGGCCAGCGTGGGCTGCGGGGCGTCCGGTGCCGCGTAATCCTCCGCCCGTACGACGCCCAGTACGCGCCGCAGCTCCGTCAGCGCCGCCACCGCGTTCTCGCGGATGGTCACGAAGGCCTGCTCCAGCTCGGGCGGCGGGTTCTCGACCCGGTACGGGGCCGCCTCCGCCTGGATCGCGACGACCGACATGTGGTGCGCGACAACGTCGTGCAGCTCGCGGGCGATCGTCGTCCGCTCCTCCAGCAGCGTGCGCCGGTCGCGCTCGACGGCGGTGACGGTCCGCTGGACGGTGACCTCGCGCTGCGCCTCGCGGCGGACCGTCACCACCGTGGTGACGAGCAGCGCGAACGCGGAGACGAGCAGCATCTGCGGGCTGTCGGTGTTGTAACCGCCCAGGACCACTTCGGCGAACAAGGCATACGCGGCTGTGCCCAGCCACATCCAGGCGGCGGTGCGCGGCCGGGTCCTCGCCGCGACCACCACCATCACACCGAGGTGCGCGACGAAGGCGGGCGGCGTCCACGGCCAGCCGTCCCAGGAGTTGCCGAGGAAGCCGAGGAAGGGCGTGGACACCAGTGAGACCCACCAGGCGCCGGCCGGCCTGACGAGTGTCATCAGCAGCGCGGCGGCCGGGAAAACACCGGTCACGACGCCCTCCACGCCGCCTCCGCTGACGGCGATGGACATGAGCAGCACCACCATCGCCAGCCCCACCACCACGGCGTGCGGCGTCCAGGCCGCGTACGCCCGTATCCGCTCCGGAAGTCGCCGGGTGAGCGGTCCGTCCGTGCTCATCGGCGGCAGCGGCCGGTACGCGAAGGCGTTGTGGAACAGGTCCTGGCGGAGGCCGCTCAGGGCGCCCATGGCCAGGCGGAACTCGGGACTGCGGGTCTTCTCGGTCACGTACAGAACGGTAGGCGCAGGGACGGCCGCGGGCGTCCGCCCCCATGGGGATCCTCCCGCGTCCGTCCCAGGTACTACGCGCTCCCTTCCCAGTCCCGCGTCAGTCCCGGGTCCGGAAGGCGTCCGCGTGATCCGCCGCCCACTGCGCGAAGGTGCGCGCCGGGCGCCCCGTGACCCGCTCGACCGTGTCCACGACGGTGCGGCCCACCGGCGGGGTGTTCCCGTACACATCCAGCAGGAAGCCGACGGTCTGCGGGTCCATCCCCGCCTGCTGCCACCGCTCGGCCGCCTGCGCCTCGGTCAGCTCGCTCAGCGTGATGTCCCGGCCGCGCGCCGCCGCCAGGATCCGCACCTTGTCGCGCACGGTCAGCGTCTCGGGACCGCTGATCGTGTACGTACGCCCCTCATGCCCCTTCTCGGTGAGCGCCACCGCCGCGACCGCGCCGATGTCGGCCTCGTGGACCATCGCACTCAGCCGGTCGACGAAGGGCTCCGCCACCCTGTCCGCCGTACGGACCTCGTCGGCCCACTCCAGGGCATTCGCCATGAACTCGACCGGCATCACCAGCGTCCAGTCCACGTCCCCGGCCTCCACCGCGTCCTGGAGCAGGCTCGGTCCGCCCCCGTTGAGGACCGTGATGCGCTGTACGCCCTCCTTCGCGGCCAGCGCGACGATTTCGGCACCGGTGGTCAGCGGCGCGAAGTACGCTCCGCCGAAGGTGATCAGGTGCAGGCCCGTGACGCCCTTGAGCGCGGGGACCAGCGTGTCGGGGTCGGTCAGGTCTCCCCGTACGGTCTCGACTCCCGCCGGGAAGTCCGCCTTCGCCGGGTCACGGGTCAGTGCCCGCACGTGCTCGCCCCTGCGGACCAGCTCGGCGACCACCTGGCGGCCCACGGTCCCTGTCGCTCCGGTTACGAGAATCGTCATTACGGGCTCCTCTGCTCGGCTTGGTACGACGACCGTAGGAACCCTTGCGGACAGGTTCTGTCCCCGATCCTCACCGCAACCACTACTCAGTACGCGAGCTGCTCGATCTCCTCCGCGACCACCGCGCACGCGTCCGCCGCCGGGTCGATCAGCGGGAAGTGCCCGACGTCTTCGAGCAGCGTCAGGCCGACCGTCTCGCCCGCCTTCGCCGCCGCTTCGGTGTAGGCCTCCGCGACGGCCTGCGGTACGACGATGTCGGTGCGGCCCTGCACGACGACAGTCGCGATACCCGTCGGCAGCAGCGCGGCCGGATCGGCGTACGGCCGGCGCTCGTCGAAGTGCTCCTTGCCGCCGAGGAGCTGGGCGGTCGCGCCCGCGCACACCCCCAGCCCGTCCGCGACCACGAAGTCCGCGATCGGCGCGAGCGCGACGACGCCGCGCAGCGCGGGCGCCGCCGGCAGGTGCCACGGCGAATCCGGGGTCAGTACGTGCCGGGCGGAGGCCCACAGCGCGAGGTGGCCGCCGGCCGAGTGGCCTGTGACGACGATGCGCCGCGTGTCGGCGCCGGGCAGGGCCTCCCGTACGAGACCGGGGAGCAGGTCCATCGCCGCGGCCACGTCGTCGAACGTCTCCGGCCAGCGCCCCGCGGCCGGGTCGTGGTCCGTACCACCCTGCGTGGCCGGCTCGCTGCCCCGCCGGTATTCGACGCTGGCAACGGCGAAGCCCCGGCGGGCCAGGAAGTCCGCGAACGGCGAGATGTGCTGCCGGTCGTACCGGGCCCGCCAGGCGCCGCCGTGCAGGACGACAACCAGCGGGGCCCGGTCCCGGCCGTCGCGAGGCGCGTAGAAGTCGATCACCTGGTCGGGGTGTTCGCCGTACGCGGCAGTGGCATCAGGCGCGACGGCCGGGTGGGAAAAGGCCGACTCCGCCTCGACAGCGTCCCGTTCGGCTGAGGGGTCCGGCATGCGGGGACCAACCCTTCGGTACGTACAGCCAATTGATCTAGCTGTCGGGACGCTACCAGCCCTCAGGCCTGCGCTTCCGCCAGGTCCCGCCCCGTAACTCGACTCAGGACTTCACCAGTACTTCCCCCAGCACCCGCGCCGCCCGCTCGGCGTCCGCGAAGCCGACATACAGGGGCGTGAAGCCGAAACGCAGCACGTCGGGGCGGCGGAAGTCGCCCACCACACCGCGTGCGATCAATTCCCGCATGACTTCGGCTGCTTCCATGCCACCGGCCGCCGGCTCGCAGCGCAGCGAGACCTGGCTGCCGCGCTCCTCATGCGCGGAGGGAGTCACCGAGGTGACCCGGCCCCGGGGCACGTACGCGTCCACACATTCCAGGAAGAAGTCCGTCAGAGCGAGTGACTTTTCGCGTACGTCTTCGACGGAGCCCCCCTCCCACACGTCGAGCGCCGCTTCCAGAGCCAGCATCGACAGGATGTCGGGGGTGCCGACCCTGCCCCGCGCCGCGCCGTCCGCCGGGGCGTAGGCGGGCGTCATGCCGAAGGGGTCGGTGTGCGAGTTCCAGCCCGGGAGCGGGGAGTCGAAGGCGGCCTGGTGGCGCTCGGCGACGTACAGGTAGGCGGGCGAACCGGGCCCGCCGTTGAGGTACTTGTACGTACAGCCGACGGCGAAGTCGACACCGTGCGCGTCGAGCCCGACCGGCAGCGCGCCCGCGCTGTGGCACAGGTCCCAGACGGCCAGGGCCCCGGCCTCGTGGGCGGCGGCGGTGAGGCCGGGCAGGTCGTGGCGGCGGCCGGTGCGGTAGTCGACGTGGTTGACGAGGACGGCGGCGGTACGCGGACCGAGGGCGGCCGGCAGGTCGGCCGGGGCGACGGGGACGACCCGCCGGCCCGTCATCCGCCCGGCGGACTCGGCGATGTAACCGTCCGTGGGGAAGGTGGAGGCATCGACGAGGATTTCGTCCCGCGACTCCGGTGCGAGTCGAGCAGCCCCCACAACCGCCTTGAACACATTGACACTTGTCGAGTCGCCGACCACGACCTGACCGGCGGCCGCACCGACGAGCGGCGCGATCCGGTCACCGATCCGCTCGGGCGCGGTCCACCAGCCGCTCTCGTCCCAGGAGCGGATGCGCAGCTCGCCCCACTGGCGGGTGATGACGTCGGCTATTCGCTCCGGTACGTGGCGGGGCAGGGCGCCGAGCGAGTTGCCGTCGAGATACACGGTGGCGGTATCGGTGTCGGTGTCGGTGCCTGTGCCGGCGTCGTCGAGCGCGAACAGCTCGCGGTGCTTGGCGAGCGGGTCGGCGGAGTCGAGGGCGACGGCCCGCCGCTGAAGATCGTTGAGTGCGTCAGACATGGCTGCGCGCCGTCCACAGCTCGGGGAAGACGTTCTTGGTGGCCCGCTTCTCCAGCCAGGCCACACCGGCGGAGCCGCCGGTGCCGACCTTGGAGCCCATGGCGCGGCGGGTCGCGACGAGGTGGTCGTTGCGCCACCGCCAGACCAGCTCGCCGACGTCGGTCAACAGCTCGCCGAGGCGCACCAGTTCGGAGTTCTGGTCGCCCTGGTAGAGCTCGGTCCAGACCGCCTCGACCTCGGCCGAAGGCTCGTACTTCTGCGACAGGTCGCGGTCCAGTACGGCGGCGGGAATCGGCAGGCCGCGCCGTGCGAGCAGCCGCAGCGTCTCGTCGTACAGGCTCGGCTCGTGCAGCGCCTTCTCCAGCTCGGCGTGCACGCGCGGGGCGCCGCGGTGCGGGACGAGCATCGAAGCGGACTTGTCGCCGAGCAGGAACTCCATCCGGCGGTACATCGCGGACTGGAATCCGGAGCCCTCGCCGAGTGCGCTGCGGTACGAGTTGAACTGGGCGGGGGTGAGGTGGGCGAGCGGCCGCCAGGAGGCGTTGAGGGCCTCCAGCTCGCGCAGGGAGCGCTTGAGCGCGTCCGTCGCGACCGGCAGGTCGTCGGCGCCGAGCGCCTTCGCCGCGGTCTCCCACTCGTGGACGATGACGGTGAACCACAGCTCCATGACCTGGGTCGTCACCAGGAAGACCATCTCTCCGGGGTCGTCGGAGAGGGTGTGCTGGAGGTGGGTGAGGACGTCCGCCTGGACGTAGTCCTCGTAGGGGGTAGTGCCCGCGAAATCGAGGTTCGGGGTGTCCGAACCTGCCGCCTGGGCATCGGGGTATTGCGACATCGCTGTCTCCTCGATACGAACTTCCAGGTAGCGGTCCGCCCCTTCCTTGTGGCCATGGAGCCCCGGTCCCTTCCCGGCATCATAAGACGTAGCCGGGAAACATGGGAGGCCCGCACCGGTCGGCACGGGCCTCCACGGCTGTCACCCCAGCTCAGCCGAGCCTGCTCAGCCGAGGGTTTCGGCCGCCGCCGGGGAGGAGTCCCGCAGGAAGGTCGAGCAGCGCTCGTACTCCTCCTGCTCACCGATCGACTGCGCGGCGCGGGCGAGCGCGTGCAGCGCGCGCAGGAAGCCGCGGTTCGGCTCGTGGTCCCACGGCACGGGGCCGTGGCCCTTCCAGCCGGCGCGGCGCAGGGCGTCGAGGCCGCGGTGGTAGCCGGTACGGGCGTAGGCGTACGACTCGATCACCCGGCCGTTCTCGAACGCCTCGTCGGCGAGCTGGGCCCAGGCGAGGGAGGACGCGGGGTACTTCGCGGCGACGTCGGTCGGCGCGGATCCGTTCGCGAGGAGCTCGCGCGGCTCCGGGTCGTCGGGCAGGTGGGTCGGGGGCGGGCCCCCGAGCAGATCTTTGTGAATGGCCATGAGTTCAGTCTGCCTGGCGCGGGTGCTCGGCGGGTACGTCGGGGGCACGGGCCGAGCCGCTGCGCGGGCCATTTCCCCACCCCGCCCCTTCCCGCAGTGACACTTTGCGGCTCCGCCGCGTGGATGCGCT
>NZ_JAGGOK010000060.1 GCF_018614615.1 Streptomyces sp. ISL-100 | reverse complement strand
CCGCTCAACCTGACAAAGCCCTTGTGCTCGGTGTGGATCTCGTGGACCTCCGCGACCAGGGCGTCGTCGGCGACTGCCGCCCGGCACGGGCCGCCCTGCCGGCGATCCACCGGTAGTAGCCCGGAGCGGGAGACCTGAAGGACCCGGCATATCCGCTGCACGCCGAAGGTCTTGGCGTGGTCGGAGACGAAGTCCCAGCGGCGGGTCTTCACTTCATCTCCTTCGCGAAATAGGGAAAGGCCGCGGGTTCACGTTTTCCGAAGGGGGCTCGTAGCCGAACTCGCGGGTGGTGCGTCCATAACGGTACCGGGGCGGGCGCGGGTTCGTCCGGGCCCGCCGAACCGGGGGCAGGCCACAGCCCGTACGAGTGACAGGGGGCTGCGACCAAGGCTGGTGCGGTGGGAGACTGCGCCGGACCGCAAGCCTGCTCGGCGACTTCATCCGCATGTACAAGAAGGCCGTGGCCTCGCAGTGAAACGGCACCGCGAACAGCCAGCCTCACCCGGCGTGTCACATCATGTGACACCAAATTGCACTCTCTGCGCGGGCCCTACCAGTCTCGACCCCCGAGACCCTCACCAGGCTGCGCGGCGGACAGGGGGCGGCCGGGCGATGAAAGAGCTCGTGGCGGGCCGGGCCCGGCCGGTTGTGGACTGAAGCCGACACACACGATGTGCCCGGTCTACGAGCGAGCATGCGGGCATGCGTACGAATCCGCGTACCCGGGACCGATCAGCGCGATCCTCACCCCCAGCTGCGCGGCGCCCGCGGAATCCCGAGTGCCTGCGAGGTGACCAGGTGACCGACGATCAGACCGGGTGATCACGCCAGCCGCCGACCGACTCACCTTGCTCCGCCCTTGGATCCGCAGGCTGGCCGGGCTTCCGGTTGGAACATGTCATTCCGTCATCGTGTAGCGGGTCATCACCATGGTGTCAGCGTCGACGAGAGCCATGAAATCCCCAGTGGCCGGGGCTTCCATGTAGCTAGCCATGGACGCGTCCGCTGATGCGGTGTCGGCCCAGTACACGACGACGATCCGGTTGCCGTCGTCGGTGCTGCCGATGTTGCGGGACCGGAAACCGGGCTGTGCGGACACATAGGTTCGCTCGACCGCCTCGTCGGCCTCCAGGTAGGCCCGCTCGGACACACCGGTGCGCAGGCTGAATGTCGCGATTTCGAGGATTGTCATGGCCGACACCTTAGCTGGGAACCAGGCCAGGCGGGCGCGGTCGACGGCGGCGCGCCGTGCGGCAGGCGAACGGCGGCATCCGGCCGGATCCCGTCAGCGCGCCCTGGTCCGGTCCGCCTCCCGAGAGTCAGTCCCTCAGTCGGCCGCGAGGTCGTCGGCGAGGGGCCTCGGCGGCCCTCCCGCGTTGCGGAGGCTGTGTTCGACGAGGCCGGGTTGGTCGATGGTGCCGGTGTAGCGCAGGGCCGCGCCGACGGACAGGCCGAACAGGTCGCAGATGCGGCGGGGGTCGCCGCCGGTGGCGTCGGCCTCATGGAGGAGGCGGTCCTCGCGAAGCCGGCTGGTGGTGATGCCGAGCACATCGTTGATCCAGACGTGACTGACCGGCTCCACGCCGCAGCCCGTGACCTGGGAGACGAACAGGTGGGGGTTGGCGGTGCGGGGCCACCGGCGGTTGCGGTAGTCCAGGTAGGCCGCCAGGCGGGCGCGCACGGGGTCGGCGAGCAGGACAGTCCGGTTCGGCAGGAACAACCGGCCGTCGTGCAGGTCGGTGGTCTTCAGGATGCGCAGTTGCCCGGAGGTGAGCGCGTGGAAGATAGCCAAGGCCGCGAGGGCCGCCCGCGGTACTTCCTGGTTGTGGAGGACTTTGCGGAGGTCGTCGATCTCGACCGGCAGAGGAATGGTGGAGGTCGGCATGCCGCAGAAGATCCGGGCGGTGGGGTCCGTGAAGATGATCCGCCGGTTCTTCAGTGGCCGCAGGATGTGCCGCAGGCCCTGGAGCATGTCGACGCGTGGGGTTCCGCTGCCGGGCAGGACGTCGAGGACGTCGGCACGGGTGATGGATCTCAGCGAGTCCTTGCCCTGGTCCGCCCACGCCCGAAGGGCGGGCAGCGCGTTCGTCACCATCCGCTGAATCCACCGGTGCGGTCGCGCTTTGACGCGCGGTGCGGCGGTGCTGCCGGACAGCTTCAGCTCGAACCAGGTGGTGAGTTCGCCGGCCATCGGTTCGGGAAGGCCGGCGGTGCGCTCGCGGAACCAGGGGACGATGTTCGGGATGCGGTCGTCGTCGAGCATGTCGAGCTGGGCCAGCAGCCTCAACACGGGCTTGACCGGGAGGATCAGGTCACGCAGCAACAGCACGTCGGACGCCCGGAACCGGGCGCCGGGCGTGTCCTGGATACTCAGCAGGATGCGGAGCCCGCGGTCCAGACCCCAGGCGGTGTAGTACCCCAGCCCGTGGTGTCGCGCGTAGTCGTCGACCGCGGCCTTCAGCGCCGCCGCTACCTCGGGTGCGTCGACTTCGGGGAAGCCACGCTCTTGGCCACGCCGCAGGTCCCGGCCGTGCGGAGGGAACAGGACGAGCTGCCGGTGCCCTGCTGGCACCAGCGGGGGCGGAGGCTGCGGAGCCGGCTCGGGCCGCCGCCGCGAAAACTTCGGGTTCAGCAGCTGCAGCCGCCGTTCCATGTCCGCGAAATACAGCTGCTGCCCGTGCCGGTTCGCCCCTTCCAGGTCCAGGGCATGGCGGCGGGGCCGCAGCAGATGGGCCTGCTTCGTGCACAGCCGACACGCGCCGTTCTCGCCCAGGTGCAGCTCGCGACCGCAGACCCGGCACGGACCGGAGTTCGGGTAGAGGCGGCGCCAGCCGCGACACCCCACGCACATCCTGCCGTAGCGCTTCAGCATCCCCCAGGCGAAGCAGTCTGGGCAGGACGTCGGACGCTCTGCTGACGAACCGCGGTAACAGTCACGGCACTTGAACGCCGACCAGTAGTCCTCGGTCGATCCGCACTGGCGGCACGGCGGCGGGTCGCACGGTCGCGGCCGGCAGCGGTGGCAGTACTTCGCGCCCTGACTGGACACCGGCCGCTGCCGGCACCGTGGACAGATCCTCGGCGGCGCCATCAGAGCGGCGGAAGGGTCCGGCCGCGGCCCAGCCGTGGCACCACCGACGTGGACCCGGTCGCCGCCTGTGGCTCGGCCTGTGGCCGCCTGGTCGCCGCCACCTCCGGCTCGTGCATCAGCAGGTCCGCCGTGGTGCACTTCAGCACCAGGCAGATGATGTCCAGGTCATCGAGCCGGACCGTCGTGGGTGTCCCCGTCCACAGCGCCGACATCTTGCCCGTGCTGATCTCCAGCCCGGCATCCGCCAGGCGTCGGCGCATCTCGGTGGACTTCCAGATCCCCCGCTCGGCGGCCTTCATCCGCAAGTTCCAGCGCATATCCTCTTCCTCAGCCCAGGCCCAGCCGGTCTGTGACCCGCTGGTTCGCCGTCGCCCACGTCTGCTCGATGTGGTTGTCGTGTACGTGGATGTACCGGGTCGTAGTGGACAGCCATTCGTGGCCCAAAAGCTCTTGGACCGCCTTCAAATCGACGCCTTGCAGATAGAGCGAGGACGCGCAGAAGTGCCGTAGCACGTGCGGTGTCAGGCGCCCGGACCACGAGGGCAGGAAGGTCCCCACCGCGCCCTTCAGGCCCGACCGCAGCGCGTCGTCACCGGCCCGGACGCGCGTGGATGTCGCCCTGGTAGCGGGCGATCAAGAAGTCGAAGAACTGCGCGAGCGTCCACGCCTTGGTCTGGACCGTACTGTGGGCCAGCCGCTTGACTTTGCGCTGGTCCGCGAGGAACCGGTCCGAGTCCTCCGGGGCACTGGTCCACACCGGCCGGCCGAGGAACCGCACGAACTCGAAGATCGCCCGCCGGTCGTCGGCGATCGAACCGTCCGCCATCCCGGCACCGACCCCGGCAAGCAGGAACTGGTCAACCAGCTCCTGCTCGAAGTCCTCGTACTCCTGTGCCGTCGCCAGTCGCCGCGGTGTTCCGATCGACCGGACGACCGCGAGCGTCATCGACGCCTCAGCTCACTGCGAACGACCATGTGTCATGGATAGCGGCAGGCCGTCAGGAATCTCGACGGAACGTCGAACTCTCCATGCGATCGAGTGAACCCCCGCTCATCAGTGCCGCAGGTCAGAAGATGATGCACCGAGCAGAAAGAACTCACGGGAGTCCCGACATGCCATCGAACCCCTGCGCGATCACGCCGATACGTGGCAGTAGCCGCAGTGCTAATCGTCCTGGGCGGAGCAATCTCCCTGACCCGTGTCCAGGACGGGCCCAAAACGGCGCCGGTGAGCAACGCTGTCCCTCCCGCCGAGGCAAAGCCTGCCCCCTTCCCGAGCCCGTCCTCCGGGTTGTCGATGCGGGAGGAGTTCAGCACCGCGGTCGAGGAGGCAACGGCCGGCTCGACCGGCCAGGTCGCGGCTGCGGTCATGGACCTGGAGTCCGGACAGAGCGCTGCGGCCGGCGATCGTCATGTCATCGTCACGGCGAGCATCGTCAAGGTGGACATACTCGCCGCGCTGCTGCTCCAGGCTCAGGACGCGGGCCGCACGCTGACGGACCAGGAGCGGCAGTGGGCCACGGTAATGATCCGCGCCAGCGACAACGCGGCCGCGACTGCCCTGTGGGATGCAATCGGTGGAGCGGAAGGCCTGGCCGGCGCGAACCAGCGATTGGGACTGCGGGAGACGACCCCGGGCCAGGACGGGCTCTGGGGTCTGACCGAGACCACCGCGGCTGATCAACTGCGCCTGCTCGAGGCCGTCTTTACCGACGGCTCCGCCTTGACCGATGCTTCCCGGGCATACGTTCAACAGCTCATGGGCGGCGTGGCCGAAGACCAGGACTGGGGGATATCGGCCGCCGTGGATGACACCGACTCCGTGCGGCTGAAGAACGGCTGGCTCTCCAGGAGCGAGACCGGACTATGGGTGATCAACAGCATCGGTCTCGTAGAAAAGGACGGCCGCCGCCTCCTCGTCGCCGTACTCAGCGACGACGAGCCCACCCAAGCAGCCGGGATCTCCCTCGTCGAGGCCATCGCGGATCAGGCCGTATCGGTGTTCACCACGCCATGAGCGGCCCCTGCCCGAACGCTGACCAAAGCCGCCAAGGACGTGTGCAAAGGACAGTGATGAGCGGGGCTCGTCACGCTTACGGGGGACGAACGGGAAGCAATAAGTCCTATTGGGGGTGATGCTCGCCCGCGGCGGCGTCGGTGGTAAGTGTGATGGCGAACGATCCCGTCGGGCCCTCGACCACCCGGCCCTCCTTGACCAGGCGCTTGAGTCGCGAACGGGTCGTCTCCACCCGCGAAGAGTCATCGCCGATCTCCGCAGTGATGTCGTTCACCTTCAGAGGCCGCCCGGCCCCCTGGAGCAGCGCCACGATCCGCACCCTGGCTTCTTCCAGGCTCAGCGGCCCAGATGGAGACGTTGGTGCTGTAGCGGAGGCGGCAGGGCCAGGCTGGGCATCCTCAGCATCGCAAGGGACCGACTCGTCCGACGCAGTGGCAAGATCCCCCTGGGGGGCGTCGTCCATCAGGGCCAGCAAGGTGTCACGAGTGATCGTCAAGCGGGCGAGGTGCTCCTCGGCAGCGGCCGCCTCTGCGCGGAGTTCGTCCAACTCCTTTCGGACAGTGCGTTCTTCGTCGGCCAGCCGTTTCGAACAGTGACGTCATCGCCCGCCCTAGATGCTCATTCGCGCATCGGGCTCTGGTCCGAGCGCCATAGCCCCCTGAGCCAGCGTATGGGATCTCTGGGTAGGCTGTAGGAGCTTCTGGCAACGCCGGATACGGGTAACTACCGTGCGTCTCTGGCACGTTGACTCCTTTGTGGCGGTGCAGACTCCACCACGACCGCAGGCAGACCACACCGCCCCGAGCGGCCGGCGGGGGCTTTCGTGACGAAGGCAGAAGGCCCGACCTTCTGGTCCAACTGGCTTGGGACAGTTGGACCAGAAGGAGGCAGCCCGATGCGGGCCTGCGTTGCGAAGGGATGCGTTCCTGGTCGCGCAGGATTCACATGGGCAGAACTCCGGGCAAGTTTGCGAGACGGCCACGACAGCAGCTGTTGTCCTGGCTCCGAACTTTCGACGGTCGTGGAGGGGCCCCACTTCCGGACCCCTGGCGATCGCCTCGGCTGGCGCTGCTCCGACCTTCCATGTGGGGGGGCCTACCCTCTGGGCGATGATGTTCGGGAATCACCTCCAGCCCTCCCGAGATCCCTCTACAGTGAGGGCGCAGCGTGCACGCACGACTGTTGCGCGGCCCGGATGCAGCCAATACCGCCCGTCCAGCCGCTGGAGCCGTACAGCCAGGCGGCCGCCCGGCTCGCGGTGCGCCGCTTCGGCGATCGGGACATGCGATGGGGTCCGTCGTAGGGCGACGCTGGGCGCCTCCACCGGCGGGCACGTTCCTGGCTCGCGTGGAGGAGCACGTCTTCATTGCCCGCGCAGGCCCTTCCCCGCCTGGGGGTCCTGTCCGGGCCGGTCGGCCCGACCGGATTGCGGTGTGGACACCGCGTGCGTCCCTCGTCCCCCTCCTGCGGGAACCGTATCTCGACACCACCGCAACCCTGGTTGACGGCTATCTCGACGGCTGGCTGCCCGACGGTCCCATCACCCTTGAGAGATACGGCAATGGCGTTCCCGCGCACGGCGTGCGATCAAGCACGGCATCCCGTGGGCCGGAGCGGATGGCCTCTCATGGTCCTCAGGGGGCGCCACTCCCTCGGGGACGCCCTGAACAGGCCAGGATCCGACAGCACGGCCAGCAGCAGGGGGGCGGCAGCTGATTCGTTGCGCGCGGCCGTGGCCTGATCCGCCGCCGCCTCGGCGTAGTGCCACCACTGGGCCGCATCGCCGGACCACCGCGCGTGGTGGGCCAGCTGCGGCAGTGACGGCGGCCCCGGTACGTCCCGCAGTGCCTGTACTGCAC
>NZ_JAGGOK010000006.1 GCF_018614615.1 Streptomyces sp. ISL-100 | reverse complement strand
AAGATCTTCATGAGTCTTCTAACTGCTGCCCTGTCGGCTGCGGAGTTCGTCCTTCGCTGAGAGGCGGCGATGTCCGTCCTGTACGGGGCTGGCGAATCATTGAGGAGAGTGAGTAGTCCTGTCTGTTCCGATCAAGAAGCTTCCTCCGAATGCGAAGGGGCAGGTCCGATACCGGTTTGTGGTCGATGTGGGGGCCGATCCCGTCACGGGGAAGCGTAAGCAGGTGACCCGCACCTTTGGCACGCAGAGGGAGGCGAAGGCCGAGTATGCGCGTATCACGCACCGCCGTTACGAGGGCGTGTCCGTGCCGGCCAGTGGGATCACGGTGGATGAGTGGCTTGATCAGTGGCTCGCGAGGAAGGCGGAGGATCTGGAGGAGACCACCGTCTACAGCTACACCATGACTCTGGGCCGCCTTCGGGGGAGCCTGGGGCGCATCCGGTTGCAGGAACTCACGGAGGACCATGTCGAGGCGTGGATGCGATGGGCTCTTCAGGAGGGCCGGGTCCGGGGTGGCAAGGCGGGCACGGGGCTGGGGGTGACCTCTGTCGAGATGTCGCTGGCGCGGCTGAAGGAGGCCCTTGACCGGGCGGTGTCGCGGCATCTGGTCGAGGTGAACGTGGCCAGGGAGGTGACCATCCCGCGGAAGGCACGCAAGGAGGAGCGCGGGACCAGGGTGGTGGTGGCGCCCTGGGATGTCGCAGAGGTGCGTGCCTTCGTGCGTGCGGTCAGGGATGACCGCTTGGCTGCCCCGTTCCTCATGTCGCTGATGGGCTTGCGGCCGGCGGAGATCTGCGGGATGCGCTGGGCCGACGTCGATTTGGGCGATGCCACGCTGACGATCGCGAACACCCGGACGGTCGTGGGGAACAAGATCGTGGTCGAGAAGGACGCGAAGTCGCTCGCAGGTGAGCGGCGGCTTCCCCTGCCTCATCTCGTCGCGCAGGCCCTG
Organism: Streptomyces sp. ISL-100; assembly: GCF_018614615.1. Classification (GTDB taxonomy): domain Bacteria; phylum Actinomycetota; class Actinomycetes; order Streptomycetales; family Streptomycetaceae; genus Streptomyces. Next base: position 27,512 of record NZ_JAGGOK010000006.1, on the reverse strand, counting down.
ACCGGTTTCAAGGCCGCACAGGTGGCCGAGAAGGCGGCGTCCGGGGGGAGGTACGAAGCCTGTGGGTACGTTCTCGTGGACGAACTCGGCGTGGCACTCAACGGGCGGCAGTTGCGGGAGCGGGCGTACAAGGTCATGGACGAGAACGGGCTGCGGCGGGTTCGTCTGTACGATACCCGCGCAAGCTGTCTCACTTACCTGGCGAACAATGGAGTGCCGGATCACCTTCTCGCCCGCTGGGCCGGGCACACGGACGTCCAGACGACGAAGCGCTGGTATGTGAAGCCGAATGTGGAAGATCTTCGGCCGACAGCGGATATGTGGGGAGGTCTGGCGAGTGGCTCTGCCCCCGATCGCGAAGCGAATGTGAGATGTGGGAGCGTGAGCGGGTGAGCGAGAAGAACGTTGAGACCCTGCAATACCGCTTTGACGGGCCAGAAGACGCCCCGGTCCTCGTTATAGGCACCTCTCTCGGTGCTACATGGCACATGTGGGACCGGCAGATACCGGACCTGACCCGCCAATGGCGCGTCTTCCGCTTCGACCTGCCGGGCCACGGCGGCGCCCCCGCGCACCCCGCCAGCTCCGTCAACGAACTCGCGGAGCGCCTGCTGGCGACCCTCGACAGCCTCGGCGTACAACGCTTCGGTTACGCCGGCTGCTCCATCGGCGGCGCGATCGGCGCCGAGCTGGCGCTGCGCCACCCGGAGCGGGTCGCCTCCCTCGGCCTGGTCGCGGCGTCGCCCCGGTTCGGCACCGCCGACGAGTTCCGTCAGCGCGGGGTGATCGTACGGACGAACGGCCTGGAGCCGATGGCGGCCTCCGCGCCCGCCCGCTGGTTCACGCACGGCTTCGCCGCCGCGCAGCCCGCGATCGTGGAGTGGGCCGTCCAGATGGTCCGCACCACCGACCCCGGCTGCTACATCGCCGCCTGCGAGGCGCTGGCCGCCTTCGACATCCGGGTCGACCTGCGCCGCATCGGCGTCCCGACCCTCGTCCTGGTCGGATCCGAGGACCAGGTCACCGGCCCCGCCGAGGCCCGCACCCTTGTCGCGGGCATCCCCGACGCCCGGCTGGCGCTGGTTCCCGGGGCGTCCCACCTCGCCCCGGTCGAGCAGCCCGCCGCCGTCACGGATCTGCTCGTACGCCACTTCTCCACCGCGTGGCAGGCCACCCCCGCCTCGACCACCGGCATGCAGGCCATCCAGGCGCCGCCCGTGATGCCGGCGATCTCCGCACCCATCAGCCCCGTGGGTGAGATCGGCACGGCCGCGCAGCCCGTCGCCGTACCGGAGGAGGGTGGCCACCGGCCCGATCCGTACGAGGCCGGGCTCAAGGTCCGCCGTGAGGTCCTGGGCGACGCCCATGTGGACCGCGCCCTCGGCGAGGCCGACGCGTTCACCGGCGACTTCCAGGAACTGATCACCCGCTACGCGTGGGGCGAGGTGTGGACGCGGGACGGACTCGACCGGCGTACGCGCAGCTGCGTCACCCTGACCGCGCTGGTCGCGGGCGGTCACCTGAACGAGCTGGCGTTCCACACGCGGGCGGCTCTGCGCAACGGCCTGACGCCCGCCGAGATCAAGGAAGTGCTGATCCAGACGGCCGTCTACTGCGGCGTTCCCGCGGCGAACTCGGCCTTCAAGGTGGCCCAGGCGGTCATCCAGGAGGAGACGACACCGCAGGCGTAGCACGATGGCGGGAAGGAGGATGTCCGTATGAAGCTGACCAAGAAGTCCCATGCCTGCATCCGGCTGGAGAAGGACGGGCGGACGCTCGTCATCGATCCGGGCAACTTCAGTGAACAGGACGCGGCAGTCGGCGCCGACGTCATCCTGGTGACGCACGAGCACCCCGACCACTTCGACGGGGACCGGCTGCGGGCGGGCCTGGAAGCAAACCCGGGCGCCGAGATCTGGACCCTGCGCAGCGTCGCGGACCAGCTCTCGGCGGCCTTCCCCGGCCGCGTGCACACCGTCGGCCACGGCGACACCTTCTCCGCCGCCGGCTTCGACGTGCAGGTCCACGGTGAGCTGCACGCCGTCATCCACCCGGACATCCCGCGGATCACCAACGTCGGGTATCTGGTGGACGGTTCGGTGTTCCATCCCGGCGACGCGCTCACCGTGCCCGAGCAGCCGGTCGAGACGCTGATGCTCCCGGTGATGGCCCCGTGGTCGAAGATCTCCGAGGTGATCGAGTACGTACGTGAGGTGAAGCCGCGGCGCGCCATCGACATTCACGACGCGCTGCTCACCGACCTCGCCCGGCCCATCTACGACCGCCAGATCGGCGGGCTGGGCGGCGCGGACCACAGCCGGCTGACGCCGGGAGACTCCACCGACGTCTGAGCCGAACTCTGAGTGTCAGACCTCGCGGATAGGCTGTCGTACATGCGTATCGCCACCTGGAACGTCAACTCGATCACCGCCCGGCTGCCCCGGCTGCTGGCCTGGCTGGAGAGCACCGGCACCGATGTGCTGTGCCTCCAGGAGGCCAAGACGACCACCGAGGACTTCCCGGCCGCGCAGCTGCGCGACCTCGGCTACGAATGCGCGGTCAACGCCACGGGCCGGTGGAACGGCGTGGCCGTGATCTCCAAGGCCGGCCTGGAGGACGTCGTCGTGGGCCTGCCCGGCGGGCCCGACTACGAAGGCGTGCAGGAGCCGCGGGCGATCTCCGCGACCTGCGGCCCGGTCCGCGTCTGGTCGGTGTACGTGCCGAACGGCCGCGAGGTCGGCCACGACCACTACGGGTACAAGCTGCGCTGGCTGGAGGCGCTCCGCGAGTCCGTGGCCGAGGATGCCGCCAGGGAGCGGCCGTTCGCCGTCCTCGGCGACTTCAACATCGCCCCGACCGACGAGGACGTCTGGGACCCCGCGCTCTTCGTGGACTCCACCCACGTCACCCCGGCCGAGCGGGCGGCGCTCGCCGCGCTGCGCGACACCGGGCTCTCGGACGTGGTGCCGCGCCCGCTCAAGTACGACCGTCCTTATACCTACTGGGACTACCGGCTGCTCGGCTTCCCGAAGAACAAGGGCATGCGCATCGACCTGGTCTACGGCAACGCCCCCTTCGCGGCCGCGGTCAAGGACAGCTATGTGGACCGTGAGGAGCGCAAGGGCAAGGGTGCGTCCGACCACGCACCGGTCGTCGTCGACCTCGACGTCTGACGGACGCGGGCGGACGGCGGGCGCATACGGGTCTCCGCGCGCCTGTGGTGAACATGGCGGGACGAATGCGAGGGTGAGCGATATGAAGAACATCCCTTTCCTCGACAACTGGCTCAAGCGCCGCGACCTGGCGCGTGGTACGGCGGTGTTCGGACCCGGCGCCGACGGAGCCAGCGAGACGCAAGGCCTGGCGGAACTGCTCGCCGAGTGCGAGCTGTTGCGCGTCCGGGCGGGGGATGCCGGCCTCGAACTCGACGACTCCCCGGCCTCGTTGGAGGCCCTCGACCAGCTGACGCCGCGCTGGCGCGACGACCCGGAGGAGCTGCCCTGGCTGGGCAATGACGCGGGCCTCTACCTCGGGTCCGTGATCGTACGTACGGTCGCGGGGGCGGCCTGGCATCTGTGGCCGAGCGGCCAACCGGTGGTCCGGCTGGCCTCGGGCCGCGAGATCAACGTGGTCGAGTTCGGCCTGGACTGGGCGGTCAACGGCGCGCCCGAGCTCTCCCAGGTGTACGCCGAGGTCTCGGAGCTCTGAGTCTGACCGCCCGAACTCTTTAGTGCGCCTTATGCCCCATTTAAGCGTGTCGTGCGTGAAGTCCCTTATTGGGATGGATAGTTTGCGCTGACCTCGACACAGCTGAGAGTGGGTAGGGCTGCGTATGGCCGTCGATCCGTTGATCGAGCTGCGTGACGTCAACAAGTACTACGGGCAGTTGCACGTCCTTCAGGACATCAGCCTCACCGTCGGCCGCGGGGAGGTGGTGGTGGTCATCGGCCCGTCCGGTTCGGGCAAGTCGACGCTCTGCCGGGCGGTGAACCGGCTGGAGACGGTCGAGTCGGGCGCCATCCTCATCGACGGAAAGCCGCTCCCCGAAGAAGGCCGCGGGCTCGCCAGGCTGCGCGCCGATGTGGGGATGGTCTTCCAGTCATTCAACCTCTTCGCGCACAAGACCGTGCTGGCGAATGTCTCCCTCGCCCAGGTCAAGGTACGGGGGCGCGACAAGGAAGCCGCCGACAAGCGGTCCCGCGAACTCCTGGAGCGGGTGGGCCTCGCCGACCAGGCCGGCAAGTTCCCGGCCCAGCTCTCCGGCGGCCAGCAGCAGCGCGTGGCCATCGCCCGCGCCCTCGCCATGGACCCCAAGGCCCTCCTCTTCGACGAGCCGACCTCCGCGCTCGACCCGGAGATGATCAACGAAGTCCTGGAAGTCATGCGGCAGCTCGCCCGCGAGGGCATGACCATGGTCGTCGTCACGCACGAGATGGGCTTCGCCCGCTCCGCGGCCAACCGCGTCGTCTTCATGTCCGACGGCCGCATCGTCGAGGACCGCACGCCCGAGGAGTTCTTCACCGCCCCCAGGAGCGACCGCGCCAAGGACTTCCTCTCCAAGATCCTCAAGCACTGACGAGCGGGTGTACGGACAGATGAGGCGCACCACCCGTACCATCGCCGCTCTCGTGCTCGGCCTGCTTGTCCTGGCCGCCGTCGCCTGCGGCAAGGAGGGCAGCCCGCCGGTGAAGGGCCCACAGCCCGGGAAACTGCCCAAGTACCGGGTGGCGAAGGACTTCCGGCTGCCCGGGTCCAGCACCTGGCAGAACGCGAAGCGGCGCGGCCATCTCGTCGTCGGTGCCAAAGAGGACCAGCCGTACATGGGCGAGAAGGACCCCGCCACCGGCCGCTACTCCGGTTTCGACATCGAGATCGCCAAGATGGTCGCCGCGTCGCTGGGCTTCGACCCCAAGACCATCCGGTTCACGACGATCGCGTCGGCCAACCGCGAAACCGCCCTGCAGAACGGCCAGATCGACTACTACGTCGGCACCTACACCATCAACGACAACCGCAAGAAGCTCGTCGGCTTCGCCGGCCCCTACTACCTGGCCGGCCAGTCCCTCCTGGTGCGCACCGACGAGGACGACATCCACGGGCCGCAGGACCTCGACGGCAAGCGTGTGTGCTCCGCCGCCGGATCCACCACGTTCCAGCGGATCGAGGCGGACTACCCGAAGGCCGACCTCGTCGCGTACGACACGTACTCCGTCTGCGTGGACAACCTGCTGACCTACCAGGTCGACGCCGTCACGACCGACGACGCCATCCTCATCGGCTACGCGGCCAAGGTGCCCGACGAACTCAAGATCGTCGGCAAGCCCTTCTCGGAAGAGCCGTACGGCATCGGTGTCCCGCGCGCCGACAACGCCCTGCGCCTGGCCATCGACGACGCCCTCGCGGCCAACGAGAAGAACGGGAACTGGAAGAAGGCGTATGACGCGACGCTCGGCCTCTCCGGCGTGCCGGCCCCGAAGCCGCCCGCGATCGACCGCTACCCGGCGAGCTGAGGGAGCCGCACGACATGGACGTACTCACCGAGAACTTCTCCCTCTACGGCAAGGGCTTCCTCGGCACCGTCGAACTCACGGTCTACGCCTCCCTCCTCGCCCTGGCACTCGGCTTCATCATGGCCTCCTTCCGCGTGGCGCCGGTCGGCTCGCTGCGGGTACTGGGCGCCGTCTGGGTCACCTTGCTGCGCAACACCCCACTGACCCTGCTGTTCTTCGCCGTCCTGCTGGGCCTGCCGCGCTTCGGGCTCGTGCTGCCGTTCCAGCTCTTCTCGGTCCTCGCCCTCGGCTGCTACACCTCGGCCTTCATCTGCGAGGCGCTGCGTTCCGGCATCAACACCGTGCCGCTGGGGCAGGGGGAGGCTGCCCGCAGCCTCGGCATGACGTTCCGTCAGAGCCTGGGCGCGGTCGTGCTGCCGCAGGCGTTCCGCTCCGTCATCCCGCCGATCGGCTCCACGCTCATCGCGCTCGCCAAGAACTCGGCGATCGCCGGGGCGTTCAGCGTCACCGAGCTGCTCGGGACGTACAAGACCCTCAACGAGCTGGGCTACAGCATCATCTGGACCTTCGTCTGGATCGCCGTCGGATACCTGATCATCACCCTGTCCATCAGTGCGCTCTTCAACGCGCTGGAGCAGCGCTGGGGAGTCGCCCGATGACCGCGACGTCCTCCGCGCTCTACGACATCCCCGGCCCCCGGACCCGCAAGCGGCACTTCCTGTACGGCACGCTGTCCACCCTGATCGTCCTCGCGCTGGTCGGCCGGCTGCTGTATCTGCTGTTCGACACCGGACAGTTCACCTCCGCCAAGTGGACTCCCTTCGAGTACGAGGGAATCCAGGAGCTGCTGCTGCGCGGACTGGGCAACACCCTCAAGGCCTTCGCGTACGCCGCCGTGCTCTCGCTCGCGCTCGGCGCGCTCCTCGCGACCGGCAGGCTCTCCGACCACCGTCCGCTGCGCCGGTTGGCGACACTGCTGGTCGAGTTCTTCCGCGCCATGCCCGTACTGGTGATGATTTTCTTCATCTTCGTGGCGCTGAAGGTCCAGCCGCTGCCCGCTCTGGTGGCCGGACTGACGCTGTACAACGGCTCGGTGCTTGCCGAGGTGTTCCGTGCGGGGGTCAACTCCGTGGAAAGGGGGCAGCGGGAGGCGGCGTACTCACTCGGTATGCGAAAGACTCAGGTCATGGCGTACGTCCTGGTACCGCAGGGAGTGCGGGCCATGTTGCCGGCCATCATCAGCCAGTTGGTGGTCGCGCTGAAGGACACCTCGCTCGGCTTTCTGATCACCTATGAGGAGTTCCTCCACGCCGGAAAACTCATCGCGTCCAATCTCGACTACGATTTGCCGTTCATCCCCGTAGTGATGGTGATCTCGCCGATCTACATCGGGATGTGCATGCTGCTCTCCTGGTTCGCCCAGTGGGTGGCCAAGCGGGAGAAGCGCAGTCCCAAGACCGAGGCCGTGGAAGTTGCTCCGGCCGACGTGGGCCGGCTGCTGCCGGGCGTGCGTTAGTGCGTCGGTAGAACAAGGGCACGTGCCTGCCCGGCAGCAGCCGGAGATCACTTGTCGCGCAGTGGGACCGACATGTATGACGGGTCGGACTCGGGCGACGAGAAGGTCAGCTGCGCGCCGGACGGGTTGTGTTCGATGTAGAGCGGGTCGACGGTGTCGACCACCAGGGCCAGCCGGTGGCCTGCCGGGACGTCGTAGGCGGTGGAGAACAGCTCCAGGTCGACGGGGAACGGCTTGCCGGGTGTCCGGCCGTGGAAGGTGTACGGCGCGTTGCTGACCAGCTTGCCGAGGCCGAGCGGGCCCACGTCGTAGAGGTATGCGACGAGGGTGCCGCTCTCCTTGGTACTGGAGAGCGTCGTGTGGACCTTGGCGGTGCCGCGCACGCGCTGCGTATCGGCGTACCGCTCCGACTGCCAGACCGAGGCGTAGGAACGGGGCAGCAGCGGTATGGACGCCATCGGCGGCAGCTTCAGGAACTGGTCGAGGGCGTTGGACAGCAGGACGACCCCGCCGTTGGCACCCGAGTCGACGTTCGCGCGGATGGTCTTGTCGCCGCCCATGGCGATCTTCCGCTGGTTCGCGCCGACCGACTTCCAGTCGGGGTAGCCCTCGTACGCGCCGGTGGAGCGGGACTTGAGCTGCACCGGCTGCTCGCCGTCGATGCCGTTCGCGGCGCCGTTGAGGTGGTGGTCGAACCAGCGCCGGGCGTTGGTCCAGACGTCGTTGGGCAGCCCGAGCAGGCCGGTGGCCTCGGCGGTGGCGTGGTCGCCGGGGCGGAATTCCAGGCGCTTGGGCCCGGTGAGCTTTTCGTAGAAGTCCGCGTACTGGTTGGGCGGGAAGATGGTGTCGCCCCACGCGTTCCCCAGCATGATCGCCGAGCCGTTCTTGTTGATCTGATCGAGGTAGGTGGCGGGGGAGCGCTTCCTCCCCCACTCGATCATTTCCTGCTCCTTGGCGAGGTTGGAGCCGAGGAAGTCCTGCATCGTCTGCTGGAGTTCGGGGCTCGGGCGGCCGGTGAGGTAACCGGCGCCGCTGAGCAGCGCCGCGGCCTGCTGGTGCTGCGTACGACCGCTGTAAATGGAGTCGATGAGGTCGGCCCAGCCGCTCATCGCGACAACTGCCTTGATGCGCTTGTCGTGTCCGGCGGCGAGGAGGCTGATTCCGGCGCCGTACGAGACGCCGGCCATGCCGACCTTCGCCGGGTCGGCCGGGGTGTTGGCGAGTGCCCAGTCGATGACCTTGGAGGCGTCGGCGATGTCCGGCGGGCCGGCGACCTCGATGTTGCCGCCGGACTGCCAGAAGCCGCGGGAGTTGTAACTGACCACGACGTAGCCGGAGTCGGCGAGCTTCTTGGCCTGGGCGACGTACTCGATCTGAGGCATGGCCCAGCTGGTCGGCAGCACGATCACCGGGTAGGTGCGGCTGCCGTCGGCGCCGGCCGGGGTGAAGACGTTGGCTTTGAGTACGGTCCCGCCGTCGCCGGCGATGTCGACGAACCGTACGCCGGGGAGAGCGTCGGTCGCGGCGACGGGCTGCTGCGCGGGGGCAGCGGTGGCCTGTGCTGTGGGAGCCACGCCAGTGGCGGTCCCGGCGAGCAGTACGGCGGCGGTGGCGGCGCCGGCCGTAGTGCCGCGCAGGGACATGTGGGGGTGTCTCACGGGTCACTCCTCACTCGTGTCAGTGCAAAGTGACCCGACGGTAACCTGCGTCACTTACCGTTGGTAACTCCCCGGTAAGTTACGTCGGGGTAACAATTGTTGGACGGCGTGTCAGCCGGTTCGGCCCAGGGCGCTCTTCGTCTGCCAGTCGGCCCAGGAGAGGTTCCACTCGCCGTAGCCGTTGTTGGGCGCGACCGTGCCCTTGGCGTCGTCACCGGTCATCTCGAACGGGTCTCCGACCTGCACGTGGCGGTAGATCCACTCGGCGTCCTTGTCGCTCATGCCGACGCAGCCGGAGCTCTTGTTGGCCTTGCCGAAGTACGCCTTGTTCCAGGGCGCGGCGTGCGCGTACATCCCGGACCAGGTCAGCCGCATCGAGGAGTCGACCATCTTGTCGTAGGCGTCACCGAGGCCCACGGTCTCGGAGCGCATGTTGATCGTGCCCTCCTTGGACATCAGGACGGCCGTACCGCGCCATGAGGCCCTGTCGCCGCCGGGCGTGCCGGCCGACATCGGCACGTCCTTGACCAGCTTTCCGTCACGCATCAGCTTGAGGCGGTGCTTGTCGAGGTCGACCTTGACGATCTGCTGCTCGCCGATGGTGAAGTGCGTGGCGTAGTCGCGTACGAACCAGCCACCGGCGGCGCCCGAGTCGACGCCGTCGAGGTCCGCCTTCAAGGAGACCTTCGTGCCCGGCTTCCAGTACTCCTTGGGGCGCCAGTCGACGCGGTCCTTGCCGGAGTAGTCCCGCATCCAGCCCCAGGAGCCCTCGGTGCCGTTCGAGGTGGACACCTTGAGGCGCTCCTCGACAGCGGCCTTGTTCTTGACCGGGTGGTCGAAGGACACCGACAGGGGCTGGGCGATGCCGACCGTGGTCCTGTGGCCCGGGGTCAGGCTGAGCTTGTTGACCTTGTCGCGGGCTGCAGGGGTGGCGGCGGCCTTCGGGCTGCCGTCGGTCTCGTCCTCGGGGTGCTCCCCGCGGAGGTTCGCCGAGGTCCCGGGGTTCTTTTCGGACAGGGCGGCCGCGTCCGCGCTGCCGGCCCCGCCGGGGGAACAGGCGGTGAGCGCGACGGTGAGCGTCGCGGTGCCGGCCAGCAGGGCGCGGCGACGGTAGCGGGGGCGGTTGGGCGTGGGGCTTGAGCGGCTCACGAGAAATCCTCCGGTGCGATGTCTGTCGTCCCGAAGAGCCGATTGAACAGGGAGTGGTTGCGTGAATGACAGCAAATTCACCCAAATCCGCTGTGACAAATGCCGCAGAGGGGGAGGACCTATGGGCTTGACGGCCCTATACGCGGTCTTGTCGGGACCCTGTGCCTGGGTCAACGTGAGGACCGACACAGCCGTACCTCCCGATCGGAGACGCCGTGGCCCCCTTCGTACTCCCGCACACGCTGCTCGGCGACGGACCCCACCGGGTCATCGCCGTGCACGGCTGGCTTGCCGACCGCAACGCCTACGCCGCCGTGCTGCCGGATCTCGACACCCGCTCCTTCAGCTACGCCGTCGTCGATCTGCGCGGCTACGGCGAGGCCATGGACGCACCGGGGCGGTATACGACGGCCGAGGGCGCGGCGGACGTGCTCACGCTCGCCGACCGGCTCGGCTGGGACTCCTTCTCGCTCGTCGGGCACTCGATGGGCGGCTCGGTCGTCCAGCGTGTCCTGGCCGCCGCGCCGCAGCGGGTGCGGCGCCTGGTCGGCGTATCGCCCGTGCCCGCGAGCGGGCTGCCGATGCCGCCCGAGCAGTGGGAGCTCTTCGCCGGAGCGGCCGACCGTCCCGCGAACCGCCGCATCATCTTCGACTCCACGACCGGCGGGAACCGCCCGGCCGCATGGCTCGACCGCATGGTGCGCCAGTCGGTCCGGCAGAGCGACCCCAAGGCCTTCGGCGCCTGGTTCGAATCCTGGGCCGGTGACGACTTCCACGCCGAGGTCAAGGGCTCCGACGTACCCGCCCTCGCGGTGACCGGGGCCCTGGACCCGGCGCTGAGCGCCGACCTGATGCGCCGGACCTGGCTGAGCTGGTTCCCCCGCGGCGCGCTCACCGAACTGCCGGGCGCCGGTCACTACGCGATGGACGAGACGCCGCTCCAGCTCATCCGTACGGTCGAGGACTTCCTGCGCGCATGAGCGGCGACGTGCCAGATGTGTTCGACCCCCGGCTGTACGGCGCCGGGCTGCCGCACGAGGCCTTCCGGGTGCTGCGCGACCGGCATCCGGTGGCCCGGCAGGAGGAGTACGAGGTGCTGGGCTGGCCGGCCGGGCCCGGCTTCTGGGCGGTGACGCGCCACCGCGACGTCCTGGGCGTACTCAAGGACTCCCGGACGTACTCCTGCGCGCTGGGCGCCACCCAGATCCGCGATCCCGACCCGGCCGACCTGCCCTTCATCCGCCGCATGATGCTCAACCAGGACCCACCCGAGCACGGCCGGCTGCGGCGGCTGGTCAGCCGGGCCTTCACCCCCGGGCGCACCGACCGCTTCGAGGCGTCCGCGCGGGCGAGGGCCGGGGCGCTGCTCGGCGCGGCCAGGAACGCCGGGCCCGTATTCGACCTCGTCACAGCCGTCACCGACGACTACGCCCTGCTCAACCTCGCCGACCTCCTGGGCGTACCGGAGAGCGACCGCGGTCTGCTGCTCAAGTGGACGGAGCGGGTCATCGCTTACCAGGACCCCGAGGAGCCGCCGGTCCTGGGACCCGACGGGAAGCCGGTCAATCCGCGCTCGCCGGCCATGCTCCAGGAGATGTTCGCGTACGCGCAGGAGCTCGCGGCGTACAAGCGAGGCCATCCCGGCGACGACATCATGACCTCGCTCGCGCACTCGGAGCTGCTGGACGCCGAGCTGGAGATGTTCTTCTTCCTGTTGACGGTGGCGGGCAACGACACGGTACGCAGCGCCGCCCCCGGCGGCTTCCTCGCGCTGGCCGGCCACCCGGACCAGCAGCGCGCACTGCACGCCGGCGACGTGCCGCTGTCCACGGCCGTCGAGGAGCTGCTGCGCTGGCACCCACCCGTCCTGACCTTCCGCCGCACGGCGACCATGGACACGGAACTCGCCGGTCAGCGGGTGCGTACGGGCGACAAGGTCGTCGTATTCCACGCCTCGGCCAACTACGACGAGCGGGTCTTCGACACCCCGCACCGCCTCGACCTGTCCCGGTCACCCAATCCGCACGTCTCCTTCGGCGACGGCCCGCACGTGTGCCTCGGCGCGCACTTCGCCCGGCTGCAGCTGCGGGTCCTGCACGAGGAGGCGCTGCGCCTGCCCGCCCTGGAGCTCGCGGGCCCGCCGCGCCGCCTCGTCTCCAACTTCATCAACGGCATCAAGGCCCTGCCCGTGCGGTTCGTGAGCTGATTCGTGCACACTGGCGCCCATGCCTCTGTCGCTGCATCACATCGTCATCGACGCCCATGACTTACCCGGCCTCGCACGCTTCTGGGCGCAGGTCCTGGACTGGCGGATCCTCTCCGAGCGTGAACGAGAGGTGGTCATCGGGACGGACGCGAGCGCTCCGGTCGGCATCTGCTTCATGCCGGTGACCGACGACAAGACGGTCAAGAACCGCCTCCATCTCGACCTGACAGCCGCCGATGCCGGCGACCGGGACGCCGAGATCGCGCGCATCATCGCGCTGGGCGCGCGCAGGGTGGACGTCGGGCAGACGGGCGACGAGTCGTGGACCGTTCTCGCGGACCCGGAGGGGAACGAGTTCTGCGTGGTGCGGCCCAAGAAAACCCTCATCGGCTGACGGGCGCCTGCTCCTCGGCTATCCGACCGCGCGGTGGGAGGGGCGCGGGGCGGCCGGGATCGGTGTCTGAGCGGCGCGGGTCACGTCGGCGATCACTTCCACCACGTCCGGGCCGTACGCCTCGGAGTTGACGACCTTCAGCAGCAGGCAGAAGGATCCGTTGCCGTGCTTGCGGGCCAGCTTCTCGTGGTTGCGGGCGAGATAGCGGGTCGCGGCCTGGTTGGTGATGGCGCGCTGCCCGCAGAAGAGGAACACAGGTCTGGCATCCTGACCGGCTGTCAGACGCGCCAGTAGGACGTATTCGGCCACACCGGGCTCTATGCGGTAGCGCTCGCTGCCTATCTGGAAGCCGCCCCGGTCGGGTCCCGGCTCGACGTCGGTGTTGACCCGGACCCCGGGGAGCAGGCTGTGCAGGTGGGCGGCCATGCGGCGGTTCGACGCCGGGCCGCCGACGCAGAACTCCGTGCGCTCGCCGAAGCCCTGCCGCGCGACGTCGTGGGAGAGGATCTGCGCGTGGGCCCCGCAGTCCTTCACGACGGCGGCGAGTTCGAGGAGCGCGAAGACGTCGAAGCGGTGGACGCCGTCGCCGCCCACCTCGCGGTTCACCACGAGCAGCGACTCGGAGTTCGTGGGCAGCCCGAGAAACGCCTGCTTGCGGCGCAGCTTGCGCCGCCACAAATACGTACGGGTGAGCCAGCCGAGTGAAGCGCTGAGTCCGGCCGCGATCACGCCGAGCACGATGTTGCGTACGTCGTCAGTCATGGGGCGGCATGCTAGCGCCACGGCGCACCGGTGTTCGACGGGGTCCTGACGCGCATGGCGCGGTGAAGTTACGCTGCGCGGACACGTGTTGACTGGAGGTACGCATGCGCCGCTCCACGGTACGAGTGCTGTCGCTTTGGGCCGCTGCGGCGGTGGTGGTCTCGGCGGGAGCCACCGCCCCGTCCGCCGTTCCCGCGACGGCGCCATCCCCACCACCCGTGAAGACACCGGTCGCCGCCGGATACGGGGGAGCGGTCGCGAGCGTCGACGCCGACGCCTCGGCCGCCGGGATCGAGGTCCTGAGGCGGGGTGGCAACGCGGTCGACGCGGCGGTCGCGACGGCGGCCGCACTCGGTGTGACCGAGCCGTACTCGGCGGGCATCGGCGGTGGCGGCTACTTCGTCTACTACGACGCCAAGTCCCGCACCGTACGCACGGTCGACGGCCGTGAGACCGCGCCGCTCAGCGCCGACAAGTCCCTCTTCCTGGAGGACGGCAAGCCCATCCCGTTCGCCGAGGCGATGACGAGCGGGCTCGGCGTCGGTACGCCCGGCACACCGGCCACCTGGGACAGAGTGCTCGGCGAGTGGGGCACCAAACCGCTGCGGACGCTGCTGGACCCGGCGGAGAAGCTCGCGCGCGACGGATTCACGGTCGACTCGACATTCCGCTCGCAGACGGCGGCGAACGAGGCGCGGTTCCGGGACTTCCCCGACACGGCAAAACTGTTCCTGCCGGGTGGGAAGCTGCCGGTGGTGGGGTCGCGGATCAAGAACCCCGATCTGGCGCGTACGTACGACAAGCTGGGCCGCGGCGGGGTGGGGGAGCTGTACCGGGGTGACATCGCCCGTGACATCGTCCGTACGGTTCGCAAGCCTCCGGTCGACCCCGGGGCGACCAGGGTGGTGCGGGCCGGTGATCTGACGGCGAAGGACCTGCGGAAGTACGGCACGCTGGACCAGGCGCCGACGAAGGTCTCGTACCAGGGGCTCGACGTGTACGGCATGGCGCCGTCGTCCTCGGGCGGTACGACGGTGGGGGAGGCGCTCAACATCCTTGAGCGCACCGACCTTTCGACCGATGCGGCCTCGGACGCGCAGTACCTGCACCGCTTGATCGAGGCGAGCCGGATCGCGTTCGCGGACCGGGGGCGGTGGGTCGGGGACCCGGCCTTCGAGGACGTACCGGTGAAGGGGCTGCTGTCGCAGCGGTTCGCGGACTCGCGGGAGTGCCTCATCCGGGACGACGCGGTGCTGAAGAGCCCGCTGGCGCCGGGCGACCCGCGAAAGCCCGGCAGCGGGTGCGGTGCCGGGGGGACGGCTGCTCCGACGACGTACGAGGGCGAGAACACGACGCATCTGACGGCCGCCGACAAGTGGGGCAACGTCGTCGCGTACACGCTGACCATCGAGTCGACGGGCGGCAGCGGCATCACGGTGCCGGGGCGGGGTTTCCTGCTCAACAACGAGCTGACGGACTTCTCCTTCGCCCCCGCCAGTCCGGCGGTCCACGACCCGAACCTGCCGGGGCCCGGCAAGCGTCCGCGCTCGTCCATGTCCCCGACGATCGTGCTGGAGGACGGGCGGCCGCTGCTCGCGCTCGGTTCTCCGGGCGGCGCGACCATCATCACGACGGTGCTCCAGACCCTGACGGGGCACCTGGACCGCGGGCTGCCGCTGGTCGAAGCGATCGCGGCGCCGCGGGCGAGTCAGCGGAACGCGGAGACGACGGAGATTGAACCGGGGCTGTGGAACAGTTCGGTGCGGGCTGAGCTGGAAGCCATTGGCCATGCGTTCAGGCAGAACCCGGAGATCGGTGCGGCGACGGGGGTGCAGCGGCTGCCGGACGGGCGGTGGCTCGCGGCGGCGGAGAAGGTGCGGCGGGGCGGCGGCTCGGCGATGGTGGTGACCCCGAGCGGCGGCGGCACGCGGTAACCCCTGGCGGGGGCCTCTGGGGCCGCTGCCCCAGGCCCGCTCCCCAAACGCCGGAGGGGCTGGATCGTGCCGCGGTGCGCCAACCTTTCAGCCCGTCCGGCGATTGAGGACACGCCCGGAGGGCGTCCGGGGGCCGCACGTCACAGCCGCGTCAGCACGCGCGGCCCCGCATCCGTGATCGCCACCGTGTGCTCCGCGTGGGCGGCCCGGCTGCCGTCGGACGTGCGCAGCGTCCATCCGTCCGGGGCCGGACAGAACGCGTCCCGCCCTCCACCGATCAGCATCGGCTCAATCGCCAGCACCATGCCGTGCCGCAGCACCAGCCCGCGCCCGGCCCGCCCCTCGTTCGGCACCTCGGGGCCCTCGTGCATCGTGCGGCCCACGCCGTGGCCGCCGAAGCCCTGCGGGATGCCGTACCCCGCCGACCGGCAGACGCGGCCGATCGCGTGGGCGATGTCGCCGATGCGATTGCCGGGGACGGCGGCCGCGATGCCCGCGTCCAGCGCCTCGCGGGCGGTATCGGCCAGGCGTACGTCGTCGGGGCGGGCCGTTCCGACGCTGAAGGTGACGGCCGAGTCGCCGACCCAGCCGTCGAGCGTCGCGCCGCAGTCGATGCTGACGAGGTCGCCGTCGCGCAGGCGGTAGCCGGTCGGGATGCCGTGCACGATCGCGTCGTTGACGGAGGTGCAGATGACGGCGGGGAAGGGAACGGGCGCCCAGTCCGGGTGGTAGTTCAGGAAGGGCGACGACGCCCCGGCCTCCCGCAGAACCGCCCGCGCCGCCTCGTCCAGCTCGCGCAGACTGACGCCGATGCCGGCCGCCTCCTGCACAGCGGTGAGCGCCTGGGCGACCACCCGCCCCGCCTCGCGCATCGCGTCCACCGAAGAATCCGTCTTGATCTCAACCATGCCAATTACTATACCGGTCCGAGCGGTATTAGAATGACGGTATGGTACGTACCCCCCTCACCCCAGAAGAACGCGAACGCGGCGAACGCCTCGGGCAGTTGCTTCGCCAGGCGCGCGGCGACCGCACCATGGTGGACGTCGCGGCCCACGCCGGCCTCTCCGCCGAAACCCTCCGCAAAATCGAGACGGGCCGCGCGCCGACTCCCGCTTTCTTCACCGTGGCGGCACTGGCGGGCGTGCTCGGCCTGTCCATGGACGACGTTGCGGCCCGCTGCGCCCTGGTCCCCGCGTGACCCGCACGCCCCGGCGCGCCTCCCGGGCCGCCGTACTCGACCCCTGGGAGCTCCGGGAGGGTTCGTGACGACCCCGCCTGTCCCGCCCCTCCTGCCCGAGCCGGCGGAGGCGGGTGAGGCTTACGACGTAGTCGTAGTCTCGGAGGCATGACTTCCGACCAGGATTCGCTCGCCGTGCTCGGCCGCAGCCCGTACGTCAGCCTGACCACCTTCCGCAAGAACGGCACGGGGGTCGCCACACCGGTGTGGGCCGCCTCCGACGGCACCGAACTGTACGTATGGACCAAGGCCGATTCCTGGAAGGTCAGGCGGATCCGGAACGACAAGCGGGTGGTCGTGACGGCGTGCGACGTGCGCGGACGCGTCACGGACGGCGCGCCGTCCGCCGAGGGCACGGCGCGGCTGCTGGACGCGGACGGCCTGCGCAAGGCGCGCAAGCTCCTCGCGCGCAAGTACACCTGGCAGTTCTGGTTCACCGACGTGCCCGCCGCGATCGTCCGGCTCGGCAAGCGGCCGCACGTCGGTATCGCCATCACTCTCTGATCGCAGGGTATGAGCAGGCTGCCACGTCGACGAAAGCTCCCTGTAGCCGTGCCGTAACACAGCTGCGGTCGAATGCCTGGCGGACCGGATGGTTCCAGGGCGTCGATGACAGCTGGGCAGAGGCGGGGCGGTATGACGGTGAGTCAACTCCCGGAGGAGGCCGAGGTGTTCGCGCGCTACCTGCGCGAACTGACGGCGCTGGTCGACACGGGCGCCGGCTGGTGCGGCGTCTTCTGGCAGCGTGACCCCGACGGCATGCGGGCCTGCCTCGACGGCACCGAACTCCCGCCGTGGGACGTACTGGAGGCCCTGCTCCAGGACCTGGCCGCCGGGCACGGCGCGCCGGCCGCCGAGCGTGAGACCGTACGCGCGCGATCCCTGCACGAGGCCGCGGCCGCCGCGCGCGACCGGCGGGCGGGCGGGCGGGAGACGCTGGTGGAGCGGCTCGGGGCGATGCGGCGCGAGGAGGCGTACGCCGCCGAACGCGAGCGGGAGCTGACCGCGCGGCTGCGGGCTTCGACGGACGGATCCGAGTGGCAGGGGCTCGACGTCGAGCTGGCCTGGGCGCGAGACGATCACGAACGGGCCACG
Organism: Streptomyces sp. ISL-100; assembly: GCF_018614615.1. Classification (GTDB taxonomy): domain Bacteria; phylum Actinomycetota; class Actinomycetes; order Streptomycetales; family Streptomycetaceae; genus Streptomyces. Next base: position 10,048 of record NZ_JAGGOK010000006.1, on the reverse strand, counting down.
GCCCGCTGCGCGGAGCTGAGCGCGCGCCTGTCGGCCCTGGACGCGTTGTCCCGGCCGTCCCAGGGACGGCCCCCGGCCCCGGACTCGTGGTTCCGCGCGGAGGCGCCGGTGGAGGCTCCTCAGGCGCCGGAGGGGCTGGACAGTGCCCCTGAGTGGGCACATTCAGCCCGTCCGGCGTTTGAGGACACGGCCGGCGGGCGTCCCGGGATCCGGCAGCCCAAGCGGCGGCCCCGCGGGGCCCGTTACGCCGGGCTCGATGATGACGACGGCAGTGGTGTGTTCGGCGCAGCCGCCATGCCCGCGCCTCCCGTACAGGCCGCCGCTCCCCGGGGAGCCAGGTACGCCGGAGTCGAGGAGGCGGCGCCTGCGCCCGCCGCAGTGGATTCCGCCGCCGTCGCCCAAGACACCCGCGCCGTCGCCGAAACCGTCGCCGTGCTCGTACAGCTGCGTTCCCAGGGGCGTTCCGGCGAGGCGCACGTGCTGCTCTGTGAGGCCGCCGGGTGGCCCGCCGCGCGGCTGCCCGTGCTCGCCCGGGCCCTGCACAGCGCCGGGCTCGGCGCCGACTGGCCCACCCTCCTCTGGGAGACGGCCTCACTGCCGCCCGACCGGGTCGCCGCCGTCGCCGCGGCGCTCGACCGCGCGGGGCTGGGCGAGGACGGCCGGCAGCTCCTGCGGCAGGGCGTCGCACGCCCCGCCCCCGAAATCGCGGCCGCGCTGCTCGCCCTGGACGACGAGAGCGGCCACGAGCACGAAGTGCGGGCGCTGGTCGACGCGTTCGTACGCGTACGTACGCCCGAGGACGTCGCCCAGGTCGCGCGCACCGACCCGCGCCGCCTCTCCGCACTGCTGCTCGACGCCGCGCGACAGGTGTCGCAGAGCCGGTACCGGGACGTGGTCCACGCCCTGCGCGTGGCCGGCGCCGCGCCGTAACCGCCACAAGGCGCGTGAACATCCCGACGCCCCCGTGTCACCCCCTCGGGTGTGAAACGTGATCGACTCCGCGGGTTGACGACGATGGTCTTGCCCCACTCCCCGCCGGGGCTTACGTTCATCCCTCTACGTCCCGAATCTACGGGCGTAGAAGGTCTCTGACGTCCCGTTGAAGGAGACAAGTCATGGCCAACGTCGTACGCGCCGCACTCGTCCAGGCGACCTGGACAGGCGACACCGAATCCATGATCGCCAAGCATGAGGAGCACGCCCGCGAGGCGGCCCGGCAAGGCGCGAAGATCATAGGGTTCCAGGAGGTCTTCAACGCCCCGTACTTCTGCCAGGTGCAGGACGCCGAGCACTACCGGTGGGCCGAGTCCGTCCCCGACGGGCCGACCGTCCGCCGTATGCAGGACCTCGCCCGCGAGACCGGCATGGTCATCGTCGTCCCGGTCTTCGAGCGCGAGCAGTCCGGCTTCTACTACAACACCGCCGCCGTGATCGACGCCGACGGCAGCTACCTGGGCAAGTACCGCAAGCACCACATCCCCCAGGTCAAGGGCTTCTGGGAGAAGTTCTACTTCAAGCCGGGAAACCTGGGCTGGCCCGTCTTCGACACGGCGGTGGGCAAGGTGGGGGTCTACATCTGTTACGACCGCCACTTCCCCGAAGGGTGGCGCCAACTCGGCCTCAACGGTGCCCAGATCGTGTACAACCCGTCCGCCACCCACCGCGGCCTGTCCGCCCACCTCTGGCAGCTGGAGCAGCCCGCGGCCGCCGTCGCCAACGAGTACTACGTCGCCGCCATCAACCGGGTCGGCCAGGAGGAGTACGGCGACAACGACTTCTACGGCACCAGCTACTTCGTCGACCCGCGCGGCAAGTTCGTCGGCGAGACGGCGAGCGACAAGGAAGAGGAACTCGTCGTCCGGGACCTGGACTTCGACGTCATCGAGGAAGTGCGCCAACAGTGGGCGTTCTACCGGGACCGCCGACCCGACGCGTACGAAGGACTGGTGAACCCGTGACCCACCACGTGAACAACCTGCTCGGCCGCCACCAGTCCGTCATGCCCGATTGGCTCTCCCTCTACTACCGCCGGCCGATCGAGATCACCCACGGCGAGGGCCGGTACGTATACGACGCCGACGGCAAGCGCTACCTCGACTTCTTCGGCGGCATCCTCACCACCATGACCGCCCACGCGCTCCCCGAGGTCGCCAAGGCCGTCAGCGAGCAGGCCGGCCGCCTGATCCACTCCTCGACGCTCTACCTCAACCGCCCCATGGTCGAGCTCGCCGAGCGCGTCGCCACCCTCTCCGGCATCCCCGAGGCGCGGGTCTTCTTCACCACCTCCGGCACCGAGGCAAACGACACGGCGCTGCTCCTCGCCACGACGTACCGCCGCTCGAACCAGATCCTGGCGATGCGCAACAGCTACCACGGCCGGTCCTTCTCCGCCGTGTCCATCACCGGCAACCGCAACTGGTCCCCGACCAGCCTGTCCCCGCTCCAGACGCTGTACGTCCACGGGGGCGTCCGCAGTCGCGGACCGTACGCGCAGCTCTCCGACGCGCAGTTCATCGAGGCGTGCGTCGCCGACCTCGAAGACGTCCTGGGGCAGGCCGGCGGCCAGGTCGCCGCGCTCATCGCCGAACCCGTGCAGGGAGTGGGCGGGTTCACTTCCCCGCCCGACGGGCTGTACGCCGCGTTCCGCGAAGTCCTCGACCGGCACGGCATCCTGTGGATCACCGACGAGGTGCAGACCGGATGGGGGCGTACGGGCGAACACTTCTGGGGCTGGCAGGCCCACGCCCAGAACGGGCCGCCCGACATCCTCACCTTCGCCAAGGGCATCGGCAACGGCATGTCCATCGGCGGCGTCGTCGCCCGCGCCGAGGTCATGAACTGCCTCGACGCCAACTCCATCTCGACGTTCGGCGGCAGCCCCATCACGATGGCAGCAGGCCTGGCCAACCTGAACTACCTCCTGGAACACCACCTCCAGGACAACGCCCGACGCGTCGGCGGCCTGCTCCTGGAACGGCTGCGCGCCATCACCGCCGGGGTGCCGTGCGTACGCGAAGTGCGGGGCCGGGGCCTGATGGCGGGCATCGAGCTGGTCAAGCCCGGCACCGACGAGGCCGCGCCGGAGACGGCGGCGGCCGTGCTCGAAGCCGCGCGCGAGGGCGGCCTGCTGATCGGCAAGGGCGGCGGCCACAACACCGCCGTACTGCGCATCGCCCCGCCCCTGACGCTGAATGTCACGGAGGCGGAGGAGGGCGCGCGCATCCTCGAAAAGGCGCTGAGGAACGCTCAGTGAGCCGCGGAGCCGCCTCCCGGAGGCGGCTCCGCCCTCCGTTCCCGCCAGTTGTGGTCTACGACTCTTTTTGGCCACCTGTGTGCAACCTATGGGCCACCTCACATGTCTTCAGCCAGAGGCTGCGACCATATCTGAGCAGCTCATTTCTCTCAGTGATGAGATCAGCACAAGGAGTAGCACTTTTATGTCGGCCACCGATGGCTCCGGCGCTCCCGCTCCCCGGTTCAGCATTGTCATACCCGTGTACAAGGTCCGCGGATATCTGCGCGAATGCCTGGACTCGGTCCTGGCCCAGACGTTCGGGGACTTCGAGGTGCTCGCCGTCGACGACCGCTCACCCGACGAATGCGGTGCGATTCTCGACGAGTACGCCGCGCGCGACGACCGGATCATCGCGATACACCGGGAAGTCAACGGTGGCATAGGCCAGGCCCGCAACACCGGCGTGGAGCGGGCCACCGGCACCTACCTGCTGTTCCTCGACAGCGACGACACCTTCACCCCGGACGCCCTGGAGAACATGGCGCGCCGTCTGGACGAGGCCGACGACCCCGAGATCCTGCTCTTCGACCATGTGCGTACGTACTGGTGGGACAAGCGGCAGGCCAGCGCGAGCACCGAACTGCTCGCCGAGGCGGGCGACGAGGTGTTCAGCCCCGCCGACCGCACCGAATTCCTCAAGATGTTCGCCGTCGTCTGGAATCGCGCGTTCCGCCGCGACTTCTATCTCGAGGGCGGCTTCACCTACACCGACGGCCTCTACGAGGATGCGCTGATGGTCTACACGACCATGCTCAGCGCCGAGCGCGTCGCCTGCCTGAACCACGTCTGCGTCGAGTACCGCCAGCGTCGCCAGGGCAGCTCCATGGTGACGCCGGGCCGCAAGCACTTCACCATATTCGAGCAGTACCAGCGGCTCTTCGACTTCCTGGCCACCAGACCCCACCTCGACCCGCTGCGCCCCTTCCTCTTCGAGCGCATGGTGAGCCACTTCCTCTTCACCTTCGCCCGCTCCAGCCGTGTCGTACCGGCAGACCGGGCCGAGTACTTCCGCGCCGCCTCCGCGATGTACCGCGAGCACCTGCCGGCCGGCTACGAGCCGCCCGCCGGGCTGATGGGCTCGAAGTTCCAGGCGCTCGGCCGCGGTTCGTACTCCTCCTTCCAGGCGCTCAAGCTGGTCAACCAGACGCGGGTCAGCGTGCGGAGCAAGCTGAAGAAGGCCAGGACGACGGTGGGCAAGCGAGCGCTGACCAGCCTCTACCAGATGCACTCCAAGCGGCCGCTGGATCCCAGGCTGGCCGTCTACGCCGCGTACTGGAACCGGGGCGTGGCGTGCAACCCCGGCGCCATCTTCCGCAAGGCCGAGGAACTCGCCCCCGACATCCGCGGCGTGTGGGTGGTCCGCAGGGGGCTCGAGGACACCGTGCCGGCCGGCGTGGACTACGTGGTGCCGGGATCGCCCCGCTACTGGGAGGTCATGGCCCGCGCGACGTACTTCGTCAACAACGTCAACTACCCCGACGACATCGTCAAGCGGCCCGGCCAGATCCACATCCAGACCCACCACGGCACCCCGCTCAAGCGCATGGGCATCGAGCAGCAGCGCTACCCGGCCGCCGCCAAGGGCATGAGCTTTCGCAAGCTGCTCCAGCGCGCCGACCGCTGGGACTACAGCGTCTCCTCCAACCAGCACTCCTCGGAGAGCTGGGAGCGGGTCTACCCCTGCACCTTCGAGTCGCTCGACGCCGGATACCCGCGCAACGACGTGTACTTCAGCGCCACCGCCGAGGACGTCCTCGCCGCCCGGGAAAGGCTGGGCATCGCTCCGGGGAAGACCGCCGTGCTGTACGCCCCCACGGTCCGCGACTACCAGGCCGGCTTCGTCCCGCGCATGGACCTGGAGAAGGTCACCCGCGGCCTGGGCCCCGACGCCGTCCTGATGGTCCGTACGCACTATTTCTACGGTCAGGACCCCGCCCTGCAGCGGCTGCACGAGCAGGGCGCGCTGCTCGACGTGTCGAAGTATCCCGTCGTCGAGGAACTCTGCCTGGCCGCCGACGCGCTCATCACGGACTACTCGTCGATCATGTTCGACTACGCCTGCCTGGACCGGCCGATCATCACGTACGCCGACGACTGGGAGGTGTACGTGAAGTCCCGCGGAGTCACCTTCGACCTCTTCTCCGGCAAGCCGGGCGAGACCCCGGGCGTGCTCGCCACCACGGAGGACGAGCTGATCGAGGCCTTCCACAGCGGCGACTGGGACAGCGAGCGGACTGCGGCCCTGCGCGCGGCCTTCCGTGAGCGCTTCGTTCAGTACGACGACGGCAACGCGGCGGAGCGCGTGGTGCGCCGCGTCTTCCTGGGCCAGGAAATGACGCACGCACCGCAGCCGCTGGCGCTGCGCACCCCGGCCCCGTCGCCGGGCAAGGCCGCGGCGGTGCCGACGGCGGTCTGAGGGGCGCGCCGCGGGTCCGGGTTCTGTGCGGGCCGGTACGGCCGACAGGGCCCGGACGGCGGAGCGGCGGTGCCCGGACGGCGGGGTGACAGGGCGACACATTCGTCACAGGTGATTAACAGCCACGGTATTGCCACGGTGGGTGACATGCTTCTACGGTCTCCTGCACACGCGGTTCTACGGGTGTAGACCGAGAACGGTGCATGTTCGACTGGCGGCGGGTCACCCGGCTGCGCGGGCGTCCGGTCCTGCTGCTCGGGAAGGGGCAGGAATCGTGAACCGTACTGTTGTCCGTGGAGGGCTCGTCATCACGGCCTCCGACGAAATCCACGCCGACGTCCTGATCGAGGACGGGCGCATCGCCGCCCTCGCCTCGCACGGCAGCAGCGCGGCCGGTGCCTGGACGGCCGACCGTACGATCGACGCCACCGGGAAGTACGTCATCCCGGGCGGCGTCGACGCGCACACCCACATGGAACTGCCCTTCGGCGGCACCTTCGCCTCCGACACCTTCGAGACGGGGACGCGGGCGGCCGCCTGGGGCGGCACCACGACCATCATCGACTTCGCCGTGCAGAGCGTCGGACACGCCGTACGGGAAGGGCTGGATGCCTGGTACGCGAAGGCCGACGGCAAGTGCGCGATCGACTACGCCTTCCACATGATCCTCTCCGACGTCAACGAGCACTCGCTCAAGGAGATGGACCTGCTGGTGGGGGAGGGAATCACCTCCTTCAAGCTGTTCATGGCGTACCCCGGCGTTTTCTACAGCGACGACGGGCAGATCCTGCGCGCGATGCAGCGGTCGGCGGCCAACGGCGGGCTGATCATGATGCACGCCGAGAACGGCATCGCCATCGACGTCCTCGTCGAGCAGGCGCTGGCCGACGGCCGCACCGACCCGCGCCACCACGGAGAGGTACGCAAGGTCCTCCTCGAAGCCGAGGCGACCCACCGCGCGATCCAGCTCGCACGCGTCGCGGACGCCCCGCTGTACGTCGTGCACGTATCGGCGGAAGAGGCCGTCGCCGAGATCGCCGCAGCCCGCGACAAGGGGCTCAACGTCTTCGGCGAAACCTGCCCCCAGTACCTCTTCCTGTCCACCGACAACCTCGCGGAGCCCAACTTCGAGGGCGCGAAGTACGTGTGCAGTACGCCGCTGCGGCCGCGCGAGCACCAGGCCGCCCTCTGGCGGGGCCTGCGGACCAACGACCTCCAGGTGGTCTCGACGGACCACTGTCCCTTCTGCTTCACGGGGCAGAAAGAACTGGGCCGGGGCGACTTCTCGAAAATCCCCAACGGGCTGCCCGGCGTGGAGAACCGCATGGACCTCCTCCACCAGGCCGTCGTCGACGGGCACATCTCGCGCCGCCGCTGGATCGAGATCGCGTGCGCGTCCCCGGCCCGCATGTTCGGCCTCTATCCGAAGAAGGGGGCGATCGCGCCGGGCGCCGACGCCGACATCGTCATCTACGACCCGCACGCCGAGCAGACCATCTCGGCGGACACCCACCACATGAACGTCGACTACTCGGCCTACGAAGGAAAGCGAATCACCGGCCAGGTGGAGACGGTGCTCTCGCGCGGCGAACTCGTCATCGACAACCGTGAGTTCACCGGCCGGGCGGGACACGGCCTCTACACGCCCCGATCCACGTGTCAGAACCTGAACTAGGAGGTCCGCCCATGGACTTCGGACTCGTCCTGCAGACCGACCCGCCCGCATCGGCGGTCGTCGGCCTGATGCGGCGCGCGGAGCGCAACGGCTTCCGCTACGGCTGGACCTTCGACTCCGCCGTGCTGTGGCAGGAACCCTTCGTCATCTACAGCCGCATCCTCGAACACACCGAACGCCTCATCGTCGGACCGATGGTGACCAACCCCGGCACCCGCACCTGGGAAGTCACCGCCTCCACCTTCGCCACCCTCAACGAGATGTACGGCAACAGAACCGTGTGCGGCATCGGCCGCGGCGACTCCGCGATGCGCGTCGCGGGCCGCAAGCCCAACACCCTGGCCCGGCTCGGCGAGGCGATCGGCGTCATCCGTGACCTCGCCGAAGGGCGGGAGGCGGACGTGGGCGGGCAGCGGCTGCGGCTGCCGTGGGTGCGGGACGGCAAGCTGCCGGTGTGGATGGCGGCGTACGGGCCGAAGGCGCTGGAACTGGCCGGACAGAAGGCGGACGGCTTCATCCTCCAGCTCGCGGACCCGTTCCTGACGGAGTGGATGGTCAAGGCGGTACGCACCGCCGCGTCGGACGCGGGACGGGACCCGGCGTCGATCACCATCTGCGTCGCTGCTCCGGCGTACGTCGGTGACAACCTCACCCACGCGCGGGACCAGTGCCGGTGGTTCGGCGGCATGGTCGGCAACCATGTCGCCGATCTGGTCGAGCGGTACGGCGAACACTCCGGGCTGGTGCCGGAGGCCCTGACGGCGTACATCAAACAGCGCCAGGGCTACGACTACAGCCATCACGGGCGGGCCGGGAACCCGGACACCGCCTTCGTGCCCGACGAGATCGTCGACCGCTTCTGCCTGCTGGGGCCGCCCGAGGCGCACATTGAGAAGCTCAAGGTGCTGCGAGGGCTCGGCGTCGACCAGTTCGCGGTCTACGACATGCACGACGCGCGTGAGGAAACGATCGACGCGTACGGCGCCGAGATCATCCCCGCACTGACTTCCTGAGCCTGAGTCTGAGCCTGATCTGAGTCTGAACGTGAGCCCGAGTCACCAGCGAAGGGTCCCGCCGCCATGACCGCAACCGTTCCCACGGATCCCCCGCCCCCACCCCCAATATCCGACTCGTCCGACCCCGAGGGCCGCGTCGAGCTCGCGCCCGGCGCGGCCGGCTCCGACAGCCGCTTCGTCAACGACGACCTGCTCCCCGTACCGGTGGAAAGCAGGCGCTGGACGACGTACAACTTCGCGGCCCTGTGGGTCGGCATGGCCCACAACATCCCCTCCTGGCTGCTCGCTTCGGGACTTGTCACGCTCGGCATGGACTGGAAGCAGGCCGTCTTCACGATCGCCCTGGCCAACGTCATCGTGCTCTTCCCGATGCTGCTCACCGGCCACGCGGGCCCGAAGTACGGCATCCCCTTCCCGGTCCTCGCGCGCGCCTCCTTCGGGCTGCGCGGGGCCAACCTGCCCGCGCTGATCCGGGCCGGGGTCGCCTGCGCCTGGTTCGGCATCCAGACCTGGATCGGCGGATCCGGCATCTTCGTGCTGCTCGGCAAGATCTTCGGGGGCTGGGCGGAGGCGTCGCGGATCGCCGGGCATCCGTGGACGCTGTGGCTGTGCTTCGTCCTCTTCTGGGCGCTCGAACTTGCCATCATCTACCGGGGGATGGAGACCCTGCGGCGCTTCGAGAACTGGGCGGCGCCCTTCGTCATCGTCGGCGCGCTGGTCCTGCTCGGGTGGATCACCTGGAAGGCGGGCGGGCTGGGCCCGTTGCTCGACCAGCCGTCGTCGCTGGGCTGGGGCGAGGACTTCTGGAAGGTCTTCTTCCCGTCGCTGATGGGAATGATCGCGTTCTGGTCCACTCTTTCGTTGAACATCCCCGACTTCACGCGCTTCGGCGCGGGTCAACGGGCGCAGATCTGGGGCCAGTCGCTGGGCCTGCCGACCACGATGACGCTCTTCGCCCTCCTCTCGGTCTTCGTCACCTCCGGCTCGCAGGCGGTCTACGGGGCGGCGATCTGGGACCCGGTGGCTCTCGCCGCCAAGACGGACAACGTGTTCGGTCTGCTCTTCGCGCTCGTGACCGTGCTCATCGCGACGATCTCGGTCAACATCGCGGCGAATGTCGTGTCGCCGGCGTACGACCTGGCCAACCTTGCCCCGAAGTTCATCAACTTCCGTACCGGCGCGCTCATTACGGGCGTTGTGGGCGTCGTCATCATGCCGTGGAAGCTCACGGCCACGCCGGAGCTGTACATCTTCACCTGGCTCGGCCTGGTGGGCGGGCTGCTGGGTACGGTCGCGGGGATCTTGATCGCCGATTACTGGATCGTCCGCCGCACTGTCCTGGACCTGGCCGACCTCTACCGTCCCGGCGGCCGCTACTGGTACGCGAACGGCTGGAACTGGCGGGCGCTGGCCGCCTTTGCCACTGGCGGGGTGCTGGCCGTCGGCGGCTCGCATTCCGCCCCCGGGAAGGGCCCTTTCCCGGAGAACGGCCTGATCCCCTTCCTCAGGCCGCTGGCGGACTACGGGTGGGCGGTGGGGCTGGCGGCCTCGTTCTTGCTGTACGTCGCGCTCATGACCATGGCGAGGCCGCAGGGGGCGGATGCTCCCCCGGCCCACCGCTCCTCGGCCTAGAAGGCTCGTGAAGA
>NZ_JAGGOK010000059.1 GCF_018614615.1 Streptomyces sp. ISL-100 | reverse complement strand
ATGGGCGGCTCCAACCACCCCAACCACACGGTGCTCGCCCGGAAACTCCAGGACTACCTGCGGTGGCGCAACGCCAATGCCCGTCACCCCGACGTCCTGTCCGCCCAACGCCGTGAACGTGCCAGAGTCCGCAGCGAACGCCAGCAACGCTGGGGCCGCCCACGACTCAAAGCCGCCTGATCAAACCCGGCGAACGTTCGTGGCCAACGCACTAGCGTTGGCCGTGCCGCTGACGCCGGCCACGTTGAGCGCGATCGAGCCCACCGATCCGGTGGCCGTGAGGGCGATGGCCCACCCGTCGGTCACCCGGCGCAGGCCCGCCCGGAGCATGAGCAGTTCGCCCGCGACGATGAACGCGTCCAGGGTGGCGGGCCAGGCCCACCGCCGGGCGGGAGAGCTGTTGATCCCGTGCTGTCCGGCGACCTCGGCGAGGTGCGCGTACGAGAGCCAGAACGCGCCGGCGGTCAGGGCCACGATGACGGTGCCCGCCGCGATCAGTGCGTACCGCTCGACAGACTGCTTCGTCATCACTGGCCACCCTTCGCCGAGCCGGTCGCCTGGTAGGTGGTGCGGTGGATAGGGATGGAATGGGTGGTCAAGCGGTGTACTCCTGCGATAGCGGTGTAGTGCGTCTTTGCCGTCTTGGCCGTTGCAAGCGCAGGTCAGGGCGGGTACGGCAGCAGCCCCGGCCGTCCGTCCCGTCGCGTGCGGGCGGCGTCCTCGAACCTGCCGGGCGGAGGCTCAACCCGTTTATCGCGTCCGAGCGCGGTCTCAACGTGCCCCTGTCCGGCCGGGACGGTGCCGGGGCGTCTTCCGTCCCGGCAGGCAGCGCTGCGACCTGGGGCAATACGGCAAGGACGCTCAGGACGGCACAAGACGGATCCGGGCAGTGTCTGGGCGGGAAGCGCGCCAGTCGTGATCGCGTTGACGTCTTGGCCCTGACTGCCGTCTTGGCCGTATGCCGTTTGACCTGCGAGATCACGGCAGGGACGGCAAGGACGGCAACCAGGGGTGCGGGGGCTCAGCCCTCGCTGGGGGTGGGATCGGCGTCGACCGGATGCACGGTCGGGCAGTAGCGGCGCCAGGCGTCGAGGAACTTGTTGCGCATGTAGCCCTTGCGCTGTGTCCCGTCGGCGAGGCGGACGTTGCCGGACTTGATGCCGAACTCGCGCAGCATCGAGCTGAGGTCACGCGGGCTCAGCCCGCTCCGCCCCCACTCAGACCATGGGCTCTCCGGGTCCTGGCGCAGGTGGTGGAGCAGTTCCTCGGTGCAGAGGCTGTCGACCTCGCGCTGGGCGACGAAGACGCGGCGGATGTCGGCGAGGATCCGCACCGAACTGGGGTGGTCCTCCTCGGCCGCTGCCTCAGCGGCGACCATCTGTGTGCACGCCTCGCGGGCGAGCCGAGGCCAATGAGCGGCTGCGAGGTCGGCGACGATCACCAGAGGTTCCCAGGTGTCGGCGGCGCGGTCCTCGACCGGCATCGCCGGTTCCAGGTCGGCGGCCTTGTCGAGCAACGGCCAGGCCCACGCGGCGATGCGGTCGCGCAGATCGTGGAGGGCTGGGGTGTCCCTGCGTGATCGGAAGGGCCGGACACTCTCGCCGTCGGCTCGACGGCGGATGCGGATGACGACCGAGCGGTCCATGATCGTGTCGGGCAGGTCGCCGATCCCGGCCAGGGCCGCCATGGCGAAGGTGGCGAACCTGTGGGGTGTGTGGTCGTTGCCGACGACGCGGGTGACATAGCGGTTGCGCTGGTGGCCCGCGTTGAGGAGGCCGCGCATCTCCTCGTTCTTCTCTGCCTGCTTCGGCGTGCCGAAGATGGTGTCGGCCTCGTCGACGAGGAGCGTGGGCGGCTCGTCGGTGATCGAACGGAAGACCGCCGCCGGCGTGGTGTTGATGGTGAGCATCGGCTCGTGGACCGTCTCGGTCAGGACGTCCAGCAGCCGGGACTTGCCGCACCGCTTGGCCGGGCCCACCACCGCCAGGCGCGGGGCGTGCTGCCACGCGGGCTGCAGATGCGTCGCCGCCACCCACAGGGTGACCGCATCGAGCGCCTGCTCTGAGGGCAGGATTACGAACTTCGCTATGTGCGACCGCAGTTCGAGCAGCAGCTCGGAGCCGTAAGTCGGCTCTGGCTCCGGGACCGCTTCCTCGGCGGGTTCAGTCCCATCGCCGGGGATCTGCGCCTCGTTCTCGGGCGCGTAGTTGCCAGGGTGGCCGGGCACGGCCGTCGGCGGCCACGAAGGCTTGTCGGATTCGGAATAGGGCTCGGGTGCCGTGTGTTCCACAGGGCAGCTCCTCGTCTGGCGACTGCGGGCTTGCGTGCCCTTGCCGCCGGGTTGGTTCTCTTCGGGCCGTGGAGGGATGCTGGGGCCTCCGGCGTTGCGTCGCCGGGGGCCCATCCCCTTCTCGCGGGCATCAAGCCGCCGCGAGGGAACACGGACAGTACGTCCACGCCTGGCCACAGTCCAGCGTTTCTGTGTCAGCTCAGCGCAGAACCGCCTGCTACCTTGTCTCGCCCTCAAGCGGCGAGGCCCAGCAGGTTCAGCAGATCCGCGGTCACCACGCGGTACGCCTTGCCCAAGCGCAGGACCCTGCAGGGGTACTGGCCTCGCTTGGCCAGTTCATAGCCCTTACTCCGCCCGAGACCCAAAGCACGGTTTCCTGTGTCCAGGTCAACGGCAGCGGGAAGGGTAAGCAGCTCCTCCCGGCTCATCCCCTTCGACTGGCTGACCATCGCTTCTTCGCGCACGCAGCGCCCCTCTCGGTACAGCCCTCGGCGAACGTGCGCATCACATCCGACTCCAGGCGCCTAGTAACCATCATGGGCGAGCTATTGTGTCTTCATGACACAACATCGTTCCGATGATGAAGAGGACGACTTTCCGGAGTGGGTGGACCGGATCAAGGCCAACGTGGCCGGCGAAGTCCGGCGACGGAGGAAGGAGATGGGGTGGAGCGCACAGGACCTGGCGGACCAGTGCGAGAGGCTCGGGCACTCGATCGCACGCAATGTGATCGCCAACATGGAGTCCGGACGCCGGGCGAACCTTCCGCTGGTGGACGTCATGGTCCTCGCCGCCGCCCTGGAGACGTACCCGGTCTGCCTCATCTTCCCGGTCGGATACGTCGACCGGACCCAGGAACTCCCGTTCCGGGACCTCGTACCCACCTGGGACGCCCTGCGGCGCTTCACCGGCGAGGAGGACGTGCCTGAGTACGACGCGGGGCTGGTCCCCGAGTTCGAGCTTCACGCCAGCCTTGTGCGCACCGTCCTGGCCTCGCTCGAAGAGGAAGAACGGGCGCGGTTCGCGGCCAAGACGGCAACCAGCCGCGCCCAGCAGGAAGAAGCCGAGCGTAAACGGACCGAGTACGCCGACCAGGCCATCTCCGCCAAGTACAACCTCCGGCACCTCCGCCGGGAGCTCCGCGAAGAGGGAGTTACCCCGCCAGACCTGCCACCCGCACTGGGTGATGTCGACCCACCCGAATCCGACCCCAACACCACCCCGGAGGAACGCCTTTGAAGGGCTCCACCTACCGCCGCTGCTCCTGCCGCGACCCGAAGACCGGCAAGGAACTCGGCTCTTCCTGCCCGAAGCGCAACAGCAGGAACCACTGCACGTACTCCATGCGTCAGGAGCTGCCGCCCCGTGAGGACGGCAGTCGGCGGTCGTTCGCACGTGGCGGGTACGCCAACCTCAAGGCGGCCCAGGCCGACCTCGACCACGTACGCGCCCTCCTCGGGCTTGCCGAGGCCGACGACCCGGAGGGCGTGCAGCTGATCTCCGAGATGCTGGCGGAGGTCAGCGGGGAGAAGCTGCCTCTGCCCGACGTGGAGGAGACCCGGCGGCGACTCAAGGCCGGCCAGGACCTCGTCGGCAGCCTGACCGTGAGCGAATGGCTGGACCGGTGGCTGGCGGGCAAGAGGATCCGCAAATCGGGTATCAGCCGCTACGAGACCGACATTCGCGTGCACCTCAAGCCGCACATCGGGCACCGGCGCCTCGACCGGCTGCGCGTCAGCCACCTGAGCGAGATGTTCACAGCCATCGCCGACGCCAACGCCGAGATCCTGGAGCAGAACGCCCAGCGGCGGGCTGCCGTGGAGGAGTTGGCGACCATCCCATGGAAGGGGGTCGAGAACCGTGCTCGACGGAAGGCGCTGAAGGCAGCGATCGACGCGATGCCGGCCTTCCGCCGGGTCACCGGCCCCGCCACGCGCCAGCACGTCAAGGCCACGCTCCGCGCGGCCCTGAACGACGCGATCGGGCAGCAGATCATCACGTTCAACCCAGCGGCCCACGTTGAGATCGACCCGGTGCGCAAGCCGAAGGCGCTCGTGTGGACGGACGAACGGGTCGCCAAGTGGGACCAGACCGGAGAGAAGCCCCCACCGGTGATGGTCTGGACGCCGGAACAGACCGGCGCCTTCCTCGACTTCGTCGCCGAGGACCGGCTGTACGCGATGTGGCACCTGATCGCGTTCCGCGGTCTGCGACGGGGTGAGGCGTGCGGGCAGCCGTGGTCCGAGACCAACCTCGACCGGCACTCCCTCACCGTGACCGGGCAGCTCGTCCAGGACGGCTGGGAAGTCGAGGCGTCCGAGCCAAAAACCGACAGTGGCTTCCGCGTCGTCGCCCTCGATGACGACACCGTCGGCGTCCTGGAGCGGCACCGCAAGCAGCAGGAGGCTGACCGCGCGGAGTGGGGGTCGGCCTGGGTGAACACCGGGCTCGTCTTCACGCAGGAGGACGGCTCCTGGCTGCACCAGGCAAAGTGACCGATCTCTTCGAGGGGCTGGTGGTCTCCTCGGGGCTCCCGCCGATCCGGCTGCACGACCTCCGGCACGGGGCCGCCACGCTCATGCTCGCCGCCGACATCGACGTCAAGATCGTGTCCGACACCCTCGGGCACAGCGACACCCGGATCACTCGGGACATCTATCAGAACCCCCACGTCGGCAAGAACGCCGCCGAGGCCACCGCCAAGCTGGTCCCTCTCCAGCGCAAGGCGGAAATGAAAGAGGCCGCACGCAAGGCGGAGAAGGCCCGGAAGAAGGCCAAACGCGCCAAGAAGGACCAGGCCGAGGGCAAGAAGAAGGCCCAGCGGAAGAAGCCCAAGCAGTAGGGCCGAGACCCCCTCCGCTCGCACATCGCTCACGCAAGCCATTCCACGGCACCCCGGCCGTGTGACGCGCCATGCCCCGAGCAACAGAAAACCCCAGGTCATGGGCTACGTGACCTGGGGTTTCTCTGAGCCGCCTTCGGGATTCGAACCCGAGACCTACGCATACGAGGGGCTGCAAGATCATTCCAGATGGTTCTGAGCGGTGCTAATGAACACCGTCTTACGAGCGCGTCGGCTGGTCCTTCAGTAGCCGCCCCGGCCACAACGTGGCCCATCAGATCGGTTTCTGTCACCCGACCGCCGTAATGTGCCCGTTCACCTCCCTCAGCCTGCCCCGGCGGTGCAGTTCGTCGATGTCGGAGTCCAGGAAGCTGCGGATGTCCCGGCCCATGCGGCGCCAGCCGAAGAACTCGCCCGTGTGCCGGACCAGTTCGTCCCGGGACATGCTCGGACACTCGGCGGCAAGTTCGTACAACGCCAGCTGACGTTCAACCGGAGCGATGTGCGCGGCCTTGCGAGGGGTGTCGCCCTCCCCTGGAACGCGGGCACCCAGCCCCTCCCTGCCTGCCACATCCAAGAAGTCGCCATCGACGGTGACCTGCCCCGAGTGGACAAGACCTCGCACCGCTTCCCGTACGTTTTCACGGATCCTGTTGCCCGCCCGGGCCACACCCCACGCCTCCCTGGCTCGCTGCACCAACAACTCCTCGTGGACGGGGCCCTCGATCTCGATGACCCTGTTCAGGAGCTTGCGCAGCGCGGGCCGGGCCTCTGAGGTGTGCAGTTCGTACGGTGAGGACACTGCCATCTCGCATGTCTCGTACAGGGAGCTCCACGGCCGGTCGGGCTCGGTGTCGACCGGAACGCGCTCATGGTCCGCGGCAGCGGTCGGAGGCGTACCGTTCCCCAGCCCCGGGGAACCGGGCGCGGCCGAAACGCCGGGGAGCGGGGCAGCCGCCCTGGTGCCCGAGGTGTCCCCCGCTTTGTCGTCCTCGTCGGCCACCGTCGGGCCCGTCCTTGGATCCGTCGAGGCAGAGACCGGCATCGGTCCCCGTTCGACCGCCAGTGCGACCGCCTCGCGCAGTCTCAACTCGGCAGCATCCCTGCCGCGATACCAGTCAGTGCCCCAGATACGGTGCAGCCGCCAGCCCAGCCCGGCGAGCACCTCCTCCCGCAGCCGGTCGCGGTCCCGAGCCGTCCTGGAGGAGTGGTACATCGCGCCGTCGCACTCGATGCCGAGCGCGTAGGTACCCGGGAACTCCGGATGGCGCACGCCGATATCGATGCGGTATCCGGCGACACCGACCTGCGGCTGCACCCGGTGGCCCCAGTCGCGCAGCACCTGCAGGACCGACTCCTCGAAGGGGCTGTCAGGCTCGGTGTCGCCCTGTGTCACATCCCGCGCGAGGACGGCGTGGCCGTTCTCGGCGTACTCGAGATACCGCTTGAGGTGCTGAACGCTCTCGTTCGCACTGTCGGCCAGGCCACTTCCCCGGAAGGACGCGACGACCTCCATACGGAAGCGCGCCCTGGTGACAGCGACGTTGAGGCGCCGCCAGCCACCGCCCTTGTTGATCGGCCCGAAGTTCGTGCCGAACTTGCCGTGCTCGTCGGGACCGTACCCGATCGACATGATCACGACGTCGCGCTCGTCGCCCTGGACGGATTCGAGGTTCTTGACGAAGAACCCGTCGAGTCGATCCTCGGTGAAGCAGTGGTCGAGGTCGGGGCGAAGCAGCCGGGCCTGCTGGACGGCCTGGTCGATGGCCGCCGCCTGGGTCTGGGAGAGAGCGACGACGCCCAGGGTGCGACCGGGGCGAGTGTCGAAGTGATGGATGACCCGCCGGGCGACGAACTCAGCCTCCACACGGTTGTCGCGTCGACCGCCCCGGTCGTACACGCCCTGTGTGGGGAAGAACTCGACGCCGATGTCGTTGCCGTGGTCCAGTGCTCCGGCGGTCTCTAGCCACAAGAAACTGTTGCTGGGGTTTTGGTGACTGCGAGTGGCTGTATGTTCACTCATTGATGCTCGATGAACTTGAGGTGGAGACTGGCCTGTTGGCGCGGTGGCAGGTGCATTGGTGCAGCCCGCGACGGGAGGTGTCGTGGTACGCGGCAGATCCGGTGCTGGCAGGTCTGCCGACACTGGCGGAGTGGGCGCACGCGCACGGTACGCAGATGGGGCAGCCGGTGCTGCTTCGGGCCGATGGGTGGTCGGTGCCGGAGGTCAACGGGTTCTTCGCCTCGGCGCGGATGCGCAACGCGAGCACGGGCACGCGGAGGAAGTACGCCTTCGCGGTAGCCGTCTGGCTGGGATTCCTTGATGCGGCGGGCCGGGCTTGGCACGACGCCGACGAAGAGGACGTCGCCGGGTTCAAGTTCTGGCGGATGACCGACGAGGCCAACGTCCGGCGCGTGGCCGGCGGGACGGTGCTGGACGACCTGATCGCGATCAGCGCGTTCTACCGCTGGGCCGGGTCCCGGTTCGGAGTGATCGATCCGGTGGCCCGACGGCAGGTTCCCGGCCCTGACCCGGGCACGGTGGCGGAGTCGTTCGAGGCCGGCCCGCACCTCGTACGCGGCAAGGACGTGAAGTGGCTGGACCCGGCCGGCTACGCCCGGTGGGTCGACGTCGGGCTGCGCGGACTGGACCTGCGCGGTCGGGAGATCGACGGATGGCGCGGGCGCAACAGCCAGCGTGACTGCGCGTTCGTCGATGGGCTCTACGGCACCGGGCTGCGGCTGAGTGAGTGGGCCAGCGTCCTGCGCCTGGAGCTGCCCGCCGACGACCAGGCCCGCACCTACTACACCTGTCGGCTGGCGGAGGAATGCGCCAAGGGCGGACGTGGACGCCGGTTCTGGATGCCGCGCAGCGTGCTCGTCGACGTCCTGGCCTACGAGGAGGGCGAACGCGCCGCAGCGGTCCGCCGCGCTCAGCGCGCCGGCCGCTACGAGCGGCTGCCGCAGCTGCTGCTGGTCGAACGCAGGACCCGCAACCGGCGGCTGGAGATGCGCGACACCAACGGCCGGCGGATGACCGCGTCGCTGGACTCGCTCGATCCCGAGGCCCGCAAGAGGCTGTTCCGCCAGACCGTCGCCGGACTGGAACCGCTGGCAGTCTGGCTGAACGAAGACGGCATGCCACGCGAGGCGCACGGCTGGCAGCACACCTTCGACACCGGCAACGAGCGAGTCGCCCGCGCCGGGCTCACCTCGTTCGAGGCAAACGCCCACATGATGCGGCACTCGTTCGCGCTGCGCTGGTACTCGGTCGGCCGACTGCTCTACGAGCGGCAGGTCGCGCACCTGAACGCCGAGGAGGTACGTGACTTCCGCGCCCAGTTCGGCGACACCTGGTATCTGGTCAAGACGCTGCTGGGGCACGCCGACGTGACCACCACGATGGATATCTACCTGGAGCCCTTCCGCGACCTCGACGTCTCGCTGCTGATCGAGCATGCTCACGGCTTTGCGCTGTCGTCCCTGATGGCGTCCATGTTCGCCACGCACCCGCAGGTCCTGTCTGACCCGGTCGCCGGAGAGCCGTCATGACCCGGGCTACTGGGCGCCCGGCTGCGCTGCCGACCCCCGGATACCAAGCGCCGCGACGGTTGTTCCTCGACGACGGGCAGTGCCTGGTCCGCTTCTTCCCGGAGAGCGGCGGCCCGCCCGTCGACTACGACTTCGCCGCCTTCCCGGTCGCCCGCGAGCTGGTGGTGTGGCTGGCGACCGCGTTCGCAGGGGCGACCGCCCCGGCCGGGCGGCGCCGGACGACGTCCTCGGCCAAGAGCGCCTTCGGGCTGCTGCGCCGTTTCGCACAGCATCTGGCCTCGCTGAACCGCCCGCCAGCCCATCCGGCGCAGCTTCGAGCCGCCCACCTGGAGAGCTTTCAGATGGCCGGACTGGGCACGCCGAACCTGAACCGGGAGCTGCCGACGCTGCGCTCGGTGCTGCGGTTCGCACCTGAAGGTGCCGACCAGGACTTCCTGGCGCGTCTGGCCCGCAAGGGCCTGGAGCGCAACTCCACGCCCGCCGCCAGCTACACCACAGACGAGTTCGACCGCATCACCAACACCGCGCGCTCCCAGTTGCGGCGGGCCGCCGACCGGATTTTCGCCGGGCGGGAACTGCTGGCCCGCTGGCGGGCGGGGCAGATCGACGCCGAAGCGGAGCCGCGAACCTGGCAGCACGGCGAGCTGCTGGACCACGTGGAGCGGCACGGCGACGTTCCGCGCAGGGACACCGCTGGGGCCGGCAGCCTGACATCTGCGTCCGTCCGTTCGGGGCGGGCCGACTGATGGCGGACCTGCACCTGACCTTCTCCGACATCGGCGCGGCCGGCGTGCTGCTGCTCTGCCTGACCGGGCAGAACTACAGCACGATCTCCACAGCCACGGCGACGCACCACCGCGCCGACGGGCACACCGGGACCATCGCGACTGCGGTGGTGGACCTGGTCAAGCCGCGCCGCGGCCGGGACCGCGCACACATGCCGACCGCGTTCTCCGGCAATGCGCCCGGTGAACAGAGCCGCAGCCCTCACCGGCAGTTCGACCTGCACACGCCGTTCGGGGTCTACGCGCTGCTGGTCGATCTGGCCGACCCAGCACGGACGCACATCGGAACGGATCTACTCCTGGCCTTCTTCTGCTCCAAGGGCGTGGAGAAGGCTCGTGGATTTCGTACCGGCCTGCCTAACGCGATCCTGGCCAGCTGGAGCCGAGGCGCGAACCTGCACGCCGACACCGTCGGCGCGGACGGTCTTCCGATGCCGCTAGTCGTCGACAGCCGACGGCTTCGGATGAGCTGGCTGGAACGCCACCAGCAGCCGGTCGCACACACGGAACGGACGCTGGCGAACGAGTACCTGGCCCGCAACCGCGGCAACCTCGCCGAGTACCAGAAGGTCGTCGCGGACGTGCTGGAGGATCAGCTGGCCGGCGCGAGAGCCGCGCAGGTCATGCGAGTGCTGACGGCCACCGATGTCGCCGAGGCCCGTCGCACGCCCGAGACCGTCGCCAGCCGCCACGGCCTGGACCCGGCCACCCTGAAGAAGCTGTTGGCCGGGGAACTGGACACCGTGCTGGGAGGCTGCACCGACCACCTGGCCAGCCCGCACAGCCCGGCGGGCGAGCCCTGCCGCGCCTCGTTCCTGCTCTGCATGTCCTGCCCCTGCGCCCGCGCGACTCCGGCGCACCTGCCGGTGCTGATCGCCGTCCAAGACGGGCTGGAGGCCCGCAAACAGGAGATGACGCCTCTGCGCTGGGCCGAACGGTTCGCCGGGCCCGTCGCGCAACTGGCCGACCTGCTCTCCAACTTCCCCACCGCGACGATCGCCACGACCCGCACAGAGATCACCGCCGAGCAGCGAGCCCTGGTCGAGCGGTTCCTGACCCGAGGACTCGACCTGACATGATCCTCCCGGACACCGCCCCGGCCCCATCTGCGCCTCTGCTGCCCGAACCGGACACACTCGTGCTGCTCAACCGGCCGTTGCGCCCCGGAACCGACCCCAGCACTCTGTCGGTATTCGCCGACCAGCGCTGGCGCCTTTCGCCCGCCGTCTTCGAGGGCCACACCACCGCGTTCTCGATCGACTTCAGCCCCATCACGGCACCGTTCCTGCATACGGTCAAGACGCTCACCTGGTTGCTGCTCAACCACACCAGCGCCGGCGTCTCCACCTTCTACTTCCGGCCGCGCACGTTGGCGATCACCACCATCACCTCCACGTTCCGCAACCTCCGGCTGTTCACCGACTGGCTCCACGGACGCGGCCGTACATGCTTCGGCGAGGTGTCCCTGGCCGACCTCGACGACTACGCCGCGCACGTCAAAGCAACCGAGACCAGCCATGCCCAGCGCGAAGACCGGCTCTCGATCGTGAACCGGGTGTGGTCCTACCGGGACCTGCTTCCCGAGGCCGACCGGCTGCCGCAAACACCGCCCTGGCGCGGCGAGCGCATCCAGGACATCCTCCAGCAGCGGCGCGCCATCCGTGAAGAGAACCGGACGCCGCGCATCCACCCCGAGACGATGTCGGCGCTGCTGGCCTGGGCCCTGCGGTTCGTGGAGACCTTCGCCGAGGACATCACCGCGGCATTCGGCGAACACCTCGTACTCAGCGAGCGCGGCGGCCGCGCCCGCGGGGGCCGGGACATTCCTCCACCACGGCGCCCGAAGGGCGCGCTGACCGACGAGCTGCGCGTCCTGCTGAGCGACTACCGCGAGCGAGGACATCCGCTTCCCGGCATCCGTGACAGCGACGGCACGCTCCGGGTCAACCTCTCGCACATCGCGAAGGTGCTCGACACGGCCCGCGGTGCGCTGGACAACCCCAGCAACCGCGCCGTTTTCGCCGAGATGGGGCTGTCCGTCATCGAAGGCGCGCCGCTGGACGCGCCGGTCACCGGGCGATTGGACGGCCGGTCCTGGCACGACGGGGCCATCGACTACGTCGAGGCCGGCTTTCTGGCCCGGCACCTGAGTACGGCCTGCTTCATCGTGATCAGCTACCTGTCGGGGATGCGGGCAGGCGAGGTCCTCAGTCTTGAACGTGGCTGCGTCGAACGAGACGACGCCCACGGCCTGGTCCTCCTGCGCGGCAGGCACTGGAAAGGTGTCCGTGACGCTGCCGGCGACAAGATGCCCGAGGGCGAGATCCGGGCTGATCCGTGGGTCGTCACCGAGGCCGTCGCCACCGCCGTCGCCGTCCTGGAGCGGCTGCACACGAGCACCTGGCTGTTCCCGGCGACGTTGTTCACCGACGGTCGCGACGGCGCGACCATCCTGCGCAGCCGCGTCGGCGGTTCCCGGTCGGAGACCCGAATCAACCACGACATCGCCGAATTCCTGGCCTGGGTCGAGACCTACTGCACCGAGCACGGCCGCAGTGACCACATCCCGCCCGACCCGGTCCACCCGGTCATCTACTCCGCCCGCCTGCGCCGCACGCTGGCCTGGTTCATCGTCCGCCGGCCACGGGGCCTGGTTGCCGCCGCCATCCAATACGGACATCTCCGCGTCCAGATGACCCTCGGCTACGCCGGAAACTACGCCTCGGGATTCCCCGACGACCTCGCCTTCGAGGACTGGCTGACCCGGCTGGACACCCTCGCCGACGCACACCAGCGCCTACGTGAAGGCGAGCAGGTCAGCGGCCCAGCAGCCGAGACCTACCGGCACCGCGTCCAGGCCGCCACTCGCTTCGCCGGCCGAGTCCTGCGCACCAAGCGGCACGCCAACACCATGCTCGCCAACCCCGACCTCCAGATCTTCCCCGGCAAGGGCATGACCTGCGTCCTGGACCCCAAGCGGGCAGCCTGCCGCCTGCGCAGCGAGGAGGACAGCACCCGCCGCACCCCCGACCTCGACGACTGCCGGCCGAACTGCGTCAACATCGCGCGGACCGATCGCGACATCGAACACGTCCTCGTCCAGATCGACCAGCTACGACCGCTCGTCGACGACCCGCTGGCCCCCGCCTTCCGACACGCCCGCGAACAACAGGTACTCGACCGCCTGGAACGCATCGTCACCGCCCACGACTCGACTGGAGAACCCCACGATGGCCACTGACCGAGACGCCGAACGCGACGCCATCACCGCAGCGATCCAACGGCTCCTCGACGGCCGTCCAACCCGGTCCACCGGGGCGCTCACCACGCTGCAACTCGCCGCCGAGGCAGGCGTCAAGCGATGGGTCCTCACGCACAAGCACGTTGACCTCAAAGAGGAATTCGTCCGCCGAAAGTCCGAAGCGAACGGCATTCCACCCGCCTTCCAGCATCTGCACGCCCGCGCCATCGACGCCGAAGCCGCCGCCCAGGCCCTGCGGGAGGACAACGGCCAGCTTCGTGAGCGCGTCGCCGTCTATGCCCAGGTCATCCACGAACTCCGCACCGAGCTGGACCGACGCACCGACAACAACACCCGGCGCAGTCCCGTCCGGAGCCTGCCCACCAGCATCACCTGACGGGCAAGAACGGCAGATGAACCGTGATCGATTGACATTGGAAGCAACAACTCGCAATAGGCGAGAGAACCCGGGAACGTCACCATGGAGTTGCCGTAGAAGGACCTGTTGCTGAACGTGATCAGGTCCTCGTGACGGCTGCGGTAGTGCCAACGCAGGGAAAGTTCGCGTAGGGCGCCCGCCTTGCAGGCATGCAACAGCGACTCGAAGGTATCGGGGACGTCCTCGTCGTACTCGTCGGAGTCATCCTCGACCGCCGCGTCGAAGAAGGAAGTGGGCGGCAGCTGCTTCTCGTCGCCCGCCACGATCAGAGAATCTGCCCGGTATACGCAGTTGACGGCGTCGGCTGGGCGGACCTGTGATGCCTCGTCGAAGATGACCACGTCGAAGTGGTAATCCGCAGGCAGGAACTGGCTCACCGTCAGCGGGCTCATCATGAAGCACGGCTTGATCAGTCGGACGACTTCACGGGTGCGGCCGAGCAGTTCCCGCACCGGCATATGGCGTCGCTTCAGCTCCGCCTGCCGCTTGATCACCGCGGCCGCCCCGCCGCTGAACTGGCGCGGTCGGCGCTTGTTGCACGCCTCGATCACGGCTCCGCTCGCTGCAGCGACCAGCCGACGGTCGGCCTCCTGGAAGTCCGCCACCCGGACGTCCAGGTCCGCGGAGCGGGTGATGGCGAGCCGGGTGTCCGTGGCCAAGAGATCGTCGGCCCAGCACTTCAGCACCGCCTGCTCCACGACCGCAGGCAACCGCTCGGGCAGGAAGCCGCGTTCGACTGCACGCGGGACGAGTTCGTCGACACCGTGATGGGCCAAGACGTCCAGTCCGGAGCGGTACGCCTGCCATTCCTCCGGGCCGCGCGGGTTGGCCCGGAGTTCGTCGACGGCCTGCTGGGCCTGATCGAAGGTACCGAACAGGGCAAGAGACAGCTGGGCCTGGCGGGGCTCCTCGAAGAGGTCGTGCAGTGCGGCCGAGGACTCGGACCAGCGCTCGACGCGGTACGTCGCCGCGGCACACCAGCTGACCATCGCGCCGCGAATGCCACGGGCCAACAACCCCGGCAGCGGGTCGGGCTCAGTACCATCAGCCAGGCGGGCGGTGAGAAGGTCCCGCTGCTCGATCCCGCGGGTGAGTTCCGCGATGCGATCTGCCACAGTCAGCACGGCGTCCAAGGCGGGCAGTTCGTCCTCGTCGCGGGGGACATAGCCGCCCAGCGCCTCCTCGTGGTGTTTCGCCAGCCGAGCGACCTCCGCCGCAGTGTTCTGCCAGGCCAGGGCGTCGTTCAGGCGCTGGGGCAGCGCCTTGTCCCAGGCACCGTTGCGCGTGAGAGCGGCCACTGCCGCGCGGTCCTCCCTGTACCGGCCAGACAGACGCGCGAAGACGCCCCGGCGCTGACCAGTGAACCTCTCGACCAGGGCGGGCAACTCTTGGGCTTCCAGCACCTGTTCGCCGAAAAGGCCCACCGCTGCTGCACGGGCCGCCGCGTGGGCAGCGAGCGCGTCCCGCAATTCCTCAGCCGCTCGATGTGCCTCGCGCAGCCCTTCCTCGTCAAACCATCGCGCAGGCGGCCGCATCGCTGCGGAGGCCAGATCAGCGAGTTCCAGTAGACCGAACGCGGCCCGGGCTGATTCCGGCTTGGGCAGTCCGAACAGCTCGGCCAGTTGGGCGAGGCTTCCGAAGAGGTCGGCCGACAGTCCGCCGCCGACCGTGGCCAGGTTCCGGTCCGGCAGGCCCGCTTCCAGAATCCGTACGGTCTGCTGTACGTCGTGCACGGTACGCGGTTCGGGGGTCGTGGCCGCAAACGGGCGACGCTCGGCAGCCGTGCGCAGATCCCCGAGCGCGTCAGCGGCCTCGGCGAGAACCGTGGTGGGAGCGGAGGTCCCCTTCAGCCCGCGCCAGACGAACGCGTCGCCTTCCGCTGCCGGGCGCCAGGAACGACTGACGGCGCCGGCCGCGTCCAAGAGCGCCTGAAGCTCCCCGGCGCCAAGGCGCCGGACCGTGCTGGTGCTCTTGGCGCCGAGAGCGAGCTGCGGAGTGTCCGCTCGCTCCAGGAGGACAAGGCGGCCCAGGACGTCGTGGAGAGAACGGCCGAGCGGTTCGCGGATCTGGTTCATAGCCGCCGCGTAGGCAGACAGTTCCTCTCGCAGCCGCCGCGCCCGGTCGAGTTCGTGCTCGGCCGCGCCGGTGAGCCGCACTTCGGTGGTCAGCACCCGTTCGAGCTCCGTCGCCACAGCCTTCTTGCTGGTGTCGCCGCTGTGCAGGGCCATCACGAAGTCCCCGAGGCCGACACCTCGCAGCCTGTTGCGGACCACGTCGAGCGCCGCGGCCTTCTCGCTGACGAAGAGGACGGAGCGGCCGGCGTGCATGAGTGCGGCGATCATGTTGGTGATCGTCTGGCTTTTGCCCGTACCGGGCGAACACCCCACCGGACTTCTCCACCTCAACGGTCAGGTCTGCCGCCCGGTACGCCGCAGCCACCGCATCGACTGCCTCGGAGAAGGCAATCGGGTCAGCGTTGTCCGTGAATAGGTCGACGTCGTCCGAGAGCCGCTCCAGGAACCCGTGCACCTGCACCGCATACCCGCCGGCCAGGACAAAGCCGTAACTCGCGGCGGCTCCAAGACCGATACGGGCGAGCCGGGAGTGAAACGGATCCATGCCGACGAATACTACGCAGCCCTGCGGGTCAGCTCCGGGAAGCGCCCCTCCCACATCAGCCGCACCCGCGGCGGAAGCCACAGCCTCTGCCACACGGCTGAGAGAAGCACGGGGTCGAGGAACTGCCGCAGCTCCTCCACATGCATGGCCTCGCGGATGACCGTTTCATAGAGCATCCGCAGGTCAACGTCGTCCGACAGGTCGTAGGCACTCTTCGGTGTCCAGTCCAACGCGGTCGGCAAAACCACGACCCCGTCCGTCGGACCGGCCAGCTCATCCAGGGTCTCCGGAACCGTGTACGGCCGGATCTCCGCATACCGCACCCGTGTCTCCATGTGCTCAGTATGCCCAGCCTCGGCCCCGAACAGCCACAGCCATCTACTCAGGGGGCGCCGTCGATCAGGGCCTGCAGGAGGCTGAGCCCTCGGATCCGTCCGGGTCAGGCCAGTGGGTAGCCCTGGGCGAGCAGGGCTTTGCGGAACGCGGGGAGCTTCTCGGCGGGGACTGCCAGCTGCCGCTCACCGAGGCGGGTGCAGAGGGCGCGCAGGCGGCGGTCGCCCGCTAGGAGAGTAGCCAGGGCTTCGTCGGCGCACTCGATGAGGTGGACCGGGCCGGTGTCGCGAACCTTGCCGAGGCGGCGTTCGGTGTCGTCCAGCAGGGTGGTGACGGTTTGCGGCAGCGGCTGTGAGGACGCCTGGGCAAGGTAATAGCGGAGCTCCTTCAGGGTGTGCTTGGTGTCCAGGGCGCTCAGGAGGGAGGTGGCGCTCAGGGTCCACACCCGGTCGGAGGTCTTGTCGGCGAAGGCGTCAAGGAGCAGGGCGTCGGCAGGACGCAGTCCGTCGAGGGCGACGATGTCGAAATTCGGCAGGACCTTGATGCCGCGGCAGTCTGTGTCGACGGGGGCCGGCGCGGGGAAGTAGGCGGGGGTGCGGCCGGTGGCGT
This sequence comes from Streptomyces sp. ISL-100, assembly GCF_018614615.1. Classification (GTDB taxonomy): domain Bacteria; phylum Actinomycetota; class Actinomycetes; order Streptomycetales; family Streptomycetaceae; genus Streptomyces. The sequence continues at coordinate 162,655 of NZ_JAGGOK010000059.1, read as the reverse complement.
ACCCGCCGAGCGGGTTAAGGCGCAGGGCGAGCAGGCCGTCATAGCGGGAGAGTTGGTCGAGGTCGTCGCCGCCCCAGTTGTCGCGGTAGTCCTCGCGGGCGCCGACGGGCGGAACGTACTCGATGTCGATGAGGCCGAGGGTGGCGGCGTACTCGAACAGGACGGCGAGCGTGTAGCGGCCCTGGAGCAGGGGCCAGTCGTGGAATCCGTCGTAGCCGAGGCTGCCGTACTGCGGGTCTTGCAGGTACAGCTTCCACAGGGCGCGGTCACTGCGCGCGATGGTGAAGTCGAACCCGCTCTTGCGCATGGCCGCGAACAGGTCGTCCACCTGGGTCCACTGCCCCGGTGCGCAGGCGGCGAGGGCCTCGCCGACCGTCTTGCGGCGGGGCCCCGCGGCGGACAGCACCGCCGCCGCGCGTTGGCCCTTGATCTCCTCGACACGGGAGAACTCATCCAGCACCGCGCGGTTCAGCCACCGCTGCCACAGGAGCCTGAGGGTGTCATGGGGCGGCTTGGTCAGGGCGGGCCGCCCTCGGGTGGTCAACGCCAGCTTCCCTGAGGCGAGTTCGGCGAGTCCTCCGGCCTGGAGCAGCAGCGGCCAAGCGAAGGCGGCGATGGGATCAGCCGAGTAGAAGTCGCCGTCCTGCAGGATCTCGGCAACAGCCGCCACCGTGGCCGCACCCGGGCGGTGCGTCTTCTGGCTGCACCGCAGCTTCCCGGCCGCGCACAGTTGCAGTACGGCGAGCAGGTTGGCCTGCGCCTCCTGCTCGGTGCACCGCACTGTGCCGCGCGACGCCTGCTCAGTTGTCACAGCTGATGCCTCTCCCACACCTGTGCTACAGGTGGGCGATGTAGTCGTAGTTGTCCGCGCCGCAGGTCCGCTCAAGCTGCCGCACGACGGCACGGGGGTCGTCGTGGGGGCCGGAGATGTAGAACGGTTTGCCGCCCTGGCCGTAGCGGATCTCGGGCAGGCCGGCCGGTGCGGGGCCCAGGTGCCCGGCGGCCGCATCGAATCCGGTGGCGGGCTCGAAGCCCAGAGCGCGCGCGTAGGCGACCGCGCCGTGGACGATCGCCTGGACCTGCTCCACGCCGATGCTCAGCGGCGGGTGGTCGAAGGCGGAGTAGTAGGAGCGGGCGTATGCCTGAAGTGATCCGGCCCCCATCACCTCCGGGCCGGTGACGTTCTTGACGCCCAGGCAGTACACATCCACCAGGAACCCGCACACCGTCACCCGGCTGGCGCGCTCCTGCCGAGCCAGCAGTACCTGTGCGAACCCGCCCGTACCAAGATCCTCCCGATCGTGGAGGGGGTCGGACGCCGCCCAGTCGGGAGCGGCGTCCATGCCGAGCCCCACGCTCCAGCCCGCGTTGACGAAGCAGCCCACCACCGCACGCTCAGCAGCCCCGACGCCTGCCTGCTGGGCCTCCGCGACCCGCCGAACCAGCGCGGTGGCCTGCGCCGGGCGCAACCCCAGCACCTTGGCGATCTGCTTCGGACCGCTGCCCCGCGCGCGCATCTCCCGCACCCGGCCGAGAAGTTCATCGTCCTGCATCACCCCATTGTGCCCCGTCGCCTCACCCAGGCAGACCAGTCCCAGGAAGCAGCAGTCGGGGCCCCACATGGCCTTCGAAGTGGATGGGCCTGCGGATCGGCGTACCTCACTGGTCCTTTGGAGAGACAGAACAGTCGGTCCGAAGTCGATGACTGCGAGCGGGGCTCGCAGCGCAAGGCGTTCCCCGCCCAGCAGAGCACGCTTGGGCCCGTGGATCGTGCCCACTGATGTCCACCTGGTGCGGCCCTCACCGGTCGACGCCTCCCGTGCCCACCGGACCAGGAGAGCGAGGGACACGAGGACGGACATGTCCTGATCGGCTGCGATCCGGTCAGGATTTTCGGATCATTGGCTCGTGGATGACTGGGACGGGTGGGACGACCCCGCCGAGTTGCGGATCCGGCTCGACGTCGCGCTCGAGCAGATCGCCGAGCTGACGGAGGAGAACCGGCGGCTCCGGGAACGCCTCGGAATGCCAGCACCCGACACCGTGCCCGAGGCGGTGGAGAGGCCGGCACCGCCCACGTTGCCCGAGATGCCGTACAGCAGTGGCCTGCCCTACGCGGACGCGGCCTCCGCCCCGCAGGCCAAGGTCGCTCTGTTCCGTGCACTGTTCGTCGGCCGCGCGGATGTGTACGCGAACTGGTGGGTGAGCGCGAAGAACGGCCGGACCGGATGGAGCCCGGCCGAGGAGAACCCCTGGGACAAGGCCAAGTCGGATGCTGAGCGGGTGTTCTTCCCGCTCACCGACCAGGTGATCTTCCGGCACCTGAGTCGGCCTGAGCCGGGACAGCGCGAGCTGCATGTGGCCCTTTACCCGATGTTCCCCGACGACACGACCCAGTTGCTGGCGTGCGACTTCGACGACAAGGACTGGCAAGGCGACGCCGCCGCCTACGTGGCGGCCTGCACGGAAGCCGGGGTTCCCACCTTGGCGGAGGTCTCCCGCTCCGGGGCCGGCGCACACGTGTGGATCTTCTTCACCGCGGCGGTACCGGCCAGCCTGGCCCGCGCACTGGGCATGGCCTTGTTGCGGCGCGCGATCGACGCCCGCGACGGGATGTCCCTGGCCAGCTACGACCGGCTCTTCCCCGCCCAGGACTTCCTTCCCACGCACTCCAAGGGCGGGGCACGGTTCGGGAATCTGATCGCACTGCCGCTGGGGTCTCCCGCACCGCGGGCACCACACTCTTCTGCGACCCTGCCACCTGGACGCCGTACAAGGACCAGTTCGCTTACCTGTCGCACACCGAACGTCTGACGCCCGGGCAGGTGCAGGAGTTGGTGGAAACGTTGGGCCCGCTGCAGGCCGGCCCCAGCCCGGTCCCGCCTGCGCTGCCGGCCCGGCCGCGCCGCAGCGCGCTGGGCAAGGCCCCCAAGACGGTCAAGGCCAAGGCAGGAGCCATGCTCCGCATCTCCACCACCGGACTGCCACCGCAACTGATCGCGGCGCTCAAACACGCCGCGTCCATCCACAACCCCGAGTTCTACCGACGCCAGAACCAGCGGTTCTCCACCTTCAACACCCCGCGCCTGATCTGCTGCTTCGACGCCACCGACCCGAAGTGGATCGCCCTGCCCCGGGGGCTGCGCGACGAAGCCGCCAGCCTGGTCGCCGCCGCCGGCGGCACTTTGAAAGTCACCGGCACCTTCCCCGACCGGGCCCCGGTCGGTGCCCGGTTCACCGGCGAACTCACCGCCGTACATACCCGGGCCGTCGAAGCGATGACCCCTCACCCCACCGGAGTCCTGGTCGCCCAACCCGGTGCGGGTAAAACCGTGATGGCCTGTGCCCTGATCGCGGTTCACGCCCGGCCCACAGCGATCATCGTCAACCGGGCCAAACTGCTGGCCCAGTGGCGCGAGCGCCTGGAGACGTTCCTCGACCTCGGTGAGCACACCGTCGGGTCGCTCGGCGCGGGCAAGGACCGCCGCGGCGGCGTGGTCGACCTGATCATGCTGCAGTCCCTGGCCCATCGTGAGGCCGCCACAGGACTGCTGGACAGCTACGGCCTGATTATCGTCGACGAGTGCCACGCCATCGGGGCTCCGGCCGCCGAGGCCGCGATCCGCAAGGTCAAGGCCGAACGGTGGATCGGCCTGTCAGCCACCCCGTACCGGGCCGACCAGATGGACGCTCTGATCACCATGCAGTGCGGGCCGATCCGCCACGAGATCGAGGACCAGAGCAGCTTCGCCAAACACCTCATCGTGCACCGCTGCCACTTCACCACCGACGAGCCCGGCACCGACGGCGCTTCCATCCAGGCCATCTACGGCGAACTCGCCGCCGACCAGGCGCGCAACCAGCAGATCGCCGCCGACATCGTCGAGGCCTACCGGCGTGGCCGGTGCAGCCTGGCCCTCACCAATCGCATCGAGCACGTCAACCAACTCGCATCTGCGCTCAAAGGGCACGGCATCGAAGCGCTGCTCCTGCACGGTGGCCTGCCCAAGAGCGATCGTGATCACGTCCGTGCCGAGTTGTCCGGCGCCCGTACCGGTCCTTTGGTACTGCTAGCGATCGACAAGGTCGCCGGGGAAGGGCTGGACGCACCCGTGCTGGACACGTTGTTCCTGGCCAGCCCCATCTCGTTCAAGGGCCGGGTGATTCAGCAGGTCGGCCGGATCATGCGCAACACCGAGGCCAAGAAGAGCCACGTCGAGGTCCACGACTACCTCGACTCGGAGGTACCGCTGCTGGAGCGCATGCACCACAAACGCCGCAGGGTCCTCGACCGCCGAGGTTTCACCACCGCGGCCCCGCCACGGTCGGAGCCCCAGTCGGATCGGACACCACGTCCCGGCGTCGAACGCGGCACGCCCCGCGAGGTCCCCGTAGCCGAAGACGGGCCGCAGGAGCCAACCACCGCCCAGGTCCGCTCGTGGGCCCGAGGCCAGGGCATCGACGTCCCGCCCCGGGGAAAGCTGCGGGCGGCGATCCGGGACGCCTACCAGGCCGCCCACCCCACGCCCCGGTGATGTTCCACAATCCACGCACAGGGCTTCCCCGCCGTCATGTATCCGGGCTGGCTACGCTGACGTCCGTGGAACCCAGCGAGCCGTGGACCGAGCAGGAACTCGACGCCCTCGTCGAGGAGGCCACCGTGGATGCCTACGACACCGAGGAACAACTGTCTGGGCTGTTCACCATGGTGCAGGAGCATCTCGCGGTGCCGTTCACCACCACCGTCCTGGGCGTGCAGGTCACGGTGGAAGACATCGACCTCACCGAAGGCAGCCACATCGTGGCACGCTGCGTCCGTGGCCCCTGGCAGCAGGCCATCGGCATCCTCGACCTCCCCCTGCCTGTCCCGGCCCCCGACGGTGTGCAGTGGATCGCGGCCTACCGCCACTGGGCGCCGTGACCTGCCACACCAACATCCCTCCGGTCACAAGGTGTGGACGCCTCGTGAGCGACTATCAGTCCTACGAATTCTGCGCCGCTGACCGGGCGCTGGACCGCCAACAGCTCGCCGTGCTCCGGACGATCTCGACCCGCGCCCACATCACCGCAACCAGCTTCACCAGCACCTACCAGTGGGGCGGCCTGAAGGCCGATCCCTGGCAATTGATGGAGCGCTACTTCGGCGCCCACCTGTATCTGGCGAACTGGGGCACCCAGCGCCTCATTGTGAACCTGCCCGCAGAGTAAGTCGGCCCTATGCCGTAGGGACTTCATCGTGTCGATGCCAGCGCCCCCGTAGACCCCGGACCTGGCGGAGACCACCCGCATCTTCAAGGCCAACGGTCTCGCCCCCGTGCCGATGAAGCCGTGCGCGCCGTCCCTGAAGGTCGAGCGTGTCGAGGTGCTGGCCGATGTCGAAACCTCGGTCCCGGTCGCTCCTGCGGCCCTGGCCACCTAGGGCAGGCGGGGAGGTCTCCTGGGGGTCACCCCGCCAGCCGAAACAGCGCATTCTACACACCAGTTACCGCGAAATAACCCTCTTCCGGGGCTGGACCCCTCGAACGGGACAGCGCTCTCGACCCCGTTTCGACAGGGCGCGTATCACCAAAGCAAGGGTCCCGGCCGGTGGGTGCAACACCGGAGGTGAGGCCATAGCCCGACTCCTGCAATGGGGGAGACAAAGTATGAAAAACACACCAACGGCTGCCAGCAACGGCGGCCCCGAGAGCCACACCACCCAGCCTCTCGGGAGCGCCTGCCAGGCCGCCCGGCTTCAGTCCGTCCCCGCAGCCCCGTCCGACGGTGAGCCCGCCGTGGGAGGGTCCGCTGTCCGCCGGACATTCACCTTCACCAGCGCTGTCACCGGTGAGAAGGTGACCGCGACCTGCATGCCCGGCTGCACGGTCGACCACGAGGCGGACAGCAACACGCCCGAGCACCCGCACGACATCTACTGCAACATCCCCGGCACAGCCGGCGAGCTGCCCCTCTACGGCCCGCTGTGCGACACGGGCAGCCCGGAGAACTTCCGCTTCCTCAGCTGGCAGATCGAGTCCTGCCCCTTCTCGGCACGGCCGGCGGAGCGGCTGCCCTTCGTAGCCATTGAGGCCATCGACGACCACTACATCGAGTACCTCGACCCGGACACGCTGGAGATGGTCATTAGCCGCCTGCAGAAGCGGGTCGACTCCCTGCGCGAGGCCCACGCCCAGCTCGCCAACGTCCGCACCGCGTACCTCAACCCATCGGAGGTGGCGGCATGAAGGCCACGGCCATCGCCGAACGCGCCATCGCCGAGGTGGAGACGTTCCGCACCAAGGTGCGGGAACTCGGCTCGCGCTCCCCGGCCGTGGAGAAGTTCGCCGACGAGGTGATCGTCCACATCATCGTCTGCGGGTCCCCGAAGGTCGCCGTCGAAACCGCGATGCGCAACCTCCTCAGCGAGCCGGCGGAGGTGACGGTATGACGACGTTGACCACGCGCGCCGGCTTCGACGCCTTCCGCGACCGCATGTGCGACCACTTCGGACAGCTGCCCGACGAGCTCGGCAACCAGCACCTCCACGTCAAACATGCTCCGCTCGGCCCCGATGAGTACTTCACTCACCGGCTCGACAGCGACGGCCACTACATCGTCTACGACCCGCGGCAGACCAGCGGGCTCATGGTGCGCCAGTTCCTCGGCATCTACGCCACCTTCACCGAGGACCCCATCCGCGAGGGCGTCCGCGACGCCTACTACGAGGCGAAAGCGGAGGGTGCGCGGGCAATCTGGGGGATCGTCCTCAGCGAGATCGACCGCACCCAGGACTCCGAGGGCGTGATGGACCAAGTGCTGGAGCTGCTGCAACAGGCCCGCGCGAAGACCAAGGCAACGGCCGCGTGAGGACGACCGTGAAGACTGCGGCGGTCGGGGGTGTGCACTTCGTGGACAACCCCGGCCGCCCGGCCCGCACCTGACAACAAGCCTTATGGATCCTGAAGACTCGACGCCCGCGAACGGTCACCCACACGAGTGAAGCGGCGCGACATTCCCCTGACAGTGCGGCTGGCTCTGTAGCGTGCCTGGCTGCAACTCACAGTCCGCTCGGCCGATGAACGGCAGCGCCGGGCAAGGAACAGGGAGAGGCCCATGGGTGCCCCTTCAACCAATAGTCGCCATCTTCTCCTGGAAGACCGGCCGCCGCCGAGCACCCCCACGGTGCAGCGGCTTCCCGGCAAGGCCAGGCCGCGCCAGGAGGCGCTGCGGGAGTGCGAGGCGGAGGTCACCGAAATGCGCGGGTACATCCCGCGGGTGCTCTGGGACTTCCTGATTCCGGATCTGACCCACGTGTTCCGGTGGCGCGTTCAGCTTGACTGCGACTGCATCCCCGAGGTCCTCACTCGCGAAGACGGCACCCCACCGCACGAGGCACAGTGGAAGGCTCTCCACTCCCCGCTGCCTCCTGGGCAGATGATCTGTCATCACGACGATTCCCCACCGCCGCCGTATCGCGAGATCGCCGAGTGGGGAGAACGGAGGGAGGTGACGTTTCCCGCCGACCCGGTCGAGCCACCGGACGACACGGCCCCCAGGGTTTGGTCGGTACTCCGCCATGACGAGCCGCACACCTCCGCGTTCTGGGAGGTGACGCTGGCCTGCGGTCACGTGGAGGAGGCCATCGCCCCGAGTCTCGATTGGGTGCCTGCTTCTGGACCTCGTTGTGCGGCTCCGGAACGAGTCCAACAGATGTCCGCAGAGTTCGAGGACGCCTGGCGCGCGAACCCAAAGCTGCAGACCGAGCGGGATCGGGAGCACACCCGACGAATGCTCGCGAACGGCTGGCCGACACCGGAGCCTGAGCAGCTCTGTTATTCCTGCCCCCAAGCACGAATGATCTTGGCCTACGAGCGCATCGGATGGCTTGTCCCCCGACAGCGACAGTCCGGGAAAGCGGCAGGCACCGCACCCACGCCCTCGCGGTCCGCCTTGGAGCGGAGGCTGCGAAAGGCCGAAGCCGAGGCCGAACGTCTTCGGGCCGAGTTGGATCGGATCGACTAGGGACCGCTTCGCCCTGATTGACGTCCGCAGGGGCGTTTCCCACCTCCCGGTTTCCGCAGTGTGTACCCAGATAGCATCCAGCGGGACGACAGGATGAACAGACTCGATCAAGTCAGGGGAACGAGCCGGCGTGACAGGTGGGACGGCGCGGTTGCGAGTACCGGTGGGCGAGGACGCGGAGCAGTGGGTCACACGCGTGGGCTGTCGTCGCGTCCTATTCATCGTGCACAACGTGACGTCCGCGACTCGCCTGCTGGACGTACTTCCGCTTTTCCACAGCGATGTTCGCGTGCAGATGTTCGCCACCTGCACGGGTTCATCTCCTTTCCTTGCTGGAGTGCCCGAGTTGTTGGCTCAGGCGGGGCTGCCTGTCCTCCCTTGGGAACAGGCCAGGGACACGGTGTTCGATCTGGCGGTGGCCGCGAGCTATGGCGGCGAACTGGGGTCGATACGCGGCAAGCTGGCCATATTGTCCCATGGGATGGGATACAATAAGAGGCTGGGGACACCGGACACCGGACACCGGACACCGGACACCGGACACCGGACACCGGACACCGGACACCGGACACCGGACACCGGACACCGGACACCGGTCTTCGGCCTGGCGCCGGACTGGCTCCTGGAGGACGGGCGCCCGCTCGCGACCGCCACGGTGCTCTCCCACCCCGAACAGCTGGAGAGGCTGCGCTCGGCCTGTCCTGAGGCGGTGCCCACCGCGGTACTCGCCGGGGACCCGTGCTACGACCGTATCCTCGCCGCTCTCCCCCAACGGGACCGTTTCCGCCGTGCACTGGGTGTGGGGCCTGGCCAGCGGCTGATCGTCCTCAGTTCGACCTGGGCACCGCGTTCCCTCTTCGGCGGTGCCGGGGCAGGAGGAGCGGGCGAGCCGGGTGCGGATGATCTGCTGCCCTGGCTGCTGTCACGTCTGGCGGCGGAGCTGCCGGCCGATGAGTACCGGACGACCGCTGTTCTGCATCCGAACATCTGGTACGGCCACGGTCCTGGCCAGGTCCGCGCGTGGCTGGACAACGCGCGGCGAGCCGGCCTCGAGGCGATCCCGCCGCTCGACGGGTGGAGACAGGCCCTGATCGCCGCTGACTGCGTCCTGGGGGACCACTCGAGTGTCACCTACTACGCGGCGTCCATGGGCATCCCCGTCCTCCTCGGAGCGTTCCCCCAGGAAGACCTCGACCCGCTTTCCCCGGTGGCCGCCCTCGGCCGTACGGCTCCCCGTCTCTTCCGCCGCGGCAGCCTCCGCGCACAGATCGACCGGGCGATCACATCGCACAACCCCGGCCGCTACAAGGAACTGGCGGAGCAGACCAGTTCGTCACCAGGAGAGTCGGCTGCTCTGCTGCGCCGCCTCTTCTACGGCCTCATGGGCATACCCGAGCCCGAAGGGCACCCGGCGCTGCTTGACCCGCTGCCACTGCCGCCGTACGTTCCCGCCCGCGTCACCGCGCCGATCCGCGTCCTCGTGCGCCAGATCAGTTCGGATCCGCCGGAACTCGCCCTTGTCCGGTACGCCGTCGTCGGCGACGAGCCCGATCCGTCGGAAGACCCGGCGGTGCGGGTCGACACCGCGCACACGGTGGTCGACGAGGAGACGCGGGAGACCGGCCGACTGCGCGTCGCCGACGTCGTCGTACGCCATGCCGCCGGGGACGATCCACGGCTCGGCCCGCCGGCCGCGTGGGCGTCTGAAGCGCTCGACCGCTATCCGTACTGCGGGCTGGTCGCCTATGTCGACGGCCCGGACCGCTGTGTCGTACGCACCCGCGAGGGAGACCTCGTGCGGCTGTCCGCCGCGGCGGACCCCGAGGGGCGGCCCGACCTGTGCGATCCCGCCGTCTACGCCTCCGCGCTCTACGCCTGGCTCGCGAGCGGGCAGCCCCTGGCCGATGCCCTCCCTACGATCACCGTACGCACCGGCGCTACGGCACATCACGTCACCGTCGAACTGCTCCCGCCGTCCCCACCGCCGACCGGGTCTCACGCCTCCAGTTCTGCGAGCCCCATCCGGATCCGCTCGGCACCAACCCGGTCACCGTTCTCCTCGTAGTGCACAGCGGCGGTGCGAAGATCCTCCGCCGCCTCCGCCGGACGGTCCGAGAGACGATGGCACCGGGCCCTCGACTCGAAGACATCGGCGAGCTGCAGCCCCGCGCCTGCCCTTTCCATGGCCTTGACGGCCTTGTCCAGGCACACCCGCGCGAGGTCCGTGTCCCCCTCGTCCAGGTGCGCCTCGCCCAGGCTCATGTAGACCCGTCCCTCGTTGTAGGCGTCGCCACCGTCGGGCAGCTGACGGAACCGCACCAGCGCGCCGTTGAGCCGAGCAAGGGCCTCCGCGAAGTGCCGCTGCTTCGTCTGGGCACGGCCGATGTGGTGCTCCAGCAGGGCCGTGGCACGAGGCAGGTCCTCCCACCCATCGTCGCCCTGCCGGATACGCCCCAGGATCTCCCGCGCCTCCTCGAAGCACCGCTGCGCCTCCGCATACTTCCACCGCTTGAGGCGGAGCAGCCCCAGGGCCTCGACTGCGCTCGCCTGCCCGCGATGGTGGCCGCAAGCCTCGTCCGCGCCCACGGCCTCCGCGAGAGCCTCCTCAGCGTCGTCCGCCCGCCCGGCTCCCATATAACCGAAGGCGAGTTGCACCAGCATCCGGCCCACCGCACGCCGGTCACCGAACTCCGCAGCGCAGCGCCGGGCGGCCTCGACTCCGAGCAGATGCGTGTCGATCCACTGGGCATGGAAGCCGAGCAGCAGATGCAGACCCCACATCGCCTCGCACAACTGCCATACGAGGTCGTCGAAGCCGTGGTGATCGGCCGCCCGGATGACGGCCGCGAGGTTCTCCCGCTCCCGACGCAGTTCCGCCAGCGCGCGCTTGCCGTCCGCCGGATCACGGTCCTCTGGCAGAACGAGTGCCCGATAAGCGGGGCCAAGCCGCCAGCGCAACGGCATGACCCGGAAGTCCGCTTCCGCCGCACAACGCAGATGCGCGACCGCCACCCGACGGACCCCGGCGGACATGCGGCCATGACCGTCCTCGGCCACCGCAAGCTCACGTGCGTGCGCCCGCGCCAGATCGTGGAAGCGGTAGCGCTCCTCACCGACCTCCTCCAGCAGATGCACCCTGGCCAACTGCTCCAGCAGTTCCCGGGCCTGGTCCTCCCCCACCCCTGCGGCATGGGCGGCGCACATGACGGTCACGGTCGGCCATGCCCACCCCGCGATCGCTCGGTAGAAGGCGGCGCACTCCGGAGTCAGTTCGCTGTACGAGGCATCTTGCGCGTGGCGAACAGGATCGACGGGGCCACCTGCGTCGTCGGTGCTTCCCGATCGCATGGCGTCGCCTCCCTGGCCCTGGCCGTGGATCCGTTCGGACAACTGTCGCGCCACTCGCTCCCAGGCCAAGTGCTCCCGGACTGCGAGACCGGCACCCATGGTGCACAACGCGAGAGGAACACCACCAGTCGCTTCCGCCACGGCCTGAACGACCGCGTCCGGAGCCGCCGCACGCTCGCTCCCCGCGACCCGCCGGAGCAGGAGGACGGAATCTGCGGTCGACAGCGGCCGGAGGATGAGCGGACGAGCCCCGTGCTCGGCCACGAGGCGACCCAGCCGGTGCCGACTCGTCACCAGGACGAGGCACCCGGGCGAAGCCGGGAGCAACGGGACGACCTGGGCGTCGGCATGGACGTTGTCCAGTACGACCATCATGCGTCGATCGGCCGTGCAATCGCGGAACAGATCCCGCTGACGGGCCTCATCGCCTGGCACCATGGCGGGCGGAACCCCGAGCCTCTCCAGGAACCGCGCAAGCACGTCGGAAGGCGGAAGAGCCGTGCCGGAGGACGCGCCGGCCAGGTCCACGAACAGGATCCCGTCGGGGAACCGCTCCCGTAGTGCGTATGCGCACTGAACGGCGACAGCCGTCTTGCCGATACCACCCGGCCCAGTAAGGGCGGCAATCGTCGGCGCGCCCTGTATGGGGTCCGCATCGTCCAGCAGTGCCGTGATCCACGCGATCACGTCCTCGCGGTCCGTGAACACCGCGGTCGCCGGCGGCAGCATCTGCGGACGGGAGGCACCGCTAGCCACGGCAGGCACGGCACGCGGCGCCAGCCAGGAGGCCTCACGGGCCCACTCCGCGACTTCGCGCGCGAACTCCGGCGATCTGCGGGCGACTTCCATCAGCCGTAACGCGGCTGCCGTCTGCTCTTGCTCGGTGACGGGCAGGGTGGGCTGCTCCTCACCGCCTCCGGAACCGGTGCCCGCTCCCTCATCCACGGTGCGTGCTCGACTCAGCAAGCCGTAGAGCCTCTCGGAGGTCCGCCTACCCATCTCGCCGCCCGCTCCGGAAAGAGCGCCCGAAGCGACCGTGCCGACAGTCGAGAGCACCATACTCATCAACGGTTCCACGCAGGACTCTCCCAACTCGCCGTTCCCGCAATGGTATCGACAAGATCGGAGCACGGGCGGAAAGGGCCGATGCTGCGACGGTGCAGTGTGACGGGTCTGCAGGAACCGCGCAGCCGGGCCTGGCCGAGACCGACGGGAAGTCCCTCGCAGCCGCATTCACCCGGGCTGCGGAGCCGAGTCGCTTGCGTTCCTCCGTGAAGCGGGAAGTCTTCTCTTCCACTGCTCCACATCGATGGCGGTCTGTCAGCTCGGTGGCACCTCGGAACGTGCCAAGAAGCGGTTCCTGCGTGTACTCACGGTCAATCATCGCCAGGACTCGAGCTGGACGTGAAGCTGTCAGGACCGGACAGTCCCGACGCCGCCGATAGCCCCATCGGAGACCGGTGGATTTCACCCGTCGGCCAGGGGCGGCGAGAGTGCCCTGACGGAGTTTCACGCACGGTTGTCCACCGGGTGTCCACCGGGATCCATTGCGCTGGCATGGTCCGTTCCCTACGAGCAATCAAAAGACCAGTTCAGAGGCTTGCTGCGTCGGTCTCGTCACAGAAATCAAACCTCCGACCTACGCATTACGATGCACAGACAGACAGCGCCCGATTTGCCGAGATTCCAAGGTCGCCCGACACAAGAAACCCCAGGTCAAAGGCCCGACCTGGGGTTCACCATGGAGCCGCCTTCGGGATTCGAACCCGAGACCTACGCATTACGAGTGGGATCGAATCCTTGCCGGGTGGTGCTCGACGCTGCCGCAGGATGCTGTTTCGCCTGATCAGGGCCCTACGGTGTCGTACCTCATCCCGCTCGTGACGCCCCGTGCCGCACCATCCGCTCACGCATCGCGCACGCACGAAGCCCGCGTGCCTTGTCGCCACGCCTGCGCCCGGGTAGCCTGCCGCTGTTATGCAGACCCGGGCTGGAGTGCTGGGCCTGACAGCAGCCCACCTTTGACCATGCGGATGAGCATGCAGCTCGGACGACACGTCGATTGGCGGGATTCCCCATTACTTGTGGCGGTATCGGCGCGCGTGCGTACTGGTGCCGCCTTCGCCGCAGCCGCACCAGCAGAGGCACGGCCGCATCCCGGTCGCCCACATTCGCGGCGGTCACCGCGACGACCAGCAGCAGGCCGAGCGTGTCGGTCACGATGTGCCGTTTGCGGCACCTTCTTCCCGCCGTCGTAACCGCGTGAGGCGGCCGGCACCGTCGCGGCGGCCCGCACCGCCTGCGCGTCGATGATCCCCGCCGTGGGCTCGGCCTCACGGCCCTCGCGTTCATGGACCTTTCCGTGCAGCCGGTCGTGGAACTCTGCGATCAGCCCGTGCTCGCGCCACCGGCGGAAAAAGGCATAAACCCGGCGCCAGGCGGGGAAGTCCACGGGCATCGCCCGCCAGCAGATCCCACCCGCGACCAGGTAACGGATCGCGTCCAGCATCTGACGGTGGCATAGCCCTCGGGCTGCCCGCCCCGCCCCTCCAGCCAGGCCGACACCGGCAACAACAGGCGCACAGCCGCCCACTCCGCGTCCGTCATGTCCGAGGGATACCGGCGTGCCCGATCCGGATGATCAGCCGCGTTCCCGTACGCATGTGCGAGGCAATCGCACGGTACGACAGCCGAGTTGAACTCGACAGGGATGAGCGAGTACAACAACGACACTAGGGCCTCCCGGTCTTGCTCGGTTCGATTCGCATCTCCGAGCTACCGAGAGGCCTTGCCCTCATGCCCACACCACCAGAGAATCACCCGATCAGGAAATCTGTCCGACCCTCACGCTCCAAGATCGGTTGAGAAGCGGCTTCTGAGCACGGCCCAACGCAAAATGGCGGCCCCCCGCTCCCGGAAGTTCCGGGAGCGGGGGGCCGCTTCGTGGGTCAGGGCGCCTTGGTGGCGAGGGTGTCGTCGATGAGGATCTCAAGCGCACGGTCCCGGTGGCGGCCATCCGTGGTGCCTGCCCTCGCCGATCGGGCGCTACTGATAGCCGTCTACTACAGCACGTACCTCACCATGCGGCAGATCACGCCGCTGTTCGGAGTCTGACCCGCGGCGGCCTGCCGAGTGATCCAGCGGCTACGCCCTACGGGGGCCTTCTACGTTGTCCCCGCGCCGCCGAAAGCCCGGAACCGGTGTTCGGTCCGGGACTTCGACCCTTCCGTGGGTCTTCCCTCACACCGGGCTGCCCGCCGGTTGCGGTCAGTACGCGATGCAGGCCGTGCGCCACTCCGTGTAGAAGTCCCACACCTGGGGCGAGCACTCGGCCGGGCCGTACTGGGACTCCTTCGCGCCGATGTGAGGCATGTGCGGGTACGCGCCCACGCCCGGGCGGTTGACGTGGAGCATGCCCGCGTCGACGCGCTCCAGGGCCTGCAGCGCGAGGGAGGTGTCCGCCGTGAAGATGGCTGCGGCCATGCCGTAGCGGACGGAGTTGACGATGCGGAGACCGTCCTCGAAACCGTCGCAGACGAGGACCGACAGCACCGGGCCGAAAATCTCCTCCTGGGCGATGTAGCTGTCCGGACGTACACCGGTCAGCACCGTCGGGGCCATGAAGTAGCCCTGCGGGACGCCCTCCGTCAGGCGGTCTCCGCCGGTGACGGCCACGGCGCCCTCCGCGAGCGCCTGGCGCGTCCCGTCCAGGCAGGCCAGCAGCCGGTCGGCACTGACCACCGGGCCGAGCCGTGAGTCCGCGTCGAGGCCGCCGCCCACCTGCAGCGCGGCCGCGCGCTCGGCCAGCTTCCGCACGAGCTCGTCGTGGACGGCACGGTCCACGACGACCCGGCTGGTCGCGGAGCAGCGCTGGCCGGCCTGCCCGAAGGCTCCGGCCACAATCGAGTCGGCCGCCAGGTCGAGATCGGCGTCCGCCAGTACCAGGGCGGCGTTCTTGCCGCCCATCTCCAGCTGAGTACGCAGGAACCGCGGCGCACCGGCCGTGTGTATGGCCCGGCCCACCTCGACCGAGCCGGTAAACGAGATGCCGGCCACGACCGGGTCCTTGACCAGGACCTCGCCCACCTCGCGCCCGCCGTACACCAGGTTCAGCACGCCGCCCCCGGCCCCGGCGGCCAGGAAGCACTCCACGAGCAGCATCGCTGTGAGAGGGGTGAGCGGCGAGGGCTTGAGGACGGCAGTGCACCCCGAGAGCAGGGCGGGGGCGACCTTCCACGCGGGAATCGCCAACGGGAAGTTCCAGGGCGTGATCAGTCCCACGACTCCGATGGGCTCCCGCCGGGTCAGCGCCAGGGTCCGCGGGTCGTCGGCGGGGAGGGTGGCGCCGCCGAGCCGTCGCCCCTCCCCCGCCGTGTACTCCAGGAGGGCGACGGTGCGGTCCACCTCGCCCAGCGCCTCGCGCAGCAACTTGCCCTGCTCCCGGGTGACCGCCTCGGCGAACTCCTCCCGGCGCTCGTCGATCAGGCGGGCCGCCCGCATCACGATCTCGCCGCGCCGGATCGGGCCGAGGGCCCGCCAGGCCGGGAGCGCGCGCTGTGCAGCTCCGACTGCCGCCTGCACGTCAGCCGTGCCGGAATCGGGACTCCGGCTGACGAGGTCCGCGAGATCGCCGGGGTTGCGGTTCTCCTGGACCCGGCCCGACTCGGCATCGCACCACTGGTCCGCGATGCGATTGCGCACCTCGGCCGTCTGTCGGCCGCCGGCGGTTCGGCGAGGCACCATCATGCTCCCTTTCTGTGGGTTCGCCGACTCAGCCGAGGGCGGAATACGCGGCGGTCAGCTCGTCGTGGCGCTCCTGGCGGGCGAGCAGGTCGTCCACGTCCTGAAGGGCGAAGACGTCCTTCAGGCTGGCGATGGAGCCCTCCACGGCGTAGGTCGAACCGGCGCCGCCGATCTGGGCGAGGACGTCGCGCATCGCGCTGATCGACGCGCGCAGGCCCTGGTTGGCGTAGATCACCCCGCCGAAGCCGTGCTCGGCCAGCTCAGTGGCCGTGACCTGCGGGTAGGTGGTGGGCACGACGATGACGGGCAGCGCACCCCGGTAGGCGTCGCGGAAGGCGTAGACCTCCTCGGCGGTGGAGCGCTTGGAGTGGATCAGCAGGGCGTCGGCACCGGCCGCCTCGTAGACGGCCGCGCGGCGCAGCGCCTCCTCCAGGCCGGCGCCGGCGATGAAGGCCTCGATGCGCGCCACCACGACGAAGTCCTCGTCGGTACGCGCCTCCTTCGCCGCGGTGATCTTCGCGGCGAAGTCGCCGATCGGGGCCAGGTCCTGGTTACCTTCGACGAAGCTGTTCATCTTGGGGAACTGCTTGTCCTCGATGCACACCCCGGCCAGGCCGCGGGCCTCGTACGAGCGGACCATGTGGGCGACGTTGCCGACGCCGCCGAAGCCGGAGTCGCAGTCGGCCAACACCGGGATGTCCACCGCGCCGGCGATCTGGGCGGCGGCCTCCAGGCACTCCGCCATGGACAGGATGTTCGCGTCCGGCAGCGCGCGAGCGGCGGAGATCTCCAGACCGCTGGCCCAGATCGCCTCGAAGCCGGCCTCCTGGCCGAGCTTCGCGCTGAGCGCGCTGTGTGCGCCCATGAAGCGGGTGATCGCGGAACCGTTGAGTGCGTCGCGCAGGACACAGGTCTTCGACATGGGGAATTCCTTCAGGAAGATAACGCGGCGGATGAAGAGGTTTATGGGGGTGCGGAGCGTGGAGTGTTACCGCGCCGGGCGGTTGGCCGCTGCGTGGACGCGCGCGACGATCTCCTGCGGGGTGTGCGTGACACGGCGGCCAGGTCCGTCCGTACGCGGCCCGGTGAGCGCGTGCAGGAGGACCGCTCCGGCGGGCAGTTCGGCCGCCCGGAGCTCCTCGGCGGTCTCGACGCGTACGGCGCTGCGGTAGCCCGCCGCCAGGGCCAGTGCGACGAAGTCGGAACGTTGCACGGTGGACTGGCCGCCGGTGCTCTCGTGCATGCCGTTGTCAACGACCACGTGCAGCAGGTCCGTACCGGAGGCGGCCACCAGCGGGAGCACGCTCAGGTTCATGAGCAGCGAGCCGTCGCCGTCAAGGGCGATCACGGTGCGCTCGGGGCGTGCCAGCGCGAGGCCGAGCGCGACCGGGGCGGACATGCCCATCGAGCCGACCAGGTAGAAGTTCTCCGGCCGGTCGGCCGCGTTGAACAGCTCACGGCTGGTGAATCCGCACGTGGACACGATCAGCGCGTCCGGGTGGCGGGCGATCAGCTCCCGCACGACCTCGGAGAGGCTCAGCGGCGGGGCGGTGGCGGGCAGCGGTGCGGGCATCAGATGCCTTCCCGGACGACGAGCACGCTGCA
This sequence comes from Streptomyces sp. ISL-100, assembly GCF_018614615.1. Classification (GTDB taxonomy): domain Bacteria; phylum Actinomycetota; class Actinomycetes; order Streptomycetales; family Streptomycetaceae; genus Streptomyces. The sequence continues at coordinate 144,958 of NZ_JAGGOK010000059.1, read as the reverse complement.
GCGCTGCTCCTTGTCCATCAGATCGATCGCGGCGGAGACGGAACCGGCCGGGTCAGCGGGGTCGAGGACGGTGTGCGGCAGCCTGAACAGATCGAGCAGCCGCAGCAGTTCGGCTCCGATCACGTCGTGCTCAACGGCGTCGTTGCCGTCGTGGCCGCGCCAGCTGACGATCAGCAGCACCGGTACGTCGTAGATGAGGTTGAACGAGGTGATGACGTTCAGGCAGTAGCCGAGCCCGGAGTTCTGCATGAGGACCACGGCCCGCTCGCCGGCCACGATGGCGCCGGAGGCTATGCCGATGGCGCTGTCCTCGCGCGGGGCGGGTACGTAGCGCAGACCGGCGAGCCGGGCGTCGTCACCGGGCTCCTCCAGCAGCTGGAACGCGCCCTTGAGCAGGCTGCAGGGAACACCCGTCGCGAGGGTGTAGCCATGGTCCACCAGGCAGTGCAGCAGATCGCGGGCGGTGGTCGAGCCCGCGGTGGCGGTGTGCATGTTGGCCTTCCGTCAGAAGAGGTCAGTGGAGCGAAGCGGAGAAGGTGACGGGACTGCCGTCGTCGAGCGAGACGAACTCGGCCCGGAACGCACCCGCCACCCGCTCCGCGGTGGCCAGGCAGGACGTGACGTCGTCACCGGTCACCAGGAACGTCAGAACGTTGTAGGGCCGTTCGGGATGCAGCTCGGCACCGGGAGCGAAGCGGGTCTTGCAGAACACCAGCTCCGGGAACTGGGCGAGCAGTTCCTCCCGTGGGGTCTGGCCGACCAGGGTCACGGCCTGCGCGGGCGGCGGCACCGCGCGGTACAGCGCATACCGACGGCCCTGGTAGTCGCCCTCCGGGGAGCGGCCGAGCGCGAGGCGCATGATGTCCGCCTCGATGTCCACGCCGCTGCTGGCCCGCAGCAGGTGCCCCACCGGGCCGCCCAGCCGGGCATTGAGCTCGATGCAGCCCGGGCTGTCCGGGGTGAGCTTGAGCTCCAGGTGGGTGGCGCCCCACCGGATGCCCATGGCCTCGATGACCCGTCCGGCATGCTCCAGCACCTCTCGCTGCCGGTCAGCGGGCAGCGAGGTGGGGGCCACGTAGCCGGTCTCCACGAACCTCTGCAGCGGGAGCTTGTCGGTGATCCCGACATGGGTGATGCGACCGTCCTCGACCAGCGACTCCACGCTGACGTAGTCGCCGAATCCGTCCTCCTCGTACCACTGGTCGCCCACCAGGAGCTCTTCCAGGACGAAGAGAGGCTCGGGGTCGAAGAGCGGGGACGACCGATAGGCCGCGATCGCCTCGCCCAGCCGGTCCCGCAGCTCCGTCTCGTCCCCGACCTTGCTCACCAAGAAGCTGGCAGCGCCGTGCACCGGCTTCAGTACGGCGGGGAACCCGACCGCGGCCACCGCCGCCGGCACGTCCGCCTCGCCCGCGATCTCATGGAAGCGGATCTTCTCGACGCCGGCCTCCCGCAGCCTGCGCCGCTGGGCCAGCTTCGACTGGGCGGTACGGACGGTCTCCGGCGGATTGCCGGGCAGGCCCAGCCGCTGCTGCGCTTCGGCCTGGACCACGATCAGCGGCTCGCCGAACGTGACCACTCCGTGCACCGGCCGCCGCCCGTGCAGGTCCACCAGCAGGTCGGGGATGGCCAGGTGGTCGGCGGTGGTCAGCCACTCGCCAGCGAAGGACTCGCTCCACTGCTGTCGGAGCCGTTCGACCGCGGCGCCCGACGTGTTGCCCTCGTACCAGACGACGCTGACCTCGGAGGCGACCTTCGCGGCCGCCTGCAGGGCGGCGTCGGGGGAGATGCCCCCGGCACCCAGCAGGAGGACGAGATGGGACGCGCCGGCACTCAACGGAGCTCCCGACCCGCTGCCCACCGCTGCGGGAGCGGGCAGCAGCGTCTCGGTGATCAGTCGCTCCATGTCCTGCTCGTTGTGCGGGTCGACCAGCTGGACGCCCATACCGCGCCCCACCCGCTCCCGGGCGGCCATCACATTGCGGTGCGGTACGCCGTGGACCGGCGGGATGGTGATGTCGTTCTGGGCCAGCCAGGTGTCCGCCCCGAGCGAGGCCATCGTGTCCGAGGGCACCAGGACCAGGGCGCGGGCCGCGGCGACCAGGCCGGGGTCGCGCAGGATGTCCGGGATACCCGCACCCCACAGGTCGCCGCCGAGTTCGGCGACGATGATCTCCGCGCCCTCTTCGGTCAGCCGGCCCACCAGGTGCCGGGCAGCGCCCACCACGGCGTCCGCCGAGTGGCCGTACGTTGTGGCCAGACCCGCGTCGACGAAGTCGGCCGCGCAGTGCGCGCCCGCGTCCGCCAGGGTCAGCAGGTCGCGCAGCCGGCCGGTGCCGGCCAGCTTGGTGACCCCGACCCGCAGCCCGTGCCGGGCGGCCAGGTGGTTGACCAGGGCCGAGGCGAACGTCGTCTTGCCGACCTCGGCGGCGGTGCCGCCGATGAACACGATCGGGGTGCCGGCCGCCGAGGAAGCGGCCTTCGGCTCCAGGCGCACCACCCGGCCGTCGGCGTCGGCGGCGAGGCCGACGAGCTCCAGGGCGGTCGCGGTGCCGAGCGAGGACGGGGAGGAGGCAGCGATGCCGATGACGCCGCCGACCGCCATCAGGTCGGCCGGGGTGCCGGCCGTGACGGCGAGGCCGGCCTCGGGCAGCCCGCCGTAGATCGAGGTGGTGGAGAAGCGGTCGCCCAGCACGCCGACGATCTCGTCGCCGACGCGGATCCGGACGTCCCGCCCGTGGGCGTTCTCCACCTGTCGGTAGGCGCCCACCTTCACGACGCGGGCGATGACGAGATCTCCCGCCCGGCCGATGCCCTGTACGGCGGTCAGCCGCTCCGGGAGCGCCTGCGCTCCACGCGTACAACTCGCTATGACTGTGCTCATGTCCCGTTCCGGAAGAGGAGGTTGATGTGTTGGAGAGCGCGAGCGCGGCTACTGGATGTTGACGCTCCAGATCGTGCGCGGATTCACCACAAGGGCGCCGTCGGCGTCCGTGCGGGTGGCCACCACCTCCTGCCGGCCGTGGCCGTAGCGGTCGTTGTCGATCACGACGACGTCACCGGCGGCCATCACGTACACCTGCTGAACCGCTGGGTCGTTGGCCGTGTCCTTGAAGCGGGTGACCGCCTCGAACCAGCGCTCGCCGCCCTTGACCGACTCGGCGGCCTTCTGCAGCCGGGTGATGTCCTGCGGCAGCCGGGCCGCGTAGTCGTCCAGGACGGGCGTGCGCCGAGGGGTGCCGGGGACGTAGAGAAACGGCAGCTCGGAGGCGTCCTCGTCCAGGTGCGAGGCGGGGAAGCTCATCCCGTAGCCGGTGAGCAACCGCAAGTCCTCGGCCCAGTGCTCGGGGTGGCGGATCCGCATCTCGGACAGCACGTCGCCCCACCGCACGATCAGCGACTCGCCGTTGTGGCCGGCCTCGAAGTCCTGCCAGCCCGGGTCGGCCATCAGCATGGCCAGGTGCAGCGGGCGGCGGCGGGCGAAGGAGCGGCCGGAGTGCATCGGCAGCGAACCGGCCTTTTCCTGAACCCGCTCGACGCCCTCGGACTGCGGAGCGCGGCACCGTACGGTGTTGATCGCCGGGTGCAGCGCGTACGCCGCCTTCGTCGAGTCGGCGGCGTAGTTGGGGCAGAGCTCACCGAGCGTCTCCAGCAGGCCGATGCACTGGTCGACGTCGAGCGGGAAGTTCCGCAGGTATGCGAGCCGGTGGTCGGCCACCGAGGCGGTGGTGGCCGCTTCTGTCTCTGCCGGCGAGAGGTCGGTGCAATCGATGGCAATGGTGTCGAACATGGTGACAACTCCCAGAAGGAATGAAGGAGTCCGGGCGGCGAACGGTCAGCCGGCCAGGACCAGGCCGTGCTCCGCCAGCAGGGCGAGCAGCACGTCGACGGACGGGGCGGGGTCGTCCGGACCGGCCCCACGCACCTCCAGGAAGGTGGTGCCGGCCCGTAGGTGGCGGTCGCGGACCCGGTTCCGGTCTGCCGGGGGCCCCTCGGGGGCCGCGACCACGGCGAGGATGCCGTGGCGGGCAAGGATCTCGGCCACCAGGCCGATCCGTTCGGCGGCGGCCCGCGGGCTCTCACCGGGGACGGCCGAGGTCGCGGGGTCGAGGACCTCCACCCGGCGGTGGTGGGCGGCGCGCAGCCGGTCGGCGAGCTCCTCGGCGACGGCGTGCCGCGGAGCGCCGTCCAGCCACAGGGTGGCTCCGGGCCGGCAGGTGCAGACGGTCGTGGAGGTCATGCGGATCCCACCTCGGCAGGTTCGGACCGCCGTTTGGCGGCGGATGACGGCGGGGGTGTCTCCGTGCTGTCCCTACGGGACAGCAGACCGCGTTTGATTGCGCTTTCCAGCCACGTGCCGGCCATCAGCGAGGTGATGACGGCGGTGAGGACCAGCGTCGTGAACAGCGTGGCGTTGATGATCCCCGCGTCGTACGAGAGCGTGGCCAGCACGATCCCGGGACCACCGCGGGCGTTCATCGCGACGGCCAGGTTCAGCGAGTCGGCGGGGGCGCGGCCCGCCCAGCGGGCACCCGCGTACACGCTGGCGGCCTTGACCACGCAAGCGAAGGCGATGAACAGCAGCGTGTACAGGGGCGCAAAGGAGTGGACGAGGTCCAGCTTCAGGCCGACGACGGCGAAATACACGGGGATGAAGAAGCCGGTGGCGAAGGATTGGATGGCCCTGGTCGGCTCGTTCGCGGCCGCTTCCCTGGCGCTGGGGCCGGCGCGGCCCCAGCCCGCCATGAGGCCGACGACAAACGCCCCGTACATCGGCGTGATGCCGAGGAAGAGGCAGCCGGCCGCCGCAGCGAGGACGAGGGCGAGCTGGACCGCGACCCGGCCGGTCGGCCGGTCCGGGCCGGCTGCCCGCCGGCTCGTGGCCAGCACCCGCCGTACGACGAAGCCCACCCCGGCCACCAGCCCGAGGAAGCCCACCGAGGCAAGTGCGTGGTAGGCGGCGGAGCCGTATCCGGATCCGATGCCGAACAGCGCCGCGGCGCCGAACGCGTCGTGTCCGCCGCCGTCGACCATGCCGAGGGCTACAGCGATCACCACGTTGAGGACGATGTCCTCCAGCACAGCGACCGAGAGCACGATCCGGGCGAAGGCCGTGCCGGCAATGCCCAGATCGAGCATGATCCGGGAGATCACCGGAATGCTGGTGATGGCCACGGCGCAGGCGATGACCAACGTCAGCGCGGTCTCGTTGCCGGCCCGGCCCATGGCTCCGGACAGGTCGACCAGCTGGACCAGCAGCAGCCCGAAGGCGAACGGGACCACCATGCCGACCACGGTGATGAGCCCGACGGCGCGGCTGTCCTGCCGGGAGAACAGTGCCCGCATCTGGATACCCGCGAGGAACATCAGCAGCAAGGTGCCCAGTTGGTAGATCAGCGCCAGCCCGGCCGCTGCCGGGCCGGTCTTCGGGAACAACCAGGCCTGCGCGTCCGGGGCGATCAGCCCGAACAGCGAGGGGCCGAAGAGCAGGCCGCCGAGGATCTCGCCGATGACGGGCGGCTGGCGCAGCCGCCCGAACAGCCGGCCCATGAAGTGCGCGGCGACGAGCAGGGCCATGAGCCCCGCGAAGAGCCGGAAGAGGTCGGTGTCAGACACGACCGTCGCCCCTCACCACGGAGGAACCGGCCATCCCGGCTGCGCGCGTGGTGCCGTCCGCCGGGTCGATCAGCAGGAAGGCGCCGGTGCTCCGGTTGTCCTGGTAGTCGTCGAGGGCCAGCGGCTCGGCAGTGCGCAGCACCACGTCGCCGATGTCGTTGACCGACAGGCCCTCGCCGCCGGGCCGGTACTCCAGGGTGTCGATGTCGAGCCGGTGGGAGATCTCCCGGACCACTGCACGCACGGTGCGGGTGGTGTGCTTGATCAGCACCTTGTCGCCTGCCCGCAGAGGGCGTTCGTGGAGGTGGCAGACCGTCGCCTCGACGTCCTGGGTGAGCCGTGGCGCCGCACCGGCGACGATGAGGTCGCCACGCGAGATGTCCAGGTCCTCGGCGAGTCGCAGGGTGACCGACTGGCCGGCCGACGCGGTATCCGAGGGCGTGCCGAGGATGTCGATGGCCGCGACGACGCCACGGTGCCCGGAGGGCAGCACGGTGACGGTGTCACCGGTGCGCAGCACTCCGGCGGCGACCTGGCCGGCGTAGCCGCGGTAATCGGGGAACTCGCCGTGCTGCGGGCGGATCACGTACTGCACCGGGAAGCGGGCGGGCAGGCCGGCCGGACTCGTGTCGACCGGGACTGTCTCCAGGTGTTCGAGCAGTGTCGGGCCCGCGTACCAGTCCATGGCGACGGACGGCTCCACGACGTTGTCGCCGGCCAGCGCGGAGATCGGCACGGCGACGACGTCGCGTACGCCGAGCCGGGCCGCGTAGCCGGTGAACTCCGCGGCGATCGCGGCGAAGACGGCCTCGTCGTAGCCGACGAGGTCCATCTTGTTGACGGCGAGGACAACGTGGGGGACGCGCAGCAGGGCGGCGAGGGCTGCGTGTCGGCGGGTCTGCTCGACCACGCCGTTACGGGCGTCGACGAGGACTACGGCCAGCTCGGCGGTCGAGGCCCCGGTGACCATGTTGCGCGTGTACTGCACGTGCCCGGGAGTGTCGGCCAGGATGAAACGCCGCCGGGGCGTGGCGAAGTAGCGGTAGGCGACATCGATCGTGATTCCCTGCTCCCGCTCGGCCCGCAGGCCGTCGGTCAGCAGGGCCAGGTCGGTACTCTCCTGCCCGCGTCGCCGGGACGCCTGCTCGACGGCCTCCAGCTGGTCGGCGAGGACCGACTTGGAGTCGTGGAGCAGCCGGCCCACCAGAGTGGACTTGCCGTCGTCGACCGAGCCGGCCGTCGCGAAGCGCAGCAGGGAGGTCGTGAGGCCGGGCAACGTCACGGAGTCGGTGCTCCGGTCGTGTGTGGACGTCAGCATTAGAAGTACCCCTCGCGCTTGCGGTCTTCCATGGCGGCCTCGGAGAATTTGTCGTCGGCGCGGGTGGCGCCGCGCTCGGTGATGCGGCTGGTGGCGATTTCGGCGATCACGTCGGCGACGGTGGACGCGTCGGAGTCGACGGCTCCGGTGCATGACATGTCGCCGACGGTGCGGTAGCGGACCATGCGCCGCTCCACGGGTTCGGTCTCCTTGGGGCCGCCCCACGTCCCCGGGGTCAGCCACATCCCGTTGCGGGCGAACACCTCGCGCTCGTGGGCGAAGTAGATCTCGGGGAGCTGGGTCCTCTCCCGCTCGATGTACTGCCAGACGTCGAGTTCGGTCCAGTTGGAGAGCGGGAAGACCCGGACATGCTCGCCGGGCGTGTGCCGGCCGTTGTAGAGGTTCCACAGCTCCGGGCGCTGGCGACGCGGGTCCCAGGCACCGAACTCGTCGCGCAGCGAGAAGATTCGCTCCTTGGCGCGGGCCTTCTCCTCGTCGCGTCGGCCGCCGCCGAAGACCGCGTCGAAGCGGTTGCGCTCGATGGCGTCGAGGAGCGGCACCGTCTGCAGCGGGTTCCGGCTGCCGTCGGGCCGCTCTGCCAGCCGCCCGTCGTCGATGAACTCCTGTACATGGGCCACGTGCAGGGTCAGTCCGTACCTGGCGACCACCCGGTCGCGGTAGTCGATGACCTCGGGGAAGTTGTGCCCGGTGTCGACGTGCAGCAGCGCGAACGGCACCGGCGCCGGCCAGAAGGCCTTCAGCGCCAGGTGCACCATCACGATGGAGTCCTTGCCTCCCGAGAAGAGGATGACCGGGCGCTCGAACTCGCCCGCCACTTCGCGGAAGATGTGCACCGACTCCGCCTCCAGGGCGTCGAGGTGCGTGGGGTGGAACACGGGGGCATGCGTCACGGTGGTCATGCCAGTCCCCTCTCGGTGAGCAGTGCGTGCAGGCGGCCGGCCGATTCGGCAACCGTCCGGCCCTGGGTCTGCAGGCGCAGGTCCGGTGCGGCGGGGACCTCATACGGGTCGTCCACACCGGTCAGGTGGGTGATCTCACCGGCCGCCTGCCGGGCGTACAGGCCCTTTACGTCGCGTACGGAGCACACATCGACCGGCGTCGCGACGTGCACCTCCAGGAACGGGGTGCCCATGACGGTGTGCTGGCCGCGTACGGCGGCGCGCGCGTCGGCGTACGGGGCGATGACCGGCACCAGCACCTTGACACCGTGCTGGGCCAGCTTCTGTGCGACGAAGCCGATCCGGGTCACGTTGGTGTACCGGTCCTGTCTGCTGAAGCTCAGGCCCTGGGAGAGGTGTTCGCGGATCTCGTCGCCGTCCAGCACCTCGACGCGGTGGCCGTCGGCACGCAGCCGCTCGGCCAGGGCCAGCGCCAGGGTGGTCTTGCCCGCGCTGGGCAGGCCGGTCAGCCAGAGTGTGACGCCGCTCTCGGTACGCGTCACTGCGCTGCCTGCCCTTCCTGCGCGTCGCGCGCCTTCAGCAGGACGGCGGCGAGCAGCGCCGGGGCGTCGGCGGCTTGGCAGACCAGCAGGTCGGGCAGGTACGGGTCGGCCTGGTTATAGAGGAGCGGGGTGCCGTCCAGCCGGGAGACGTGCAGGCCGGCGGCGAGGGCCACGGCGGCGGGAGCCGCCGAGTCCCACTCGTACTGTCCGCCGGCGTGGATGTAGGCACGGGCACGGCCCCGGATCACCGCGGCGGTCTTGGCACCAGCCGAACCCATCCCCACCAGCTCCGCGCCGACCCAGTCGGCGACCTTTCGCAGGAAGGCCGGCGGCCGGGAGCGGCTGCCGAGGATGCCCAGGTCCTGGGCGGCGGCGGGCGGCGTGGAGGCCGTGGAGGCCGTGGAGGCCGTGGAGGCCGTGGAGGCCGTGGAGAGCGTGACGCCCTGGGCGGGGAGCGCCACGGCTCCCGCCACGAGCCGGCCGTCGGCCCACAGGGCGACGTGCACGGCCCAGTCCTCGCGGCCGGCCTCGGAGAACTCACGGGTTCCGTCCAGCGGGTCCACGATCCACACCCGGCCGGCATTCAGCCGCGCGGGATCGGCCACGCCCTCCTCGGACAGCACGGCGTCCAGCGGCCGGTGCCGGGCTAGTTCGGCGACCAGGAAGTCGTGCGAGCGGGTGTCTCCGAGGTCCTTGAGCGCCTTGGGGTCGCCCAAGGCCTGCTCGGTGCGCAGCCCGAGGAGCAGGGCACCCGCCTCCTCGGCGAGCCGGTGGGCTAGAAGGCCGATGAAGATCTTGAAATCGCGCCCGGCTTGCACCGGTTCAGCCCGATTGACATTTACCGGCAATCCGGGGTGAGTCGGGCGGTCCGAGCAAGATCTTCAGGAGTCTTCTAGCTCATGGTCGTCAGGGGCACAGCCCCTGCCGTCATATGCCTCGGTGCAGGACGGTGAGCGGGTGGTGACGGCCGTGGTCTCGAACAGCCGACGGATCCAGCGCTCCACGTCCGCCGGGTCGGCGCCCGCCACCACTCCGGACAGCGGCAGGTTCTCTGGGCGGTACGAGTGCTTGCGCGCCGTCGGGGTGCCGGGCGGCATCATCAGGTGGCTCAGCACCAACGGGTCGTCGAGCATGCCGTCGGCCACCTCCACGGTGACCTCGGCGCCGCCGTGCACATGGCCGGGGAAGAGGAAGAAGCCGTGGCTGAGGTCGGAGCGGGCCAGCCCGATGAACCGGGTGGCCAGTGTGGACTCGATGTCCGAAGCCATGTCCAGGGTGTGCAGGTAGGCGCCCGTGCGCAGTTCGGTGGCGCGCACGATGTAGCCGCCGCCACAGCGGGCCGCGACCTCCATGAAGACCGGCCCATCCACGGTCATGATCGCTTCCAGGTGGAAGGTGAGCGTCTCGCCGCCGAGAGCGCGTACACAGCGGACGGCCCAGTCGGCCAGTTCCGGGTTGTCGATCTGGACCGATCCGACCGGCTCGCCGTTCTCGAAGCGCAGCGGCGTCCCGACGTACCGGGAGGGCTGTACCACGACGACCTCGCCCTCGAAGAGGAAGCCGTCGATATGCCAGATCGGCCCCTCGACGTACTCCTCCAGCTCGTAGCGGGCCGCGAAGGCGGCGGTGCGGACGAATCCGGCGGCCTCCTCGAAGGTGGCGAAGAGCTTGACGCCCTGGCTGCCGCCCTCGTCGCGCGGCTTGACGATGGTCGGGCCCAGCCAGGGCGCTGCGGCGTCACCGCACTCGTCGAGCGCCAGGTAGCGCGGCACCCGGACGCCGACCGCGGCCAGCGTGTGCTTCATCGCGACCTTGTCGCGGAAGTTGCGGGCGGTCTCGGGTCCCATGCCCGGGATACCGAACTCGGCCCGCAGTTCGGCGGCTGGGGTGATCAGCAGCTCGTGTCGGGCGATGATCCGGTCGTACGGGGGCTGCCCGGCCAGGAACGGACGCAGCTGGTCCGCGACCGGCAGCGCCGGGTCCCAGGGATGCATCTCGCACCGAATGTGGTCCGGGATGTTGTCGAGGTACTCCTGGGCGCCGGCGTAGGTGACCTCGTGCGCCGTGTGGTCGATGGCCTGCTCGTAGCCGAGCCGTTCAAACAGGTTCTGGTGAAGGACCAGTATCCGCACCGGTGTTCTCCCTGAGGGTGAAGTAGACGACGGCACAGGCGGCTACGCCGCACAAGCCCATGAAGACGAAGAGCAACCCGCGGTCGAACGAGGCCAGCACCAGGCCTCCCGCGGCGGGTCCCGCCCCGAGGCCGAGGTTGCGCAGGGTGGCCGCGCCGAAGTAGGTGCCGCGCATGGCGGGCGGCGCCAGTTCGTCGACCACGACGCTGACGGTGGGGACCACCAGCACCTCGGCCATGCTGATCAGCACGATGAGGGTGATGAGGCCGGTCTTGCCGAAGGCCACGAGCGAGAAGAGCAGACAGACGACCGCGAACAGGGCGTTGCCCAGCAGGATCGTGCGCCGGGGGCTGAGCCGCTTGGAGATCGCCGTGGCGATCGGCTGCAGGGCGATGACCGCGGCCGCGTTGACCGTGAGCAGGATGGCGAAGAACCGCACTCCGTCGGAGAAGCCGCTGCTGACGATCGCGGAGAGATTCGTCGCGATCTGGCAGTACGCCAGCGTGAAGAGGATCATCGAGACCGTCAGGCCTCGGAACACCCTGTCCGCGCCGAGCACTCTGATCGCCCCGGTGAAACTGCGCCGCTCCTCCGGGGGCCCGCCGGGGACCCCGAAGCCCGTTCCGCGCGTGAGCCACCAGAAGGCGACGGCGAACACGAGATACGAGCACCCCGAGATGACGAACGCCGCCCGGGCCGACGCGATGCCCAGGAAGGCCCCGGCCGGCGGGCCGATGCCCACGGCGAAGTTGGTCAGCACGTAGCGGTGCCGGAACAACGCGGGGCGGCGCTCCTTGGGCAGGCTGTCCGCCATCAGTACCTGGGTCACTGGCCAGAAGAAGGCCGACATGACCCCGTAACCGGCGTTGAGCAGGCCGAACGCCACAGCGAACAGCGAAGAGCCCCGGAGAAAGGTCGCCGCCAGGAAGAACAGCAGGAAGACCAGGGCGCTGCCGAAGAGGCCCACCAGCAGGATCAGCCGCTTGCCGACCCGGTCGGCGAGCACCCCGCTGAAGAAGCCCGCGGTGAGCGAGCCGATCTGGCTGAGTCCGACGATGACGCCGATGATGTACGGCGGGGCATCCACGTTCCTGCTCAGGTAGATCGTCATGAACGGGATGCAGAGAAAGGAGACCAGCTTCAGAAAGAAGGTGCTCGCCATCGTGACCGAGACCAGCGGGTTGCGGTACGCGGCGTAATCGCTGGTGGACGTCGCCGCTTTCATTTCCACACTCATGCAAAACCTCTTGTCCGTCGTTCTGCTGTTTCGTCGCCGCGTCGTGCCGCGAACGGCCACCGGATGCCGAGAACGCCGAAGCGGGCCGGTGGTGACCGGCCCGCTTCGGCGTTCTCGGGGGGCTGTACGCGTGCTGTCAGGAAGCGACGTTCCTGTAGAACGGAGCGTCCTCGGGCCCGGTGTAGTCCGGGCGGTACCAGGTCGCCGGGCTCAGCGAGCCGCGGACGGCGTCGGCCACGCCGAGCACCGAGGCGAACAGGGCCATCCGCATGGGGATGCCAGCGTCGGTCTGCCGGAAGATCGCCAGGCGGGGGTCGTCGTTGAGGTCGGTTGCCAGGTCGTTAGAGCCCGGGCGGCCGTCCCGCGGCAGTGGGTGCATGATCACCGCGTCGGCCCGGCAGACCCGGCTCACCAACGCCTTGTCGATACGGAAGGCGTCGCTGTAGGGCACCGGCCGGTCCGCGAACCGCTCGGTCTGCAGCCGCGTCGAGTAGACAAGGTCGGCGTCCTTGAGGCCGGTCTCCGGGTCGTCGCTCAGCTCGATTCGGTGGCCCCGCCGCTCGACGAACTCCAGCAGCTCGGCGGGCATCCCAAGGGACTGGGGGGCGACGCAGACGATGGTCAGATCCTCGTAGCGGGAGACCAGCTTCATCAGCGAGTGTACGGTGCGGCCGTGCCGCAGGTCGCCGACCAGGGCGAGACGGCGGCCATCCATGATTCGGCCGGTCCGAGCGAACTCCTGGTGCAGGTTGAACATGTCGAGCAGGGCCTGCGTCGGGTGCTCACCGGCGCCGTTGCCCCCGTTGATCACCGGGACGTTGGTGGCCGCGGCGAACTCGTGCACCGCGCTCGTCTCTGGGTGCCGCATCACGATGAGGTCGCAGTACCCGCTGACCACGCGGCTGGTGTCGGCCAGCGACTCGCCCTTGGCGATCGACATGACCTCCGCGCCCGTGGTGCTGGTCACCCCGCCGCCCAGGCGCAAGAACGCGGACTCGCAGCTGAGCCGGGTGCGGGTGCTCGCCTCGAAGAAGAGGCTGGCCATGACGGCGCCCTCGAGGACCCGGGTGACTTGGCGGCCCCGGGCCACCGGCGTCAGCACGTCCGCCAGTTCGAAGAGCTGCTCCAATGCGTCTCTGCTGAAGAGGTCGCTGGAGAGAATGTGCTTTCCGGTCAGTGACATGGCGGATCCGACTTCCTCTGGGAACTCAACTGCGATCGGGGCGCCGACAGTGTACGGGGGCACCCGATTGGCCTGCTGATATCAGCTTTCCGCCCTGCTGCGGGAAACAGCAGGGCGGAATCCCCCGGGCCATGGGACAGCAATCAGTGGTGGGAGAGCGCCACCAGCTGCACCGATGAGACGTTGCGCTGCTCGACCTCCTTGAGGGAGGCCACGGCGGTGTCCAGCGACTGGGCCGCGGCATTGCTGCCGGTCCCGCCGATCAGGGCGTCCAGCTCGCCCTGGAGCTCGGCGCAGACGGCGACGAGGTCGGCCTGCTCGCCATCCGCCTCGGCCGCGGCCCCGTCCTCAGCCCTGGGCGAGACCGTGACGCTCCATAGCTCGCGGTTGTTCGTCCGGGCCTCGCCGTCGACGACGTACTCCCCGACTATCTTCAGGCGGCCGTGCGCGAAGCGGTGGTTATCGAGCAGCAGCAGGTCGCCGCTCGCCATCGGGAAGCAGGCGAAGAACTGCTCGTCGGCGCTCGCCTCCAGCAGGTAGTCCAGTGATTTCTGGTACGCCTCGAAGTCGGGGATCTGCTCCCGGATGCCCACGATCTTCTCGCTCAGGTCCTGCTTCAACCGCACGCCGACGTCGTAGGGGCCACGGGCGTCCGGCAGCCGGTAGAGCAGCGGAAGGCGGCTGAGCTCCTCGCGGACGTTGTTCGCCTCGAAGGTGATCGGGGTGGTGGACAGCCGCGCGAAGTGCTCCTGGAACGCCTCGCCGTCGCGCTCCGCGAGCCGGTTGAACAGGTCGTTCCAGCTGACCACGACGGACTCGCCGCGCTCACCGGCCGGCACCTCGCGCCAGCCAGCCTCGACCATCAGCATCGCGAAGTGCGAGGGCCGCGGGGAGCGCCAGGACCGCGCCGAGTGGGGCCGCAGCCCGCCCGCGACGTAGTGCACCGACTGGGCACCCTCCGCCTTCTTCTTGTACTTGACCCGGTTGATCTGCGGGTGCGGGTCGGTCTTCGCCAGCTCGCTGAGCGAGGAGTAGTTCATCAGCGGCTCACCGAAGTGGCCGAGGAACTCCAGGTAGCGGTCGGGGTCAAGGGGGAAGGCGCGGATCAGACAGATCCGGTTCTTCTCCATCACCTCGCGCGCAGCGGCCGCGATTTGCTCGACCGACTTGCCCGCACCGGCCACGCACTCGTCCTGGATGACCCGGGCCAGTGCATTCTCCGTGTACAACGTTTCGCCTCCTTGGCGGTGTTCGTGAGAGGAGCGGGGCGGCGCGCGGCCGGCCCGTTCTGGCGGCTGGCGCCTTACGCGGTCGCCGCCGGGTCTGCCGCCGCCATGTCGCCCGCAGCGTCCGCTGCCCGCCGCTGGACGGCGCGGGCCTCGGCGACGCGGCCCAAGCGGGCCAGCAGCGAGGCGTGCGTGAGCAGGGTCAGCCGGTTGGCGTCCGGGCTCTCGGCCGCCGGGCCGAGCAGGGCCAGCGCCTCCTCGGCCCGGTCCTGTCCGGCGAGGAGGTTGGCGAACTCGACCTGCAGCTCGTGCTGGGCCGCGTTGGCGGCCAGGCTCTGCCGGTAAAGGACCTCTGCGAGGCCCGGGTCGCCCAGCCGGTCGGCGGTCAGCCAGGCCAGCTTGCCCAGCGTGTAGGGGTGGTTGGGGCGGCCGGCCAAGGCGCGCAGCATCAGCGCGCGCGCCTGCGCGGTGTCGCCCACGTGCTTCGCCACGTACAGCGCATAGTTGCACAGGGTGCGGGGGTGCGCCGCGTCCAGCCGCAGCGCTTCGCGGTAGCGGTCGCCCGCGTACTGCGGGTCCTGCTTCTTGTGCTCAGCGTACAGCGCGAAGTTGCTGTTCACCCGGGCGTAGCGGGTCTCCGCAGCCACCGGGCGGCCGGCCTCGCGCTTCTTGTCGTCCGGCGCCCAGTGGATCTTCTCGGTCCACAGCGAGAGCAGTCGCAGGTCGTTCGCGTCCTCGGGGTAGCGGGCCTGCATGTTGGCCAGTGCGATCGGGTCGGGCCGGTCGGCGAGGTAGCCGAAGCGCCCCATGGTCTCCCACTCGGAGAGGGTGATCAGCTCCTTTAGCTCCACCGGGTAATCGGGGCGGATCTTCGTCGCGTTGATCCGGCTGCCCTCCGCGAGCACCTCGGCGTCGAACTCCTCGCCGACCAGTTCCAGGAAGCGGGCGAAGTCGGCCTGGAGGTCCTCCTGGCGCCCGATGAAGTCGACCTCTTCGCCCGGAGCGCCCACGTACGAGGTGTAGATGTTGCCCAGGGCGCCCGGCAGGGTCGTCACCGCGCGGCGGACGAACGTCTCGAAGTCGTCGCTCTCGCAGTGCTCGTCCAGCGGGTACTGCGGACGCCAGCCCCTCTCCATCCGGTAGGACCAGTAGGAGCGGTACCACTCCAGCGGATCGCGGACGAAGGCGCCGATGAAGCGGTACTGCGAGCGGTCGAAGTCGGCGAGCAGGTCGTGCTCGCGCATCGCCGGGTCACCGACCTCCTCGACGGCGATGCCCAGCTCTCTGATCTTCTTCCGGATCCAGGTGCTGCCGGTCTTCGGGGTCAGCAGCAGCAGCGCGTTACTGCGCGTCAGGTGAAGTGCCATGCTCTGCTCCAGAGTTCGGCGCCCGGCCCGCCGCAAGGCGGGCGGCGCGAGGTGAGTCGAAAAGCTTCATGGTGGTGTCGACCGAGGGACCTGCCGGATCGGGCTGCGTCCCCGCTGGCCCGGGCTCCCAGAGCCGGTCGGCCAGGTAGCGGGCTAGCAGCGCGTTCAGCGCATTGCGGTTGCCGGTCGTCACCACCTCGTGGCCCTCGTCGGGGAAGAGGGCAAGAGTGGCGTCCCGGTTCGCCTGAGCCAGGGCCATGAACATCCGGGTCGCCATCTCTGCGGGCACTCGGCTGTCGGTGGCGCCGTGCACCAGCAGCACCGGGCAGCGGAAGCCCTCGGGCCGGTTCACCGGTGAGGTCGCCTCTAGGGCCGCCCGCTGCTCCGGTACGGCCGGATCCCCAATCCGCCGCCGCAGCATCGGCGCCGCGGTCCGCCAGAAGGCGGGCGGCTCCTCCAGGAACCGCACCAGGTCGGTCAGCGGCGAGGTCGCCACCACGCAGCGCAGTTCCCGCCGGGTGGTCGCGGCCATCTGGAGCACGGCGTAGCCGCCGTAGCTCCCGCCCAGCAGGGCAATCCGGTCCGGGTCGGCGAGCCCCTCGGCCACCGCCCAGTCCAGGGCGTCCTCCAGGTCGTCCTGCATGGCGGCGCCCCACTGCCGGTCGGCGGCGTTGGCCCAGGCCGAGCCAAAGCCGGTGGAGCCGCGGAAGTTAGGCTCGATCACGGTGTAGCCCTGCTCGGCGAGCCAGGCCCGCCGCTCGGCGTACTCCCAGCGGCTGCGCCGCCAGGGCCCGCCGTGCACCAGCAGGACGGTCGGCCCGGCCCCGCCCCGCCGCCGCGCGTCGGCGCCCCGGGTGACGTAGGTGACGGCGTGGCCGCCGTCCCGCAGCGGCACCGTGGCCGGCCGACACTCCACCGGCAGCGGCTCCTGGCCGGGACGGGCCGTGCTCAGCAACCAGGTTTCGTCTGCCGCCGGGTCGTGGAGGGCATACGTCACGTCCCGCTCGGGGCGGTGCGCGGCCGCCAGCCAGTGGCCGCCCCGGCGTTCCAGGACCACCGGTTCGGTGCCGAGCGCGCTCCGCAGCCGCGCGACCCGGGCCGTCGCTGCCTCGTCCAGCGCGACGCAGGTCTGCTGCGCCTGCTCGACATGAAACAGGTCGGGCCGGCCGGTGTCCTCGGCGTACAGCACCCCGGCGAAGTCCCCGCCGCCGACCCGATACAGGGTCCGCGGCCTACCGGCCGGCACCCCGGGCCGGCAGTCCAGCTCGGCCAGCCGTACGCCGTCGGCCCCGTCCGGCAGCACCAAGTACAGGCTGTCGCCGTCCATGCCGAACCGCAGGATCCGAACGGTGAGCGCGTCCTCGTGCGAAATGCGCAGGTAGGGAGCGCCCTCGCCGTCCGTGCCCGGCGCTGGCAGGTGCCGCAGCTCCCGTGAGCCGTCCGGCAGGACGCTCTCGGTCAGCCGGGGCCGAAGGACACGGTCGAAGTACACGGCGGAATGCGCGGAATCGCGCAGCAGCGGCACGTGCTCACCGGTGAGCAGCGAGACCCGCAGGTAGTCGCGGCAGCTCGGGTCGCGGCCGTCGGCCGACAGCACGACCTCGGCGGGGCGCTGCTCAGAGAGCCCGGCGATCTGCATCCGTACGGCCGGGCCGCCACCGAGCGGCGTCCACTCGGCCGCCTCGACCCGAACCCGGTAGAGGGTCCAGTTCTCGGCCCCGTCCGCGTCCGCCACTGCGAGCCCGACGCCGGGCAGGTGCGTCCAGGTGAAGGCCCTGCAGCGCACCGCGCCGACGCCGGAACGGCTGAGCTCGCGCCGCGCCGCCACGTCGTACAGCACCAGGCGGGGAGCGGCGGAGCCACTGGAGAGCCAGCCGGCGAACCGGCCGTCGGCGCTGAGCGACGGCGGCCCGTTCACCTCTCCGGAAGGACTCACTGGTCTGCCGCGGTCAAGCAGCCCGCCGCCTCGTGCACTCGGACGACGCACTCGACGACCGCGTCGAGCTCGGTCTCCTGCGGTACGGAGATCCGTACGCCGAGCGGCCACTCCTCGGGGTAGCCCTTGAGGTCGTGCAGAAGGCGGGTCCGGTAGCCGGCGGTCAGCAGCTCTTCGACGATCGCCTGCGCGTGCGGGCTCTCCAGGCAGAGGTAGTTGGCGTCCGAGGCCCACACCCGCATGCCCTCTATCTTCTCCAGGGCCGCCGCCAGGACCTCCCGGCTCTCGCGGGCCCTGCGGATGCTGTCGTGCACGGCCTCGGTACGGGCCAGCAGCCGCAGGGCGGTGCGCTGGGCCACGCCGGAGACGCTGTTGGGCATCAGCCAGAAACGGAAGTCCTGGCGGGCGAAGGCCTGGGAGACCGCGAAGCCGATCCGCAGGTTGGCCAGGCCCCAGGCCTTGGAGAAGGTCCGCATCACCACGAGGTTCGGGTACTGCGACACCAGCCGCAGCGCCGTGTCCGGGGCGAAGTCGGCGTACACCTCATCCAGGACGACGAGGCCGCGGGCGCGGCCCAGGAGCGTGGCAATGTCCTGAAGATCGAATTGGTAGCCGAGCGGATTGCGCGGCGAGCACAGCACGATGATCGCTTCGGGGCGGTCAAGGTACGGCTCCAGGGCGGGCAGCAGTTCACCCGCCTCGCGCACCGGGACGCTCTCGTAATTCCACCCCTGCTGCCGGGAGACGGTGGCGGTGAGGTGGAAGTTCGGGGTGACGTCGACCACGAGGCCCTGATAGGCGCTGCGCAGCAGGGTGTCGATTAGCTGGGTGGCCCCCGCACCGACGCGCACGAATTCCTCGGGCACGTCGAAATGCTTGGCCACCGCGGCGGCCACGCTCTCGCCCCAGACGTCGTCCTTGTTAGTGATGTCGATGGATTCGGTGGCCGACATCATCTGGTCGGCCTGCTCACGCGGGTCCAGGAATTGGTTGCCCGTCCAGGTCAGGTTTAGCGTCATCGGAGTATCCCGCCGTCGGTGAAATGGCTCTGGGTGGTCCCGAGCAGGAAACGCCGCTTCTTCCCGCCCAGCGGGGTGATGCGTGCGCACTGCTCCAGGTCCGGGTGCTCCGCGGGGAGCAGTCCGGCCACGGCGTCGCGCAAGGCGGCCGCGAGGACGCCCGGGTCGGCGCAGGCCGCCTCCGGGGACCAGCGCAGGAGGGTGCGGTCTGGATCGCTCAGCACGAACTGGAAATCCGCGAGGCCCGGGACGAAGCCGACGGCCCGCGTCACCTCGTCCGCGGGCAGCTCGGCGGTGCGGAAGCGGACCTTCTCCGGCTCCCGGCCGCGCAGCGCCAGCAGCCGCTGGGTGCCGTCCTCGGCGGTCTCCAGCTCGGCGAGGTCGCCGGTGCGGTAGCGGGCGAAGACAGTGCTGCGGTTGACCAGGTTGGTGAGCACCAGCTCCCCCCGGCCGCCGGGTGCGGGCCGTCCGCTCCCGCCGAGCACTTCGAGCCGTACGTTCTCGCCGAACACGTGGTACGTCGCCCCGTCCGGCGCAGTCGCGGCGATCAGGCCGCCCTCCGTCGAGGCGAGGGCGTCCACGATGGGCGCCTCGAAGTAGCCGGTGAGCCGCTCGCGGTCGTCCGCGTGCAAGGGCTCTCCGCTGACCAGGATCAGTTGCGGCCGCCAGGGTGGCCGTACGGCGCCCTGGCCGAGCAGCGCCGCCCGCAGGTCGAGCAGGTAGGTCGGCTTGCCGTAGAGCACGGGGGCCTGGAACTTCTGGAAGAGCGCCAGGGTGTCCGCCCCGGACTCGGGCAGCTGCAGGCGCAGGTAGAGCGCGTCGTCCAGGGGCGGCAGGGGGCGTACGAAGCTGGGCCGGCCCGGCTTGTTGCTGACGAAGACGACGCCGGGCGCGCCACGGCGGAAGGCATCGCGGGGCAGTCCGGCGAGCTCGCGGATCTGCGCAAAGAAGTGGTAGTTGACGGCGTACCAGGCGGGGTCGTCCAGGGTGACGTCGAGCGGCCGGCCCGTGGTGCCGCTGGAGGAGAGTCGGTACTGCGGGCCGTCGGCGGGCTCCGCACGGAACCGGCCGCCGTCATCCTGGTGGTCCGAGCGGCCCACGAGCGGCAGCTCGGCCGCTGCGTCCAGGTCCCGGTAGTAGGGGACGCACGTGCGCAGGTACTTCAGGAATTCCTCGTACGCGGTCGCCGGAGAAGCGGGACGGGGCCTTTCCTCCCAGGTCTGCCGGGATCGGCGGACCGCTTCCAGCGAGTTCGCAATGGCGTCGTCGGAATCAATCACTGTGGACCCTGTCCGTTCGGCGAGATAGAGGACGCGATGAGAGATGCATGCACCCGGAACACGGAAGAAAAAACATTCCACGATCAGACGCGCCTCGACGGTCCATTCACATCAAGGGGGATCAGTGGGCAGCCGGAAACTCCGACACTTCTTCCGCTGCCAAGAGCGTGACACCTTCACGGTCTCATGTCAAACATAGAAAGAATCCATACGCGGAAGCGAAAGGGAAACACCGAAAGGGCCTTGCGCGGCAACATGAATTGCTACGCAAAGCCTTCTGGAGGCACTTTTCAGGGATGTCCCGAATGCGACTCAGCCGGCCGCGAGGGCCGTCAGTTCTTCGACGTCGTATTCGGCACGCGAGGGACTCCCGTGGCGCGTCAGCTTTCCGCGGCTCGCCCACTTCCGGACGGTGGCCTCTGACACTCCCGCGGCCCGGGCTGCCAACCGCGTCGGCAGCGTCCGCCCCGCAGGTGCGGGGGCAGGCCCGTCGGCCGACAGCAGCTGCCGCAGCACCAGCCATTCCCCAGCCGGCCACGCATGACCGTCCTGGCAGCGCACCTCGCCGGAGCGCGCCCCGTCCCCGCTGCGCGCGGCGCCGTGCACCCACGCCTCCACCGCACTTGAGCAGCCGGCCCGGGGGCAGGGGCCGAGGGTGACCGGCACGCCGCAGGCGGCTGGACCACCCTGCGGGCATCCGCCATCAGCCTGCCGATCTCCTCGGCCAGATCGGCGGCGGCCGGGTGGCCGGCCAGCAGGTCGAGGTGCCGGAGCAGGAAGGCGGTGAGCGGTCCTACTTCCCGCACCGGTGCGGCGACCGCCCCGAGGCCCGTGACCACGCCCGCCCAGGAGGCGAGCACGCCGATCATCACGGTGCGGACGGCCGAGGCCTCCTCATTGAAGAGGAGCCCGAGGTTCCGGCTGCCGCTGACCCGCTCGCCGCGGCCGGTCACCGTCGGTCCGAGGACGTACTCGATCTCCCGGTGCAGGCCGGGGAGTTCCGCGAGGGCCGCCGCGAGGCGGTCTCGGCATGCTCGGCACAGCCGTCCGGCGGGCGCCGGCGTCTGCGTTGCGTACGGCGCCGACCGGCCGCGGTCGGTCGGGCACTCTGACAGAAGGCATCCGCTGCCGTCGGCGGCTTTATACATGGAGGTTCCTGATGCGGAGTCGAGTCACCGGCGAGGGCGGAGCGGGCGTCTAGTCCCAGGCCCAGCTGTAAGGCGCGGGCTGGACCGACGGCGCGTTGGCGCGTACCTCGTAGGCGGTGGGCCGCTCCGGCGAGGCGATGAGCAGCACGGCGGCCAGCGCCGCCACGGAGCAGTTGAGCAAGGTCAGAAAGCGCGTCGACATGAAGGTCCTCTTGAGCTGTATCAATTCGCTGTGTTGCGAGCCGGAAGGCCTCTCGGAGAATTGTGTTCTCCGCGAATTCGTCGGCTCGCTGCGCAGCCAAAGTGACACACGGTGCGAGCCAGGCTCCAGATATTTCCCTGGCCGTAAGCTGCCCAGGCCACAAGGTGCCATTCAGAAGGGGCGGGTGGCTGCGTGGTCCCACGACATGGATGCCACCTGGACTGTCGCATCACACAGACCGACGGACCACGGATCGGTGGAAGTCACCAGATTGGCCCTCATGTGGCTACCCGTGAGCACCTTTCGGACTGCGGCCAATGCCCCGGATCCTGCAGCTTTCACAGACGATCCAGTGACGTAGAGCACGCCGCAATGTCCGTATTCATTCGTTCTAGGCGCGTAGACATGCTCGAGAACGCAATTCCGGACCTTAGACAATTCCATCGCGACGTCATTGATGTCCAGTCGGCCCAGGCCGGACTCCGGGAGACTCTGCCGGATATGGATTGCGTACATGGGAGCCCATGGTGGCACCGCGCGGGCTGCGGAACGCGGATGGACGTCGGCCGCTAACTGCCATGGCACGAGACGGCCACCCGGTTGCCCCGCTCTACATCCAGCCGGCCCTCGTCGCCAACAGCCCGGCCTCGAACCGGCTGCGCGCGCCCAGTCGGCCCATGATGTCCGCCATCATCCGGCGCACCGTCCGCAGGGAGACGCCGAGCTTGCGGGCGGCCATCTCGTCCGTGCTGCCCATCTCTAGCAGCTTCAACAGCTCCAGCTCCTGGGCCGTGAGCCCGCCCGGCCCGGAGGGCTGTACGCCGTCCAGCGGCTGCCCCTGCTGCCAGGCCACCTCGAAGAGGTGCACCAGCGCGGCTAGCACCCCCGGCGCCTTCACCATGACGGCCCCGGCCCGGCTGTTCTCCGGGTCGATGGGCAGCAGGGCCACGGACCGGTCCACGACGAGCATCCGGACCGGCAGGGAGGGAATCGTGCGGATCTCGCCGCCGAGTCCGGCCAGCCTGCGGGCGTACTCGGTGGTGGCCCGGTCGTTGCGGACGCTGTCGAGGTACAGAGTCCGGATACGGACCCCGGCGGAGAGGCTCTTCTCGTCCAGCGGTCGGCTGGCGTCCAACGCCTCCCGGCTCTGCGCACCGCCTGGTATGAAGGAGAGCAGCTCGTGCTGGGCGTGCTCGGCGAGCTCGGCCAGCCGCGCCCGCACCGTGGCGACCTCGTCGAGCTGCTCAAGACCCTGATTGCCCCAGTACCCCTGGTGCGCGGAGTAGACGACGGCGAGCTCGGCGACCTCAGTGCGGGCCGCGGCGAGCTGCGCCTGCTGGTTCTGAATCTCGGACTCCCGCCGGTTCAGCAGGGCCGCCAGGCCGATCTCCGGGTTCAGCGCGATCGGTGTGGTCGAGTGCTTGGCCGGATAGAGCATGGAGAGTTCCGCCAGCTTGTCCAGACAACCGCGGACTTGGGCCTCGGCCATGCCTAGATGCCAGGCGATCTCGGCGATGCCCCATCCAGGACGGCGCACCACGATCCGGTAGACGT
Organism: Streptomyces sp. ISL-100; assembly: GCF_018614615.1. GTDB lineage: Bacteria > Actinomycetota > Actinomycetes > Streptomycetales > Streptomycetaceae > Streptomyces. The sequence goes on along the minus strand of NZ_JAGGOK010000059.1, from coordinate 122,278 downwards.
CCAGGAGCCCGTCATTCAGGCCCAGGAGCTTGGCCAACGGTGCCCGGTCCGGCTCTAGCTCCGCCTCGTCGCCGACCGCTGACGCAACCATCGGTACCCACCCTCTCGACACCATCGCCCCCATGCGGTGCCTTTGCCCCCGCTCCCGTTACCCTCGGTGCCGATAGTAGACGCCGATGCGTCATGATCTTGTCATGTGGACTGCGGATGGTGAGGCAAAGTACAGCCCGATGGTGGGGCCGACGGTTGCGGTGGTCGGGTCCGGTGCGGCGGGCGTCCTGACCGCGGTCCAGCTGCTGCTACAGGCCGAGCAGCGGGGCGAGCCGTGTGACGTCCGGCTGATCGATCCGGCGGCCGGGGGCGCCCCTGGACCCGCCTACGCGACGACGGATTCACGCCACCTTCTCAACGCCGGGCAGACCGAATGGGCCTGCTGTACGGCCGGTACCTGCTGGAGCTGCTGGCGGGCACGGCCGCGCGCAGTACGACCGTCAGCCTGCTCCCCGTCCACGACCGGACCATTGGCATCGCGCCCGGGCCGGGCCGCACCGCCGTGCTCGCGCTGCGCGGAGCGAGCGGCCTCACCCAGCACGCCGATGCCGTGGTCCTCGCCCTGGACAGTCTTCCGCCGAGCCGGCCCTGCGCGCCTCGGCGCGCTTCGTCCCCGATCTCTGGGTCCCGGGTGCCCTGGACGGCGTACCGGCCGATGCCGATGTCCTGCTCGTGGGTACGGGCCTGACGATGGCCGATGCAGCGCTCACGCTGGGGCGGCCGGGGCGCGTGCTGTACGCCGCCCGTCCCGCCCGTCGAGCCCCCGGACCTCGGTGGCCTGCACACCCTCGATGCCCTGCGCCGGGCTGTGCTGCGGCACCTGGCCGCGACCCGGCGTACGCACGGCGACTGGCGGCCGGCGATGGACGGCCTGTGCCCGCTGACGGCCGAACTCTGGCAGCGGCTGTTCTCCGCCGACCGGGCCCGTTTGTTCTCCGCCGACCGGGCCCGTTTCCTCGGTGAGGACCTGCGAGTGTGGGAGACGCACCGGCACCGACTGGCCCCCGCCTCCGCCGCCGCCCTGCACTCGCTACGGGAGGAAGGCCTGTTGGAGGTCTCGGCGGACGAGGTCGCCCGGGCTGACACCGAGGGTGACGGGATACGCGTGGGACTGCGCGAAGGTCGGGAGCTACGGGTGGGCGCAGTGGTGAACTGCACCGGCGCGCAGACCGGCGTCGGCGCCTCGGACGACCCGCTGATCGCGGATCTGCTGCGGCGCGGCCTGGCCCCGCCCGGACCCTGCGGACTCGGCCTGGACACTGAGCCCGACGGCCGCCTCCGGCCCGGCGGCCGAACCACTGGCACCGGGCCAGGGGCCCGGCTGTGGACGCTGGGCGCGCTGCGCCGCGGCAATCTGTTCGAGACCACCGCGGTCCCCGAGAGCAGGGTGCAGGCCGAAACCGTAGCCGCGGCCGTACTGGGCACCTGTCACGGGGCCGGGAACTCCACGGCCGCCCCGTCCAGCAGCTCCGCCGGGCCGCCGTCCGTCGGCAGCGCGGCGAGAGAGGCCTTCAGCTGACCCCACGACGCGGCGGACAGCAGCGCCTCAGCCTCGTCCGGCGTGCACATCCGCCATGTCGCCAGCTCCGCCTCGTCCAGCCGTATCCCGGCCAGGTCCCCGTCCTCCAGCAATCCGCCGTCGAAGACGTGGACGATCCGCGGCTGGTCGCCACTCCGGTTCACCCAGTCCACGGCGAGCAACCGTCCGGGCGCACACAGCAGTCCGGTCTCCTCCGCGATCTCGCGCACGGCCGCCTGTCGCGGTGCCTCGGTTCCGGCCTCCACGGTTCCACCAGGGAGCCCCCAGTGCAGCGCGTTGTGCCAGGGCTGGAGCCGCACCAGCAGGATCCGGCCGCGGCGGTCCGTGAACAGCACGCGCGCCTTGGCCACGACGGCGGGCCGCGGCGGGGCCGGCGCAGTGCCGCCAGGCGCGCTGGGGTCACCGGGCGCGTCGGCGCGGTCCTGGGAGCCCTGGGCGTCGTCGGCTATCGGCAATAGATCCATGCCGGGAGCGTAGCCTCCCCGCGCTAAACTGCGCGGCGCAGCCACCCACGGTCACCAAGCCGGGGTCGGGGCCGGCCCGTCAACCCGGGCGCTACCCCGACACTCTGCACGGTCGGCGAGTGGCTGGACACCTGGCTGTCGGGCAAGAAGGGGCGGCAGAGCGCGATCAGTCGCGACGAGAGCAACATACGGGTGCACCTCAAGCCACGCATCGGACACCTGCGGCTGGATCGCCTTCGGGTCACCCACCTGTCGGAGATGTTCGAGGCCATAGCCGAGGCCAACGTCGAAGTCGCCGAGGGAAACGCCGCGCGGCGTAAGGCGTTCGAGGATCTCGCACAGATCCCCTGGAAGGGGCGCGAGCCCCGCGCCCGTCGCAAGGCCATGAAGGCCGCCATCGCCGAGATGGATCCCTACCGTCGCATCGTCGGTCCGGCGACGCGCCAGCGCGTCCGCTCCACGCTGCGGGCCGCGCTGAACGCAGCGATCGCACAGCAGTTGATCACCTTCAACCCTGCCGCCCACGTCGAGTTGGAGGCGGGCAAGCGCCCCAAGGCGCTTGTGTGGACCGAGGAACGCATCCTTCACTGGAAGCGCACCGGTGAGAAGCCCTCGCCGGTGATGGTCTGGACTCCGGAGCACACTGGTCTCTTCCTCGACCACGTCTCGGAGGATCGGCTGTATGCGCTCTTCCACTTGGTCGCGTTCCGCGGCCTGCGGCGCGGTGAGGCGTGTGGTCAGAGGTGGACCGACACCCTGCTGGATGCCGGGCTCATCACCGTCGCCAAGCAGCTCGTGGTGAACGGCTGGGAGGTCTACGAGGACGATCCCAAGACCGATGCCGGCGCGCGCACCATCGCGCTGGACTCCGACACGGTCCAGGCCCTAAAGCGGCACCGCGCCCAGCAGGACAAGGATCGCAAGAAGTGGGGGAGTGCCTGGGTCGAGACCGGACGGGTCTTCACCCGCGAGAACGGCGAGCTGCTCCACCCCGCCAATATCACACGGCGGTTCATCGAGCTGTACGAGGAGATCGGCCTCCCGCCAATCCGGCTCCACGATCTCCGTCACGGTGCAGCGACCCTGGCCCACGCGGCCGGCGCCGACCTGAAGGACATCCAGGAGATGCTCGGCCACTCCTCGATCACCATCACGTCGGACACGTACACGAGCCTGCTCCCCGAAGCGGATCTGGCGATCGCCGAGGCCGCCGCTCGCCTCGTGCCGCGCGCACGCGCCGCCTCACTGGAAGCGGATGCCAAGCCCGACGAGGCGGAGGAGTCCGTGCCGGATGGTGCTGATCCGTCGGGAGAAATATCGGGGTCTGGCGACCCGTCCGCTCACGCTCCGCTCACGCAAACGGCCCCGGACGAGGAGTCCGAGGCCGGTTAGAGCCCCTCCCTGGTGGAGAAATACCAGGTCAGAGCGGTAATGCGTTGTGCCCCCGGCAGGATTCGAACCTGCGACACCCGCTTTAGGAGACCAAGAGCGATCATGTTGCCCGGTGCCGTGTGGTGCCGCCTGGTGACGTTTGCGCTGATCAGAGCAGGTGCACCGGGTTGGGGCGTGCCACCCCGTGCTGCATCGTCCAAAGGCATCTGTCCACCGGCTATCCACCGGTGCACCTAGGCGCTCACCACCTAGTGACCACCTTCCGGCCCGCCGGCACCACGGAAGGTCGTCCGGCCACTCAGACTCCCGCGCTTGTCGACACTCGACAAGCGCCCAATCCGTAGGCGCGCCGCCATAGGGGCAGCAACCACCCTAGCTGTATGGCCCAGTGCTCAAGGTGCTAACGGTGAGTGGGCGGGGCGGGGCTGGGTCGCGAGGTGCTCGATGAGGGCGCGCTGGTTCTCGATCTCCCGTGCTTGCTGGAGTGGAACGTCGTAGCGCTGGAGGGTGTCGAGTTCGGCTCGGGCGGCGGCATAGTCACCGGTGTGAGCGATGACGACTGCTCGTTGGGAGCGAAGTCCGATGACAAGGTCATCGAGCGCGTGCTGCTGTACGAGGGGCAGCAGTGTCTGCTCAAGGAGTTGAAGGGCTTCCTGGAGGTCTCCGATCTCCACGAAGTCGTCTACTACCTCCTGGCCGATGGTGACGACCGATCTCCAGGCGCCGGCGAGGTGGAAGAACTTCATGGCGTGCAGAGCGGCGAGTCCATGGTGCTCATCGAGTTCTCGTTTGCAGCGCACGGTCAGCGCCAGGCAGTCGGCCAGGCGTTTGCAGTCGTCGAGGTCCGTGCCCTGCTGTCCCAAACGGCCGCCCAGCTCCTCGACCCCGACGCCGATGATGTCCTCAGGCTTGAGCCCGAGGTGATCCAAATAAGCCTCGGCCACGTCCATGGCCAGAATGTTCGACTGTTCGTACCTGCCGGCGATGAAGAAGCACTGGGCCTGCGTGTAGCGCAAGATGCGCCTCGCCACGGAGTTCTCGGCTGTCTCGGATCGTGTTGCCAGGTACGTGGTGTTCATGGCGCCGAGGTCGCCGGTGGATGCGTGTTGGATCATCTGGTGGGTCGCGAGCACCAGCCGCTCGCGTGCGCCCCACTGTGCTGGGTGCGCGGCTGCGAGTGCGGCAAGGTCATCAACCAGGCGGCCGTGGTCTGCTGTCTCGTCGGCAGCGTGCGCAAGGAGGGCGAGCGCGTTCAGGGCATCGAATCGGCTGACTGGTGCGGCGTCCTTGTCAGTGACCACAGCGGTGAGGATCGGGGCGAGGTCGGCGGAGAAGGACTGTTCAAAGAAGAGATCGTGGCTGGCAAGTTCGAGAAGCTGCTCGGTCTGATCGGTTCGGGCCAGCAGCATGGCCCATTTCGCCAGGCGTCCGACCGGTGCGCTGCCTCCTTCAATGGACTCGCGCAGGATGCGGCTCAGAGCATGCTCAATCGTGAGATGGCTTCCTGCTGGGCCGTACTCCGTCGCGAGAGAACGCGTGGCGTCGTGCAGGGTAATCAATCGGCCGGTGCGCTGGGTGATGGCGAAGGCAGTAAGGGTTCGCAGGCCTCGTGCGCAGTCCGGTCCGCTGAGCTCCGCCGCTTGGGCTAGGCGCTGTAGTTCTTGGTTGGTCAGAGGGACTTCGGCCGTTGCCAGGAGGAAGGCGACCGTCCGTGCCGTTGGGTCCAGGCTGGCGAAGACTTCCTCAAGGATGATGTCTTGGACAGAGGGGACGCTGTGGCAGCGCTGGCTGAGTTCTGTGCACAGGCTGGCCGCGTCGTGATCGTAGTGAGTGCGGGTCAGGGCGGCAGCACTGCACACGTAGAGAGGCAGGCCGCCGGTAAGGGTTACGAGGCGCTCGGCAGTGGGCCGGTCGACGGGGCACTCGGCATCAGCGAACACAGCAGCCACGCTGTCGGCCGTCCACCCGTTGAGGTTTTCCGTCGCGATGCCGAGGTGGGCTGCGAAGGCAACCTGGTCAGGGCGAGGCTGGCCGAGCAGTACGAGTCGCACAGCTGGCAGCGCGGATACAAGTCCTCGCAGGGCGGCGGCATCCATTCGATGGACGTTGTCGATGACGATCGCGACCGGTGTACCCGCCAAATGACGGTGGACCGCCCGTAGGACATCGATGCCGACCCCGTGCAGGAGGTCCGTTCGCTGCGCTGTGTCGAGATGACGGGCCGCAAGTTCTCGTGCGAGTGCTCCGGCGACGGCGTCGCGGGAAAGCGCGGAGACGTCGAAGTAGGTGATCGGCTCAGGGCAGTGCGTGGCAGCATGAGATGCCCAGGCGGTCTTCCCCGAACCGGAGAAGCCGGTGATGAGACGTACTTCGGCGGCGGTCAGCAGTTCCGGTTCGGTGTCCTGCGGCAGATAGGGGGCCGGAGTTGCTGGGAAGGCTTGCAGCTCCTGGACGAACTGCTCATAGAATGCTGGCATTTCACTGGCTTTGAACATTTGCCCGCCGTGGCCGGTGCAGGCAAGGACGACCCGGGCCGCCAGCTTCCATACAAGCGTCTGCGGTTCCAGAGACGCGAACGGGACTCCCGCCGCTTCGCGGGTGCACCAGGCGACTGCCTCGTCGACCGTTTCCCATGCGGGTGGCAGCCAGTGATTGGGGGCCGGTACTCCAGGAGTGAGGATCGTGACGTCGTTCGGCCAGTCGTCGCCGGCCATCTTCTGGGTCAGGCTTGGACCAGCGGCCTGGTTCGACACGATAATCAGCTGGGGCCGTCCCGGGCGTTTACCTGCGGCGTGCCGGGCCCGCACACCCTCGAAGTTTTCGACGGCGCTGCTGATGTCGCCCCACTGCAAGGCTCTACTGCGGGTCTTGATCTGCATGTACAGTCGCCAGTCCGGAAGGACGGCTTCCACGTCCTCGTCCCGTTCGACCAGCAGCCTGTCCACTCCCCCGCGTTTGAGGCTCAGCAGGCATCCGACGGCATACAGATGCTGGTAGAGGAAGCCCCTGTGCAGCGATGTGATCCGCGTCAGCTGAGCAGGATCGACAGGGCCGTCATCGACGTCGGGGGTGATGCGCGGCGGGAGGATGTCGGGCACGTACCCCATTCTCACACTCGTTACGCAGGTGGATCAGGACGGTCGGCAAGCTGCCTGCTCACACAGCAGCCTCTATACGGAGAGGAAGAACTGACGCGGGCCTGTGCTGTAGAGCACTGGATCAAAAGTCCTGCGAGGGTCAGTCTCCGGACCAGGCTTCCATACGATCGGCGACATGGGCGGTGTAGGGAGCGAGCCCTTCGCGCAACGATCGTGCCTCTTCTGCGGGGAAGTAGGCGCCCACGAGCCCGTAGAGCGGTGCCTGGAGGGACAGCTGTTCCCGTACTCGCCGCTCGGGGCGGTAGTGCACCAGGGTGTTTCTGAAGCCTCCATGGGCCTGCATGACCAGGCTGCTTGTCGGAGCGTTGAGAATCTCCTTCAGCAGTGCTTGGTCCGGCGGGCGGAGCTCGGCCCCGTACTGTTCATCGAGCTTACGGAGGCTGGAGAGCACATGGTGGAGCGTGATATAGCGCAGCTTCCACAAGGTGACCGCGGAAGCTTGGCCGGTGTCGTCACCAAGGAGGACGTCCACGGTGTTCAACGCGCAGATCATGGCCGTCAGGGATGCCTTGACTTCCTCAGGAAGGGCAGGGTCGAAGCTTCGCCGGTAGTACTTCTCAGCACGTACTTCGCCCTCTGCCAGTTCCATTTTCTGAAAAGTATCCAGGAAGGACTGTCCTTCCCAGGGCAGCCCGTTTGCTGCTGCGGCGATGTAGCTGCCCTGTTCCACGGCGATGGCATGTACCTGGGGGCCAAGTACGTCGAGGCTTTTGAAGGATCGCGGCGGGAGGGCGAGGAAGAAGCTCGCCGTGTGAGAGGTGGATACGAGCCTGCCGCGGTAGCGCCACAGGACCAGGTCCCTCTCCAGCGGCCGGGCCAGCGGCAGCCAGGTGTTGTTGAGGAACTCCTGCCGATGCTCGTCGATGATGCGCCGGAAGTCGGCGCTGACGTCGGCCAGTCCCTTGTACTTGTCGTCGAAGAGCTTGACCGAGTGCCGGGCGCGCTCGATAGCGGGGGCGCAATCGTAGGCGAGTGCATCCGCGAGGTCGGGGACGACGTGGCGAAGCGTCCGGTGGGACTCGTGGATGATCAGGCACATGTAGTTGTGCATGCAGAAGATCGGGACGACCACTTGTTCCTTATCGACTGTGATGCTGTTGGCGAATCGCCGCAGGAACATCGTGTCTTGCTCGATCAGTGCCAGCGCGATGTCGTTACCGGAGTCGGCGGTCGTCGTCATAGGTCGCTCTCACTCAGGTTTAGGGGGTGGTGGGTAACGCTTCCTGTGGTGCGACACCCAGCCCGAAGCTGCCCCGGTTCGAGCAGCGTTGTTGTCGGTCAGGGCATCGTGCCAGCAGTCGAAGCCCGTGCACATTAGGTTTTGAGCAGGGTGGCCGTCCTGTGCTGCCGACGCGCCGAGGGTGCGCCGCCTCCGCGACGTTCAGGTCGCTTGCTACCGTGCTGCGCCCCGGCTGCGCATCCTCACCCAGCTCTCCTCTCTGCGGGACGGGCATCGAAATCGGTGTCGGCGCGGAACGGTCTGCCTGCCTGTGTTTCAAGGGAAACGCATCGCGTGCTGCAATGGTGAAGGGTCGTGCCCCGCGCAGTGGTGTAGCGGGCCGTTCTTGCCGCTCATACGAGCTCCGCCGACCAGCACCGTGGTACAGGCGGGACAGCCGAGGTGATCGCTGTTACACCACTCGGCGGGACACCATCTGGTGAAGTACGTGCGGTGGCGTGGCGGTGCCCGCGCCGGAGGGCGGGAGTGAGGTTCTTGGCGTGGTAGAGGAAACAGCGGATACGGATACGACTGCGCAGGTTTCGCGTTGGTTTGTTTCCGCGCCGGCTGCCGCGGACCTGCGTCCGCTGCTGGGAGCGCTACGGCAGCGGGGGGTGCGTCCCTATGTTCTCTCCGATGTGGCTCCTCTGGGAGCGAGTATCGCCCAGAGCCTGCGGCAGGCCATCACGCAGGCCGAGACAGTGCTGGTAGTCCTGGGGAGCCCCGCCAGGTCCCAGAGTGTCCTGTTCGAGGCCGGCGTAGCGGTAGGTATGGGCAAGCGGGTCGTCGTCATCACCGATCCCGGCGAGGAGACCCCCGCGGACCTGTGCGGTCTGCTCACCATCCGTGCCCGCCCGGACGACCTGGAGGCCATCGGTTTTGCCCTGGACCAGGCCGAGGGCCGTCCGGCTCCGGGTTCTGCGACTGCCGCTGCGGTCGGGCGCCCGCTCGGCGCCGTGCGAGTGGATGAACTCCTTGCCCTGCTGCACGAGGGCAAGCCGCGCGAGCTACGGATCATCGAGATTCTCAAGACCGCCCTGGAGGAGAGCGGAACGGTAGCCGTGGAGCGCCCAGTCCACGGCACGCATCGCCTTATCGATCTCGGGGTGTGGTCGGACGACCTGGACGCCATCGCTCTGAACCCTCTACTCATCGAGGTGAAGCGCACGTTGTCGCGCAGCGCGGTCGATCAGACTCTCCGTCTGCTGCAGAGCAGCCGCATGCAGGCGGCCCTTTTGGTGCACCTTGAGCCGCCGCCGTCGCAGAGTGAGGCGGGTGAGGCACTCGAGGAGACCACGTTCCCGGTCCTGACAGTTTCGCTACCAGCGCTGCTTGAGCGCATGCGTACGTCGAGCTTCGCCGAGGTCGTACGCGACCTGCGGAACCGCGCTGTTCATGGTGTGCAGGCCTCATGACGTCCATCGACGACGGCCGTGTTGCCGCGCTCTTGGCAGCTGGTGACAACGCCGTCAGCAACGCGGCACGAGGCAAGGCTTTCGAGGACCTCCTCACCTACCTCTTCGAGCTCGTCCCCGGGATCAGCGCGAGTGTCCGTAACCAGCTCGATGCCTTCTCATCTGAAGAAATCGACATCGCCTTCTGGAACGACGGCGACCCAAACGGTTTGCGCCAGTTCGACCAGATCATCCTGGTGGAGTGCAAGAACTGGTCCAAACCAGTGGGCGCATCAGAGGTAACGATTTTCAATGCGAAGCTGGAGGCACGCGGTCGGCCTCTGGGAGTCCTCGTCGCCGCAAGTGGGATCACCGGTGATGCGGACGACCTCTCTGCCGCACACCAGATCCTCTTCAGGGCTCTGGGGCAGAAGAGAGAGATCCTGGTGGTAACCCGGACTGAGATCGAGCAGCTCTGCGATACCGACGATCTGGTCCGGCTGTTGAAGCGGAAGAAGCTGCAACTGGCCGTCTCGGGCACTATCTACGGTGTGTCGTGACAGGCTGGCACGAATGTCAGGCGGCCAAGACGCTGCTGTCGCCTGCCCAGAGACCGTCCTCGACGGCGGCTGTGAGGCGTACTGCTGCGCAGAGCAAGAGCACCGCTCCGTTGAAGCAGCCCGCGAAGGGGCCCTCTTGCCTCTCCCCGACCTGTCCGTATCCTCGCTGACCGTGACATCCCGCAAGGAACAGACATGGCCCTTGCAGGGGCTGGCAACAGCGTCCGTGGTGGCCGACTCCATCTCCCAAAGCCGCACGCAGGTACGCCAAGGCGACCAGCGGAAGCTGGTGCGGTGGGAGTTTGCACCGTCGGCCACCTTCACGAGTGACGATGAGCATCGTGACTCACTCGGCGTGCCGCAGGTCGAGTGCGACAGGAGAAGAACCAACCAGACTCCTACGCGGGCGGGTTGAGACTTCAAGCAGCTCCCTCAAGGCGGGAGCCTCATGCGCTGCGGGTCTCCGCCCATCCACTGCCGTCACCCGATCGGTGTCCATGTTGAAAGGCTCAGGGACCTGTCCCTAGTCGTGAACGGCGGCGCCGCTGAACCATTCGCGTGCCACTGCTTCACTACGAGGGCTAAGCGGAGTCACGAAGACGACGGCGAGGCGCCTGATGGCCCGGGAACAGCAGACGTAGAAGAGGTTGCGGGAGCGGGTGGCCCGTTCCTTGCGGTGGTCGTCTCCGGTGAGCATGCGGTCGACGTTGAAGTGGTTCCATGCGCTGTCGTCGATCATGACCACGACGTTCTCGAACTCGTCGCCCTTGACGCCGTGCTGGGTGGAGAAGGGGGTGAGCTCGTTGCGGTACTGGGTGAGACGGACGACTTCCTGGTATTTGATGGCGCGCAGGCCAGCCGCGAAGTCGGCGTCTCTTTGGGCACGTTCGTCGAGGTCCTCCGCGCCGATGGTGCGTTCGATGGATTTGACCCTGCCCGGCGGAGTGATCAGCTTGGCGCGGGTAACGGCGTCGAGGACGTCGCCAACGGTGCCCGTGGCCCGGACTGCGGTGATCTCCTGGAGTATGCCGTTGATCCTGGCTTTGTCCGAGTGCTTGCGGATGGTGAGGGGCCCTGTGCCGAGCAGGGTGGTGAGGTGGGCGTACTCCTGGGCTTCGTAGGCGGCGCAAAGCTCCTCGATGATCTTCATGAACTGGGCGTAAGGCTCAGTTCCCTCCAGAAGGTCGTCCCTCCCGTTGCTCCCTCGTTTGCTGTAAAGCTGGAGGAGGTTGGGGTAGCCATGAGCGGCTGCGATGCTGCGGTGCGTCAGGCTCAGGTACTTGACCCCCGTCGCAGGCCAGCCGCAGGTGTCGAGTACTGTCCGGGCCCGCTGGACCGGGTTCTCGTCCTCAGCGCCGGGCAACTTGAGGATCAGGCGGACCTCGCCGGCAGACTTGTCCGTGTCCGGTTGCTGGATCAAGTCTGGTCGGATCTTGTTCAGGACCTCGACGATCGGCTTCGCGCAGCGGTGGTTGCCATGCATGGTGAGCGTGACCAGGTCGTCCCGCTTCAGGGCGCCGACGCCGGTGTTGTAGATCTTCTGCATGGAGTCGCCGAAGAAGCCGACGGTGCAGGCAGGTCCGGTCGCCGTGGCGATGTGGTCCAAGAGGAGGGTGACGGTGGCGGGGAAGGTGTCCTGGTACTCGTCGACGAAGACCACCGGGTAGCGGTGGGCGATGATCCTCGCGAGTTTGGAATGGGAGCCGATCAGTGCGGAGGCGAGCGCGAGGACCTCGTCGTGGGAGATTTTCCCGTCGGCGAAGCGCCGGCCCCGGTCGTGGTATTCGATCCGGAGGCCGGAAGCGAGTTCCGCCATGTCCTGGGGGCGCGGCAAGCCTCGGTTGTACTCGATGAGGGCGTCCAGTAGTTCGCGCTGATGGTCTTGGATGAGGCTCCACAGGAATTCGTGGATCGTGCCGACGTACACCAGGGGGTCGTCAGCGATGCGCTGCTTGATCTGGTGCTTGGCCACGTTGGTATAGGTGATGCAGGCGATCTGCTTGCCGGCCTGCTCCAGGGCCGGCCGCCGGGTGTCGAGCAGGTAGAAAAGGGCCTCCACCAGGGCCGTGGTCTTGCCGGCGCCGGCCCCGGCTTCCACGAGGAAGTTGCTCCGGGCGTCGAGGGCGGCGCGGATACCTTCGCGGACTTCTACCTCGTCAGCCACTGCAGGCCTTCCCGGATATAGCGAGGGACCGCCCAGCCCTCCGTGAGGAGCATGTCGAACGCGAAGTCGGTTTTCTTGCGGCTCAGTCGCTCGGCGATGGGGAAGGCGGCGGTAGCGATGGCCTCGGGGCTCGGCGTGGTGCCAACCTCGCTGGTGAAGGCGTTCTTGAGGGCCAGTGTGTCCAGGTTGCGGGTGAACATGTCGGCGTTGGCGATGATCATGGCGTCCTCGAAGCTGCGCCCGCACGGCCCCCCGTCCGCTTCCGGCACCTCGTAGGCGACGCGTACGTTTCCGCAGACTTTCGCCTCTGCTGGGGCCTGCAGGAGCGTCTTGACCTCACTGAGCTGCGGCACCCAATCCTTGAGAGTGGCGTTGGAGGTGAGGGCGCCGCCGGTGTCGGGCGCGCAGCGTGTTTTGGTGGCGGGGTCGACCGAGTCGAGGTCGGTGATTACCAGCGCCGGGACGCCGAGGAACTCCAGGAGCGTCTTGAACCGCGCGGCGTATGCATCGCCGACCTCAATGATCGAGATGTACTGGTTTGCCAGTTCCGGCGCACACTTGCTGATCATGGCGCGGAGGAGGAGTCGTTCAGCGGTCCCCTCGATCAAGATGATGCGGTCGGCGAAGAACATGTCGCAGCGGTGCGTGTGCATGTACTGGGCGAGGAACTGAAGGGTCGTCTTCCCGTTGGTCTGCTGCTTGGTGGTGTGCTCGAAGTCGGAGAGGTCCTTGACCTTGAGGTTGGGGCCGTTGCAGTCGAAATAGCGCACGGCACTGAAACCGCTGCTCGCGACAATGTGCGAGGAATGGGTGGTGAGGACCGCCTGGACGGCCCACTCTTTCCTCTCCAAGAGGCGGTTAATGTTGCTGATGAAGACTTCCTGCATCTGGGGGTGCAGGTGGGCTTCGGGTTCCTCGATGAAGAGCAGTTGCAGGGCCGGCCGGGGCTTCAAGCGCAGGTAGGCGTGGTAGAACCCGATGACCTGGATCACGGTGCTGATGAGCTTGCTGTAGCCGAGGCCGTTGTGGCCTTCGGGCAGCGGGTGGTCACTCTCGGGCGAGGCGTACTGGATTCGGGTGCTGCCGTGGAGAATATCCCCGGACTCGATCAGCGAGATGATCTCCGGCGTTTGCAGCGGAGCGATAGTGCCCACGCCGAAGGTGCGCAGTTCGTCGAGGATGGGGCGGAACAACTGGTCGTAGTTGGTGTCGATGCTCTTCGAAGCGACGGCCAGCGCCTGCTCGATGCTCTCGATGTTCTGGTTGCGTTCCTCGTCGGCGCTGTTCGCCTTGTAGAAGGTCTCGAAGGTTTTGGACAGCGTGCGGGCCCGGTCTGCGGGGACGTCGTCGATGCGGGGCTGGGCGTGGATGGACTTTACTGACAGCACCCTGCGCGCCGCGGCGGGCGTGATCTCCCGGCGGACGTTCGGGTCCAGGGCGGAGACCGCCCAGTAGGAGGGGGCGTAGAACGTGGAGAAGTTCTTGCGGAGGAACTTGCCCCAGTCGAAGGCCGAGCCTTGCCGGGCCAGGGCAGCGTCCGCCTGCTCGAGGAGGTCGCGCGGCCGCTTCACACTTAGGACTGCTTCGAGCCGGGCCTCCAGGCAGTCCTCGCCTAGGTCCAGGATGATCCCGGACAGCAAAGCGAGGTCGTCCTCTACGGTGTAGGCGATGACGACCTGCAGACTGATGGCAGGGATGAGCTCTTCCGCTGCCTTCAACTGCTCTTCGCGGGTCTCGCTGCTGTCCTCCGGAACGGCCCGGGCCGTGCGGTAGGCCTCCACGGCCGACTTGATCTCCTTGATCCTGCTGACGGACAGGTCCTCCAGGACGAACTTGGTGTCGTCGCTGCCGAAGAACTTGTCGAAGAGGTTGGCGAAGGACGTCTTGCCGCTGTTGTTCCGGCCCACTACGAGCGTGGCCTTCTTGTCGATCTTCACCTCTACGTCCTGCAACGCGCGGAAGTTCGTCACTTTGGCACAGGTCAGCTGCACTGGCTCTCCCGAGCTGTTCCACCCCTAGCCTGCCGCACCGGCCCAACAGGCACACCGATTTGATGCAGTATCAGGCACACCACGGGCCCAGATCCGCGCTTCGCTAAAAGTGGATCATTCGTTCGATTACTCAGGTACTTCGCCCGGGCTGAAGCCGCCGGGCGGAGGCAAGTGCAACTGCGGCGGCGGGCCATGCCTGAGTGCCCAGACGATGGGCTGCCCGCCGTGACAGACGAGGGAGAGCCATGGGGATCAAGGGGGCGGGCGGACGCGTACGACGCGGCTCGGCCGGCGGCGCACTTTACTGCGGGAGGGTATGGCACGGGCAGCTGTCAGAACGGCACAAGCCCGAGATCGCCAAGCCCAGGTCACGGACAACCCAACTGGCCCCAGGACTCGGACGCCCCGCAAGAATTCTGACGTTTCATCACGCACAGCTGTCCACCGGCTGTCCACCGGAGGCATCACGCACCAGACGAATTCCGCAGCTCGGCCGATCAAAACAGCAGGTCACAGCCTTGCGACCACCCATCGGCGACTGCGAGTAAACCTGCGACCTACGCATTGCGATGCGTAGACCGCACATGCCCGATTTACCCGGAATTCAAGGTCACCCGAAACAAGAAACCCCAGGTCAGAGGCCCGACCTGGGGGTTTACCTTAGAGCCGCCTTCGGGATTCGAACCCGAGACCTACGCATTACGAGACCATGAGCAATCATGTTGCGTGGTGCCTGCTCGTGCTGCTGAGTGACGTTTTGCCTGATCAGAGCACGTGCGACTGGTTGGTCTATGCTTCCTCATATTGCGTCGTCCAAAGGCGTCCGGCCTATGCTTCCTCATATTGCGTCGTCCAAAGGCGTCCGGCCACCGGCTGGCCACCGGAGGGGTCACCGGAGGGGTCACCGGAGGGGTCACCGGAGGGGTCACCGGAGGGGTCACCGGAGGGGTCACCGATAACGACAAGAAGAGGTGCCACGCGGGTTGTGGGTCTTCCACAGTGCCTCCTGCGGCCGATCCCGCTCCCTGCGGAGTCGCCCCCAAGGGCGCTCCCACCGTAGCCGGTACGGACCGCCACGCTGGGACGTGGTCACCGCCCGCAGGTTCGCGCCGCGCCGACTGATCAGCTCCGCCGCCGGGTTCTGTCGACGCCTGGCTCAGGCCAGGGATTCCTACTCCGGCCTCGACCAGAGACACGGCGTCTGTGCTCGCCCCCCTCGTGGCGGCTGGACGCTGACGCCCCCGAACTCGTGCCTGGTGGGCCGGACAGTCGCTGGTCCGACGCCGGGGCTCTCGTCACCGTGCGTGATGCTGCGCCAGTGCGGTGCACCGTCCCAAGGCAGGCGGATCCCCTCCGTCTGGAATACCCCTCTGCCCGTTTCGATTGCTTCCCTTGTACCGATCGCGGGAGGGGGACGCTGGTGGCCGACCTCTCGCCGGGACCGGGCGGATCCTGTTCGACCGGTGCTTCATCAGCGAACTGGTCTACGGCCCTCTCCACCGGGGCCGTTCCCGGATCAACTGGAAGTCGGTCCTGGACGATCTCGCCCGTGACGCCGCCGAGAAGGTCGTGCAGCTCGTGCCGCACGCTCGGAGGCCCCTGGCGGCCGTCAAGGACGGAGAGCCGACGGCCTCGCCCCGCCGGCCTAGGATGACGCCGTCGCGCAAGAGCGACGAGGCCAAGGAAGAGCGCTCCGCCTGATCGCAGGCGAGAAGGAGCCCCGGTCAGCGGAATCTGACCGGGGCTCCGCCATGTCATGAACGGTCCACGGTGCAACGCGGCAAGCAGCGCCACCCAGGCCTCCGCGTGGAGCGCGCCGCGCACGGCCCGCAACCCGTACTCGTCCCACCCCTCAGCCACGGCCCGACGGTAGCGCGCACGACGGAGGATGTACGACGCCGAGACCCACCGGCCGCCGCCCGCCTCCGTACCACTTCCGATCCCACCCGGCGCCTGCGAACAGGCCGTCTGCTTTGTTCGTGCACAACATCGGCGCAATCCGGCTCGGGCGAATCACGG
Source organism: Streptomyces sp. ISL-100 (assembly GCF_018614615.1). GTDB lineage: Bacteria > Actinomycetota > Actinomycetes > Streptomycetales > Streptomycetaceae > Streptomyces. Next base: position 106,326 of record NZ_JAGGOK010000059.1, on the reverse strand, counting down.
CTGCCTGGCAGGAACAGAAGGCCATCGCCGAGATCATGCTGTTCCTGCAGAACTTGGGAATCACCCCAGGCCTCGCGGTGAAGATCTACACCGCCTACGCCGAGTCTTCCGGCAGCACGACGACAGCGCCGCGATCGTGACGAACGCCCACCGCATCCTGCACGGCGAACTCCCGCAAGACGACCCCAAGGCGTTCTGGAACCGCCCCGTCCCCGTCGCCGAAGACATCGCCCAACGCGTGGTGAACCGGGTCTGCGAACTCATGCCCGAGCACTTCAAGGCCCACCCGGAGGGCGTCCAGGTCCTGTGCCCGGGCAAGAAAAACATCGCTGGCATGAACGACCTCAACCTGCGCCTCAACCCACCCGCGCCGGACAAACCCCCAGCAATACCACGGCGGGTCCGTCTTTCGGCTCGGCGACCGCAACTGGAATCGGTGACTGGCATCACAATGGCGTGCTGGGCAGCTGCGCGCTTCGCGGCGCAGGCCGTATCGTCCAAGGGAGTAAGCTAGGCCTATTAGGAGAGTGGATGAAGACGCGCGCGGGCCTGACCGTCGACAAGATCACACAGGCCGCTGCCGCCCTGGCCGACGAGGTCGGCTTCGAAGGGGTCACCCTCTCAGCCCTTGCCCGCAGGTTCGGCGTCAAGGACGCCAGCTTGTACTCGCACGTCAAGAACCTTCAGGACGTACGGACCCGGGTGGCTCTGCTGGCAGCCGAAGAAATGAGCGCCGAACTCGCCGCCGCCATCGCTGGCCGGTCGGCCGAGGACGCGCTGGTGGCCTTCGCCGACGCCTACCGTGACTTCGCCCTGCGCTGTCCGGGGCGGTACGCGGCGACACAGATGCGGCTGGATCTGGAGCAGATCGCCGACGCGAAGGGGTTCGTCCAGAACATTGAGCTGACGTACGCGGTGCTGCGCGCCTACGACCTGGAGGAGCCCGATCTCACCGACGCGGTGCGCTTCATGCGCAGCACGTTCCACGGCTTCATCAACATCGAGTCGGTCGGCGGATTCGGGCATCCGCGCGACATCGACGAGTCCTGGCGCAAGGCCATCGCAACGGTCCACTCGGCGCTCCGGCAGTGGCCCCGCACCAAGGCCGCTTAGGGCCTGCCGGGCCCTGAGCGTCGGTGGCGCGACAGGGAAGGGACGAGACCCGGTCGCGCCAGCCTGCCTCCCGTCACTCACCCCACTTCATGTAGATCACCGGCGGCTCACGGCCGGGGAGCTGGCGCAGGGGCGCGTGGTCGAGGCCGAAGACCTCACGCAGAGCAGTGGTCTCGCCGGGCCACTTGGGATGGGCCAGCTCGTCGAAGGCGAGAATGCTGCCCTTGGTCAGGTACGGCTTGATCGCCTCCAGAAGCTCCTTCGTCGGCTGGTACAGATCGAGGTCGAAGTAGGCCATCGCGATGACCGTCTCCGGGTTCTCCTCCAGGTACCGCGGGACGGTCTCGCGTACGTCGCCCTGGACGACGAAGGAGCGCTGGGTGTGCCCGAAGGGCTCGGTGGCCTCGTGGGCGGCCAGGACCTCGCGCAGGTGGTCAACCTCACCGTCGGGCGTCGCGAAACGTCCCGGGACGGCACTGGTGCTGACCTTGTCGACCTCCTTGATGTCCTCCGGGAAGCCAGTGAAGGTGTCGAAGCCGACGATGCGACGCAGCGAGTTGTACGGCTCGTAGATGCTGCGCAGCGCTGTCAGGGTGGCCAGATGGCGACCGTGCAGGACGCCGAACTCCATGATGGTTCCCGGGACTTCGGGCAGCATGCGGTAGAGCGCGTCCATGGACAGCAGGTCGGCCAGCTGGTGCCGCCGCATGTAGACCGACAGGTTGTCGATCAGGTACTCCGGCGGGATCGGTGACTCGACGAGCAGCTTGGTCAGCCGCTCGCGCGCCTCGCGATCCTGCGCCGACTCGTGCGGGACAATCCGCGGATCGGTGTAGCTGTTCTCGGCCATCAGCCGTTTCCTTTCAATTCAGTTCAGTTCAGTTCAGGTCAGGTCAGGTCAGGTCAGGTCAGCCAGCAGTCGGGGGCGGAGCCACCGCGACCGACCGGCGGGAAGAGTTCGTCGAGCCGGTCCAGCAGGGACTCGGGCAGGACGCACTTCAGGGCTTCTAGTGCGCCCTCGATGTGCTGCTCCGTACGAGGCCCGATCACTGCGGCCGTCACACCGGGGCGCGACAGCGTCCAGGCCATGCCGACCACCGCCGGGTCCAGGCCGTGATCGGCGCAGAGCTTCTCGTAGGCCTCGATGGTGTCGTGGTGTGCGTCCAGGGCCGCCACCGCACGGCCTTGCGCCGACTTGACGGCGGAGTTGGTCCGCTTCTTGCGGAGCACACCGCCGAGCAGGCCGCCATGCAGCGGTGACCAGACCAGCAGGCCGAGTCCGTGCGCCTGGGCCGCGGGCATGACCTCGAGCTCCGGATACCGGGTGACGAGGTTGTAGACACACTGCTCCGAGACCAGGCCCAGGGTGTTCCTGCGCTGCGCGGCCGCCTGAGCGGAGGCGATGTCCCAGCCCGCGAAGTTGGACGAGCCGACATAGCGCACCTTGCCCTGGGTGACCAGGAGGTCCATCGCCTGCCAGACCTCGTCCCAGGCCACGGAGCGGTCGATGTGGTGCATCTGGTACACGTCGATCCAGTCCGTGCCCAGACGCCTGAGCGACGCCTCGCAGGCCGCGACGATGTTGCGGGCCGACAGACCGTGGTCGTTCAGGCCATCGCCCATCGGGTCGCCCACCTTGGTGGCCAGTACAACCTGGTCACGGCGGGCGGGGCCCTTGTCGAGCCATCGGCCGATGACCTCCTCTGTGTGGCCCTTGTAGACCCGCCACCCGTACGTGTTGGCGGTGTCGATCAGGTTGATGCCCCGCTCCAGGGCGTGGTCCATGAGGTGGTGCGCCTCCGGCTCCTCAACCCGGCCGCCGAAGTTGACGGTGCCGAGGGCCAGCCTGCTGACGCGCAGACCGGTGCGGCCCAGCTGAGTGTGGATCACGCGTCCTTCCCTTCGTCCGGTACCTGTGTCCCCGGTGCCGCGTCGGCCGTGCCGCGCCGGATACGGCGCGCGATGTCGCGCGCCCCCAAGACGGACAGCGCGACGCTGGTGAGGGTGGGGTTGCAGGCCGTCCGCGTCGGTATGACGCCGTTTCCCGCGACGTAGAGGTTGTCGACCCCCCACACCCGGCTGCTGGGGTCGCAGACGCTGGTGCCGTCGTCGACGGCGCCCATGCGCACGGTCCCCTGGTAGTGCAGGGAGCTACCCGACGGGAGGATCCAGGGGGCCTCGCCGTCGGCGGGGCCCCCGAGGACCTTGCTCAGGCGCAGCGCCTCAGCCTCGGCCTCGGCGAGCATCGCGCGGTCCCCGTCGTCGAGGGTGTGGTGGATCGTCATCGCGGGCATGCCGATCCAGTCCCGCTCGGTGTCGCTGAACTCCAGCCGGTTGTCGGCCCGCGGCTCCTGTGAGGTGAACAGGTGCACCGAGACCAACGGTCTGCCCGCCCGGCCGCCGTCGGCGGTGTCCGCGACCGTGGCGGGGTCGATCCGGGTCAGCATGCAGTGGAACGGATACCTCTCACCCTCGTAGGGGATCCAAGTGACCCCGCTCGGAACCTCGTTCCTGCCTTCCCCGTCCTCGGGGCCGCCGAGGCCGTGGACCTCGGCGATGACCGAGACCTGCGGGTGCTCGTTGAGGTAGCGGCCGAGGGCCCGGGGGCGTACACCGGAGGCGAAGAGCAGCTGCGGGGTGCGCAGCGGGTCGCCCGCCACGACGATGTAGTCGGCGCGTACGACGCTGACGGCTCCCGTGGCCCGGTCGCGAAGCCCCACTCCGACGGCCCGCCCGTCCTCCACGAGCACCTTCTCGCACAGCGTGTCCGCGCGCAGTTCGACGCCCGCGCCGGGACCCGTCGGCAGCTCCCGCAGGATCACGTCCGTACCGCTGCGCCGCACCTGGTTCCCGGTGCGGACGGCGGCCATGGGCATGGCCCGCACCCTCCGGTCCGGCGCCCGTCCCTCGTCGAGCTCCTCGCCCAGGATCCGTTCGATATGGGCGGCGAAGGCTGAGTCGGAGAACTGGGTACCCGAAACCTGGAGAAGCCGCTCGGCGACCGCGTACGCCTCGTCGAGCTCGTCCCGGTCCACGCAGTCGACGCGCTCGGCGTCGCCCGGCCGGGGGGAGGCCCCGAACCAGAGCGCCCCCATGCCGCCCACGTTGCAGGACTGCTGGGCCGCGGGCAGCCCGTCGCCGGTCAGGTCACCCGACCCGACGGGGAACATGCCCGGCCGGGTGACAAGGGCCCGCCCCCGCTCCTCCCAGAACTGGTTGTGCGCGATGGCCGACGCCGTGGCGATTCCGTACGGGCGCCGAAACGGACCTTGCGCGGCGACCCGGGCGCGCTCGCGCTCCTCGGCGTCGGTGATGGCGGTCATGTGCAGGCCCGGCGGATCCGTCAGGACGGGGCCCGCCTCGACCAGCAGAACGCCGGCTGAGGGGTGCGCCTCGTGGATCTGGTGGGCGTAGGTCGCGCCCGTCGGACCGCTGCCGATGATGACTACGTCGACGACATGCGTGCTCTCGGTCGTCTCGGTGGACTTCTGAGCTGACACGCTGCTCCTCTCTCCAGCTCTATGGCTCTATGGCTCTATGGCTCTACAGCGAGCGGGCGATGACGACGCGTTGGATCTGGTTGGTGCCCTCGATGATCTGGAGCAGCTTCGCCTCGCGCATCCAGCGTTCGACCGGGTGATCCTGGACATAGCCATAGGCGCCCAGGGCCTGTACGGCGTCCGTGGTGACGCGCATGGCGGTCTCGGTGGCGAAGAGCTTGGCGCGGGCCGCCGCAGCAGTCACGGCCGAGGCGCTCGCGCCGGAGTCCAGCGTGCGGGCTGCTTCCCGCACCAGGGCGCGGGCCGCGTCGACCTGCGTGGACATATCCGCGAGCATGAAGGCGAGGCCCTGGAAGTCCGCCACGGGACGGCCGAACTGCCGCCGGGTCTTGGTGTAGGCGACGGCGTGGTCCAGGGCTGCGGAGGCCAGGCCCACCGCGCAGGCGGCGATGCCCAGGCGGCCCCGGTCGAACAGGCCGGTCGCGATCAGGAACCCCTTGCCCGGACGGCCAATCAGCCGCTCGGCCGGGACCTGGGCCCCGTCCAGCACCACCGCCGCGGTGGGCGAGGAACGCACACCCATCTTCTTCTCAAGCCGCTGGACCTGCAGCCCCGGGGTTTCGGCGTCGGCGAGGAGCACGGACAGCCCGCGGATGCCGGGGCCTCCGGTGCGGCAGAAGACGTTGTAGTGGTCGGCCTGCCCGGCGTGGCTGGTCCATGCCTTGATGCCGTCGACCGTGTACCGGCCGTCCTCGGAGGCCTGGCGTGCCGTGCAGGCGATGGCCGCGATGTCGGAGCCCGCCTCGGCCTCCGAGATGCAGTTGGCGCCGAGCTGTTCGCCGCCGAGCATGCCGGGCAGCCACTGCTCACGCTGGCGGTCGGTGCCGTAGGTGGCCAGCGGGTAGCACGACAGGGCGTGGATGTTGACGGACTGCGCGACGGCCAGCCACCGCTTGGCCAGGATCTCCAGCACGGTGAGGTAGACCTCATGGCTCTGCCCGCCGCCGCCATACTCCGTGGGGTACGGCAGGCTGAGCAGCCCGGCCCGGCCGAGGGTCCGCAGGATCTCCCGCGGGAACTCCGAGCGGGCCTCGAAGTCGTCGGCGTTCGGAGCGAGTTCCTTCTCGGCCAGCTCTCCGGCCAGCGCCACCAGATCGCGGACCTCCTCGTCCTGCTTCCATGACCTGCCCGTCGAGGGGGCTTCGGTGAACGGAGGGCTTGTCATCGTGACACCGGTCTTCTTTCTGGTGCGAGGGTCGGGGGTGGGGTCGGGGGCCCGGCTTCCGGGGCCATCAGGGCGAGGCGGACCACGGCCGGGCGGTGCGGCTGGTCGAAGGCGACGGCCAGGGCGAACGCGGGGAGGGGCTGCAGCACCCGCCACCGCAGAGCCCGCCAGGTCCCGCCGTCCGCCAGCAGCGCTCCGGGGTAGGTCTCGGGCCAGCGCTTCAGCCCTGTCCCGGTGGCTTTGGCACACGCCTCGTGGATCGTCCAGCGCCGGGCCAGCGCCGCCGCCTGCCGCTCGGGCGGGAGCACCGCCAGCTCGCGCTGCTGCTCCACCGAGCAACAACGGTTCAGCAGGCCGGCGGTGGGCGGTGTCGGCCCCTGGATGTCGACGCCCACGGCGCGGCCCACGGCGACGGCGACGGCGACCGTCTCGCCGCTGTGGGAGACGCTGATGCCGATGGACGGCAGGTCCTCCAGCACGGGTTTGCCACGGTCGGTGCGGGCGACCCGGGTGGCCCGCACCCAACTCCCCAGGCTGCGCTCCAATGCCCAGCGCAGCAGGGCCCGGCCCGCGGTGAACTCCCGGGCCCGACGCGGCGCGAAGGCCTCCGCCTGGAGCGACTCCTCGGCGCTGAGCAGGTGCGCGTGCCGCACCGCCGCAGCGGTCGGCGCGCACGCCACGAGGAGGTCGTCGCGCGGCACTTTGGTCACCACGTGGTGGCTTCGGGCCAGACGCACCGGACGCGTCGGACGGCGTAGTCCCAGTAGGAGCGCACGGACAGGTCCGCGTAGATGAAGTCCCGTTTGAGGGCGACGTCTGTTTCGGAGGCCCAGGTGTAGGGGGCGCCGCTCTGCTCCGCCAGCAGCTGCAGTCGGCAGGCGCGCTCCAGGACCTGCGCGAAGACCGCGGCGTGCCGCACGCTCTTCCCGACGATCACCCCGCCGTGGTTGCGCAGCAGGACGCCCTCCGCGTCGCCGAGCGACTCGGCGATGGCGTCACCGGTCTCCTGGTCGAGCACCGTGTTGCTGGTCTGTGTGAACAAACTGAGGGCGCCGGTGAAGTGCGCACCGTCGTGCGAGACGGGCCGCAACTCAAGGTCCGTGGCGCCGAAGACGAGGGTGTGCGGGGCGTGGCTGTGCACGATGCCGTTGACGTCCGGGCGAGCCCGGTAGATCGCTTGGTGCAGCGGGAGTTCGGGCGGGGCGAGCGGGTCGACCGGCGCGTCCGGGGCGATGGACGCGGCCACCACCTGGTCGGGGGTCGCCTCGTCGAAACCGCACAGGGCGTTCTTGATGAAGAAGGTGTCGGAGTTGGGCATCCGCGCCGATATCTGGCCCTGGTTGAAGTCGTCATGCCCGTCGAGGGAGAGCATGCGGGCCCCGGCGGCGATCTGCCCGGCCAGCCGGGTGGGTACGCGCGGCAGGGTGCTGCGGCCCTCCACGGCGGCTGCGGTGGTTGGCGTCATCGTCCGTCCTCCTGCCCGTCGGTCACCGCGCCGGCCATCGTGGCCAGCAGGTCGTCGAACACCTCGTGGATCGAGTACGTGCCGGGGGCGCGGCCCACGCTCCAGCCCGCGGCTCCCAGGGCACCGGCCGCGGCCGCGTCGACGGAGCGAACCTCGTGGGTGAAGGTCAGTGCCTGCTCGGGCCATTCGAGCCGGACCTCATGGTCGCTGACGGCCGGACCGCAGCGCAGCGAGGCGATGTCGGCGGCCGGCCGGCCGGTGTGCCGCAGCCACTCCCGGGCGAGGCGGGAGGCCGTCGTGCTCGGCCGGTGCGCCTTGGTGGCGGGATGACGTTCCAGGACGGCGGCTTCCGGTACGGCGCCGGTGATGCCGGCCCGTTCCATCGTGGCGACCACCTCCGCGACCTGCCGCAGGGCGCGGGTCTGCAGGTAATTGCCGAGCGACAGGTTGGGCGCGAGGACGACCGGGGCCTTGGCCGCGTGTGCGTCGAGCAGCCGGAGTTGGTCGTCGTCGAGACCGGAGACGCACTCGACGAGGGGCACCCCCAGGCGGCCGCTCAGGTCGACGGCCTGTGCCACGGCGGCGGGTGCGGAGCAGTCGACGAGGACGTCGGGCACTGGCACCGAGTCCCACTGGTCCGGGCGCCTCGGGTCGTACAGGTGGACGGAGTGCCCTTCCGCTTCGGCGGTTCGGTGGATCGCCCGGCCGAGGCGGCCCGCCCCGAAGACGCCGATGGCGGGCTCAGGCATCGGCCGACTCCCGCAGATGCTGACTGATCAGTTCGACGAGGCTGTCGATGGTCTCGAAGCGCTCGCTCTCCTCCTCGGGGTCGAGATAGACCCCGAGTTCGTTCTCCACCGTGTCAATCATGCGGATGTAGGCCAGCGACGAGTAACTCACCTCGGGCAGCGACCAGTTCGCGGCTGCCAGGTCCCGCTCGGCCAGGTCGCCCTCTGCCGAGCTGAGCACGATGCGCACGATGCGCGAACGGATGTCGTCCGGGGAGGCCGGCATGGCTGCGTTCTCCTTGAGCGTGGTCACTGGATGTCCTCGGTGTCGTCGAACATGCGGCGCAGCGCCGCCGTGGCGGGCTTGCCGCTGGAACTGCGGGGGATCTTTGGCACGATGCGTACGAGGCTGGGGATCTTGTACGGGGCCAGGCGTTCGGCCAGGTGCCGGCGTGGCCCGGCCGGGTCGAGGCCGGGGGCGGCGGCGAGGACCGCGGCGAGGGCGGCGGTCCCGTGCCGGTCGGCGACCTCCAGGACGATTGCGTCCCTCACTCCCGGTGCCCCTGCGAGGGCTTCGGAGACCTCGACCGCGTCGATCTTGCGGCCGCCGACGTTGATCACCTGGCTGGTGCGACCGGTCAGTACGAGGCTTCCGTCGGACAGGTGCCCCGTGTCGCTCGTGCGGTAGAAGCCGTCCTCGCCGATACGGCTCTCCAGCGCTCCGGGGGCATTGAGGTAGCGGGTGCCCATGGACTCGCTCCTGGCCTCGACGACGCCGGGTTCCCCGGTGCTGCCGGCCCGCAGCTCGACGCCGGGAAGCGGCTGCCCCAAGCCGGGGTCGGTCAGCGGGTCGGTGGCGAAGGTGAGTGGTCCGGCCTCGGCGATGCCGAAGTAGTTCTGCAGGGGTACGCCGGTGCTGTCCACGAACTGCTGCTTGATCTTCGGGCTCAGCGGCGCTGCAGAGGAGATCGCCATCCGCAGATCGGGCAGTGCCTGGGGTGACAGGGGGCGCCGCACCAGGGACTCGTACAACGCGGGGAAGCCGACCAGCCGGGTGGCGGCGCTGCTCCGCAGCATCCGGGAGACCGCGCCGGCCGTGGGCAGTCCGCTGCCCAGGTGCAGCCGCGCCCCGACGAGGAACGCCGACAGCAGGGAGGTGTTGAAGGCAAGGCCGTTGGACAGCGAGGCGAAGCACAGGATGCTGTCGTCGCCGCAAAGGCCGGTGCCCTCGGCCCAGTTGGCGGCGGCGCGGTGCACGGCCCGGCCGCGGAACTCGATGCAGTTCGGGCGGCCCGTGGATCCGGAGGTGAAGCGGCAGACCTCCGTCTCGTCGTGCAGGGCGGGACGGTCGTCGCGGGCCGGGAAGCGGGTGGCGTGCAGGGGACCGAGGGTGCCGCACCGGGTGCCGTGCTCCGGGACCGGCGTGCTCTCCTCGTGGACCAGCAGATCGAGCCCGCAGTCCTCCTGAACGACCCGGGTCTCCTGCGGGCCCGCGGCCCGGTCGATGAGGAACGGTACGCATCCGGCCTTGAGAGCGGCCAGATACGTCACCACGTAGGCGACGGAGTTGCCGGCCCGGATGCCGACGCGCGGCCGGTCCCGGCCGGGCAGCAGTTCCCGTACGACGAGGGCCTGTTGGCCACTGGCCTCATCCAGCTCCCGGTAGCCGAGCGCCGAGCGGCGGTCGGCCACGGCGGGGGCGTCCCCGTGGGCGCGCAGGGCCTGGGTGATGACCTCGATCAGCATGGACATCACCTCTGCCCGTGGGCGTGGGCGGGCTGAAGACGGTCGATCTTGACCGCGGAGGTACCGGGGGTGCCGAGCATCGCGACGTAGAGGACCTCGTCCTCGTCCGCCAGTCCCGCGAGGGAGTGCCAGTGTCCGGCGTCGAAACCGCCGATGGTGGTGACGGCGATGCCCGTTCCAGTGGCACCGAGGTAGAGGAGGTGGGCCAGGGTACCGGCGCGCAGCAGGGCCTCGTCGACGCCGCGCATGCCGATCCGGAAGATGTCCCGGTGCCGGGCGTGGAAGACGACGGCCGCGCAGGTGTGGCGCAGTTGCTCCTGCCCCATGCAGATCCGCACGATGTCGTCGCCGGTCGCCGCGGTGGTTCCGGCGGGCTCGGCGGCGATCTCACCGGTGCCACGGATCGGGTACGCGCCCGGGGCGAGCCCGGTGACCCGGCGAGCGACAAGGGTGGCACCGAAGCCGTCGGACGGGAACAGGTCGGTCGTCAGCGGGGCGCCAAGGACGGCCAGCGCCTCCCGCACCCGGTTCTCCGGCAGTTCGGCGTCGCCGAAGTCCTTCGCCGAGCGCCGCCAGGCGGTGAGGTCCGCCAGCGCGGCGTGGAGCGCGGGGACACCCGGGTCCACGCCGTCCGGGCCGGTCAGCAGGGGGCGGGGACGAGGGGCGGTGGACTGGGCCGGGGGCTGCTGGAGGTGGGGAACCAAGCCCCGCCAACATCGTCCCTCGGAGCCGTCCGCAAGACGGTGTACCGGTGGCACGCTCCGCCAGTCCGTACACGTCCACGTGCCAAGGGAGCGCTCGTAGTTGACGACGGGGTCGGCTGCCAGCAGAACGCTGTGCGGGAAGACGTGGTTGTCGCCGAGGCGCAGCAGGCCGCTGAGGGGCCCAGTCGCCGCGCGGGTCAGCCACTCCGCCCGACGGTGGCTCCGCTCCGCCAGGCACAGCAGGTGTGTGCCCAGGTGCGCGGCGTCCAGCTGGGCGTAGAGATAGCCCCGATCGTCGTACTTGCGTATGGACAGCCACGGGCGCACCGCGATCAGCACCAGGAAGGCTTCGGACCCCGGGAGGGCAAGCCCACCGCTCTCCAGCGCCTTGGCCACCTGCTCGCCACGGTGCAGCAGACGGCAGCTGCGCCGGGTGACGTCCACGGAGAACACCGTCGGACCCGCGGGTCCGCCGGTGACCACATATTGCTCGTACGGGTACAAGGCGCCGGCCGACGGCACGGAGGGGCCGCCGTTGAGGGACCCTTCGGCGGACGCCTCGAACAGGGTAAGCGCACCGCGCAGTTCGGCGGGCACGGATATCCGCTGGGGCCGGGGGGCGCCGTCGGGAGCGGCGGCGAGCGCCATCTGCTGCCAGAAGCGCAGGGCGTCCCGCTCCGCGTCCACGGCGTGGGCACGAGGTCCGGTGGCCGTGTCCGCGACGCCCTCGAGGCGGTCGGCGGGCCGGTCGTCCATGACGGAGCCTTTGTCCTTCACCGGTATCGCTTCTCCTTCCTGCCGAGGCGGGCTCGACGTGAACACCTGAGTTGGCGCCGAGCGATGAGCCGCACTCACTCGGCAACTACGTACAGTAATGCCGAAAAGCAGGATCAATACTTTCGCCAACAACAGTTCCGATCTTGCCAGATAAGAGCAGAACCGTGTAGACCCTTTAGTGGCCGACAACGGTCATGACCGGAAAAGGACATGCGGGGGAAAGGATTAATTAAGTGCTCCTGCAGGCAAATATAAATGGAGAGAACGCCTCTCTGGAAACGCTGTCGAAACTGGTGGGAAGGCAGCAGCGGGCATTGGTGGAGGCCGGAGAGGTCACCCGCTCCCTGCAGTTGCAGCTGTCCGCCCTCGCCCTGCACCACCGCGGGACTCAGGACGTGGCCGTCACGGGCGTCGAGGAGATCGACGACCCGGGGCGGGTACGCGCCCTCCTGGACTCCGTGGCCGCGATGACCCGACACCAGATCCGCGTCATTCAGCCGTCCGTCGTCGCCCGTCACCTGATCTCGGACTGGCTGGGCGAGGACCGGTACGGGCACGAGAACAGCATCGAAGTCCGCACGATCCACCAGAGTTCCCTGCTGCACAGTGAGCGGGCCGTCTCCTACCTGGAGCGGCTGGCGCGGCGCGGAGTACGCGTCCGAGTCGCGCCGCTGCTGCCGTTTCGCCTGATCATGGTGGACGAGACGTCCGCACTGGTCTGCCCGCCGGACACGACGTTGCTGGTGCGACAGCCCGCTCTGCTACAGCTCCTTGCCCGGATGTTCGAGTTCTGCTGGGACGACGCACGCGACCTGTACAAGCCGCCGGCGGAGACACCGCACCGGGAGACGAAGGCGCTCGGCGACCCAGCCGGTGTGGGCAGGGTCCCCCTGAGCGAGCAGCAGTTGGTGATCCTCAGGCTGTGGGCGAAGGGCCGCCAGGACCCCGACATCGCCTGTGAGCTGCGGGTCTCTCCCCGCACACTGCGTCGCATGGTGTCCGCGCTGCTGCGCCGGCTCGGAGTGAGCAGCCGCTTCGAGGCCGGTGTCGTGGCCGCGCGCACGCATCAGCTGCTGGAGGACACCGAGCGGCTACCGCTGCCCTTCTGACCGCGTGTGGCCGCACCCGGCCGCGTCCGCCGAGGGTCAATCTCCGCCCGCTGCCCACCGGGACGCTCTGCCAGAACCAGGCATCCCAGGCCCCGCCCGTTCCACGGTCGTTGGGCCCTGCCTCTCTGGTGAGCCCCACTCCCGGCAGTGGCTTCCTCTCGTACTGCTTTCCCCTCTGGGCCTCACCCGGGCCGTTCCGGCCCGCAGGTGCCGCCGGAACCCTGCTCAGTTCACCTACCAGGAGTGCGACATGTCTGTTCAGCCGTCCTTGCCGACCACCGAGGTGGAATGCGGTGACCCGCTGCCCGTGCTCGGCGCCGATGTGACGGTGCCGCTCGTCACGGGGGGCGAAGTGCCCTATGCCGCCCTCGACTACGCGGCCAGCTCCCCGATCCTGCGGAGTGTGTGGAACGACGTGGCCACGTATGCGCCGTACTACGGCAGCGTGCACCGCGGCGCCGGCTATCTGTCGCAACTGTCCACCGACCTGTTCGAGCAGAGCCGGGAAACCGTGCGGGAGTTTCTCGGCTGTCGTGGCGACGACGAGGTCGTCTTCACCCGGTCGGCCACCGACTCGCTCAACATGATGGCGTCGGTACTTCCCGCCGGGACGAGGGTCTACGTCTTCGAGACGGAGCACCACGCCGCCCTGCTGCCGTGGCGTGATACGGAGTTCACCCTGCTGAGGGCCCCTGGCACCCGCCACGAGGCGGTCGAGATCGTGGCCGAGGCGCTGGCCGGCCACGACCCGGAGCGGCCCGGCCTCGTCTGTGTCACCGGTGCCTCCAACGTCACGGGCGAGCTGTGGCCGGTCGCGGAGATCAGCGAGGTCGCGCACGCGGCCGGGGCGCGGGTGGTCCTGGACGCCGCCCAGCTCGTACCGCACCGACCGGTCGTCATCAGCGAACTGGGCGTGGACTACGTCGCCTTCTCCGGGCACAAGATGTACGCGCCCTTCGGAGCGGGTGTGCTGGCCGGGCGCGCGGACTGGCTGCGCGAAGCCGAGCCATATCTGGCCGGGGGCGGGGCAAGCAGGCGGGTCGTGCGCGGCGACGACGGGTTCTCCGTCGAGTGGCAGCAGGGCCCCGCGCGGCACGAGGCCGGGTCGCCGAACGTCGTCGGCGCCTACGCGCTGGCCTCGGCCTGCCGCGCGCTCCAGTCGGAGGGCTTCGACTCGCTGATGGCGCGCGAGGAGGCGCTGCTGCAGCGGACCCTGGCCGGTCTGGCGGCAATTCCGCAGGTCAAGGTGTTGTCGCTGCTGGGCGATTCCGCTCCGCGGGTCGGTGTCATCAGCTTCGTGGTCGAGGGCTGGAACAGCTCGCACCTGGCCTCGGCGCTCTCCGCCGAGCACGGCATCGGGGTTCGTGACGGCATGTTCTGCGCCCATCCGCTGGTCCGCGGCCTGCTCGGCAACGCCCCCGACCAGCCGGACGAGTGCGGCGCCCCGGAGCCGCTGGCGCCGGGCGAGCGGCCTGTGAACGCCGTGCGGGCGAGCTTCGGCGCCGGCACCCCCGTCGAGCACCTCGACCGGCTGGTGGCCGCGGTCGCGCAGCTCGCCCGCGAGGGGGCGCGGTGGACCTATCGCACCGAGGCGGGGCGCTGCGTTCCGGTGCGCTGAAAGGGCTGCTGCGATACGTGCCCGCCTGCCACAGGGCAGGCGGGCACACAACTGTTATCGGAGACGCCGATAGAATGCGAATGCATTCTTCATGTACCGCCGGGGCCGAGAATGGAGAATGCCGGTTCCTGGATTCGGAGCGTGTACGGGAGTTCCGTGTCAGCGGGACTCTCCGACACCGAAATCAGCACGGAGAGTAATCGTTCTGGGGCGGGGCGGGTCAGTAGGAGGGCATGGCGGTGTCGATCCGCTCCGCCCAGGCAAGGATGCCGCCGCCCAGATGGACCGCGTCCGGGTGGCCGCTCCTCTTGACCACCGCGAGCACCTCCGCCGAGCGGATGCCTGCCCGGCACAGCAACACGGTCCTGCGGTCCTTGGGCAGCCGGTCGGCGGCGTCACCGCGCAGGAACTCCCCCTGCGGGATGAGCACCGAGCCGGGCAGGTGGGCGAAGGCGTACTCGTCCGGCTCACGGACGTCGACCAGGGTGACCGGCTCGCCCTGGTCGAGCAGGGCCTTGAGCTCCTCCGCCGAGACGGTGGACGCCCGCGCGGCCTCGGACGCCTCCGGTGACAGCAGGCCGAAGAAGGGGTCAGCGGCCGTGAGTTCGGCCGGGCGCTGGGTGCGCGCGTCCGGGCGCAGCGGCACGGTCACGCAGGTGGCGGCCATCGCGTCGTACTTCATCACGCGGCCGACCAGTGGCTCGCCCGCGCCGGTGAGCAGTTTGACGGCCTCGGTGGCCAGCGTCACGGCGAGCCAGGCCCCCACCACCTTCAGCGCCCCGGCCATACCGCGGAAGTACGGGGCGGGGGGCTCGGGGTACAGGTCCCGGAAGCCCGGCCCATGCCGGTCCCAGAAGACGGAGGCGCGGCCCCCGGTGGCGTCCATGGAGCCCCACACGAAGGGGATGCCGGCCTGCGCGCAGACGTCGTCGACGAGTTGGCACCGGGCCTGGTCCTCGCCCGCGCACACCACCAGGTCGTAGCCGTCGACCAGCTCCCGCGCCGAGGTCACGTCGAACCGGCCCTCGACGACCGTCCGCACGGACGGGTGGGTGCGCCGCAGGGCATGGGCCCAGGCGGATGCCCGGTCGGACGGTTCCTCGCCCGGAATGCCGAGATAGCGGTCCCAAGGGTTGAGGGGTGAACCGTCGGAGATGCCGATGAACCCGATGCCCGAGTCGGCGAGATGGGCGATGAGCGGCGCTCCGATCTCGTCGGCGCCGATGACCAGCACCCTGCCCGCGGCGAGCCGCCGCTGGCCCGGGGCGCCGTGACCGGACAGGATCAACTGGTGTGCGTGGCGCCGGACTTCGCTGTCGGGAAGGTCGGACGCAGGCTGTACAAGGGGCGGAAAGGGCATGGCGGGGCTCCTCTTCACTTCTGGGGTACGGGAGCCGTCGCGGCCTGTGCCTCGTCGGCCTCCGCGGTGGCCCAGGAGGGGATGTGGAGGATCTCCAGCACCGCGGCGCCCCAGTTGAAGCCGTAGCCGGTACCGGCGAGCACCACACGGTCCCCGGGTTCCAGCTGTCCAGTGGTCAGCAGGTACTCGAGCCCCGCGTTCTGGTCGCCGGATCCGAGGTGGCTGACCTGACGCCCGAACTCCCAGGTGGTGCGCTCCTGTCCGACGCCCATGTCGGCGAGCATGTTCCACCAGCGCACGGTCTGTCCGTTGTGAGGCATGACGAATCGCCGTACGTCGGCCACGTCGGTCTTCGCCTCGTCGAGGGCCTGCTGGATGCAGTCACCGATGCCCCCGGCGATCTGCAAGGAGATCGACTCGAGGTCGTTGAGGTTCTTGCGCATGAAGTCCGTCTTGCGGGCCCGCATGTTGAGGGGCTTGTCGCCGGAGGCCGGGGCGTCCTTGAGCCCGCGGCCGCGGTACATGTGCTCCAGCGAGGAGTCCGATGTGAGGACGCAGGAAACGACCCGGGCGAAGCCGGGGGTCCGACCGAGTACGAGGGCCGTGCCGCCGTCGGCCATGACCGTGCCGCTCTCGGTGCGGAATCGGTCGAACCCCGGGAGGCAGAACCGCTCGCCGGTGGTGACCAGGACGGCGGCGGCGGCGTCGCAGCCCGCCAGGAAACCGGCCGCGAGCGACAGCGCGGCCATGCCCCCGTTCGACTTCTGGTCGACCTCGACGGCCGGGGCGTTGCCACCGATGGTGTGGTGCTGGATGTAGGAGGCCGGCGTCCACATGTCCTGGCCCTGGAAGTACGCGCTGGCGTGCAGCAGCAGCCGTACGTCGTCGGGGGCCAGATCGGTCCCGGCGCGTTCGAGGGCCAGGCGGGCCGCCGCCACAGCCAGGTCGGGGGCGAACACGTCGTCCGACACGGTTACCCCGAGGAGGGCGTTGGCGACGTACTCAGCGGAGGCGTAACGCCCGTCGGTCACGGCCTCTTCGAGGTCGAGCCGCCGGCCCAGACGTACACCGAGGGATGTGAGGTAGATGTCGTTGAGGAGCAAGTCCAAACCTTTCTGACGTACAACGGCGGTTCGCAGCGGGCCCGAACGGGGCGGCGCAGCGGGCGGTCGGCCGCATGGAGCAGCGGGCGACAGGCCTCACAGAACGGAGGGTGGCGGATCTCACAGATAGGCACCCCCGGTGGTCTCCACACGCTCTCCGGTGATCCACCGCGCCTGTTCCGAGGCGAGGAAGGCGACGGCGTCTGCCACATCCTCTGGCTGTCCCAGCCGTCCAAACGCGGTGAGCGCCGCCGCCTCGGCGGCGTCCTCGGGGTGGGCGCGCAGCCGGGCGCGGTGGAAGTCCGTCTCGATCAGGCCCGGTGCGACGGTGTTGACCGTGATACCGCGGGGACCGAGCTGCGCCGCCAGTGAGCGGCTGAACGCCTCAAGCGCGCCCTTGCTCATGGCGTAGGCCAGCACGTGCGGGTGGGCGATCCGGTTGGCGACGGAGGAGACATTGACGATCCGCCCCCCGTCACGCAGCAGCGGCAGGAGCCGCTGGACGACGAACACGGGGGCCTTCACATTGATCGCGAATACCCGGTCGATGTCCTCACTGGTCAGGGTGGTGATGTCGGCGCGGCATCCGACGCCCGCGTTGTTGACCAGGACGTCGAGCCCACGGGAGCCCGTGTGCTCGACCAGGCCCTGCTCGACGCCCGCGGCCAGCGCGTCGACGGCGTCTTCCTCGGTCAGGTCGGCGCGTACCGAAAAGGCCTGTCCGCCCGCGGCGCGAACCGCGGCCACGGCCTCGTCCGCCGCGGCGGCGTCGCGTCCGTAGTGGATGGCCACCACGGCACCCGAGCGGCCCAGCCGTTCGACGACAGCCCGGCCGATTCCCCTGCTGCCGCCGGTTACCAGAGCGGTACGCGGTGCGGTGTCCGCTGCCACGGTTCCCTCCCCTCGTCGCGAACGGAGAACGAACGCGACGCCATGTGAGTTGAGTTTCGAATGGTGAGTTGAGTGCGCCTCAGGAAGGCTGTTCCGGGCGGGCGAGGAGCGCGGCCAGGGCTTGTTCCAGACGGGGCTCGGGCGCACCGTCGAGGCTCTGGGCACGCCATGCGACGAACCCGTCGGGGCGCACCAGCAGGGCCCCGGAGTCCTCGACGCCGACCTGGGTGGTCCAGGGGGCACCGGTCTCGCTCGCCGTGCCGTCGCCGTCCTCGACGCGATGTCCGTCCACCGGGACGCCGAGACGGGCCGCCACCTTGCCGAGGGCGTCGAGCCACTCCTGCCCGCGTGAGCCGGTGAGGAGGGTGAACCGGTGGTCGACCAGGTCGAGTGTGGAGACCCGGTCGCGTTCCCCGGGCAGCCAGTGGTGCGGGAGACGGGAGCCGGGGGATCCGTCCAGGTCCGCCTCCACGTCCTCGCCGGACGGCAGCCCGGGGTGCGCGTCGAGCACGGCCGCGGAGTCGTAGCGGTAGCCGAGGTGGACCACCGGGGCGTTGAGCGCCCCGGCCCGAGCCCTGCGCGCGCGGCCTTCCGGCCCGGACGCCCAGTGCAGGGAGGGATCCTCCAGCCGCAGCATCGACTGCTCCAGCGCGGTCCTGGCCACCGGGATCCGCTCGGCCTCGTAGGTGTCCAGGAGGGCGCCGCCCGCATTTCCGTCCAGAACGTGTGCGAGTTTCCACGCGAGGTTGTGGGCGTCGGCCACTCCCGTGTTCATGCCGAAGGCACCGACCGGCGGGATGACATGGGCGGCGTCCCCGGCGAGGAACACCCGGCCGGAGCGGAATCGGTCGGCGATCAGTCCGCGTACCTGCCAGGGCAGGATGCTCACGACGTCGGGCTCCACGTCGGCGGCGGGTCCGATGGCCTCCCGGATCCGTGCGGCGCACTTCTCCGGTGTGAAGTCCTCGGCCTTCTGGCCGGAGTCGGGCGAATAGCGGAAGTGGTAGATCCACTCCCTCCTGCCGTCGACCGGCAGCAGCCCGCCGGAGGCCTTCGGGGTGGTGATGTCGCAGATGACGAACGTGTGGCCGTGCGTCAGCTCCGTCAGGTCGGCATGGAAGAGCACGCTGATCAGGGGGTCGCCGAGCACGCCGGGGCCGCTGGTGGCGATGCCAAGTCGCTCCCGTACGCCGCTGCGGGCGCCGTCGGCGGCCACCAGGTAGCGGGCCCGGATCTCGCGGATCCCGTCAGAGCCCGCGACCTGTGCGGTGACTCCCTCGTCGTCCTGTACGAAGTCAAGGAGCTCGGTACCGAACTCGATGCGCGCGCCCGCGGCCCGGGCCTCGTCGACGACCACCTGGTCCAGGCGGCCCTGCGGGCAGGTGCCGCGCAGGGTCTGCGGCGTCAGCCGGCCGAAGGCGTCACTGCGGGGCGGTGCCTGCTGGGACAGGACGTCCAGGTCGGCCTCCGCGAGGGTGGGTGTGGTGAACATCTGGAGGTTGTCGCCGGTCATGTCCACGCACTGGGCGTCCACCGCGTCGGCGAGACCGGCCGCGCGCAGGATCTCCACGGTGCGCGGGCCGATCCCCATGGCGCGCGGGTGCGTCGGCGGGGCCGGGCGCCGCTCGACGGCCAGGGTGCGTATCCCGGCCCGGGACAGGAACAGGGCTGTGCACAGCCCCACCGTGCTGCCGCCGACGACCAGTACGTCGGGATTCTCGCTGGGCATTCGGTTTCTGCTCCATTCGTACGGATGAACAGGCACTGCGACGGATGCGTTATGTGTCGGATGCCGAGTCGAAGGCGGGCATCCGCGGGGCCCCGGGGTCCCAGGACGCGACGAACTTCTGCTGCCGGGAGATGTCCATCATTTCCAGGTCGATGCCGAGGCTGCGCACCTTGTGGTAGGTGTACGGGCGCCCGAGCGGGCAGGCGCTGAACTCCTGGGTCAAGCCCGCGTCGGACAGCCGGGCGGAGCTCTGGGTCACGTCCTCGGTCCAGTAGCCGAGGTGGTGGCAGCGGGCTCCCAGGGAGGAGTCCCAGGGGCTGCCGGGGGGCCCCTGGACGAGTTCGATGTACGGCGGGCCGCCGCTGGTGAACGCGAGCCGGTAGTCCCACTCCCCGAGGGAGTCCTCCAGGACGCCGGACCACTGGGCGCCGACGCTCGCGGTGAGGTCACTCATCGCCTGCTCGATGTCCGGTACGACGAAGCACACGTGGTAGAACACGGCGTCAGACCAGCTTCTCGATCAGGTTCAGCACCTCGGCGGGCGCGGGCATGGCGTTGGCCTCGTCCGCCAGCGACCGGGCGCGCTCGCGGTAGGTCGCCTTCGTCAGCAGGTCCTCCGCCGCGGTCGCCACCGCGTCCGGGGTGTCGTCGCCCGGCAGGATCGTGCGGGCCGCGCCGTAGGCGGCGAGGCGCTCCGAAGGGGCCACCAGCTTGGGCATGTTGGGGACGAGCAGCTGGGGTATGCCATAGACCATGCCGGTCAGCGCCGTGCCGCCGCCCGCGTGGTGGACGAGCAGGTCGCAGGTGCGGGCCACCGTGTCGAAGGGCAGCCAGCCGACCTTCGTACCCGTCGCCTCGCTGAGTTCACCGGCAACCGCGGGCGGTGCGCTGACCAAGAGCTCGGCGTCCAGATGCCGGAGCTTGTCGACGAGTTGGACCAGGTAGTCGAAGAAGTAGCCGGGGGCGGTCTTCGTGCCGGCGGTGATGGCGACCCTGGGCGCGGAGCCCTTCGTGTACATCCACGGCTCAAGCTGCGGCTGCAGGTTGCAGGGGACCCAGAGCATGGAGGTCCCCTGCGGGGCCTCGGGGTCCCGGACGCTCGGCGGGCAGACGTCGATCCACAGGGCGGAGTCGGGGATGCCGCCGAGGCCCAGTGCCTCGAGTTCCGGCCGCATCTCGATCTCGGCGGCTACGTCGACGACCTGCGGCTCGCCGGAGTCCCAGGACTGCCGTACGTAGGGCACGCCGATGCGGGCGGCGAGGACCGCGGCCGAGTAGGTGAGAGTGCCGCCGACGACCACATCGGGGCGCCAGGACCGGGCCAGTTCGTACAGGGGCTCCTGGTAGAGCGCCGCCATCCGGCCAAAAGCGTGGCCGATGGACCGCATCTGCACGTCCGGGTCGTCGGACTTCGGGACGAGATCGCCCGCACGGTCGGTGGTGATGAGGTGCCGGATCGGGACGTCGGACACGCAGACGCCGGGGAGCCCGGCTCCAGCGATCGCCTCCATCGTCTCCTTGTTGGAGGCGACGAGGACCTCGTGGCCGGCGTTGCGGGCGGACGTCGCCAGCGGGGTGAGTGCGTAGGCGGTGGCCGGGCTGCCGCCCGTGACAAAAAGGATACGCAAGGAAGAGACCTCACTCGATGTCGGAGCGGAAGGGGGGTAGGGCATCGAAGAACAGTGCGGCCCAACCCAGGTCAGGCGCGGGGCGATGCGCTCTCGTCCGCGCGGCCCGGCGACGGCTTGGGTACCGCCGCGGAATCGGACGGTGCGGCGGCTGCCCGGCGCCAGGAGCGGCCCCAGTGGCGCATCGCGGGCGTCTCGATCCAGTGGTACATGGCCAGGGCGAGACCCAGGCTCACCGCGAGGGCGAGCAGCGAGACGAACACGCTCTCCAGCGTCGTCAGCGCCCGGCCCGCACCCGCCACCTGTTCCCCCGCGTAGGCCAGGACGATGCCGTGGACGAGGTAGAACGCGAACGACGCCTCACCGAGGCGACGCGTCACCGGTCCCGCGAGGACCGTACGGCCGCCGCCCGCGTCGGTGGCCGCCAGCGCGGCGGTGAACAGCGCCAGCGGAACAACGGTGACGGCGGCGACGGTGAACAGCATGGGCGTGTAGATCCCCACGACGTACGCGACGGTAGTCAGCAGCGCGGCCCAGGCGGAGCTCAGGCCGATCCACCGCCCGCTGAGCACGACGCGCGCCATCAGCATGCCGAGTACGAACTCCAGCAGCCGGGTCAGCGGGAAGACGTACACGAACCACAGGCGCTCGATGGACACGCCGTCGAGCCACGAGCCCACCGCCGGGAATGCAGGGGACTGCGGCAGCAGGACCGACGCCACGAGGGGGAGCACCATGACCGCTGCGGCGACACCCGCCGCCCACCACCACAGCCGAGCGGCGCGGATCCGGCCGATCAGCGGCAGCAGCACCGGGAACAGCGCGTAAAAGAGCAGCTCACAGGAGAGCGACCAGCTCGCGCCGTTGACGCTCAGGAAAACCGCCGGGTCGGACGACCAGGACTGGAGCAGCAGCAGGTTGAGCACGGCCGTACCGAGCGGGGTGGCGGCCGCGGCGTACACGACCATCGCCAGGGCAAAGGTCACCACGTGATTGGGAAGGATCTTCACCAGGCGGCGCCGCAGCATGCTGCCGTAGGTCTCGCCCGGGCGGGCCGACCATGTCAGCACGAAGCCGCTGAGGACGAAGAAGAACGAGACGCCGATGGTCCCGGCGGTCTTGGTCGCCGTCATCAGTCCGTCGGCCGCGCCCGACCCGGCGGCGAAGAGGCCTCCGGTCGCGATGTGGCACAGAAACACAAGGCCCGCGGCGACGAAGCGCGCTCCGGTGAGCGAATCCAGACGGTGGTTGCGCAGAGCACCAGCAGCGCTCTCCATAGATGTCTCCTGTGTCGATGGCCCGTTCCTTCGGGCGTCCTGTCGGGAGTTCGGGCGTCCGGTGGCGAGGTGCGTGGGATCAGGCCTGGACCAGAGATCTGACGTGCCTGCCGTACATCGACCCGGTAGAGAGCCGCTCGGAGAGTTCACTGAGCTGGCCCATGCCGATGTAGCCCATGCGGAACGCGGTCTCCTCCAGGCAAGCGATCTGCATGCCCTGCCGCTTCTGCAGGACCTGCACGTACTGACTGGCCTCCAGCAGGCTGTCGTGGGTGCCGGCGTCAATCCAGGCGTTGCCGCGGCCGAGTTGGACGATCCGGCCGCGGCCCTCCTGGACGAGCAGCCGGTTGACGTCGGAGATCTCGAGCTCGCCTCGGGCGGACGGCGAGATCTTCTCGGCGTAGGCCAGGGCGTCATTGCTGTACATGTACAGCCCGGTGACGGCGATGTTGGACGGCGGAGCGGCCGGCTTCTCCACGATGTCGACGAGCTCACCGTCCCCGTCGAGCACGGCGACGCCGAAGCGCTCGGGGTCGGAGACCGGGTAGCCGAAGACCGTGCAGCCGTCGACGGTCTCCGTGGCCTTGTGCAGCGTGGCGGGCAGGCCCTGCCCGTAGAAGATGTTGTCGCCCAGGATCAGGCAGACGTCCTCGTCACCGGCGAACTCCCTTCCGATCAGCAGGGCTTCGGCGATTCCCCGCGGCTCGTCCTGGACGGCGTACTGCAGGTCGAGGCCGAGGTGGCTGCCGTCGCCCAGCAGGGAACGGAAGGAGTCGATGTGGAGGCTGTTGGTGATGACGAGGATTTCCCGCATCCCGGCGAGCATCAGCACCGACAGGGGGTAGTACACCAGCGGCTTGTCATAGACGGGCAGCAGCTGCTTGGAGTTGATGGTGGTCAGCGGCAGCAGCCGGGTGCCAGAGCCGCCGGCGAGCAGTATTCCGCGCATCGCGATGGGTTTCCTTGCCTAGGGGCGATCAGCGGTCAGTGGACGGTTCCGGTCAGGGCGACGGATGGAGCGGTGCGAGGCAGCGGGGCGGTGCCGAGCGGGCGCCACCAGTCGGGGGTATCCCGGTACCAGCCCACGGTGGCGGCCAGTCCGGAGTCCAGGTCGTGCAGCGGCTGGTAGCCGAGTTCCTCCCGCGCCTTGCGGCAGTCGACCGAGTAGCGCAGGTCGTGGCCCTTGCGGTCGGGCACCGGGCGCACGGACGACCAGTCGGCGCCGGTGGCCACGAGCAGCCGTTCGGTCAGCTGCCGGTTGGTGAGTTCCGTACCGCCGCCGATGTTGTAGACCTCTCCGGGGCGGCCCGCACGCCGCACCAGTTCGATGCCGCGGCAGTGGTCCTCGACGTGCAGCCAGTCGCGGACGTTGCTGCCATCGCCGTACAGCGGCACAGACAGCCCGTCGACGAGGCGGGTGACGAAGAGGGGGATGACCTTCTCCGGGTGCTGCATCGGGCCGTAGTTGTTCGAGCAGCGGGTGATGCGGACATCGAGACCGTGGGTGCGGTGGCAAGCCAGCGCCAGGAGGTCGGCTGAGGCCTTCGAAGCGGAGTAGGGGGAGTTCGGCCGCAGGGGGCAGCTCTCGTCCCAGGACCCGTGCTCGATCGACCCGTACACCTCGTCCGTGGAGATGTGCACGAATGTGCGTACGCCGTGCCGGAGCGAGGCGTCCAGCAGGCTCTGGGTGCCGAGGACGTTGGTGCGCAGGAATGCGCCGCTGTCCTCGATTGAGCGGTCGACATGGGACTCGGCGGCGAAGTGCACCACCGTGTCGACGCCGGGCAGCAGTGCGTCGAGGACACCGGGGTCGCAGATGTCGCCCTGCCTGAAGCGCAGCCGGTCGTCGTCGGCCAGGTCGGCCAGATTGGCGAGGTTGCCCGCGTAGGTGAGCTTGTCCAGGACCGTGACCGTGCGCACGTCCGCGTCCGCGCGACGCAGCAGCGTACGGACATAGTGGGAGCCGATGAAACCCGCGCCCCCGGTGACGAGCAGGTGCGTGCCCTTCTGCATGTACTCCCCCTGGAACTGGAACGTTAAAACGGACCGCCAATACGGCAGGGCGGCGTCAACCTAATCCTCTTAGGTGGCGACTGTAAAGCCTTAACCTACCGAAAGGCGAGTCAAGCAAAAGCAAAGCAGTGCATGTAACCGCACACGCTTTAAAAGATGCGCGCAACCGCATCAAAAACGGGGCTCAGCAGGCATTCCAAGCGCGACAATGATCGCTTGACGAAGTCCGCGACATCTGCATATCTTGCAGATCCATTGCGTGCCGCATTGCCGAAAGTGCCCCGTCGCGAATTCGGCCACGACTTAATTCGACGCCCGAATTTCGATCACCGAATCGAACGTTCTGCTATATCCAAAAAGGGGGAGCTACGTGGGGCGAGATACGGCCACAGTCCACGCCGCGAACGTGGAAGAGGTCCCCCCACCCCT
This sequence comes from Streptomyces sp. ISL-100, assembly GCF_018614615.1. Classification (GTDB taxonomy): domain Bacteria; phylum Actinomycetota; class Actinomycetes; order Streptomycetales; family Streptomycetaceae; genus Streptomyces. Next base: position 81,911 of record NZ_JAGGOK010000059.1, on the reverse strand, counting down.
GGCCGCGGAGCAGCAGCCCGTCTGGCGTGACCGATGGCTGCTGGCCCGGGTCCGCGCGATCCTGCGCGACCGCCCCGGCCTCGTCACCGCCGAGGACACGGCCCGGCTGCGGGAGCTCCTCGGCGAGGTGGTCACCGGAGACCGGCGGATCCTTCAGGCGGGCGACTGCGCCGAGGACCCGGCCGAGTGCACCGCGCCCGGCGTCCGGCGCACCGTGCGCCTGCTCGACGAACTCGCCGGGGTGATGCGGGACGGCACCGGGCGCGAGGTGCTGCGGATCGGGCGGTTGGCCGGCCAGTTCGCCAAGCCCCGCTCCCAGCCCGTCGACCGGGTCGGGGGCCTCGAACTCCCCGCCTACCGGGGCCCCATGGTGAACGCACCCGAGGCCGAGCCGGTCGCGCGGGAGCCCGACCCCCGGCGGCTGCTGACGGGCTACGACCTGTCCCGCACCGTCCAGTCGGCCGTGGCCGCACAGGGCCGCGGCCCGGCGGCGGACGCCAGGTCGGCCGTGTGGACCAGCCACGAGGCGCTGCTGCTCGACTACGAACGGCCGCTGCTGCGCAGGCTGGACGACGGCGGGCTGCTGCTGGCCTCCACCCACCTGCCGTGGATCGGGGAGCGCACCCGGCAGCTGGACGGCGCCCACGTCCATCTGCTGTCCCAGGTCGTCAACCCCGTGGCCTGCAAGGTCGGCCCCACCGTGACGGCCGACGAACTGCTGGCGCTGTGTGCCGCGTTGGATCCCGGCCGCAGCCCCGGCCGACTGGCCCTCGTCACCCGGATGGGCACCGCCCATGTCCGCGACAGGCTGCCGCGGCTGGTGCGGGCGGTCCGCGAGGCGGGGCACCCGGTGATCTGGCTGTGCGACCCCATGCACGGCAACACCGTGCGCGCGGCGGACGGACGCAAGACACGGATCGTGGCCGCGCTCATCGACGAGGTCGAGGCCTTCCAAGACGTGGTGCTCGCCGAGCGCGGTGTCGCGGGCGGCCTGCATCTGGAGGCGACCGCCCAGCTGGTCGCCGAGTGCGTCTGGGCCCCCGACGACGTGCCGGGCGCCCCCTACACCACGCTGTGCGACCCCCGGCTCAATCTGGCGCAGGCCCGCCACCTCGCACTCGCCTGGCACGCCTGATCCACGGCCGATCTGCGGTGCCTCGATCTGTAGTGACTCGATCTGAAGCGACCTAAGGAGAAACAACGTTGAAGGGCAAGGAGCACACCCGCAGGGAGCGCCCCGGCACGGAGCACGCGGGCAAGGTCGCGCTGGTGACGGGGGCCACTGGAGGCATCGGGCAGGCGGTCGTGTACGCGCTCGCCGAGGCCGGTGCCTCGGTCGCCGCGGTCGACCTCGACGCGGTGGCCCTCGAAGAACTGGAGCGAACCGCCAGGGACAAGGGCCTGTCCGTGGCCGGCTTTCCCGCGGATGTCACCTCCGCCGCCCGGGTGGAGGCCGTGATCGCCACCGTGGAAGAGCGGCTGGGCCCGATCGACCAGCTCGTCAACACCGCGGGCGTCCTGCGCGCCGCGCCAGTGCTGTCGCTCACCGAGGAGGACTGGGAACAGACCTTCGCGGTCAACACCGCCGGTGTGTTCCGGGTCTCCACCGCCGTCGCCCGCCGCATGGCGCAGCGCCAGCACCGGGGCTCCATCGTCACCGTGGCCTCCAACGCCGCCGTCGTTCCACGGGTCCACATGGCCGCGTACAGCGCCTCGAAGGCCGCGGCTGTCGCGTTCACGAAGAACCTCGGCCTGGAGCTGGCGCAACACCGCATCCGCTGCAACGTCGTGTGCCCCGGCTCGACCGACACGTCCATGCTCCGCTCCCTGTGGGAGGACGAGTCCGGGCCTGCCCACTCTCTCAACGGAGTGCTGTCGGAGTACCGGGGCGGCATTCCGCTCGGCAAGTTCGCCACCCCCGACGACATCGCGGACGCCGTCGCGTTCCTGCTCTCCGACCGTGCCGCGCACATCACCATGCACGACCTCCACGTCGACGGCGGCGCCGCCCTGGGTCGCTAGGCCCTGTCGTGGGGCCTACCCAGCCCACCCAGGACCTGTCCGGCCCAGGACATCCTCCTCGAACCCCCAGGAGAACCCCCTCATGGCCATACCCGGCATCGCCCCCTACCCCATGCCCCACCAGGACGCCCTGCCCGCCAACACGGCCTCGTGGCGGCCCGACCCCCGGCGCGCGGCGCTCCTCGTGCACGACATGCAGCGCTACTTCGTGGCCCCCTTCCCCGCGGCCCAGGAGCCCGCGCTCAGTCTGGTCGGCAACGCCCGCAAGCTGGTGGAGCTGTGCCGGTCCCTGGACATCCCGGTCGCCTATACCGCGCAGCCGGGAGACATGACCGAGGACCAGCGCGGGCTGCTCAAGGACTTCTGGGGTCCGGGCATGCAGACGACGCCCGAACACCGCGCGATCATCGACGAGGTGGCGCCCGCCGCGGAGAACGCGGTCTTCACCAAGTGGCGTTACAGCGCCTTCCACGGCAACGACCTGATGGACCATCTGCGACGCAACGGCCGCGACCAATTGATCATCTGCGGTGTCTACGCCCACGTCGGCTGCCTGATGACGGCTGTCGACGCCTTCACCCATGACATCGAGACCTTCCTGGTGGCGGACGCGGTCGCAGACTTCTCCGCGAACCACCACCGGATGGCACTCGACTACGCCGCGTCCCGGTGCTCGGTCGTCGTGCCCACCGACACGCTGCTCAGCCAGCTGGGCACCGCCGAACTCATCAGGCAGGACTGACGCGATGGCGCCCGAAGACTGTCGGTTCACCGACCTCCTGGGACGCGTGCTCGGACCCGACACGCCCGCCTTCGCATTGCTGTACCGGCCCGAGGCGGTCGGGGACCGGGTGGAGCTGCTGCTGGGAGACGTGGACGAAGTGGCCCGCCTGGCCGACGTACCGCTCACCGCACCCCACGAAGGGCCGCCCGGACCACACCACGAGACGCTGGTACTGGTGCCCTACCGCCAGGTCTCCGAGCGCGGCTTCGTCTGCCACGACGACGGCGCACCGCTGCTGACCCTGACCGTGGCCGAACAGGCCGCCCATCCCCTGGACGAGGCCCTGGCGCTGCTGCCCGACGTGCCGGTCGACCTGTCGGACGCGCGCTTCGACGTCGACGACGACGAGTACGCCTCGATCGTGCGCCGGGTGCTGGAGCGCGAGATCGGTAACGGTACGGGTGCCAACTTCGTCATCAGCCGCTCCTTCACGGCCGACATCACCAACTGGTCCCCCGCGGTGGCCCTGAGCCTGTTCCGCCGGCTGCTCGGCGGTGAGCGCGGCGCGTACTGGACGTTCGTCGTGCACACAGGGGACCGCACCTTCGTCGGCGCCACCCCCGAGCGGCACGTCAGCCTCTTCGACGGGACCGCCGTGATGAACCCCATCAGCGGCACCCTGCGCTACCCGCCCGACGGCCCCGCACTCGCCGACGTGATGCGGTTCCTCGCCGACCCCAAGGAGGCCGGTGAGCTGTACATGGTGGTGGACGAGGAACTCAAGATGATGGCCCGGATCTGCGACGAGGGTGGCCGGGTCGTGGGCCCGTACCTGAAGGAGATGGCCACCCTCGCGCACACCGAGTACCTCATCAAGGGCCGCACCACCCGCGACGTGCGCGAGATCCTCCGCGAGACGATGTTCGCGCCCACGGTCATCGGCAGCCCCCTGGAGAGCGCGTGCCGGGTGATCCGCGAGTACGAACGCCGCGGCCGCGGCTACTACAGCGGAGTCGCCGCGCTGGTCAGCCGTGACATCAACGGCGGTACGTCCCTGGATTCGGCGATTCTGCTGCGGACGGCGGCCATCACCGGCGGCCGGCTCGAACTGGCGGTGGGCGCCACCCTGGTGCGCGACTCCGAGCCCGACTCCGAAGTGGCCGAGACTCACGCCAAGGCGCGCGGTGTGCTGCGCGCGCTGGGCATCGCCGAACCCACGGCCGCCCGCCGGGCCGTGGCCCTCACGCTGGCCGACCACCCCTTGGTCCGCGGTGCCCTCGAAGACCGCAACGAGAGCCTCGCGCGATTCTGGCTGAGCTCGTCCCCGGCCGACGACGATCCGCCGCTCACGCGGATACCCGAGGGCCGCCGCGTACTCGTGGTCGACGCCGAGGACAACTTCACCGCGATGATCGCCCATCTGCTGCGCTCGCTGGGGTTCGAGGTCGACGTGCGCCGCTTCAACGCGCCGTACGCCACGACGGGGTACGACCTCGTGGTCATGGGACCGGGCCCGGGCGATCCCTGTGACATCACCGACGCCAGGATCCGCTCCCTGCGCGAGACGATCCGGCACCTCCTCGACGCGTCGACACCCTTCCTCGCCGTCTGCCTCAGCCACCAGGTGCTCGGCACCCTGCTCGGGCTTGACATCGTGCGCCGCGAACGCCCCAACCAGGGCGTGCAGAAGAAGATCGAACTTTTCGGGCGGCCTGTCCTCGTGGGCTTCTACAACACCTTCGCCCTGAGCAGCGCCGAGGACACGATCGGCTCCCCCGCGGTCTCCGGCACCGTCGAGGTGAGCCGCGACCCGGCCACCGGTCAGGTACACGGCCTGCGCGGCCCCGGCTTCGCCTCTCTGCAGTTCCACCCGGAGTCACTGCTCAGCCGGGATGGGGCGGCCGTGCTCGGGGAGACGGTCGCCGCCCTGCTCGCGGCGGCGCCGCACCGCGCACCTGCCCCGCCGGCCCACCGTGAACCCCCACACCTGCCCCTGCCAACCACAAGGTAGAGAAGTGCTGAACATCGCGATAGCGGGCGGCGGGATCGGCGGCCTGGCGGCCGCCCTGGCCGTCGCCCGATCCGGCCACACCGCCCAAGTCCTAGAACGCAACGCCGATTTCGTCGAACTCGGCGCGGGTATCCAGCTGGCGCCCAACGCCTTCCGCGCCCTGGACCGGCTCGGCATCAAGGAACCGGTACGTGACAGTGCCGTCCGTGTCGACGCCCTGCGGCTCATGGACGGCCGCTCCGGCGCGGCCCTGGCCTCGCTGCCGCTAGGTGACGCGTACCAACGGCGGTTCGGCAACCCGTACTCCGTGGTCCAGCGCGGCGATCTGCACACGGCGCTGCTGCGTGCCTGCCATGCCCACGACCTCGTCGCTCTGCTCCCCGGCGTAGCGGTGACCGGCTACCTGAACACCCCCGAATCGGTACGCGTCCTGACCGTCGGCGGCCACAGCATCGAGGCCGACGCCCTGATAGGCGCCGACGGGATCCGCTCCAAAGTGCGCGCCCAGATGGTGGGCGACGGCCCGCCGCAGGTCTCGGGCCACACCATCCACCGCACGGTCGTACCGATGGCGGAGGTGCCGTCCGCGCTGCGCTGGAACTCCGTGAATCTGTGGGCGGGTCCCGGCTGGCACTTCGTGCACTACCCGATCGCGGGCGGCGACAAGTTGAACCTCGCGATCACCCGCGACGACGGCGCCCGGGACTCGGTGGCCGGTGTCCCGACCGGCCGGGACGAGGTGCTGGCGGGCTTCCCCGATCTGCACCCGAACGCCCGCCGCCTGCTCGAACTCGGCCGGAACTGGCGGACCTGGGTGCTCTGCGACCGTCCACCGACCGACACCTGGACCGACGGGCGGGTCTGCCTCACCGGAGACGCCGCTCACCCCATGCTGCAGTACGCCGCCCAGGGCGCCTGTATGGCGCTGGAGGACGCGGTGGTGCTCGGCGAGACGCTGGACAGTTCATCCCTGCACGCCATCCGCCCGGACGTCGCAGGGCGTCTCACGCGGTTCGCCGCACTGCGGCGGGAGCGCACCGCGCGGGTCCAGGAGGTGTCCCGGTGGATGGGCCATGCCCTGTACCACCCGGACGGTGCCGAAGCCGACGCACGCGACGCGCTGCTCGCTTCGCTCTCCCCCGACGGCCTGATGGAAGCCGTGGACTGGCTCCACGCCCATGACTCCGACGGCCCTCCGGGGCATGCGGGAGCCGGTCCGGACAAGGTTCACGCGAGCGCCATTCCGGCCGGAGCCCACGCCGGTGTCGCGCCGGCGGAGGCCCGTCGGTCGGTCGTACAGCCCTGGCCTGCGTCCAAGCGTTTTTGCAGCAAGCGGCCAGGGGCCGCTCCTACCCCCTGGACAGGAAGGATTCCGAACGTGTCACACACAGACCGAGGTCTGGGGCGTCGGCTGCAACTGCAGCAGGGCCTCATATGGCTGGCAGCTGCGCAGGGCGACCCCTACGCAGCTCTGCTGCGGGGGCTCGACATCGACCCCCGAGACCAATGGCGCGCTCTGCGTGAACAGCCGCTGTCCCGCAGCACCACTGGTGACTGGGTCGCCGCGCGGCATCCGGTCGCGCACGCCGCCCTGACGACACCCGAGTTGCGCGGCCGGCCCCTGTTCGACGCGTACGACGACGTCTCCTGGCCCGACGCCGCGGCAGCCGCGGCGCGATACGCCGCGACTTCGTGGAAACACACACTGGATCGGACGTCCGACGAAGCCGACCTGGTCGCCGTCGCCCGCGACGCGGCCGTCGGGGCGCTGGCGCGGGCCTGCGGGCTCGACGAGGCCGCGGAACGCGCCCTGCATACCGCCGTCCTGCAGACCCAGGGCGCACTCGACGCCCCGTTCTATCCGCAGAGCCCGGCCCTCACCCGGCAGATCGCTGACGGCCTGACGACCCTGCGGGCCCTCGTCCCGGCCGGACTCGACATCGCCGTGGCCGGAATCCCGGTGGCGACGGACCTGCTGACCAACGCCGTCACCCATGGTGCCGCGACCGGCCACGGCGCCGCCGAACTGTGGGACCGGCTGGCAGCGCAGCCGAGCCACGCCGAGCGGGTGGTGCGGGAGACCCTGCGCCTGGCCTCTCCCCTCCAACTGCACGTTGCCACCGCCGACGCCCCCTGTGAGCTGGGCGGGCAGCGCATCGCGGCCGGTGAGCGCGTGGTGGCGGTCCTGGGCGCCGCCCACCGAGACCCCGAGGTGTTCCCCGACCCCGACCGATTCGACCCGGACCGTCCCCTGGAGCAGCAGGGCACCGTCCTCGTGCCCGGCACGGCCCGGTCCTCGGTGCTGCCCTTCGCCGTGGCCTGCGCCCAAGAAGGACTGCGCGCCCTCGCCGCTCTCCGCCCTCGCCCGGTCACCACCGAGCCGCTCGTCCGCCGCGCCGCCGCCCCGGTGTCCCCGTCGTTGGTCGCCTGCCCCGTGGCCACGGTCTGAGCCAGGAAGAACACCACATGAAGATTCTGTTCGCCAGCATGCCCCACCCGACGCACTTCCACCCGATGCTGCCCCTCGCCTGGGCACTGCGCGCGGCCGGGCACGAGGTGCGCGTCACGGGGCACCCCGACCTGACAGAGACCACCACCGGAAGCGGCATGACCGCCGTGCCGGTCGGCGAGCCCGGCTGGTACCGCAACGACACCTACGAGCCCGAGCTGTACGGACAGTTGATGAGCAACGGCGCATCCGACTTCCTGGGCACCTTCGACTGGCCGATGACCGACGCCGCGGCCTGGAGCTGGGAGGGGCTGCTGGGCCTGGAGAAGGTCCTCGTCTCCGCTCTGTACGCCGGGATCAACAACGACCCGGTGATCGACGAGCTGGTCGCCTACGCCCGCCACTGGCAGCCCGACCTCGTCGTCTGGGAGCAGCTCACCGTCGCCGGTGCCGTGGCCGCCGAACTCATCGGCGTACCGCACGCCCGGTTCGTGTACGGCCTGGACTTCATCGGCCGGGCCCGCGAGGAGTTCCTGCGCCGCCACGACGAGCAGCCCGCGGCGCACCGCGAGGACCCCACACGCGAGTGGCTGGAGGAGACCATGCGCCGGCTCGGCGGCACATGGACCGAGCGGCTGCGCACCGGCAGTTTCACCATCGACACATCGGTACCCAGCACCCGGCTGGACTCCGCGGGCCCCGTTGAAAGCCTGCGCTACATCCCCTACAACGGCCCCGCTGTGGTGCCGGACTGGCTGCGGAAACCGGCCGAGCGCAGGCGGGTGTGCCTCACTCTGGGCCTCTCCAACGAGATCGAGAACACGACGACCACGGTCGGCGACATTCTCGCCGGACTGGCCGACCTGGATGTGGAGGTCGTCGCCACCCTGAGCGCCGACGACGCGGCTGGGCTCGACCAACTCCCCGACAACGTCCGCCTGGTGGACTTCGTACCGCTCCACGACCTGCTGCCCACCTGCGCGGCCATCGTGCACCACGGCGGCATCGGCTCCCGTCTGACCGCCGTCCACCACGGCGTGCCCCAACTGGTGCTGGGCCACGGCTACGACACCCTGATGATCGCCCGGCGGCAGGAGGAGCTGGAGGCAGGGCTGGCCCTGCCCGCCAACAGCGCGACCGCCGACGCCGTCCGCGACCACGTCGCCCGGCTCCTGGACGAGCCCCGCTTCGCCGCGGGCGCCGCCAGGATGCGGGACGAACTGCTGGCCCAGCCCTCCCCCGCCGCCGTGGTCGCGACTCTGGAACGCCTAGTGGACAAGCAGGCGGAGGCGGCCTGATGACGGCCTACGCAGCCACGTCCGCACCTGCCCTGACGGCGTACGCGGAAGACCTGTTGAGCCGGCGCCTGGCCCGTTCCGCCGCGGCCCGCACCGACGGTGTGACGGCGCTTTCCGACTACCACCAGTGGTTCGCCGCGTGTGCCGAACGATCCTCGACCGAGGTGGAGCCCGTCCCGCTCGACGAGCTGACCGGCTGGCACCGCGAGCCGGGTACCGGCAACCTCGTGCACGACAGCGGGCGCTTCTTCTCCGTCGGGGGCGTGTCGGTCGAGCGGCCCGGCGCCGCAGTTCCCGGGTGGAGCCAACCGGTCATCAACCAGCCGGAGACCGGCATCCTCGGCATCCTGATGTCCGAGTTCGATGGCGTCGCGCACTTCCTGATGCAGGCGAAGGTGGAACCGGGCAACCACAACGGGCTCCAGCTGTCGCCCACGGTGCAGGCCACCCGCAGCAACTACACTGGCGCCCACCGCGGCCGCCCGGTCCCCTACGTCGAGTACTTCCGCAACGCCGCACAGCACACGGTCATCGCCGACGTACGCCAGTCCGAACAGGGCGCCTGGTTCTACCGGAAACGCAACCGCAACATGATCGTCGAGGTCCGCGAACCGGTCGAAGTGCGAAATGGGTTCCGGTGGCTGACGCTGGGTCAGGTCCACGAACTGCTCGCCCTGGACGACATGGTGAACATGGACTCCCGCGCCGTTCTGTCCTGTCTGCCCTTCACCGGCCCCGGTGTCGCTCAAGCCGCGGCCTCGTCCCCGGACGCGTTCCAGACCGCGCTGCTCAGGTCCTGCGAGATCGGCGCCGACGACGGCCGGCACACCACGGCCGAGATCCTGAACTGGATCACCGAGACACGCAGCACCACGGAACTGCTGGTCCGCCAGGTGCCGTTGAACCAGGTCACCGGATGGCGTGCGGCGGACGGCCGGATCAGCCACGAGAGCGGGCTCTTCTTCGACGTCATGGGCGTACGGGTCCGCGCAAGGGGCCGCGAGGTGGACCAGTGGACCCAGCCCCTGATCGCCGCCGGACGGACCGGCCTGATCGCCTTCCTGACCAGCCGGATCAACGGCGTCCTGCACGTCCTGGTACAAGCCAAGGCCGAACCGGGCCACAACGACGTCATCGAGCTGGCCCCGACGGTGCAGTGCACCCCGACGAACTACGCCGTCCTGCCGGCCGAAGCCCGGCCGCCCTTCCTCGACGAGGTGCTCGACGCCGACCCCCGGCGCATCCGATTCGACACCACCCTCTCCGAAGAAGGCGGCCGCTTCTACCACACCCGCAACCGCTACCTGGTCGTCGAAGCGGACGACAGCGAGGCCGGCGACCACCCCGGCTTCCGCTGGGTGACCCTGCGGCAACTCACGGACCTGCTGCGCCACAGCTACTACCTCAACGTGGAAGCCCGCAGCCTCGTCGCCTGCCTGCGGAGCCTGCTGGCCGGGCCGCAGTGACAGAAACACACCGAAAGGACTCGCAGATGGTGTCTGCCCGCGCCCGGCTGATCCGGGACATGGTGCGCATCCGCACGGCGGAGGAGATCCTCGCCGACTACTACCGCGACGAGCAGGAGATGCGTACCCCCACGCACTTCTCCATCGGACAGGAGGCGACCGCGGTGGGGGTGTGCTCGGCCACCACCACCGAGGACTGGGTGTACTCGGGGCACCGCTCGCACGCGCCCTACCTCGCAAAGGGCGGCGACCTCGAAGCGCTGGTGGCCGAGCTCTACGGCAAGGAGGACGGCTGCGCCCACGGACGGGGCGGCTCGATGCACGTGATGGACCAGTCGGTGGGCTTCGCAGGCTCGGCCGCCATCCTCGGCGAGATGATCTCCGTGGCCGTCGGCAGCGGCTGGACGTTCGCCCGCGCCGGTGAGGAGCGGGTCGCGCTCACCTTCTTCGGTGAAGGGGCGGCCGACGAGGGCGTGTTCGCCGAGTCCCTGAACTTCGCGGCGGTGCACCGGATTCCGGTGGTCTTCGTCTGTGAGAACAACCTGTACTCGATCTCCTCGCCGCTGAGTGTCCGGCATGCCGAGGGCACCTCGGTGCACGGGCGTGCCGAGGCAGCCGGAGTGCGGGCCCTGTCCGTCGACGGCAACGACGTGTTCGCCGTCCAGGCCGCCGCGCGGGACGCGGTGGAGCACGCCCGCCGGGGCGAAGGACCGGTCCTGCTCGAACTGGCGACGTACCGGTGGCGCGCCCACGTGGGGCCCGGGCTGGACCACGACCACGGGTACCGGTCCAAGGAGGAGATCGAGTCCTGGATGGCGGGCTGCCCGATCGTGCGGGCCACGGACGCGCTGCGCGCGGATGAACCGGACATCGACGCGGCCGTGGCCACCTGGAGCACCGAGTTCCAGCAGGAGACCCACGCGGCGGTCGACCGCGCCAAGGCGCTGCCGTTCCCGGACACCGCCCGTCTGCTCGACGGCGCGTATCTGCCCGAGACCCACTGACCACCGCACATCCCAGGGAAGAGGAGACCGGATATGCGCACCCTGACCTACTGGCAGGCCATCAGCGAAGCCACCGTGCAGTGCATGGAACGCGATGAGCGGATCTTCGTCGCCGGCGAGGGCGTCGACGACGTGAGCGGCAGTTTCGGCACCACGAAGGAGGCCTTCGACCGGTTCGGCCCGGGCCGGGTGATCGACATGCCCAACGCGGAGAACGCCACGGCCGGCTTCGCCATCGGAGCCGCCGCCGCGGGGCAGCGCCCCCTCGTGGTGCACGTCCGCGCGGACTTCATGTTCCTCGCCATGGACCCGATCGTGAACATGGCCGCCAAGTGGCGCTATACCTACGGCGGTGACAAGGGCGGCGTCCCGGTGGTGACCCGCGGTGTCGTCGGACGGGGCTGGGGGCAGGGTTCCACCCACTCCCAGAGCCCGCACGCGACGTTCGCGCACTACGCGGGGCTTCACGTGGCGACGCCCGCCACCCCGGCCGACGCCAAGGGCATGCTGGTGCAGGCCCTGACCGGTGACACACCCGTCGTACTGATCGAGAACCGCAACCTGTACCAGCTCACCGGCGAGGTGCCCGAAGAGCCGATACCGACCCCGTTCGGCATCGGTCGCATCGCCCGCACAGGCAGCGATGTCACCGTTGTCGCGGCGTCGTTGATGGTGCACGAGGCGGAGCGCGCGGCCGAGCAGCTCGCCCAGCGGGGCATCAGCGTCGAGGTGGTGGACGTACGCAGTCTGCGGCCGCTGGACGAGGGCATCATCTGCGAGTCCGTCGCGAAGACCGGACGGCTCGTCGTCGCCGACACCAGCTGGGCACGGTACGGCTTCACCGCCGAGGTGGCCGCGGTGGTCGCCGAGCACGTACCGCACGTACTGCGCGCACCGGTACGGCGTGTGTCCCTGCCGGACTGCCCGGCGCCCGTGTCGCGTCCGCTGGAGGAGGCCTTCCACCCTGGCGCGAGCAGCATCGTGTCCGCCTGCCTGGAGGTGTGCGGCGAGAGGGACGCTGCGCTGCCGCAGTTGGCCGATGTGTCCGCCGGCTTCCAGGGACCGTTCTGAGTGCCGCCCCCGGGACGGCACGTGTCACTACATGAGGAGAACCGGTGCAGGTACGCCAGCTGAAGATCGAAGGGGCCTACGAGTTCACCCCCCAGGTGTTCGGGGACGCCCGCGGCGTCTTCCTGTCGCCCTACCAGGAGGACGTGTTCACCGAGGCCGTGGGACGCCCGCTCTACCCGGTGGTGCAGTCCAGTTACAGCGTCTCCAAGCGGGGCGTCGTCCGCGGTATCCACTTCACTGCCGTTCCGCCCGGTATGGGGAAGTACGCCTACTGCTCGCGCGGGAAGGCCGTCGACTACATCATCGACACCCGGGTGGGCTCCCCGACCTTCGGCATGTGGGACTCGGTGGAGCTCGATCCGCAGAACTGCCGGTCGGTCCATATCCCGATCGGCGTCGGGCACCTGTTCGTCGCCCTCGAGGACGACACCACCATCTCCTACCTGCTCTCCACCGGCTACGAACCGCAGCGGGAGTACGCCATCCACCCGCTGGACCCCGAAATCGCCCTGCCCTACCCAGAGGACCTGGACCTCGTCCTGTCGGACCGTGACCGTGCAGCCCCGACACTGGCCGAGGCGAAGGAGCTGGGCATCCTCCCCGACTACGCGGAAAGCCTGCGCCTCGACGCGCGGTCGGCCGCGGTGCGGAGCAGCTGATAGCGGGAACGAACGAACGCCGTGGCGGGAGGCTCCTTGAAGGGCCTCCCGCCACGGCGTTCGGGGTTCCGGGGCGGGCTACTCGCCCTTGGTCTTCGCGATGATCTCCTCGGCGACGTTCCGGGGAACCTCGGCGTAGCTGTCGAACTGCATCGAGTAGTTCGCCCGGCCCGAGGTCTTGCTGCGGAGGTCCCCGACGTAGCCGAACATCTCCGACAACGGCACCAGCCCTGTGACGAGCTTGGCGCCGTGGCGGTCCTCCATGGACTGGATCTGGCCGCGGCGGGAGTTGATGTCCCCGATGACATCGCCCATGTAGTCCTCGGGCGTCGTCACCTCGACCTTCATCATCGGTTCGAGCAGGGCGGGAGAGGCCAGGCGCGCGGCCTCCTTGAAGGCCATCGAACCGGCGATCTTGAAGGCCATCTCGGAGGAGTCGACCTCGTGGTAGGCGCCGTCGAGGAGGACCACGCGGACACCCGTGAGGGGGTAGCCGGCGAGCACACCGAAGTCCATGGCCTCCTGACAGCCGGCGTCCACGGACGGGATGTACTCGCGCGGTACACGGCCCCCGGTGACCTTGTTCTCGAACTCGTAGCCGTCGCCGTCGAGGGGTTCGAGTGCGATCTGCACCTTTGCGAACTGGCCGGAGCCACCCGTCTGCTTCTTGTGCGTGAAGTCGTGCTTCGCGACCGTCTTGCGCAGAGTCTCGCGGTAGGCGACCTGCGGCTTGCCGACGTTCGCCTCGACCTTGAACTCGCGCTTCATGCGGTCGACGAGGATGTCGAGGTGGAGTTCGCCCATACCGGCGATGATGGTCTGGCCGGTCTCCTCGTCGGTCTTGACGCGGAAGGACGGGTCTTCCTCGGCCAGGCGCTGGATGGCGACGCCCAGCTTCTCCTGGTCACCCTTGGACTTGGGCTCGATCGCCACCTCGATGACCGGGGCCGGGAAGTCCATGGACTCCAGGATCAGCGGGCTCTTGTCGTCACACAGCGTCTCACCGGTGGTGGTCTGCTTCAGGCCCATGACGGCGACGATGTCACCGGCGCCCACCGAGTCGATCTCGGTGCGCTTGTTGGCGTGCATCCGGTAGATCTTGCCGATCCGTTCCCGCTTGCCCTTCACGGAGTTCAGCACCGCGGTGCCGGCGTCCAGGCGGCCGGAGTAGACCCGGATGAAGGTGAGCTTGCCCAGGTGTGGATCGCTGGCGATCTTGAAGGCGAGCGCCGAGAGCGGCTCCTCGTCGGCGGGCTTGCGCCGCACGACCTCCTCGGGGTCGTTCACCGCGTGGCCCTCGATGGCCTCGACGTCCAACGGGGACGGCAGATAGCGCACGACCGCGTCGAGCAGGGGCTGAACACCCTTGTTCTTGAACGCGGTACCGCAGAACACCGGGGTGACCGTGGTGTCCGAGGACTTGCCCGACGCGATGGTGATACTACGGATCGCGGCGTACAGCTGCTCCACGGAAGGCTCCTGGCCCTCCAGGTACAGCTCCATGATCTCTTCGTCGTTCTCCGCGACGGCCTCGAGCAGCTTGCCGCGCCACTCGTCGGCGGCCTCGGTGTGCGTGGCCGGGATCTCGATGGTGTCGTACGCCTCGCCCTTGGCGGCCTCGGCCGACCAGACGTACGCCTTCATCGTCACCAGGTCGACGACACCCTTGAAGTCAGCCTCCGCCCCGATGGGCAGCTGCATGACCAGCGGAGTCGCACCGAGACGGTCGGTGATCATGGCGACACAGCGGTGGAACTCGGCGCCGGTGCGGTCCAGCTTGTTGACGAAGCAGATCCGCGGCACGCCGTAGCGGTCCGCCTGACGCCAGACGGTCTCGGACTGCGGCTCGACACCTGCGACGCCGTCGAACACCGTCACGGCACCGTCAAGCACCCGGAGGTTGCGCTCGACCTCGACGGTGAAGTCGACATGGCCCGGGGTGTCGATGATGTTGATGGTGTGATCGACGCCCTCGAGCGGCCAGTGGCAGGTCGTCGCGGCGGACGTGATCGTGATGCCACGCTCCTGCTCCTGCTCCATCCAGTCCATCGTGGCAGCGCCGTCGTGGACCTCACCGATCTTGTACGAGACACCGGTATAGAACAGGATCCGCTCGGTGGTCGTTGTCTTGCCCGCGTCGATGTGGGCCATGATCCCGATGTTGCGGACCTTGGCCAGGCCAAGCGAAGTGATAGCCATGACTGAGTACTTTCCTGAACGGAGTGGTGGGGCGGGTTCCGGAGGCTCGGGCCTGCCGAGGCCTGCTCAGGCCTGCTTGGAGGTGCCAGGCGGGAGGAACAGCGCGGGAATCGCGGTGACAGCCACGAAGACGAGGGCCCACCAGAACACGGGGCCGAAGTCCGCGGCCGCGCCGTCGGCCGAGTAGACGTAGTGCTGCAGGAGCAGCGCGATGACGGTGGTGCCCACGGCACCACCGAGCTGCTGTGAGACCGCGTTGGCCGTGGTCGCGGCCGGCACGCTGGTGGCCGGAAGCGAGTGGTACAGCGTGACCATGATGGGCGCCGCCGCCAGGGCCAGGCCGATGCCCTGGGCGAACAGGGCGGCGAGCAGCAGGGCGTTCACCTCGGCGGTGTCGGCCATGGCGAAGGTCGTGATGCCCGCCGCGACCAGGAGGAGCCCGACGAGGACCAAGGCCCGGGGGTTGCTCTTGGTGTCGATGACCCGGCCGACGAGCAGCACCGCAGCCGCCGTTCCCACTCCCTGCGCCACCATGATCGCTCCGGCCCCCAGCGGGCCCTTGCCACCGGCCTGCTGGAAGAACAGCGGAACCAGCACCACGACTCCGTACAGACCGAAGTTGTTGAGCAGGGTGATGGAGGTGGAGGCCGTGAACGTCCGGTCGCGGAAGAGCGAGAAGTCCACGACGCCGGGGGTCTGAGCCCGAGCGGCCCGCACACCGTGCACGGCGAGCAGGACCGCGCCCACCGCCACCGGCAGGAGCACCGGCGTGCTCGTCGGCGACGTGCCCTTGGCCAAGTTGCTGAAGCCGAGGATGACCGCGGCCAGGCCGCCGCCCATGGTGAGCAGCCCGGCGAGGTCGAGACGCCCCGGCGCCTGCCCCTTGGAGTTCGGGATGTGCCGCACGGACAGGACGATCACGGCGAGGACGATCGGCACGTTCAGGAAGAACGCCCACCGCCAGGAGAACTCCTGGATGAGCGTGCCGCCCAGCACGGGACCGAGCACCGGGGCGACCAGCAGCGGGACGGCCATCATCGTCATCATCCGGCCCATCTGAGCCCGGCCGACGACCTCGACGACGATGATCCGCATCAGGGGGAAGAGCATGCTGGCGCCGAGCCCCTGCACCGCCCGGAAGGCGATGAGGCTGCCCAGCGACCAGGCGGCCCCGCACAGGACCGAGCCCAGCAGGAAGACGGTGAGCGAGGCGATCCAGGTGGCGGTCGCGCCGAAGCGCTGAGCCGCCCATCCGGTCGCCGGGATCACCGACGACATCGCGAGGAGATACGCGGTGGACGCCCACTGCGCGTCCGCGAGGCCGGCGTCGAAGTACTCGGTGAACGAGTGCATGGCGACGCCGACGATCGTGGTGTCCAGCAGGGCGACGAACGCGCCCAGGGCCAGGACGAGAGCCACGACGACGGGCGAGCGCTCCCCTGGTGGAGGGGCCGCTTCGGCAGACGCCTCCTCCTCGGTGCTCGTGGTGCTGATCTCCTCGGACATGAACGTTGCCTTTCCTGTACGGGGTGGGGCAGGGCACACAGGCTGTAACCTAATGACCATAGTGTATTGCCTAATATACACAGGCATTGCTAGGGTCCGGGATCATGAAGGAATTGACCGACCCGGAAATCCGCGAATCGTTCGTCAACTGCACGAAGGGCGAAGTCGGCCGAATCACGGTGCCGCGGGATCTCCCCGACTTCCCCTGGGCCGACTTGGACTTCCTCGGGTGGCGCGACCCTGGCGCGCCGAATCGCAGCTACATCGTGGCCGAGCACGACGGCCAGCTGGTGGGCTTCGCGCTCCGCCTGGCGTCCCGCAGCGCCGGCTCGCACCACCGCACCATGTGCTCGATCTGCCTGACCACCCACCCCGCGAGCGGGGTGACGCTGATGACGGCCCGCAAGGCACGCCAGAGCGGCAACGGCGGCGACACGGTGGGCGAGTACATCTGCAGCAATCTGGCCTGCTCCCTGTATGTGCGAGGGAAGAAGCGGACCCAGCCCGGGGGCCGCCTCAAGGAGTCGCTCACGGAGGAGGAGAAGGTCGACCGCATGAAGACGAAGCTGGCCGCCTTCCTGGACACGCTTCTCTAGCAGCCGCACGGGGCGTCCGGGGCGCCATGCGAAGCGTCGAGCGCGTGGGCGAGCGCCATCCGGTAGGCGGGCACCGCGGCCTCGTACAGGTCGCGCCCCCGCCCGGTTATACGACCGCGCACCGTGCGCCGGTCGCCGGTGCTCGGCAGGCGCACAGCCAGCTCGTCACGGACCAGACGGTCCACGACCCGGGACGTGGACGACGGGCTGAGACGGATCTCCTGGGCGAGTTCCGCGATGCGCAACTGACCCGGGTTCAGCGCGAGTTGCTCAAGGGCGAGATACGTCGACGGGGACAGCCCGAGTCGGCCGAGCTCGCGCGTCAACGCCCGCTCGAAACGGCAGCGCAGTTCCTCCATGCGCCACCACCAGGCGAGTTCCCCCTCGGACGCCTCGCGTGCGCTGGTACAGGAGCCAGGTTCGCCGGGTACGTCCGGTGTGGCCATCGCGCCCGCCCGGCCGTCCCCGTCACCGCAGGCGGGGGCAGACAGCTGGGTACGCGGGGCCGGGCGGCGGGCATGGCCGCCCGGATGGACCGTGCGGTGCGTGGTGAGCGTGGTGGACGGTCCGGGATATGTCGTCACAAGAGATCCCCGTTCTCAGTCGATGCCGGCCGGGAGGTCACCTCACGGCCAGGGTGTAGCCCACATGTCCCCGCCAGAGCACGGAGACTGAGGGCGACGCACTGCAAGGAGATAATCATTCCTTCGCGGCGGTTTCAAATACGTTCAGAGATCCCGATATCGGGGCGGCCCGAGCGCCCCGTCAGCATGCGCGCGGACACGCCGACGGCCCCAAGTACCGATACCTGGGGCCGTCCGTCAGGAAGGAGCGGATCCGACGGTCGCGTCGGTGGCGCAGGCCCGGCTCCACCGCGGGTTCAGCGCGCGGCCACGTCGGCCGCCACCCACTGGCCGTATGCGCGCGCGGCGAGCGGTAGCTGCAGGGCACCGTGCCCGGCCAGAGCATGCACATCGCGCCAGAGCCGCTGCAGCGGCTCCCCTTCGGCCTGGGCGCGGGCCCCACCGCTGCGGAAGAGCCGCTCCACGGCACCGACCAGCATCTCCACGGCCACCGCCGCGTCGCGCATGTTCAAGGCCACCGGCAGGTCGTCCAGCGGGGCCTGGTCGGCGCGTTCGGCCGCACGCCGCAGCAGCAGATGCGCCGCGTCGATCTCAGCGGAGGAACGGACCAGGGCGTCTTGCGCGACGGCCTCCTCGAGGAAGCGGCCGCCACCGGCCGTGGTACGCCCGGCTGCCAGCGTGATCCATGCGCGCAGGGCGCCGCGCGCCGCGCCGAGTGCGGGCGCCGCGAAGATGAGAG
This sequence comes from Streptomyces sp. ISL-100, assembly GCF_018614615.1. Classification (GTDB taxonomy): domain Bacteria; phylum Actinomycetota; class Actinomycetes; order Streptomycetales; family Streptomycetaceae; genus Streptomyces. The sequence continues at coordinate 63,583 of NZ_JAGGOK010000059.1, read as the reverse complement.
AGGCGACCAGGGTGTACGGGATGCGGTGACAGCGCGCCGCACCCTCCTCGTCACGCCCGGCGGCCAGCGCCTCGCGCAGGACGGTGCGGTGCTCGGGCACGAAGGCGGCGTCGACCGTGACGCTGTGGCTTCCGGTGCCGCGCAGACCGCTGTTGCGCCAGGTGTCGTGGATGGAGATGTCGGCACGGGGCACGGCGAGGATCCACTGACGGTGGTCGCCATCGGCGCGTTCCGGCGCGGCGAGCAAAATCCAGTGGGCGTGGTCAACGCCGCTCGCGAGGTTCCAGCGCCCGGTCAGCAGGTAGCCGCCGGGTACCGGGGTGAGCTCCCCGGCCGGCGGCACCACGGCGGCCGCGATGGGTATGTCCGCGCCGGATCCCCACAGGTCGGCCTGCCCTTGGTGGGGCAGATGCGCGGCGAGCCTGCCGTGGGCGGCCTGCAGTGCGGCGCACCAGGCCGCAGAGGTGCACCCCTCCCCCACCAGGGCCACCGCGTCGAGGAGTTCGGCGAACGTGCCGGCGGTGCCGCCGAAACCGACGGGAACGAAATAGCGTGCGAAACCGTCCTGGACCAGGGTTTCGGCCACGGCCGGGTGCAGCGTGCGCGCCTGTTCCGACTCTGTCGCGTACCGGGCTCCTTGAGCGGCGGCGTGATGAGCCCAGGCGGCGCGCGTCAGCGCGGCGTGGGTGGTGGTGGGCATCGACCTGTCTCCTTATCTGCAGGCAAATTGTCCAAATATGAGGCTGTTCCGCGATCGGGATTACCGAATCGACTTGCTCCGCAGCACACCGTGTGAGAAAAAATTCGCTTGCGAAGGAATTTCTTTTCGGGGGCGGCGGTGCCGGGTGGGAGCCTGACGATGGTGAAGCAGGACAGGGCACGACGTACGCACGCGCTGGTCCTCGACGCGGCCGCCACGGAGTTCGCCGCGCGGGGGTTTGCCGCCACCAACTTGCATGCCGTCGTGCGGCGCACCGGCCTCACCAGGGGTGCGCTCTACGGCCACTTCGCCTCCAAGGCCGAGCTGGCCGCCGAGCTGACCCGACAGTTCGAGCAGCGCTGGCGGGCGTTACTCACGGCTGCCGAGGGCTCCGGCGCGTCGCCCCTGCGGGTGCTCGACATGCTGCTGACCCAGCTCACCGACCGCGCGCAGCACGACGTGCGGTTCAGTGCGGGCCTGCGCCTGGTGACCGAGAAGGCCTGGGCCGAGGGCACGAGTGCGGAGCAGGTGGAGCAGTTGCGGGCGCTGCTGCTGCACCTGGTGGTGGTCGCGCAGGACAGCGGCGGGATCGACCCGGGCCACAAGCCCGAGGCGCTCAGCCAACTGTTCCTTGCCGTGCTCCTCGGCCTGCACCATACGGTGCCCGCCGCGCCGCCGGAGCGGGACGGCGGGAACCATGTGGTGCAGACCCGCCATGTGTGGAGGACTCTGCTGCCCGCCATGTGCCACCCCGTGATCTGACGGGCCCGGCGATACGCCCCACGGCGACCGGCTTTCCGCGGCACCCGACACCCGGGCCGTCAGCGGGCCCGTGCGAGATCACGTGAGTGCCCCTGTGAGTGGCCCGGTGCGAGGGCGGCCGACATGGGAGCCGACCGGCGAGGGGGCCGCGACCCCGGCCAGCCGTCGCCATCCCTCGCTTCGAACAAGGGAGTTGAGCAGCGGGTCGTCGCCGACCACCACCGGGTGGCCGACAGCCCGCAGCAAATCCACGTCGCTGGCGTGATCGCCATAGGCGTGGCAGTCACGGGGGGCCGCGTGGTGGTCGCCCATCGTCTGCCGGGCCAGGCCCGCCTTCCGCGCTCCGATGACCGGTGTGTCGATCTCCCCGGTCAGGATGCCGTCGTGCTCCTCGGCGGTGACGCACAGGACCACGTCGGCGTGCAGGGCCTCGGCGATCGGCGCCAGGCACGGCAGGAACGACCCGGAGACCAGTGCGATGAGGTCTCCGGCGCGGCGGTGGCCCAGCAGGGCGTCGACGGTGGGCTGGTGGAAGAGACCTCCACGCGCCTGTTCGGCCGCGAACCAGTCACGTCCGGCCCGGGCCAGCACGGCGCCGGAGGCTCCTCGGAAGTGACGGTAGAAGGACCGGTTGAGCCGGCTGCGCGGCACACCGGCCGCCTGAGCGCGGAGATGTTCGCTGCGGGCCCGCAGGAAGCGGGCCTGGTCCTCGCCTTCCCGGTCCCAGTAGAAGGCGAGGAAGCGGGACATGCTCTTGACGGTGATGAGCGTCTCGTCCACATCGAAGAATGCGACGGCGCGCCGGGGGGCGTTCATGGATTCCTTGTCGCCGCCCTCGGTGGGGCGGTATCGGTTCAGGGGTGGTCGACGGACGGCGCCGGAGAGTCCTGTCCGGCCCCGACCGTCACTGACGGGAACCGACGCTGTACGCTTTGCAGCGGATGGGGGCACGCGCAGTTGGCCCGGCGCCGGCCGAGGTCACCGCGGCGGTCGGCCGCGCCACGGACCTCTCGGCCCGCCGTGTCGACCGCCTGGAGAATCTGGTCCACCCGGGACTCCAGCACCGCGCCCGCGGCGGTCAGCTCGATCGGGTACCGCCCGCGACGCAGGAACAGGACGGCGTCAAGGGAAGATTCGAGACTCTTGATCTGGCCAGTGATGGTGGACTGGGCGCAGTGCAGATTCCTGGCCGCCTGGGTGAAGCTCAATTCCCGTGCCACCTCACGGAAGACACGCAGCTGCTGAAGTTCCATCTTTGCTCCGCTTGGGATGTACGGCGGTACCTGGTGCCGGTCAGCGTGCTGAGGCCGCGGGCTGGGGCCGGTACACAGAGGTGGCCCGGGCGAGGGTGCGCTCGCCCTGCGTGGCCGTCATCCGGACCACGTGATTGCCCGGGGCAACTTCCGAAGACGCATCGTACGCCTGGATCAAGAGGGGCGCGTCCAGTTCGCCGAAGGAGCCGAAGGCGACCTCGCACGCCGTCATCATTTGGGTCCGCGGGTTGCCGGACTGGCGCAGCAGCTGGTGGCCCGCCTGGCGGAAGGCCTCCACCAGGGCCATGCCGGGAACGTGGTCGCTGGCGTGCTCGAAGTAGCCCGGATGCTCCGTATCCAAGTGCACGCCGTACGTCCCGGGCCCCTCGCTGCTCAACAGGACGTTCTCCGGGCGGACCTGCCCCACCTCGGCGGCCGGGAGCAGCGTCCGGGGCCGTGGCGGCAGCGGCCCACCGGCCGGGGCACTGTCGCGATGGCGCAGCATGGTGTAGAGCTGGTCTCCCACCGCCAGCAGCCGCACCGAAGCACGGCCGCAACGCTGCCCGTTGACCCTGATCACGGCCTCGAAGCGGGCACCGAAACGTTTCGCCGACTGGTTGGCCTCGGGCGTGAACCGCCCGTCGAGCACGGCCCGCAGCGGCGCACCGCCCACCCGCAGCAGGGCCGGTTCCTCGATCTGGAGGTCGAGGTCGCAGAAGATGAAACGGTGGGCCAGCGGCACCTCGTGGAAGCGGTGCGCGGTGTAGATGGCAGCCTGCCGCACGGTCTCGACAAGCAGCACCGGATCGGTGAACCCCGCCGCGTCCGGCTCGTACAGACCGTGGCTGCGCGGCCACTGGGCGGCTATGAGGAAACGGTCCATGTCCTCCAGCCGACACCCGTCCGTCAGGAACACCTCGGCCACGGCCGCACGGTGGACCAGGGTTCGCGGCACTGTCTGGTCGTACCTGAGGAGTTGACGCAACGGTGCCGCGCCCGCGGTGCGGATTACAGAAGACGTGCTGATCGACATAGATGAACCCCCACCAGTCCCACCATGTGGGACTCCCAATCGGCTAGCGGGAAAAATATACCTTCGGAAATGTATATTGCAAGAGCAACTACCGCCACGGCACGCTCGTTGGAAGCCAGCTCGCGGCGCCGACGCAGGAAGGGGAACGGAGCCGGTGCGGAACACGAGCAGCCCGGGCACGGCCCAGCGGGCCACCAGCCAGCCCAAGCAGGAGCGTTCACGGCGCACGAAGGCCCAGATCCTGCAGGTGGCGGCGGAGACCTTCGTGGAGCAGGGATATGCGACGGTCACCCTGCAAGACATCGCCGACCGCGCCTCGATGACGAAGGGCGCCGTCTATTTTCACTACGCCAACAAACAGGCGCTGGCCATCGCCGTCGTGGATGGGCACTACGGGCGCTGGCCGACCCTCGTGGAGCAGGTGCGGGCCATGGGACTGCCGCCGCTCCAGACCCTGCTGGGCATTCTGGACCGCACCGCCGAGGCGTTCCACACCGACGCCATCGTCCAGGCTGGCGCCCGGCTGCAGATCGAGCGCTCGCTGATCGGCGCCGATCTGCCCCAGCCGTACGTGTGGTGGCCCGAGCTGCTCACCGAATTCATCGCCGAGGCCAAGGATGCCGGGCAGCTGCGACCCGAGACCGACCCGCAGACCCTGGGCCGGGTCCTCGTCTCCGCGTTCTTCGGTATGCAACACATCTCGGACGTACTCACGGGCCGTGACGACCTGATGGAGCGTTACGTCGAGATGCGCGACGCCCTCTTCAAGGGCTTCATCGTCACCTGAACCGCCTAGTACTCCAGCAGGAGTTTGCTGTTTGACCTGCGGGTTTCGCTGGGCGGCTGGAGTGTAGCGGGCTGGGAGTCAGTCAGGGGCGGTCTCAGGGAGGCCGCCCCTCGATCGTGCGACAGCGCCGCAGGTAATGGCAGCGGCGGGGAAGCCTCCACGCGTGATCACCGAGCATGCTGCCGAGCAGTGGGACCTCGAACTGGACGACCTCTTCCTGACCATCGGCCACCGTTTCCGCCGAGTCGAGCTCCGTCGCCGCATGCGTGACTACGTGCGCGGTCTGCTCGCCCCGGTGGCCCGAAAGAACAGCTGGGATGGTGAACGTCGCCTCCGTCATCTTCCGCCCGAAGCACGAGGCGATCCTGGTCTCCTCAAGGTCGACCCGGACACGGTCGAGCTGGAGGAGGGCTTCTCCCGCGACATGCGCGGCATCGGCCACCTCGGGACGGGCGACCTGGAGGTCCGAATCTCCTCGGCGACTGACCTGGAGAAGGCCGGGCCGCTGATCAGGCGGGCGTTCGAGGCAGCCTGACGCAAGAAGAAGGGCGGCTGGTGCATCGGTTTCTCGATGCTCCAGCCGCCCTTTTGCGTCTGCGGTCCGTCGGCCCCGGCCTGGTTGGTCTCATGCTCACGCCTCCGGTCCGGCCAGGACGAAGTCGTCCTGGGTCAGCTCCGCCTGGAGCCTTCGCTCGGCGACGGCGGCATAGTGCGACGACAGCTCGACCCCCACGAACTGTCGGCCCTCGCGCAGGGCGGCGACTCCCGTGGAGCCGCTGCCGGTGAAGGGGTCGAGCACGGTGCCACCCTCGGGGCAGATCTGCACGAGCTGCTGCATGATCTCGACCGGCTTCTGGGTGATGTGCACCCGGTCCTTGCGCGGCTGGGAGGCGATGAAGTGGCCGGGCAGGTACAGGTCCCGGTCCTTGGCCAGGCTGCCCTTGACGCCCCAGGTGATGAACTCGGCCGACTGCTTGAACCCGCCCTTGCGAGGCCGGCTGGCGGGCTTGATCCACGGGATCGTGCCACTCCAGGTCCAGCCCGCCATCTGCAGGGCGTCGGACGTGGTCGGCTCCTGACGCCAGTCCGAAAAGACGATGGCGACCGAGTGCTCGGTGGAGGCCCGGTACGCCTCGGTGAGCAGGGCGGTCAGCCAGCTTCGATAACTCCTCTGGTCGCGGTTCTCTCCGGGGAAGTTCTGCAGGTCGTGCGCGCTGTTGCTGGTGACGTACTTGGCTCGCGCGGTGCGACCGGTGCGGTCCGAGCTGGTGCGTCCGCCGGAGTTGTACGGCGGGTCGGTGATGACGGCGTTGACGCTCTCGTCCGGGAGGGTCTTGAGCACGGTGAGGGCGTCGCCTCGGTGCAGCATGTAGCTCATGTGCGGGGCCTCTTTCAGGGCACGGCGGGACTGGGCCCGCTCCGGACGGTGCTCAACAGTGGCCGTTCGGAGCGGGATTGCGCCGGACGTTAGCCGCAATTTCCGGCCGCACCTAACGAACCGCGTCGTGCTCCGGGCCCGGGTCCGAGAGCCGTTTGGTGCGGCCGGAATCCCGGTCTACTGTCTCGCCATGTCACCGGGACGGAGCCCCGCTCCACCCTCGCTGACCTGTGCTTATCCGTGTTGCCTCGTCCAAAAATGGCAGCACGGGAGGCCCGTTGACCCCTATTTCCCGAAGCCGTGAGGAGACCCGGTGTACCGCCTGAGATTACGAGCGCGGCTGACTGCCGCGCGTGACCCGAGACCGGCGTCCGGGAGCTACCAACTCCTGTGACACGGGCCCGCCCTGAGAGGCGGATTTACATCGGCGCGGTGCCGACGGCTTTGCACGAGAAGCCGGCACCGCGCCTCCTACGAAACCCAAGGAGCCGCTGCGATGCAGCATGCCCTGATACCCCCGTGCCCTGACCCAACACCGTTGTCCGGCTGGCACCGCCGCCTCGGTGAACGGCGGCGGCGATGAAGAAGACCACCGGAGCCGTCGTCGGTCTCTTCGCATCCGGTCCGCTGCTGCTGGCCGTTCCGATCCTCGCCATCGGTGCCGGGACGGCTTCGGCCGCCTGCTCGACCGGCGGTGCACAGGCTGTGGATACCTCAGCCGTTGCCGCTCAGGTGAAGGAGATCCTGGACGGCGGCGCCAAGGGGACTGTCTCCGTGCCGGGGCTGGACGATCCAGCCGAGCAGGTGCCGAACGCCAAGACGATCCATGCCACCGGTGTCGCGATGAAGATCCCCGTCCGGGGGCAGATCGTGGCGCTGGCCACCGCGCTGCAGGAGAGCGGCCTGCAGAACATCACCTACGGGGACCGTGACTCGGTGGGGCTTTTCCAACAGCGGCCGTCGCAGGGCTGGGGCACCGTGGCCCAGATCATGGACCCGGTCTACTCCTCGACGAAGTTCTACGAGGGGCTGCGGGAGGTCTCGGGCTGGGAATCGATGACCATCACCCAGGCCGCCCAGGCGGTGCAGCGCTCTGGCTATCCGGACGCCTACGCCAAGTGGGAGCCCCTGGCGACCGCCCTGCAGAAGGCGATCCAGCCGCTGCTGGCGAAGACCGGTGATCCCGCACCCACGCCCTCCCCGTCGGGGTCCGGGGGCGGCACTGCCAGCCCGGCGCCGAATGCCGCAGGCGGCTGTACGACCGGCGGGGACGGAACCGACTTCGGCACCATCCCTCCCGGGACGGTGCCGGACGGATACAAGATCCCGGCCGATGCCTCACCGAAGGTGCAGACCGCGATTCGCTGGGCCATGGGCCAGCTCGGCACTCCGTACCAGTGGGGCGGCACCTGCACCGACTCCCACGGGGCAGACCCGATGGGTCGCTGCGACTGCTCCTCGCTGATGCAGATGTCCTGCAAGGCGGCCGGGGTCATCCTGACGCGGACCACCTACACGCAGGTCAACGAGGGACAGTCGGTCTCAGCCGACGCTCTGAAACCCGGCGACCTGCTGTTCACCAGGGGCACCGCCCAAGTTCCTGAACACGTAGGCATGTTCATCGGCTCGGGCCTGGTCATTCATGCCCCGCGCACCGGCGACGTGGTCAAAATTTCGACCCTCGCCTCCTGGAAGCCGTGTCCCTCCAGACGTTCGACGGCTTCGCGGAGCTGTTTTCGCAGTATTCGGGTGGCGGCCGGGTCGTCGTTTATGGCCAGCAGCCTCCAGCCGAGCGCGCGGCACAGGTGCCCCTTGCGGCCGTCGTTGCTCTCGGCGCGGGCCTTGGCGCAGACGAAGGCGGAAGTGACGGCATTGTCGATCTCGGTGTCCGTCGCGTCGCCGGTCAGGTTAGAGATGAAGCGGGCCTCGATGTCGCGCAGCATCCGCCGGTCACTGTAGACGTCCGGCCCGTAGCCGACGTCGTTCAGGGCCTGGTGTACGGGCGCGAAGGCGGCGGGAGGCTTGTTGCCACGGGTCATGGCTCCGAGGCTAGGTCTCAGCTCCGGGGCGGGGTCCAGTTTTCCGCCGCTTTTGATTCCGGCATCCGCGGTCCTATGGCGCTCCCGACATCGGAGAAGGGAGCATGGGGATGCCGGATCAGGAGAACATCCGCGAGCAGGAGAAGGTGCGGAGCCGCGCCGCGTGGCGGAAGGTCACGCTGCGGCTGGGGGTCCGTCTGGGGGTGGAGTTGGTGCTCTGGTTCCTGCGGAACATGTGACCGACGGCCGTGCGCTGGGAGGCGCAGAACGCTGTTATCTGCAGCTTTCTGCGCTGAAACGGCAATAACTGCTCGGAAGAGCACACAAGACCTCGAAGTACCCGTACAGCTCGAAGCGGATCCGCCGGCGAAGCCGTTCATGACCTACAAAGAGGCGCTGGTACATCGCCGTACGGTGATCCACGACATGTGGGCGATTCCGCCACCCAGGTCCGCGAGGCCATCCAGGAAGTCCCCGCTGGCATCGGCCGCCCGAGACGCGAAGATGGCGAAGCGGCTCCGCCTCCAGCCGGGCTGCTCGACCCGACCGAAGTCCTTACAGGCGGCGCTGCTCGGCAACGACTTGTAGGGACGGAACAACGATCGGGCGGCCGTCCGCACGCACCCAGCGGCGCTCTTGGCCACCGCCGCTGCACGCCGTTTGCACGTTTGGCCACCGGTCGGCCACCAGAGGGTGCGTGGCGGGGCCTCTGGGCTGACGCACCGGCAGGAGCAAGGTCACAGAACGGCAAAAAGCCCAGGTCACGGCGAGTGAGTCCTGGGCTTTCTGAGAGCCGCCTTCGGGATTCGAACCCGAGACCTACGCATTACGAGTGCGTTGCTCTGGCCAACTGAGCTAAGGCGGCGTCGCTGCCGACACCATGGTGCGATCAGCAGCGGGCCCAAGTCTACACAGTTTCGAGGGGTGCTCCGCACAGCCCTGTGTGGAGCACATCCGCGCAGGTCAGCGGCGGGTTAGGAGCACCTCTTGCCGTCCTTCGGGGCTACGCCCTCCAGGAGGTAGGTGTTGATCGCCGTGTCGATGCAGTCGCTGCCGCGCCCGTACGCCGTGTGGCCGTCGCCGTCGTACGTCAGGAGCATGCCGGAGTCGAGCTGGCCCGCCAGGGACTGAGCCCACTTGTACGGGGTCGCCGGGTCGCGGGTGGTGCCGACCACGACGATCGGCGCGGCGCCCTTCGCCTCGATGCGGTGCGGGGTGCCGGTGGCCTTCGTCGGCCAGTAGCCGCAGGTCAGGGAGGCCCAGGCGAGGCCCTCACCGAAGACCGGGGACGCGTTTTCGAAGGCGGGAAGCTCGTTGCGGACCTCGTCGGGGCCGGTGAAGGCCGGGGGGAGGTCCAGGCAGTTCACGGCGGCGTTGGCGTACATGAGGTTCGCGTAGCTGCCGTCCTCGGAGCGCTCGTAGTACGTGTCGGCCAGCGCGAGCAGCTGAGCTCCGTCGCCTCCCGTGGCACGGGTGAGAGCGGGGCGCAGCTGCGGCCAGGCGGACTCGTCGTACATCGCCGCGATCACGCCCATGGTCGCCAGGGACTCACCGAGCGGGCGGCTCTGGCCGGTGGGTACGGGCCTGGCATCGAGCTCGTCGAAGAAGCCCTTAAGGCGGTCGCCCGCCTCGTTCGGCGTACCGGTGCCGAGCGGGCAGTCCTCGCGCTTGACGCAGTCCGCGGCGAACGACTGGAAGGCGGTCTCGAAGCCGGCCGTCTGGTCGCGGTTCATCTCCCGGGCGGCGAGGGACGGGTCCATCGCGCCGTCGAGTACGAGACGGCCGACGCGGGCGGGGAAGAGCTCGGCGTACGTCGCACCCAGGAAGGTCCCGTACGACGCTCCGACGAAGTTCAGTTTCCCGTCGCCCAGCACCGCGCGCAGGATGTCCATATCGCGGGCCGCCTCGACGGTGGAAACGTGCGGAAGGATCGCGGCCGAGCGCTTCTCGCAGCCGGCCGCGAAGCCCTTGAACGACGTGACCAGCTTGCCGGTCTCCTCCTCGTCGTCCGGGGTCTGATCCACCTGTGTGTACGCGTCCATCTCCTTGCCCGTCAGGCACTCGACGGGCTCGCTGCGGGCCACGCCGCGGGGGTCGACGGCCACCATGTCGTACCGCGCGCGGACCGGCGCCGGGTAGCCGAGTGCGGCGTACGCCTGGAGGTAGCCGATCGCGGCGCCGCCCGGGCCGCCCGGGTTGACCAGCAGGGAGCCGACGCGCTTGCCAGGGCCGGTGGCCTTCTTCCGCGAAACGGCCAGCTTGATGTCGGCCTTCTCCGGCTTTTGGTAGTCGAGCGGGGCCTTCATCGTGGCGCACTGGAAGCCGGGGGCGCCGCACTCGCGCCAGGTCAGCTTCTGCGCGTAGTACGTCGAGAGGGCGGCCGGGACCGATTTCTGCTGCGCGGAGGCCGAGGCACTTGGTGACGAACCTCCCGACGAGCAGCCGGACATCAGCAGCCCGGCAGTCGCGAGGGCGGTGGCGGAGATCCGGATCAGGTGCCTGGTGTCCATCCTCGGAGCGTAGTGCGGCCATCACGGATTGTGCGGAGATCGGCTCGTACGGGTGATCCGGTCAACCGCGGCGGGAGGCACGACGGGAGTGGCGCGGCGGTGATACGGCGGTGAAGCGGCCGCCTGATCACTGGCTCAGCCGGCGCGCAGCGCCACCGTCATCGCCTCCACCGCGAGGAGCGGCGCGACGTTGCGGTCCAGGGCCTGCCGGCAGGCGATGATCGCCTCTATCCGGCGCAGGGTGCGCTCGGGGGTCGAGCTCTGCGCGATGCGGTCGAGGGAGTCCCGTACGTCCTCGTTGGCGAGGGCGACCCGCGAGCCGAGCTGGAGCGCGAGTACGTCGCGGTAGAAGCCGGTCAGGTCGGTCAGCGCGAGGTCGAGGCTGTCCCGCTGCGTACGGGTGGAGCGGCGCTTCTGGCGGTCGGCCAGCTCCTTCATCGCGCCGGCCGTGCCGCGCGGCATCCGGCCTCCGGACGCCGCGCCGAGCGCCGCCTTGAGGTCGTCCGTCTCCTTGACGTCGACCTCCTCGGCGACCTGCTTGGCGTCCTCGCCCGCCGCGTCGACCAGCTCCTGCGCCGCCTTGAGGCAGCCCCCGATGTCGGCGACGCGCAGCGGGAGTTTCAGCACGACGGCGCGGCGCGCCCGCGCGCGCTCGTCGGTGGCGAGTCGGCGGGCCCGCCCGATGTGCCCCTGGGTGGCGCGCGCGGCGGTCGCGGCGGTCGCGGGGTCGATCCCGTCACGCCGTACGAGCACGTCGGCGACGGCCTCGACGGACGGCGTACTGAGCGTGAGGTGGCGGCAGCGGGACCGGATGGTCGGGAGGACGTCCTCCAAGGACGGTGCGCACAGGAGCCAGACCGTACGAGGAGCGGGCTCTTCGATGGCCTTGAGCAGTACGTTGCCCGCGCCCTCGGTGAGCCGGTCGGCGTCCTCCAGGACGATGACCTGCCATCGGCCGCCCGCCGGGGACAGCTGGGCCCGCCGGACGAGCTCGCGGGTGTCCTTCACGCCGATGGAGAGCTGGTCGGTACGGACGATTTCCACATCGGCGTGCGTGCCGACCAGGGCTGTATGACACCCGTCACAAAACCCGCAGCCCGGGGCCCCGCCGAGCGCCCGGTCGGGGCTGACGCACTGCAGCGCAGCGGCGAACGCGCGGGCGGCGGTGGAGCGCCCGGAACCCGGCGGGCCCGTGAAGAGCCAGGCGTGCGTCATCTTCGACGCGGCGGGGGCGAGGGTTCCCCCGGACCGGTCGGCGACGGCGGTCACGAGCGCGTCGGCGTCCCGGGCGGCGGCGGCCAGCTGTGCCTGCACCCGCCCCTGCCCGACCAGGTCGTCCCATACGGCCATGGTGCTACCGCCTTCGCCGTGCGCTCACGTTCTTGCGTTCTTGAATCCCGACGTCCCTATTGTGGTCGACCCCACTGACATCACTCGCCCACAAGGGCCCGGGGCCGCAGAAATCAGCCCGTCCGGCGTTTTGAGGACACGCCTGGAGGGCGTCCGGGGGGTGTCCTGGGGTCCGGGGCGGAGCCCCGGTTTCGGGAAAAGGGCGGGTAGGGGACTAGCCGCCCGGCGGGCCTACCGGCGCCCGCCCCGCCCCCACTGCGTACCGTCGTCCTCGTCGGCGTCCCGTCCGCCCAGCAGCTCGTCCGCCAGCGACGGCAGATCGTCGAGCGGAGTCTCCTCCGCCCAGTCCGAGCGCCGACGCGACGCACGCGCGTTCTGGCCGGCGGTCGGATGCGCCGCCTCCGGATCGAGCCACGGCAGCTCGCGCGTACGTTCATTGCTGTTTTCGCCGTCGCCGCGATCCTCAGACGCTTCGTCACGGAAGAACCCCGGCGGCACCCGGTCAGAAGGCTCGTCCCGCAACTGCGGCAGCACCGCCGTCTCGTCCGCGGGCCTCACGTCGCGCACCGGCGGCAGGACGGCGGTCTCGTCGGCCGCCGGCCCCGCATCCCGTACGTCCCGTACCGGCCGCAGCACGGCCGTATCGTCCGCAGCCCGCGCGGCCGGCGGGTCGTCCTTGCGCATGTCGACACGCGGCGTCGGCGTCTCCACCGTCTGCGTCACTTCGTCGGGGCGCACGACCGGCGTAGGCACAGTCAGCTCGGCGTCGGACGGTTCCGGCTCCGCCGCAACCGGAGCCGAGGCCATCGACGCCGCCGCAGCAGCCGCCTCAGCCGCCTCCGCGAGCCGACGCGCCTCCTCCGCCCGCAGCAGCGCCTCTTCCGCCCTGCGCTGCTTCTCCCGGCGGCGTTCCTCCGCCTCGGCCCGCAGCCGGGCCTCCTCCGCGGCCTGCCTGCGCAGCCGTTCCTGCTCGGCGGCCCGCGCCTTCTCCTCCGCCTCGCGGCGCAGCCGCTCCTCCTCGGCCAGCCGACGTGCCTCCTCGGCCCGCCGACGCGCCTCCTCCGCCTGCCGTTCGACCTCGCGCTGCCGCGCCTCTTCGATCTCGCGGCGTTTGCGCTCTTCTTCCTCGGCGCGGAGCCTGGCGAGTTGTTCCTGCCGCTCGCGCTCCAGCCGCTCCTCCTCAGCCTTGCGCGCGGCCTCCTCCTCGGCGCGCCGCCGCGCCTCTTCCTCGGCGGCCTTCCGCGCGTCCTCCTGCGCCTTCACCTCGGCGTCGGAGAGGGGCAGCATCCGGTCCAGCCGGTGGCGTACAACCGTGGTGACCGATTCCGGGTCCTGGCCGGCGTCCACCACCAGGTAGCGCCCCGGATCGGCGGCCGCCAGCGTCAGGAAACCGTGCCGCACGCGCGCGTGGAACTCCGGCGGCTCGGACTCCAGCCGGTCCGGCGCCTCGGTGAAGCGCTCGCGCGCGGTCTCCGGCGAGACGTCGAGCAGCACCGTCAGATGCGGTACGAGCCCGTCCGTCGCCCAGCGCGAGATACGGGCGATCTCGGTCGGCGACAGATCGCGTCCCGCGCCCTGGTACGCCACCGACGAGTCGACGTAACGATCAGTGATGACGACAGCGCCGCGCTCCAGCGCCGGACGTACGACGGAATCGACGTGCTCCGCCCGGTCGGCGGCGTAGAGCAGCGCCTCGGCCCGGTTCGACAGGCCCGCGCTCGACACGTCCAGCAGGATCGAACGCAGCCGCTTGCCGATGGGCGTGGCACCGGGCTCGCGCGTGACGACGACCTCGTGGCCCTTGTTGCGGATCCATTCGGCAAGCGCCCCGACCTGGGTGGACTTGCCCGCTCCGTCGCCGCCCTCCATGGCGATGAAGAAGCCGGTCGCGGCGGGCGCCTGGTCGGGCTCGCCGCCCCGCAGCGCCTCGCGCAGGTCGCGGCGCAGCGGAACGCCCTGCCGGTCGTCAGCCTTCGCAAGCACGAGCGCGGCCACCGGCAGCAGCAGCGCGCCGACGAGCATCAGCGTGAAGGCCGCGCCGCCGTGGGCGAAGACGAAGCTGCCGCTGGCAAGGCGGTGCGGGCCGATCGCGGCGGCGAGCACCGGGGCCACGACCGCGCCGAGGGCCATGTAGACCCGTACGACGGCGTGCAGGTGCTCGGTCGTACGCGCCCGCCGGAAGTCCTCGGTCTCCTGGTCGAGCAGCGTGTGCCCGGTGTTCGCGGCGACTCCGGCGGAGAAACCGGCAAGCAGTGTGATCATCAGGACAGTCGCCGTGTCCGGCACCACGCCCATGGCCAGCAGCGCGATGCCGGTGAAGGCGATCGCGAGCGACAGCAGGCGGCGCCGCGACAGCGTGGGCAGCACCTTCTGCGCGCTGCGGATCCCGATGACGCTGCCGCCGGTCAGCGCGAGGAAGAGCAGGGCGAAGGTGGCGGGGCCGCCGCCGAGGTCCTTCCCGTGCAGTACGGCGACGGCCGCCGCGGCGGCGACCGCTCCGGCGACCGCGGCGCAGGCCACGACGATGAGCCGGATCGCGCCAGTGCGTCCCTTGTCGACGCCCGTGCCGGTCTTCGGCCGACGCAGGCCCTCAAGCGGCGAGCGCGCGCGAGGCGTCTGCGCGTCGGGCAGTTCGAGGAAGAACAGCGTCGATACGGATGCGGCGAAAAGCCCCGCGGCGACGTACGACCCGAGGGCCGCCTGGTGCTGCGAGAACCAGTCGATGCCGGTGCCGAGCAGATTCCCGACGAGCGTCGCGGCCAGCAGCACGGCGGCAGCCGCGGGCAGGGCGACGAAGCTTGTACGCAGCGACAGCCGGCGCAGCGCGTCCAGGTGGTCGGGCAGCGGCCGTACCGTCGCGCCCTCCGGGGGCGGGGCGGGCAGCAGCGCGGGGGCGGCGCCCTCCTTGGCGACCGTCCAGAAGCGCTCGGCCACACCGGCGACGAATACGGTGATCATAAGTACGGCCTGTGCCGTGTCCGGGGTCCAGTCGATCCACAGCGGTGCGACGACGAGGAGGCCGAGCCGCAGCCCGTCCGCGCCGATCATCGTCCAGCAGCGGTCGAGCGGCCCCGATGGCCCGGTCAGCGTGGAGACCGGACCCAGGAGCAGGGCTCCGAAGATGAAGGTGGCAAGGATCCGAGCCCCGAACACCGCGGCGACCGCGAAGGCCGCACCGCGATAACCACCGCCGAACGACCCTTCCGAGATCGCCGCCTGAAGCGACAGCAACAGCAGCACGAGAAGGGCGAGGGCGTCGCCGGTGTTGCCGACGAGCTGCGCGCTCCACAACCGCCTGAGCGGGGGAATGCGCAGCAGGGCTCGTACGGCTCGCTCGCGTGAGTCTGCGGCTAGTGCGTCGGAGGTAGGGCTCACGACCGTTGGCTGCTCGGCTCGCGTCATCCGCCCAGCCTATCCGGACCCCGCTGCTCCCCGGAGGCCACGCCCGAACAAACGTCTGCTCCGGGCCCCATCCGGCCCTCCCACGCGGACACGGAAACAGCCCCCGGCGCCGAAAAAGCACCAGGGGCTGTAAACATCCTGTGACGACTACTCCTCCGAAGCCGACGACGAAGCCGAAGCCGACGACGTCTTCTTGGCCGGAGCCTTCTTGGCCGTGGCCTTCTTGGCAGCGGTGGTCTTCGCCGCCGTCGCCGTGGTCGTCTTCTTGGCCGCCGTCTTCTTCGCCGCGGCAGTCTTCGCCGTGGTCGTCTTCTTGGCGGCCGTCTTCTTGGCCGTGGCCTTCTTCGCCGGGGCCTTCTTGGCGGTCTTCTTCTTCGCCGGGCCCTTGGCGCGCTTCTCGGCGAGGAGCTCATAGCCCCGCTCGGGGGTGATGTCCTCCACGCTGTCGTCGGTCCGCAGCGTCGCGTTCGTCTCGCCGTCCGTGACGTACGGGCCGAAGCGCCCGTCCTTCACGACCACCGGACGCTCGCTGACCGGGTCCGTACCCAGTTCCTTGAGCGGCGGCTTGGCGGCCGCGCGGCCCCGCTGCTTGGGCTGGGCGTAGATCGCCAGCGCCTCTTCGAGCGTGATCGAGAAGAGCTGGTCCTCGGTCTCCAGGGAGCGCGAGTCCGTGCCCTTCTTGAGGTACGGGCCGTACCGGCCGTTCTGCGCGGTGATCTCGACGCCCTCGTCGTCCGTACCGACGACACGCGGCAGCGACATCAGCTTGAGCGCGTCCTCCAGCGTCACCGTGTCCAGGGACATCGACTTGAAGAGCGACGCCGTCCGCGGCTTGACCGCGTTCTTGCCGGTCTTCGGAGTGCCCTCGGGAAGGATCTCCGTGACGTACGGGCCGTACCGGCCGTCCTTCGCCACGATCTGGTGGCCCGTCGCCGGGTCGGCGCCCAGCTCGAAGTCGCCGCTCGGCTTGGCCAGCAGCTCCTCGGCGTACTCCACGGTCAGCTCGTCGGGCGGGAGGTCGTCCTGCACGTCGGCGCGCTGGTGTCCCTCCGCGTCCTTCTCGCCGCGCTCCACGTACGGGCCGTAGCGGCCCACGCGCAGCACGATGCCTTCGCCGACCGGGAATGAGGAGATCTCGCGGGCGTCGATCGCACCGAGGTCGGTGACGAGCTCCTTGAGGCCGCCGAGGTGGTCGCCGTCGCCGTTCCCGGCGTCCGCCGCGCCTCCCGGCGCGACACCGGCGTCGGCGTCGCCCTCACCGAAGTAGAAGCGCTTCAGCCACGGCACGGCCTGGGCCTCACCCCGCGCGATGCGGTCGAGGTCGTCCTCCATCTTCGCCGTGAAGTCGTAGTCGACGAGCCGGCCGAAGTGCTTCTCCAGCAGGTTGACCACGGCGAAGCTCAGGAAGGACGGCACGAGCGCCGTGCCCTTCTTGAAGACATATCCGCGGTCGAGGATCGTGCCGATGATCGAGGCGTACGTCGACGGGCGGCCGATCTCGCGCTCTTCGAGCTCCTTGACCAGCGAGGCCTCGGTGTAGCGGGCCGGCGGCTTGGTGGCGTGCCCGTCGACCGAGATCTCCTCGGACGAGAGCGCGTCGCCCTCGGCGACCTGCGGGAGCCTGCGCTCGCGGTCGTCGAGCTCGGCGTTCGGGTCGTCGGCGCCTTCGACGTACGCCTTCATGAAGCCGTGGAAGGTGATCGTCTTGCCGGAGGCGGAGAACTCGGCGTCCCGGCCGTCGCTCGCCCGGCCGCCGATCTTCACCGTCACGCTGTTCCCGACGGCGTCCTTCATCTGGGAGGCGACGGTGCGCTTCCAGATCAGCTCGTACAGCCGGAACTGGTCGCCGCTCAGGCCGGTCTCGGCAGGGGTGCGGAAGCGGTCGCCCGAGGGGCGGATCGCCTCGTGCGCCTCCTGCGCGTTCTTGACCTTGGCGGCGTACGTGCGGGGCTTGTCCGGCAGGTACTGGGAGCCGTAGAGCTGCGTCACCTGGGCGCGGGCCGCCTGGACCGCGGTGTCGGAGAGCGTCGTGGAGTCCGTACGCATATACGTGATGAAGCCGTTCTCGTACAGCTTCTGCGCGACCTGCATCGTGGACTTGGCGCCGAAGCCCAGCTTGCGCGACGCCTCCTGCTGGAGGGTCGTCGTACGGAACGGGGCGTACGGCGAGCGGCGGTACGGCTTCGACTCGACCGAGCGGACGGCGAACGGCGAGTCGGCGAGAGCGGCGGCCAGGGAGCGCGCGTTCGCCTCGTCGAGGTGAAGGACGTCACTCTTCAGTTGTCCCACGGAGCTGAAATCGCGGCCCTGGGCGATACGCCTGCCGTCGACCGTCGTCAGGCGGGCGACCAGAGAGGACGGGTCGGAGGCGTCACCGGTGCGTCCCGTGGAGAACGTGCCGGTCAGGTCCCAGTACTCAGCAGAACGAAAAGCGATGCGCTCGCGTTCCCGTACGACGACGAGACGTGTGGCGACGGACTGGACACGGCCGGCGGACAGCCGGGGCATGACCTTCTTCCACAGGACCGGCGAGACCTCGTAGCCGTAAAGACGGTCGAGGATGCGGCGCGTCTCCTGTGCGTCGACCATGGGCTTGTTCAGGTCACGCGGGTTGGACACGGCCTCGCGGATCGCGTCCTTGGTGATCTCGTGGAAGACCATCCGGTGGACGGGAACCTTGGGCTTCAGGACTTCCAGGAGGTGCCACGCGATGGCTTCGCCCTCGCGGTCCTCATCGGTGGCGAGGAAGAGTTCGTCGGACTCCGCGAGGAGCTCCTTGAGCTTCCTGACCTGCGACTTCTTGTCGGCATTGACGACATAGATCGGCTGGAAGTCGTTCTCTACGTCGACGCCGAGGCGGCGCACCTCGCCGGTGTACTTGTCGGGCACCTCGGCGGCGCCGTTCGGGAGGTCGCGGATGTGCCCGACGCTCGCCTCGACGACATAACCAGGGCCGAGGTAGCCCTTGATCGTCTTCGCCTTGGCGGGCGACTCGACGATGACGAGTCGGCGGCCGCCGTGTGCGGTCTCGCTGGTCGGGGACAACTTGGCTCTTCTCTCCGGTCGACACTCAGTGGTCTGTACGTGACGCTGCGGAGTGTGACGGTACAACCCGTCCCCGTGTCAAACGGCAAAAGCCCGCAACGGCCACTCGAACGGTAACCCGACTCCCGGCATTCCTGCCGCCCGGACCGCCCGACCGCCTCTGCCGGGACCCCGCCGGAGACCTCGTGTAGATCCCGTGTGGATCTCTTCCGATCAGATCCGGCCGAAACACCACACTCCGAGAACGACGAAGGCCGACCCGAACGCGGTGGCCAGCGCGAAGGAGATCGCGGGGCTCGTTCCGTACGCCACCGGCGCGCGGTGCAAAGTGCGCGCCCCCGTCCACCACAGCAGCCCGGCCCCGAACAGCGTGAACGCCGCTCCGGCGAAAACCGCTGGCCCGCTCTCCATCCCCGTACCCCTCACCGTCGCCGACCTGGTTCCCCGGACGGTGAGGCTGGCACCCCCGGAACACCGCCCGGCGACCTGGACGCGAACTGCCGGTGAACGGCATGTGGGCGGCAGAGGCTCAGTCCAGCGGCTCTCAGTCCAGCGGCTCCAGGAACGCCTGCTCGACCAGCAGCCGGATCGCCTCGGGCGTACGGTCCCGCAACAGCACCGGGTCCTCTCCGAGCAGTTGCGCGATGGCGTCGAGGATGCGTCCCGCGCTGAGCGATCCGTCGGACACCCCGGCGAAGCCCGCGCCGACCGTGTCGACCTTCGTCGCGCGCCGCATCCCGCGGTTCTGGCGGAGCACCACGTACTCCGGGTCTTCCGCGCCCGGCAGCCCGATCTGCTCCTGCACGACTTCGTCGGCGAGCTTGAAGTGGCCGGCGAGCAGCGCCGCGTCGTCGTGCGTCCGCAGGTAGTTCTGGCGCTCGAAATGGGCCCGTACGACCGGACCGAGAGGCTGTTCGACGGGGTGCGGCCACTCTTCGATGGTGATCGAGGGATTCTCGGCGCCGGACTTGCGCAGCGTGATCCAGCCGAAGCCGACGCCCTTGGTCTTGCGGGCCTCGAACTCATCCAGCCAGGCGTCGTAGCGCGCGGCGTACTCCGCGGGATCGGAGCGGTGGTCGCCGCTGTCGCGCAGCCACAGTTCGGCGTACTGCGTGACGTCCTGAACCTCGCGCTGCACGATCCACGCGTCGCACCCGCGCGGCACCCAGGAGCGCAGCCGCTCCTGCCACTCCTCGCCCTCCACGTGCTGCCAGTTGGCGAGGAACTGCGCGTACCCCCCGTCGTTGAGCCGCTCCCCCGCTCCCTGAACGAGCAGGCGGCACAGATCGTCCCCGCCCATCCCGCCGTCGCGGTACGTCAGCCGCGCACCCGGCGAGATGACGAAGGGCGGGTTGGACACGATCAGATCGAACGTGTCCTTGCCGACCGGCTCGTAGAGCGAGCCCTGACGCAGATCGGCTTCGGGCGCCCCGGAGAGCCCGAGTGTCAGCCGCGCGAACTGGAGGGCACGCGGGTTCAGGTCGGTGGCGGTGACCTTCACGGCGTGCTGCGCGGCGTGCAGTGCCTGGATGCCGGACCCGGTGCCGAGGTCGAGGGCGCTGGAGACCGGCGTACGGATGGTGATCCCGGCGAGCGTGGTGGACGCGCCGCCGACTCCGAGGACGACACCCTCCTCTCGGGTGCCCACTCCACCGGCGCCGCCGACCGCGCGGCCGAGGTCGGAGACGATGAACCAGTCCTGGCCCTCCTCGCCGCCGTAGGGCCGTACGTCCACAGTGGCCCGTACGCCGCCGTCCGCACCCTCGCCCCCGTCCGCACCCTCGCGCACCAACCAGCCGTCGGCCAGACACTGCTCCAGGGGCAGGGCGGCCCCGGCGCGGTCGGCCGGCACGGCCTGCTGGAGCAGGAAGAGCCGCACGAGCGTTTCGAGCGGGCTGCCGCCGCGCGTGCAGCGCAGAGCGGGCACGGTCTCGCTGCGGGCGAGCGCCGCGTACGCGGGCGCACCGAGCAGCTCGAGCAGCCCGTCGGCGGTGAATTCGGCGGCGAGGAGCGCGTCGCGGAGGCGGGCAGAGCTTTCGGGCGCGGGGAGTCTGGTCGTACTCACCCGGCCATTGTCACCGCTGCCACTGACAAAAGCCGCGCGGCCCGCCCCCCTTGTGGGGTACCGGGCCGCGCGGCAGGGCCGTATGCGCCGCGATTACGCGTCCGGGGACGCCGGGGAGGCGGGCGTCGCGCCCGGCTTCTGGCAGCCGGGCTGCTTGGCCATCGCCTTGCCGACCTCGCCCGACTGGAGCTTCTGGAGCGCGCGGTCGCCGCTCCTGCTGATCTTGTTCAGCTCGTCCGCGACGCCCTTGAGGCCGTCCGCGAACTTCGCCTGGTCGTCGGTGTCGAGCCCGTCGACCTGCTTGCGCAGCCCGGCGTACGCCGCCGAGGAGGCGTTGAGCTCCTTGACCGCGTCCTGCTGGGTCGTCTCGCCGTCGTCGACCGGCGGGGCGCCCGCCTTGTCCACCGCGGTGGCCATCGCCTTGTAGGCGTCCGAGATCTGCTGGAAGGCCCGGGAGTCCGTCCGCTGGACGTCGACGGGCTTGCTGTTGTCCGCGGTCTGCTTCTGGATCGAGGTGTTGGCGTCCGAGACCTTCTTCAACTGGGGCTGCACCTGGTCGCAGACCGTCTTCGCCCAGTCGTTGACCTTGTCGTCCTCGTCGTCACCGCCGCAGCCGGACAGCGCCATTACCAGTACCGCACCGCCGGACAGCGCGGCCGCAAACTTCTTGTTCACCGGATTGGTCCCTTCCAAGGCTCTCGGCCCCGGAACATACACGCCAAGTGGGCGACAACCGCATGCCGTACGTCTGGTACGTACGCTATTAAAGCCATTTGCACCAAGCGAGAGACACCTCACGAAACAGCCGCGGAACAGCGGCAGCGGGCGGACGCCGCGTCAGCACGCGGTGCCCGCCCGCCGTCTGATCAGGCGTTACTACTACTCCTACGAGACAACCTTGGACGGCACCGGCGGATCCGCCGGCTTGGGCACCCGTCCGGAGACACCTCCGGAGTTGTCTTCGTCACCCACGGCGATTCCGCGCCGCTTGGACACGTACACCGCGCCGACGACGACGGCGATGGCGAGCGTCGCGACCACCGCCCGCACTCCGGCGCTGGCGTCGGCGCCGTAACTGAACTGCACCACCGCGGGAGCGATGAGCAGCGCCACCAGGTTCATCACCTTCAGCAGCGGGTTGATCGCGGGACCCGCGGTGTCCTTGAACGGGTCGCCGACCGTGTCGCCGATGACGGTCGCGGCGTGGGCATCACTGCCCTTGCCGCCGTGATGACCGTCCTCGACGAGCTTCTTGGCGTTGTCCCACGCGCCGCCGGAGTTGGCGAGGAAGACGGCCATCAGCGTGCCGGTTCCGATGGCGCCGGCGAGGAACGAGCCGAGCGCGCCGACTCCGAGCGAGAAACCGACCGCGATCGGCGTCAGCACGGCGAGCAGGCCCGGTGTGGTCAGCTCGCGCAGCGCGTCCTTGGTGCAGATGTCGACCACTCGGCCGTACTCCGGCTTCTCCGTGTAATCCATGATCCCGGGGTGCTCGCGGAACTGCCGCCGCACCTCGAAGACCACCGCGCCCGCCGACCTGGACACCGCGTTGATCGCCAGCCCCGAGAAGAGGAAGACGACCGCCGCGCCGAGCATCAGCCCGACCAGGTTGTTGGGCTGCGAGATGTCCATCTGGAGTCCCAGCTCGCCGACTTTCGCCCCGACGTCGTCGCGTGCCGTCGCGATGGCGTCCTTGTACGAGCCGAACAGCGCCGCCGCCGCGAGGACCGCGGTGGCGATGGCGATGCCCTTGGTGATGGCCTTGGTGGTGTTGCCGACGGCGTCCAGGTCGGTGAGAACCTGCGCGCCCGCGCCCGTGACGTCGCCGGACATCTCGGCGATGCCCTGCGCGTTGTCGGAGACCGGGCCGAAGGTGTCCATGGCGACGATGACACCGACGGTGGTGAGCAGGCCGGTGCCGGCCAGGGCCACCGCGAAGAGGGCGAGCATGACCGACGTACCGCCGAGCAGGAACGCGCCGTACACGCCGAGTCCGATGAGCAGCGCGGTGTAGACGGCGGACTCCAGGCCGATGGCGATACCGGCAAGGACGACGGTGGCGGGGCCCGTCAGCGAGGACTTGCCGATGTCCCTGACGGGACGTCGGTTCGTCTCGGTGAAATACCCCGTCAGCTGCTGGATCAGGGCGGCCAGAACGATTCCGATGGCGACGGCGACGAGCGCCAGCACCCTCGGGTCGCCCTCGTGTCCCTTGACGACGGCGTCGGTCACGCCGTCCAGGTCGGCGTACGAGGACGGCAGGTAGACGAAGACCGCCACCGCGACCAGGACGAGGGAGATCGCCGCGGAGATGAAGAAGCCGCGGTTGATGGCGGACATTCCGCTGCGGTCGGCGCGCCGCGGGGCGACCGCGAAGATACCGATCATCGCGGTGACCACGCCGATCGCCGGAACGATCAGCGGAAAGGCCAGTCCGGCGTCGCCGAAGGCCACCTTGCCGAGGATGAGCGCCGCGACGAGCGTCACGGCGTACGACTCGAAGAGGTCGGCCGCCATGCCCGCGCAGTCGCCGACGTTGTCGCCCACGTTGTCGGCGATGGTCGCGGCATTGCGCGGATCGTCCTCCGGGATGCCCTGTTCGACCTTGCCGACCAGGTCGGCGCCCACGTCGGCGGCCTTCGTGAAGATGCCGCCGCCCACTCGCATGAACATCGCGATGAGCGCGGCGCCGAGCCCGAACCCTTCCAGCACCTTGGGCGCGTCGGCCGCGTACACGAGGACCACGCAGGAGGCACCGAGCAGGCCGAGGCCCACCGTGAACATGCCGACCACGCCGCCCGTACGGAAAGCGATCTTCATCGCTTTGTGCGAGACCGCTGTCAGATCCTTTTCCGGCTCGCCCTCGGCCGGGGTGGCTTCACGCGCGGCGGCTGCCACGCGCACATTGCTGCGTACGGCCAGACGCATCCCGATGTAACCCGTCGCCGCCGAGAAGAGCGCGCCGACCAGGAAGAATACGGAACGTCCGGCACGCTGCGACCAGTTGTCGGCCGGAAGCAGCAAGAGCAGAAAAAACACCACGACGGCGAAAACGCCGAGTGTGCGCAACTGCCGCGCAAGATAGGCATTCGCGCCCTCCTGCACCGCCGCCGCGATCTCTTTCATCTTGTCGGTGCCTTCGCCGGCTGCCAGTACCTGACGTACCAGCAGCTGGGCGACGACCAGGGCCGCCAGTGCCACTACGGCGATGACGATCACGATGATCCGGTTCTCGTCGGTGAGTACCGCTGCCGCGAGAGTAGAGGGGTGGTCCAGCTGCTGCGATGTGAAGAGCCCCGCCATTCGTCCTCCTTGACGCTCAGCGCTCAAGATGTGGACGGATTGTAGGGAGCGGAAGCTGATCAAAACAGAGCGCCACAAACCGAATTGACCTTCGCTTGCCACTCAGCAAATGATCGCGTTCCCGCAATCCCCTCAAAAGCGGTAATGGGGCAAACGCATTGGCGATTTCGGAATGATCTCCCGGAAAGATCTAGGGAAATACGAAAGGCCCTGCTCAGCAGGGCCTCACGGAAAAGATCCGGTCCACAGGAACCGGCAGAAGATCAGGGGGAAACGGCCGTCGGTGTCGTCGGCCAGCTCATGCGAATGGTGCCGCCGGACGCGCCCGTGACGACTTCTACATCGTCGACGAGTCCACTGATGACCGCCAACCCCATCTCGTCCTCACCGTCGGCATCGGCGTCGGAATCGGCGCCGGTCCCTCCGGACTCGGACCCGGTCCCGGTGGCGCCACGCACCCCGGGGACCGATCCGGCCGCACCGCCCGAACCGGGCACCTCGTCCCCGACCTCGATGGAGAAAGACTTCTCCTCCTCGGTCAGAGCGACCCGGACCGGAGCCGAGATGCCATTGCTGCGGTGGAGCCCCACCGCACGGGTGCACGCTTCGCCGACCGCGAGTCGGACTTCGTCCAGCACCGCCTCGTCCACCCCGGCCCGGCGCGCCACGGCGGCCGCCACCAGGCGGGCCGTCCTGACGTGCTCGGGCTGGGCGCTGAAGCGGAGTTCAACGGTGGCCATCTGCGGTCCCCCTCGGACGTACGGGCGTGCTTCTCAGGGGCCCAGGCCTGCGGCCCGGTGCCCCTGGTCCTTCTTCCGGTGGTCCCCGGAAGCCGTCAGTCGGTGGCGTTGACGGCTTCGTCGACCGAGGTGTGAATGGGGAACACCTTGGTCAGCCCGGTGATTCGGAAGATCTTGAGAATGCGCTCCTGGTTGCAGACCAGTCGCAGCGAGCCCTCATGGGCCCGCACACGCTTGAGTCCGCCCACGAGCACGCCGAGCCCGGTGGAGTCGAGGAAGTCCACGCCCTCCATGTCGACAACCAGGTGGTAGCTGCCGTCGTTCACCAACTCGACCAACTGCTCGCGCAGCTTGGGCGCGGTATACACATCAATCTCGCCACCGACCTCGACGACCGTACGGTCGCCACCAGGTCCAGACACGTTGCGAGTCGACAGGGACAGGTCCACGGATCCTCCAGCACCTTGCTATCGAGCGGCCGCCCCCCTGAGGTCTCCCCGGCGGAGCCAGAGGACGGAACGCCAGCCGCGATGGCATTCAATCACTTACCTGCAGGCATGCACGATGCCTTGGAACCATTGTCCTTCACGCCAGTGACACACTCGGTGCCGATGGCCAAGAATCACCGTCCCAGCAGACCTACGGAGAACGCGGGTGCGCCCCCCTCTCCCAGTACGGTCCTCCACCGGCTCTCCGCAGGCGAGAGCCGGTCCTCGCGCATCACTCATACGGAGCACTTGCCCCGACGTGCGGGTTCTCATGCAGTGTGGCCCGACCGCATCCGTACGGAAGTGATCGCGGCGATTCAGGCCGCCGGGATCGAGCATCCCTGGACCCACCAGGCGCAGGCCGCCGAGCACGCCCTGGACGGCGAGTCGGTCGTCATCTCCACCGGCACGGCGTCCGGCAAGTCGCTCGCCTATCTGGCCCCCGTCCTCACCACCCTCCTCGACGGCTCCGAAGCACCGAACGGGCGCGGCACGACGGCCCTCTACCTCGCCCCCACCAAGGCCCTCGCCGCCGACCAGCGCCGCGCCGTGAAGGCCCTCGCCGCGCCGCTGGGCAACGCCGTCAGGCCGGCCGTCTACGACGGCGACACGCCGGTCGAGGAACGCGAATGGGTACGTCAGTACGCCAACTACGTCCTCACCAATCCGGACATGCTCCACCTGGGGATACTCCCCTCCCACCCCCGCTGGGCCTCCTTCCTGCGCGCTCTGCGCTACGTCGTCATCGACGAGTGCCACACCTACCGCGGTGTCTTCGGCTCGCACGTGGCCCAGGTGATCCGCCGTCTTCGCCGCCTGTGCGCCCGCTACGGCGCGAATCCCGTCTTCCTGCTGGCCTCCGCCACCTCCGCGGAACCCGCCGTGTCCGCGGGCCGCCTGACCGGCCTCGCCGTCCGGGAGGTCGCGGACGACGCCTCCCCGCGCGGTGAACTGGTGTTCGCCCTCTGGGAGCCGCCGCTCACCGAACTGCGGGGCGAGAAGGGCGCGCCCGTACGCCGGACCGCCACCGCCGAGACCGCCGACCTCCTCACCGACCTGACCGTGCAGGGCGTCCGCTCGGTCGCTTTCGTACGCTCCCGGCGCGGCGCCGAGCTGATCGCCCTCATCGCCCAGGAACGCCTGGCCGCCGTCGACCGCTCGCTCCCGGCCCGGGTCGCCGCCTATCGCGGCGGCTACCTCCCGGAGGAACGCCGCGCCCTGGAGCGTGCCCTGCACTCCGGCGAGCTCCTCGGCCTCGCCGCGACCACCGCACTCGAACTCGGCGTCGACGTGTCGGGCCTGGACGCCGTCGTCATCGCCGGATACCCCGGCACACGTGCCTCCCTCTGGCAGCAGGCGGGCCGGGCCGGCCGTTCGGGTGAGGGCGCCCTGGCGGTTCTCGTGGCCCGCGACGACCCGCTGGACACGTACCTCGTCCACCATCCCGACGCCCTGTTCCGCCAACCGGTGGAATCCACCGTCCTGGACCCCGCCAATCCGTACGTCCTCGCCCCCCATCTGTGCGCCGCTGCTGCCGAGCACCCGCTCACCGATGCCGACATGGAGCTCTTCGGCCCGGCCGCCACCGAACTGATGCCGCAGCTGGAGGCCGCCAACCTGCTCCGCCGCCGGGGCAAGTCCTGGTACTGGACCCGCCGGGAGCGGGCCGCCGACCTCACCGACATCCGCGGCGGGGGCGGTCGCCCCGTGCAGATCGTCGAGGCGGACACCGGCCGGCTGCTCGGCACGGTCGACGCGTCAGCCGCCCACGCCTCCGTCCACGACGGCGCGGTCCACCTCCACCAGGGCCGTACGTACCTGGTGCGCCACCTGGACCTGGACGACCCGCACGGCGCTGTCGCCCTGGTCGAGGAGGCGAACCCGCCGTACTCCACCACCGCCCGCGACACCACCGCCATCTCCGTCCTGGAGACCGACACCGAGATCCCGTGGGGCGAAGGCCGCCTCTGCTTCGGCTCTGTCGAAGTCACCAACCAGGTCGTCTCCTTCCTGCGCCGCAAACTCATCACCGGCGAAGTGCTCGGTGAGACCAAACTCGACCTCCCTCCCCGTACGCTCCGGACCCGCGCCGTGTGGTGGACGGTCACCGAGGACCAGCTCGACGCCGCCCGCGTCAACCCGGAGCAGCTGGGCGGCGCCCTGCACGCCGCCGAGCACGCCTCCATCGGGATGCTCCCGCTCTTCGCCACCTGCGACCGCTGGGACATCGGCGGCGTCTCGATCCCGCTCCACCCGGACACCCTGCTGCCGACGGTCTTCGTGTACGACGGCCATCCGGGCGGCGCCGGGTTCTCGGAGCGGGCCTTCCACACCGCCCGCCAGTGGCTGACGGCTACCCGGGAGGCCATCGCCTCCTGCGAGTGCGAGGCGGGCTGCCCCTCGTGCATCCAGTCGCCCAAGTGCGGCAACGGCAACGACCCGCTCAACAAGCGCGCAGCCGTGCGCCTCCTCACCGTCCTCCTCAGGGGAGCCCCGGCCGACCGGGCCGCCCCGGATACCCCGGATTCGCCGGAGACCCCGGAGGCTCCTGCTGCCACGGAGAGCCCCTCGGAGTGAGCCCGGCAGCCACGGGCCCGGCGGGCCCCGCCCGGGCCCTCACAGCCACCCTGTACGGCCCCGCACCGGCCTCCACCATGACGTCGGAGACTTCGCCGTACACGGAACAGCTCACCAGCCGCGCCTCCTGAGCCGACGCCACCTCGGCCGCGTCATCGCACGCGGCGGCCTCACCCCGCATCCACTGCCCCGCGGCCGCGAGGGCCGCCAGATCCGCGGCACCGCCGGCCCGATGCCGCGCCACCACCGCCTGCCCCGCCGCCAACGCTCCCGCGAACACCACCCCAAGCACGGCCACAACCACGACGGCCAACACCGTGGCGCCCCCGCGATCCCCCCGCCCCAGGCCGCTACGCTCCCTCCAGCCGGCCCGGCGGCCGACGCCGCCCCGATGGTCGCCACCCCAAAGGCCGAAGCCCCACCTTCCCCTCACGCCGCCACCCCCACGCTCTCCTCGGCCGCCGCGACCGCTTCTGCCCGCAGCGTCAGGGACAGTGCGCCGAGGCCGGGTGAGGGGGCCTCGACGGTTACTCGCACCAGGTCCCCCTCCCTGCCGATCGTCACGCGCGCTCCACGCGGCGCCGCCTGCCGGGCCGCCGCGACCGACGCGCCCGCCGGCTCCTGCCGTGCGGCGGCCCTGGCGCCCGCCCTCGCCGCGTCCACGCACTGGATCTGCGCGGAGGTAGCCATCAGCGCCCAGATCAGCGCCATCGTGAAGAGCACCAGCGCCGGTACCACCACGGCCGCCTCCGCCGTGACATAGCCGCTGTCCGCACGTGCCCGTTCGCCGGCCTCAGAACGGCACATTGAGTGCCCTCCCCACGACCGCTTCCAGTGCCCCGGCGACCATGTCGCTCGTGACGACCTTGTAGAGCACCGCCGCGAACGCGCAGGCAGCGATCGTCCCCATCGCGTACTCGGACGTCGTCATCCCCGCGTCCCCGCCACCGGCCGCCCCGCACACCAGCCTGCGTGCCCGCACTCGCATCCACACCCACATGTCGACCCCCAAGGTCAGTTGCCGTTCATCAGTCCGCTCGCCAGTCCGATCACCACGGGCGCCACTCCGACCACCAGGAAGGCGGGCAGAAAGCACAGCCCGACCGGCCCGACCATCAGCACGCCCGCCCGCTGCGCCCGGGCCGCGGCCTCCCGCGCCCGTTCGGCTCTGAGGCCCTCGGCCAGCCGGGCGACGGGTTCAGCCGCCGGAGCCCCGGTGGCGCCCGCCCGTTCCAGACAGCGGGCCAGCCCCGCGGCGCCCCGTATCGCGCCCAGCCGCCCCCACGCGTCGGCCGGTTCCCCTCCGAGCCGCAGCTCGGCAGCGGTCCGCGCCAGCCGCTCACCCACCGGGCCGCGGAGCGAATCCCCGACCGCCTCCGCCGCCTCACGCGGCCCCGCTCCGGCCGAGATGCAGGCCGCCAGAAGATCGGCGGCAAGCGGGAGTTGGCGGGCATCGACCGGGCCCTCTTCGCGCGGCTTGCGCCCCCGCTGCCACCGCACGGTCCCGTACGCCGCGACCGCCCCGACCGCGCAGCCGGCCAGCCCACCCACCAGCACGTACCCGGTGGCAACGGCCCCCATCGCCGGCCCCCAGCGCAGCACCCGCACCCCGTACTCGGGCCTCCACCGCCACCTGCGCCCGAAGCCCGTCCCGGCCGCATCTGCCGCCTCCATGACCAGCAGCGCCGCCAGCCGTCGGCGCAGCAACCGCTCCCGCCGCCGCCCGGCCAGCGCGAGCGCCAGCCACACCGCGGTGGCCGCGACCGACACCACCACCCCCAGCCTGTGGACAAGTTCCCCGCTCATGAGCCCTCCCCCCGTCGTACGATCCGCCGGGCCCAGAAGAGACCCGCGCCCTCCAACAGCCCGCCGGCCAGCAGGCAGCCCAGCCCGGCCGGAGTGTGCAGCAGCACCCTCAGCGGTCCGGCCCCCAGCGCGCTGCCGATCAGCAGCCCGGCCACCGGAAGCAGCGCCAGAAGCGCCACCGTCGCCCACGCCCCGGTCAGCTGGGCCCGGAGGTTCTCGCGCTGGTCCCGCTCGGCCCGCAGCGCACCCTCCAGCCGGTCGAGCCCGGCCGCGAGACCGGCACCGCCGTCCACCGCCACCCGCCAGCACGCGGCGACCCCCACGAGCCCGTCCGCCCCCGGCTCCCGCGCGGCCCTCCGCAGCGCATCGGGTACGTCCCCGCCGAACCGCGCCGCCGCCAGCACGTCGGCCTGCGCCCCGCCCAGGCCACCGGTGCCCGCCGCGGCGGCGAACAGCGCCTGCCCCGGCTGCCTTCCGGCCCGTAACTCGCCCGCCACCGCCGCGCACAGCGCGATCACCTCGTCCGCCCGCTTCCCCCGCTCACGGCGCCGCTCCCCGGCCAGCAGCCGGCGCCGCACCAGCGGCACCGCCACCGCTCCCGCGACCAACGGCAGGACCGACTGGCCCAGTACGGCCACGAGCACCGCGACCGGCACACAGAGCCACTCCCGCCCCAGCCGCTCCCTCACCGGCGCCGCCAACCGCGCCCAGAGCGCGCCCGGGCCGCCCGGGTCCACCGCCCCGCCCGCCAGCATCAGCCGTGCCCGCCGCAGGTCGCGGTCCCGCCCTGCCAGCAGCCAGGCCGCCGCCCCGGCGCACATCGCCGCGGCATACACCGGCCCCGCGCCCGCACCCGTCACAGCGCACCCCCGATCAGCGCACGCAGCCGGAGCCAGCCGCGTTCGTACGAGAAGGCCTCCGCGCCCCACCGCAGCGCAGGCACGGTCACCACCAGCCCCGCCGCGTCCCGCTCCAGCACATGGACCTCGGCAACCCGCCGCAGCCCGCCCCGGCCGCGCGCAAGATGCACGACCACCGACAGGGCCGCCGCCAGCTGACTGTGCAGCGCCGCCCGGTCGAGCCCCGCGGCCGCCCCGAGCGCCTCCAGCCGCGCCGGGACATCCGTCGCCGCGTTGGCATGCACAGTCCCGCATCCGCCCTCGTGCCCGGTGTTGAGCGCGGCCAGGAGCTCGGTTACCTCGGCGCCCCGCACCTCACCGACCACCAGCCGGTCGGGCCGCATCCGCAGCGCCTGACGCACCAGGTCCCGCAGCGTGATCTGCCCCGCGCCCTCCTGGTTCGCGGGTCGCGACTCCAGGCGCACCACATGCGGGTGATCGGGCCTCAGCTCGGCCGAGTCCTCGGCCAGCACGATCCGCTCCCGCTCCCCGACGAGCCCCAACAGGGTCGAGAGCAGCGTGGTCTTCCCCGTGCCCGTACCCCCGCTGATCAGGTACGAGAGCCGGGCTTCGACGATCGCCCGCAGCAGCCCCTCGCCACCTGGCGGAACCGTCTTGGCCTCGACCAGTTCGGCCAGCGAGAACGCCTTGGGCCGCACCACCCGCAGCGACAGGCACGTCGAGCCGACCGCCACCGGCGGCAGCACCGCGTGCATCCGCGTCCCGTCGGGCAGCCGGGCGTCCACCCACGGCCTCGCGTCGTCCAGCCGTCGCCCCGCCACCGCCGCGAGCCGCTGCGCGAGCCTGCGCACCGCGGCCGCGTCGGCGAACGAAACCCCCGTGAGCTCAAGGCCGCCGCCCCGGTCCACCCACACCCGGTCGGGCGCGGACACCAGCACATCCGTCACCGAGGGATCGGCGAGCAGCGGTTCCAGCGTCCCCGTCCCCACCAGCTCGCAGCGCAGCTCCTCGGCCGCCCCCAGCACCTCCGCGTCCCCCAGCAGCCGCCCCTGCGCCCGCAGCGCGGCAGCCACCCGGGCCGGCGTCGGCTCCGCCCCGCTCTCGGCGAGCCGCTGCCTCACGGCGTTGAGCATTCCCGCGCTCATGAGACACCGCCCCCGGCGAGCGCCTGCTCCCAGAACGCCGTACAGAACCTGGCCAGCGGTCCGCGCGCACTGCCACCCGGCGGTGTACCGCCGGCCTGCGCCTCCAGCAGCCCCGACTCCACCGGCAGCTCACCTGCCAGCGGAAGCCCCAGCAGCCCCGCCACCGACTCCTCGTCGAGCCCCGCGGCGTACGGCCCGCGCACCACCACCCGCAGGTCCCGCAGCACCATGCCCGCGGTGGACGCCACCCGGCTCGCCGCCGCGACGGCCCGCAGCTCCGCGGGCACCACCAGCAGTCCGAGGTCGAGCTGGGCCAGCGCCTCGGCCACGGCCTCGTCGACCCGGCGCGGCAGGTCCACGACCACCACCCCACCACGCCTTCGCGCGGCGGCCAGCACCGAGCGCATCGCTTCCGGCGGGATCACCACACGGTCGCCGCGGTCCCAGCTCAGCACGCGCAGCGCATGCAGCTCAGGCAGCGACTCCTCCAGCGCGCCGCTGCCGACCCGCCCCCTGGACTCCGCGAAATCGGGCCACCGCATGCCTTCCACGGCTTCCCCACCGAGCAGTACGTCGAGGCCGCCGCCCAGCGGATCGCCGTCGATGAGCATCGTGCGCAGGCCCGTGCGGGCGGCGGCCACCGCCAGCGCACACGCCAGAGTCGAAGCCCCCGCCCCGCCGCGCCCGCCGAGCACTCCCACGGTCAGGGCCTGGCCCCCCACGCCCTCCGCCACATCGGCGATGCGCTCGACGAGCCAGCTTTCCGCGTCGGGCAGCCGCAGCACATGGTCGGCTCCGATCTCCACCGCGCGCCGCCACACATCGGGGTCGTCCTGGTCCTTGCCCACGAGCATCACGCCGCGTCTGCGCACTCCCCCGCGTCCCAGCACCGCCCCGCGCACCCGGTCGGCGGCGTCGTCACCGACGAGGATCAGCGGCGCGCTTTCCCAGCTGCTCCTGCGCTCGGGCACCGCGTGGTGGACTTCCGGTTCGGCGCCCGCCGCGGCGCACAGCCGCAGCAGATCGTCGAGCAGGTCGACGTCCTCGGTGACGATCAGCGGTCCGCCCTGCCGCGCTGCGGCGGCCGGCGTTCGGTCGGGTGTCATGGATCCGGCCACGATCTCCGCCCCCTTCTCACTGCGATTCCTTGCGTCCACGAACTTCGCGGACGCAATCACCGTGGGGGGATCTGGGAAATCGTGTGGATCTTGCTGAAAAACGGGGGACAACTCATCGGTTGTGAATATCCCGCTCACCTATACCAGTGACTTCCGGAGAGCGGCGGAACGATTACGCAGCGTGACACGTCTGGTGAGTGGAAGGCAGCCGCGGCCACGGGCCGAGAGGGGGAACAATGATCAGAACCGGAGGGCGAAACCACGTCCGGACATGCGACGACCCCCGTCGGGGGGGAGAACGGGGGTCGTCTCCACGGCCGACTCGGGGGGGAGGAGTCGGACCGGGGTAGCACGGTCGCGAACGATCCGTGACTTCCATGGTGTACCCGAGAGCCTTCTCAGGCAAACCCACGCGCCACAGCGTACGCCGAATGGTGGGCGCCTATGCTCGCCTCGTGGAAAACCGCTCCTTGCCGCGAACAGCCGCCTTCTTCGACCTCGACAAGACCGTCATTGCGAAGTCGAGCACGCTGACCTTCAGCAAGTCCTTCTATCAAGGCGGACTGATCAGCCGCAGAGCTGCTCTCCGCACGGCGTACACCCAGTTCGTGTTCCTCGCCGGAGGCGCGGACCACGACCAGATGGAGCGCATGCGCGAGTACCTCTCCGCGCTCTGCAAGGGATGGAATGTTCAGCAGGTCAAGGAGATCGTCGCCGAGACACTGCACGACCTGATCGACCCCATCATTTACGACGAGGCGGCCTCCCTCATCGAGGAGCATCACACCGCCGGCCGCGACGTCGTGATCGTCTCCACCTCCGGCGCGGAGGTGGTCGAGCCCATCGGTGAGCTCCTGGGAGCCGACCGCGTGGTGGCGACCCGGATGGTCGTCGGCGACGACGGCTGCTTCACGGGCGAGATCGAATACTACGCGTACGGACCCACCAAGGCCGAGGCGATCAAGGAGCTCGCTGCCTCCGAGGGGTACGACCTGGCGCGCTGTTACGCGTACAGCGATTCAGCCACGGACATCCCGATGCTCGAGTCGGTCGGCCACCCCTGCGCGGTCAATCCGGACCGGGCGCTGCGCCGCGAAGCACTCGCCCGCCAATGGCCGGTTCTCGTCTTCAACCGGCCGGTCCGGCTCAAGCAGCGGCTGCCCGCCTTCTCCATGCCGCCCCGCCCCGCGCTCGTCGCCGCGGCCGCGGTCGGAGCGGCCGCCGCCACCGCGGGCCTGGTTTGGTACGTCAGCCGCAGGCCCGGCCGGCGAGCCCGACGGCAATGCGAAAACTTTGCCCGTATTTGAACCGATACGTAAAGAAGCACGTCCAGGGCTTTCGCTTCCCCGGCTTCAGGAGTACAAATGAATTAACGGCCCGCGAGACCAGGGACATCCGAGAGGATGACCTATAACGCAGTAAGGCCCCACGGACCGAGCATGGAAGTTGAGCACCCACGCGACGTCGACCCGTCGATTACGGGCCAGCCGCACCAGGGACGGGCAAAGTTCCCGACCTGATGGGCATAAATTCGAGGACGCATGGTAACTCGGCGGACATGCCAGCGGCGGTACCGTTCCACTGGTACCGCCGCAACCCTTTGTCCGGCCGGAAAGGCTCAGGCAGCTCCGCGCTGAAGCGCCTCGCACACGGCCGTCGACTCCCGGGCCCCCAGCTCCACCGCACGCCCGCAGTGCGTGATCCACGCCGCCATGCCCTCCGGCGTCCCTGACACGTAGCCCTCCAGCGCCGCGACGTACGCCGCGCGCCCCAGCTCTCCGTGCCCGACCTCCGCCGGGCAGACCGACTTCGGGTCGAGGCCGCTGCCGATCATCACGATCCGCCCGGCGGTGCGCGCCACCAGGCCGTTGTACGAGCCGAACGGGCGCAGCGCCAGCAGCTCGCCGTGCACCACGGCCGCCGTGACCAGCGCAGGCGCGGAACCGCCCGCGATGATGAGCTCCGAAAGCCCCTCCAGCCGCCCTGCCACCTCGTCGGCGCCCGGCAGCGGGAACTCGATCAAAGGCTCGTCCACCGGCTCGCCCGCGAGCCGCGGCCGGCCCACCAGCTCGTCGGCGATCCCTGCGCCGCCCGCCGCCACCAGATGCAGCCGGGCCAGCACCCGAAGCGGCGACTGGCGCCAGATGGACAGCAGTTGTCCGGCCTCGGCGGTCAATCGCAGCGCCGCTCCGACGGTCCGCGACTCGTCGTCGACGCTGAAGTCGGTACGCCGACGCACCTCCTCCAGCGCCCAGTCCGCACCCGCGAGCGCCGCCGAGCCGCGCGCGCCGCGCAGCGCCGCCTCCGCGGTGATCTCGTTGCTTCGGCGCCGCATGACGCGGTGTCCGTAGACGCGGTCGACGGCCTTGCGCACGGAGTCCACGGCCTCGGGCACGCCGGGCAGCGCGCCCAGCGCCGCGAGTGGGTCAGCAGTCGTACTCATAAGTAAGGAGCCTACGCATCCACAGCACTCACCCCACCTTGGAGTGGTCTTCTTCACTCACTGCGCGCACACGACGCAATCATGCGATTACCCTTGGTGAACATGAAGATCGCTTTCGTAGGGAAGGGCGGCAGCGGCAAGACGACGCTGTCCTCGCTCTTCATCCGCCACCTCACCGCCAACGAAGCCCCGGTCGTCGCCGTGGACGCCGACATCAACCAGCACCTGGGCGCCGCGCTCGGTCTGGACGAGGCACAGGCCGCGGCGCTGCCCGCCATGGGCGCGCACCTGCCCCTCATCAAGGACTACCTGCGCGGCACGAATCCCCGCATCGCCTCCGCCGAAACGATGATCAAGACCACCCCACCGGGGGAGGGTTCGCGGCTGCTGCGGGTGAGCGAGGACAACCCGGTGTACGACGCGTGCGCCCGCACCGTGCGACTCGACGACGGTGAGATCCGGCTGATGGCCACCGGTCCGTTCACCGAGTCCGACCTGGGCGTCGCCTGCTACCACTCCAAGGTCGGGGCGGTCGAGCTGTGCCTCAACCACCTCGTCGACGGCCCGCAGGAGTACGTCGTCGTCGACATGACGGCCGGCTCTGATTCCTTCGCCTCCGGCATGTTCACCCGCTTCGACATGACCTTCCTGGTGGCGGAACCGACCCGCAAGGGCGTCTCCGTCTACCGCCAGTACAAGGAGTACGCGGCGGACTTCGGCGTATCCCTCAAGGTCGTCGGCAACAAGGTGCAGGGCCAGGACGACATCGACTTCCTGCGCGAGCAAGTGGGCGACGACCTGCTGGTCACCGTCCGGGCGTCCGACTGGGTCCGCGCGATGGAGAAGGGCCGCCCGTCCCGATTCGAGCTCCTGGAGGCCGACAACCGCCTGGCCCTCCAGACGCTGCAGGACGCCGCGGAGGACTCGTACGCGGAGCGCGACTGGGAGCGCTATACGCGCCAGATGGTGCACTTCCACCTGAAGAACGCGGAGAGCTGGGGCAACGCGAAGACGGGCGCCGACCTGGCTGCCCAGGTCGACCCCGCCTTCGTGCTGGGCGAGGCGCTGCTCGTCCCCCAGCCGTCCTAAAGCCGCAACACCTACCCCCGGCCGCGAGCCGGACGGACGGAGTCCGGCACAGCGCCCCGAAGCCCGAGAGGCGCCCCGGCGCCGAGCGGTGCGAGGGGCGCAAAAGGAGGAACCTGCCTGGCCGCCCAGGTCGACCCCGCCTTCGTGCTGGGGGAGGCCCTGCTCGTGCCCCAGCCCTCCTAGTCGACCCGCCTTCGTCCTCGGGGAGCGTTTCGCGGGGGCTAGTGCCGCTCAGCCGGCTTGACCTGGGAGGCCGCCCCTGCGCTGGGGGCGGCCGCTGCCGGCTGGGTGGCCAGGAATGACGCCCAGCCTTGCTGCGGGTTCTCCCCGACCTCCAGAGTGCGCATCTTTGCGAGCACCTGCGGGTCCTGTACGTCCAGCCAGTCGGCCAGTTGCTTGAAGGAGACGCAGCGCACGTCCCGTTTCAAGCAGACCATTTTGATCGTCTCCTCGACGGCGCGCATGTACGTGCCGCCGTTCCAGGACTCGAAGTGGTTGCCGATGATCAGCGGGGCGCGGTTGCCGTGGTACGAGCGGTCGAAGGCCTGGAGCAGGCCGTCGCGCATCTGGTTGCCCCAGAACTCGTGCTGGGCCGGATCGCCCTTGACCGTTCCCGACTGGTTGACCATGAAGTTGTAGTCCATCGAGAGCGTTTCGAAGGCCCGGCCCGGCACCGGTACCAGCTGGAGCGGAAAGTCCCACATGCCCTGGGTCTTCTTCGGCCACACCTGCTTGCCGACACCGCTGGAGTCGTAGCGGAAGCCGAGCTCCCTTCCGGCCGCCATCATGTTCTTCTGCCCCTCCAGGCAGGGGGTGCGGGCGCCGACGAGCTCCTTGTCGTAGTCGAAGGGCAGCGGCTTGGCGTTCCTCAGGCCCGAGTTGGTCTTCCAGCGCTTCACGAACGCCTTCACCTGCGCGATCTCGCTCTTCCACTCCTCCGTGGACCAGGTGCCGACGCCCCCGTCCTTGCCGCAGAAGTGGCCGTTGAAGTGCGTGCCGATCTCATTGCCGTCCAGCCACGCGCCGCGCAGCTGTTCCACGGTGTCGCTGATTCCCCCGACGTCGTTGAAGCCGATGTCGGAGCGGCCCGGTGAGTGCTGAGGCGGGTCGTAGAGGTGCCTCTTGTCCTCGGGCAGCAGGTATACGGCGCTGAGGAAGTACGTCATCGTCGCGTCGTACTTCTTGCCGACCTCGCGGAAGTGGGAGAAGAGCCGCTGGCTGTCCTCCCCCGCCCCGTCCCAGGAGAAGACCACGAACTGCGGTGGCGTCTGACCGGGCTTCAGCCTCTGTGGCTTGGGCAGGCGCGGCTGCTTTCCGGTGTACGCCGTCGAGCCGTCGCCGATCAGGCGTACCGCACTCATGGGCGCCGGCTTGGGCGCGTTCTTCTTCGCTCCGTGGGCGCCTTGCCCGGCGCCGGGGGCGCCCTGGCCGGCGGATCCCGAGCAGGCTGCGAGCGAGCCTGCCAAGGTCACGGCGGCGACGCCGAAGGCGATCCTCTTCGTGGCGGCCATCATCCGCCCACCCCTCTTCCGTCAGGTTTCGTGCGCTGCAGTGCCGACACAGCGCGGCAAACCTCGCACGGCCTAGCGGAGGGATAGATATGACAAGCCGCTTAAATTCCTTATTCACCAGTACGGGTGAAACGCTGGCCCATTTGGACCCAATTGCACCCTTCGTTCTTTACTCTGCATTACCATTCATTTACTGAGAGTTGAAAATCCCGCCACTGCACGCCGTGACCCACGGCCGCGTCCCACATTCCGCGACCGCGCTGCCCCGGAGGAGACGGGAACCATGTCTGCCTGCGTCCCCACCCGCACCGACCACTCTTCGAGCGCCACCGGCGCATCCCGATCCGAGCGTCCGCACAGTCCGCCGACCGGTGACGGCCACCGGCGCCGCTTCCGTATCGCGGGAGCGGACATGTCCGCCTCGATTTCCGTCTTCCTGATCGCGCTGCCGCTTTCCCTGGGCATCGCCCTGGCCACCGGCGCTCCGCTCCAGGCCGGCCTGGTCGCCGCCGCCGTCGGCGGCCTCGTCGCCGGCCTGTTCGGCGGCGCTCCCCTCCAGGTCAGCGGACCGGCCGCCGGCCTCACGGTGGTCACGGCCGACCTGATCCAGCAGTACGGCTGGCGCACGACCTGCGCCATCACCGTCCTCGCCGGCCTCGCCCAACTCGTACTGTCCGCAGTGCGCGTGGCCCGTTCCGCCCTCGCCGTCAGCCCGGCGATCGTGCACGGCATGCTGGCCGGCATCGGCGTCACCATCGCCCTCTCCCAACTGCACATCGTCCTGGGAGGCACCCCGCAGAGCTCCGCCGTCGACAACGTGCGGGGCATGCCCGCTCAATTGGCCAACCTGCACGGACCGGCAATCCTGGTCAGCGCGCTCACCGTCACCGTGTTGCTCCTGTGGCCGCACATTCCCGGGCGTACGGGCCGGATCGCCCACCAGGTCCCGGCCGCCCTCGTCGCGGTGCTCGCCGGTGCCGCGCTCGCCGCGCTGACCCGGATGAAGGTGCCGCGCGTCGACCTGCCGTCCTGGAGCAGTCATGCGCTGCCGGAGCTGCCGGAAGGGCCGGTGCTCGGCATCGCCGCGGCCGTGCTCACCGTCACGCTGGTCACGAGCGTGCAGTCGTTGCTGTCGGCTGTCGCCGTCGACAAGTTGGTGTCCGCCCGCAAGACGCCGCCGGCCGAAGGGACGCGTTCCAACCTCGACCGCGAACTGGCGGGCCAGGGCGCCGCGAACATCGTGTCCGGGGCGCTCGGCGGACTTCCGGTCGCCGGTGTCGCCGTACGCAGCGTCGCCAATGTGTCGGCAGGCGCGGTCAGCCGGCACTCCACGATGCTGCACGGAGTGTGGATCGTTCTTGCCGCGCTCTTCCTGGTGCCGGTCATCGATCTGATCCCGCTGCCCGCGCTCGCCGCGCTGGTGATGGTCATCGGCTTCCAGATGGTGAGCGTCGCGCACATCCGCAGCGCCTCCCGCCACCGGGAGATGCTGGTTTACGTGGTGACGGTCGCCGGAGTCGTTCTCCTCGGTGTACTGGAAGGTGTGGCGATGGGGATCGGGGTGGCGGTCGCCGTCGCGCTCCACCGGCTGGCCAAGACACATGTCACCACGGAGACGACGGCCGACAGCGTCCATCACATCAGGGTGCGCGGCCAGTTGACCTTCCTGGCCGTGCCCCGGCTGAGCCGCGCCCTGAACCAGGTGCCCCACGGGGCCGACGCGGTCGTCGAGCTGGACGGCTCCTTCATGGACCACGCGGCGTACGAAACGCTCCAGGACTGGAAGGACGCCCATGCCGCGCAAGGCGGCCGGGTGGAAATCACCGGACGCTCGGGCCACCGGTTCACCGGACCGGCCTCCGGCCCGGGTTCTCCCGACTTGGCCGACTTCGCCTACCCCGATTTCGCCGGCTCAGCCGACTCGGCCGGTCCCGCCCGCTCCACGCAGTCCGCCCACACCTGCTGCCGGCCGTGGACACCCTGGCGCAACCACCACTGTGACGACCATGCCACCGCCCCCTCGGCCGTCAGGCCGGGCTCGACGGCCGGCAGTGCGGGCCAACTCGCCACCGGGCTCAGCGCGTTCCAGCGCAACACGGCGCCACTGGTGCGTGACGAGCTGGCCCGGCTCGCCCGTGAGGGGCAGACGCCGTCGCAGCTGTTCATCACGTGCGCCGACTCCCGGCTGGTCACGAGCATGATCACGTCGAGTGGCCCCGGTGACCTCTTCACCGTACGCAACGTCGGCAATCTGGTCCCGCCGCCCGGTGCGGAGAGCACGGACGACTCGGTCGGGGCGGCCATCGAGTACGCCGTGGACGTACTGAAGGTCCAGTCCATCACCGTTTGCGGCCACTCCGGCTGCGGCGCGATGCAGGCCCTGCTCAATACGCCGATCAACACTCCGCTCAACACTCCGCCGGACGACGCCCAGACGCCACTGCGGCGCTGGCTGCGGCACGGTGCGCCCAGCCTGGAGCGGATGAGGAGCAGGAAACACTCCTGGGCGAGGATCTCGGGGCGGCTGCCGGCCGATGCGATCGAGCAGCTCTGCCTGACCAATGTGGTCCAGCAGTTGGAGCATCTGCGTACGCACGAGGCGGTACGGCGGCGGCTAGCCGAGGGCACGCTCGAACTGCACGGCATGTACTTCCATGTCGGCGAGGCCCAGGCGTATCTGCTCCAGGACAGTATGCGGATCGGCGAGACCTGCGAGGTCTTCGACCGGGTCGGCCCGTCCGACGCGGAAGGCCCAGAAGGCTCGGATGGCTCTGAAGGCTCGGATGGCTCTGAAGGCCCAGAAAGCTCACTTGAAGAGTCGCGCGCCTGAACCGATCCGCCTCCGCGTCCGTGAGACCGTATGGCCCCTCCCCGCACCGCCCTGCGAGGAGGGGCCGTACGCCGCACCGCAGTCACCGCGGCCACCGCCGCCGCCAACACCGGACCGGACCGGATGCGGCCCAGCCGCAGCTCACAGGTCTAAACCAATTCCCGGAAGGCTCTTGTCACCCGGGCACGGGCCTGATGAGCTAGGGCACGGGACACATCGGACGCCCTGGGAATGGGAGATGTCGTGAGCAACGAAAGCCTGGCCAACCTCATGAAGGAGGAGCGCCGCTTCGCGCCGCCTGCCGAGCTGGCCGCGAACGCCAACGTCACGGCGGAGGCGTACGAGCAGGCCGAGGCAGACAGGCTGGGCTTCTGGGCCGAGCAGGCCCGGCGGCTCACCTGGGCCACCGAGCCGACCGAGACGCTGGACTGGTCGAACCCGCCGTTCGCGAAGTGGTTCGCCGACGGCGAGCTCAACGTCGCGTACAACTGCGTGGACCGCCACGTCGAGGCGGGCCACGGCGACCGCGTCGCCATCCACTTCGAGGGCGAGCCCGGCGACAGCCGCGCGATCACCTACGCCGAGCTCAAAGACGAGGTCTCGCGCGCCGCCAACGCCCTTACAGAGCTGGGCGTACAGAAGGGCGACCGGGTCGCCGTCTATCTGCCGATGATTCCCGAGGCCGCCGTGGCGATGCTGGCCTGCGCCCGCATCGGAGCCGCGCACTCGGTCGTCTTCGGCGGCTTCTCGGCCGACGCCGTCGCCTCCCGGATCCAGGACGCCGACGCCAAGCTCGTCATCACCGCGGACGGCGGCTACCGGCGCACCAAGCCCACCGCCCTCAAGCCCGCCATCGACGAGGCCGTCGCCAAGTGCCCGCAGGTGGAGCACGTTCTGGTCGT
Organism: Streptomyces sp. ISL-100; assembly: GCF_018614615.1. Classification (GTDB taxonomy): domain Bacteria; phylum Actinomycetota; class Actinomycetes; order Streptomycetales; family Streptomycetaceae; genus Streptomyces. The sequence continues at coordinate 22,447 of NZ_JAGGOK010000059.1, read as the reverse complement.
ACGCCGCACGGGTCAGGACACCGCGTGGGACGACAGCCGCGACGTGTGGTGGGACGAAATCGTCGGCCGTCAGTCCGCCGAGCACACCCCCGAGGCCTTCGGCGCAGAACACCCGCTCTTCATCCTCTACACGTCCGGCACGACGGGTAAGCCGAAGGGCATCCTGCACACCTCCGGCGGCTACCTCACCCAGGCCGCGTACACCCACCACGCCGTCTTCGACCTCAAGCCGGAGACCGACGTCTACTGGTGCACGGCCGACATCGGCTGGGTGACCGGCCATTCGTACATCGTGTACGGGCCGCTCGCCAACGGCGCGACGCAGGTCATGTACGAGGGCACGCCCGACACCCCGCACCAGGGCCGCTTCTGGGAAATCATCCAGAAGTACGGCGTCACGATCCTCTACACCGCGCCGACCGCGATCCGCACGTTCATGAAGTGGGGAGACGACATCCCCGCCAAGTTCGACCTGAGCAGTCTCCGCATCCTCGGTTCGGTCGGCGAGCCGATCAATCCCGAGGCATGGATCTGGTACCGCGAGCACATCGGCGCCGGCAAGACGCCGATCGTGGACACCTGGTGGCAGACCGAGACCGGCGCGATGATGATTTCGCCCCTGCCCGGCGTCACCGAGACCAAGCCCGGCTCCGCCCAGCGCGCGCTGCCCGGCATCAGCGCGACCGTCGTGGACGACGAGGCGAACGAGGTCCCGAACGGGGGCGGCGGCTACCTCGTCCTCACCGAGCCCTGGCCCTCCATGCTCCGTACGATCTGGGGGGACGACCAGCGCTTCATCGACACGTACTGGTCCCGCTTCCCCGGCAAGTACTTCGCGGGCGACGGCGCCAAGAAGGACGACGACGGCGACATCTGGCTGCTCGGCCGGGTCGACGACGTGATGCTGGTGTCCGGCCACAACATCTCGACCACCGAGGTCGAGTCGGCGCTCGTGTCCCACCCGTCGGTCGCCGAGGCGGCAGTTGTCGGCGCGGCCGACGAGACGACCGGTCAGGCCATCGTCGCCTTCGTGATCCTGCGCGGTACGGCGTCCGAAACGGACACTCTCGTCGCCGAGCTCCGCCACCACGTGGGCGCCACCCTCGGCCCGATCGCGAAGCCCAAGCGGATCCTCCCGGTGGCCGAACTGCCCAAGACCCGCTCCGGCAAAATCATGCGGCGGCTACTGCGGGACGTCGCAGAAAACCGGCAACTGGGCGATGTCACCACACTCACCGACTCCTCGGTGATGGACCTGATCCAGACAAAGCTCCCGAGCGCGTCCAGCGAGGACTGACGACCGCGTCAGTACACGCACAGAACGGGCACCCGGCTCCCCGCGCCGGGTGCCCGTTCTGCTCATTTTTGTTCGTAAAGTGACGGTTCACCGGATTACGCCCTTGCATGCCCCCGGTAGAGTGTCTGTTCGCGTAAGGAACGCGTCAAAACTCCAGAGGTGTGCCGGGAAGTCTGGTCGGCAATGTGCTCCATGCTGCCCACCGACCGGAGGTTCCACCCCGTGACCGCGCCCCGCCCGACCACGCCGCCGTCCCCGCCCGGCCCGCCGACCGCGCCCGGCCCCCGCAAGTTCCTCGGACGGCTCTCCCTGCCCGAGCGCACGTACGTCGCGGACGCGCTGCGCACCGAAACCGTCGGCGGCGTACTGCTCCTCATCGCGGCGATAGTGGCGCTGATCTGGGCGAACACCGGACTCAGCGACAGCTACGAGTCCGTACGCGCCTTCCACATCGGCCCCGCCTCCCTCGGCCTCGACCTCTCCGTCCAGCACTGGGCCGCCGACGGCCTCCTCGCCGTCTTCTTCTTCGTCGCGGGCATCGAGCTCAAGCGCGAACTCGTCGCCGGCGAACTCCGCGACCCCAAGGCCGCCGCGCTCCCCGTCATCGCCGCCCTCAGCGGCATGGTGGCGCCGGCCCTCGTGTACGTCCTGGTCAACGTGACCGGGGACGGGTCCCTGGACGGCTGGGCGGTCCCGACCGCCACCGACATCGCCTTCGCGCTCGCCGTCCTCGCGGTCATCGGCACCTCGCTGCCGTCCGCGCTGCGCGCCTTCCTGCTCACTCTGGCCGTCGTCGACGACCTGTTCGCGATCCTGATCATCGCCATCTTCTTCACCAGCGACCTCAACTTCCTCGCACTCGGCGGCGCGGTCGTGGGTCTGGCCGTCTTCTGGCTGCTGCTGCGGGGACGCGTGCGCGGCTGGTACCTCTACGTACCGCTCGCCCTGGTGATCTGGGGCCTGATGTACAACAGCGGCGTCCACGCCACCATCGCCGGTGTCGCGATGGGCCTGATGCTGCGCTGCACCCGGGACGAGAACGGCGAGGCGCACTCCCCCGGCGAGTACATCGAGCACCTCGTACGACCCATCTCGGCCGGGATCGCCGTGCCCCTGTTCGCGCTGTTCTCCGCCGGGGTCACCGTCTCCGGCAAGGCGGTCGGCGACGTATTCACCCGGCCCGAAACCCTCGGCGTCGTCCTCGGCCTGGTGGTCGGCAAGGCCGTCGGCATCTTCGGCGGTACGTGGCTGGCGGCCCGCTTCACAAGGGCCGAGCTCAACGACGACCTCGCCTGGCCCGACGTCTTCGCCGTCGCCTCGCTGGCGGGCATCGGCTTCACGGTCTCGCTGCTCATCGGCGAACTGGCCTTCACCGGGAACGCCGAGCTGACCGACCAGGTCAAGGCTTCCGTACTCCTCGGGTCGCTGATCGCCGCCGTACTTTCCGGGATTCTGCTCAAGCTGCGGGTACGCAAGTACCGCGCGATGGTCGAGGACGAGGAGCGCGACGAGGACCGGGACGGCATTCCGGACATCTACGAGCTCGACCAGCCCGAGTACCACCTGCGGATGGCCGCGATCTACGAGGAGAAGGCCGCGGAGCACCGCAAGCTGGCGGAACTCGCGAGGGCTTCCAGCGGCAAGGACGACAGTCCGGCATGATTCGACATCAGATCAAGCCCCAGAAAACGCAGCAGACGTAGTACACGTACTACACGTAGAAGACGTATGAAGAGGGAGAGAGCTATGAGCGACCCCGCCCGCACGGCGACAGCCGACAGCGTCGACCGCAGCCTCGGCCAGTTGGTCGCATCGGCGACCGCCGAGATGTCCGCACTCATGCACGACGAGATCGCACTGGCCAAGGCCGAGCTGCGGCAGGACGCCAAGCGCGTCGGCATGGGCGGTACGGCCATTGGTGTCGCGGGGGTGTTCGCGCTCTTTTCGCTGCCGGTGCTGAGCTTCGCCGCGTCGTACGGCATCCACAACCTGGGGCTCGGGCTCGCCTGGTCCTTCCTGATCGTCGGCGGAGCGTTTCTGCTGCTGGCGGGCCTGCTGGCGCTGATCGCCGTCTTGAAGTTCAAGAAGGTCAAGCCGCCGGAGAAGAGCATCGCCTCGGCCAAGCAGACGGCAGCCGTACTCCAGGGCGTCAAGCCTCATCCGCGCCGGGTCGGTGACAAGGCAGTGGCTGTGGCACGCTCGTCCACATGACCGTCCCAGATTCCGGCTCCGGCGCGACCGCTCCTGCTCCCGCCTCTGCTCCAGCCCCTGCTCCGGCTCCGGCTCCGGCTCTCGCTTCCGCTTCTGTCGTACGCCCCGACGGCCCGTGGACCCACCGCGATGTCGCGGCCAACGGCGCGCGCTTCCACATCGCGGAAGTCGGGGACGGGCCGCTCGTGCTGCTGCTGCACGGTTTCCCGCAGTTCTGGTGGACGTGGCGGCACCAGATGACCGCGCTCGCCGACGCCGGGTTCCGGGCCGTCGCGATGGACCTGCGGGGCGTGGGCGGCAGCGACCGTACGCCGCGGGGTTACGACCCGGCGAACCTCGCGCTCGACATCACCGGCGTGGTGCGCTCGCTCGGCGAGCCGGACGCGGCGCTCGTCGGGCACGACCTGGGCGGGTACCTGGCGTGGACGGCGGCCGTGATGCGGCCCAAGCTGGTGCGCCGGCTCGTGGTCTCGTCGATGCCGCATCCCCGGCGCTGGCGCTCGGCGATGCTCTCCGACCTGTCGCAGACGCGGGCCGGATCGTACGTCTGGGGCTTCCAGCGGCCGTGGCTGCCCGAGCGTCAGCTGATGGCGGACGACGCGGCGTTGGTGGGCCGGCTGGTCCGGGAATGGTCGGGGCCGCGGCTGCCGGACGACGAGGACGTCGACGTATACCGGCGTGCGATGTCGATTCCGTCGACGGCGCACTGCTCGGTCGAGCCGTACCGGTGGATGGTGCGGTCGATGGCGCGGCCGGACGGCATCCAGTTCAACCGGCGTATGAAGCGGCCGGTACGGGTGCCGACGCTGCATCTGCACGGATCGCTGGACCCGGTGATGCGTACGCGCAGCGCGGCGGGTTCCGGCGAGTACGTCGAAGCGCCGTACCGGTGGCGGCTGTTCGACGGTCTCGGCCACTTCCCGCACGAGGAGGATCCGGCGGCTTTCTCGACCGAGCTGGTCAACTGGCTGAAGGATCCCGAGCCCGACCGGTGAGCGTCGGCCACCGACCACTGACGCCCGCATGAACGCTTGTCCTACGAACAGCCAATTGCCTGACGCATAGGCCAATTGGCTGTCCCCGACGCGATTACGGACCTTGGGGCACGGGCAAACGTCGGGGTATGGGCTGGACGCACGACTACGGTGACGCAGCACGCAACCGCCGCTCGGCCACAGCGCTGAGCACCCACGAAGGGGGCGGTCCGCAGGATCAGGGCCACGGCCCGCCTTCCCGCGCGATCGGGATCCCACGCATCCTCCGCCGCCGTGCCCGCTGGGTCTCGGCGCGGCTGCGTCACCCTCGCGACTGAAGCTACGGAAACTACTGACGCTCCGAATCGACCGAAGCTACCGAGCCCCGGACTTGAGGTAATCGAGTCCGGGGTGCGCGCTCCGGTAGCCGTCGAGCAGCTTCCGTGCCACCCCGACCGAGTCGACGAGCGGGTGCAGGGCGAACGCCTTCACCGCTGCCCGCGCCGACCCGCTCTCCCCCGCTTCCAGAACGCACCGTTCCACCGCCTTGACCGCGGCCACCAAGCCCGCCTCATGGCCGGTCAGCGGTGATACGGCGACGGGGCGGGCGCCGGTCGCGTCGACCAGGCACGGGACTTCGATGACGGCTGCCTCGTCGAGCAGCGACAGGGTGCCGCGGTTGCGGACGTTGAGGATGAGGGTGGCGCGTTCGTCGCGGGCGATGGCCCGCATCAGGGCGAGCGCGACGTACTCGTAGCCACCGGACTCCAGGTCGTCGGCGGCGCGCTCGCCCGCGCCCGCTGCCTCCCGGTTCTCCGCCATGTAGGTGGCTTCGCGCTCGGCGCGCGTACGGTCCCACGCGGCCAGGGCGCCGGACGCCGACGTACGGTCCGCCATGTCCTCGTAGAAGCGCGCCTGCTGGTCGCGGAGGAAGGCGCCGCGGGTCTGCTTCGCCTCGCGGTAGGCGGCGACCGTCTCGCGGTTGAAGTAGTAGTAGTGCAGGTATTCGTTGGGAACGGAGCCGAGCGAGCGCAGCCACTCGGCTCCGAAGAGGCGGCCCTCCTCGAAGGAGGTCAGCGCACTCTCGTCGTCGAAGAGGGCCGGGAGCAGGTTGTCGCGGCCGGGTTCGACGTCGGCGTACACCCCCCGCAGCCAGCCGAGGTGGTTAAGTCCGACGTAGTCGAGCCGCGCCCGCGCCGGGTCGGCGATGCCCAGCACGCGGGCGACGCGGCGGCCGAGGCCCACGGGTGAGTCGCAGATGCCGATGACGCGGTCGCCGAGGTGGCGGGACATGGCCTCGGTGACCAAGCCGGCCGGGTTGGTGAAGTTGATGACCCAGGCGTCGGGCGCGAGCCGCGCCACGCGTCGCGCGATGTCGACGGCCACCGGGACCGTACGCAATCCGTACGCGATGCCTCCCGCGCCGACCGTCTCCTGGCCCAGGACGCCTTCGGCGAGTGCGACGCGCTCGTCGGCGGCCCTGCCTTCCAGGCCGCCGACCCGGATGGCTGAGAAGACGAAGTCGGCGCCGCCCAGGGCGTCGTCGAGGTCGGTGGTCACGGTCACGGACGGCGCGTCCGGTACACCGTCGGCCTGGTCGGCCAGAACACGGCCGATGGCCGTCAGGCGGGCTTGGTCCACGTCGTGGAGGGTGACGTGGGTGACACGGCCCTCGGCGCGGTCGCGCAGCAGCGCGCCGTACACGAGGGGAACGCGGAAGCCGCCGCCGCCGAGGATCGTCAGACGCATGTGATGGTGATCCGGCCTCTCAGTGCGTTCCTGTCAGTGCGTGCCTGTCAGAGCGCGCATGCCTGGCTGTCGACCTGCTGGTTGGCGGCGCGGCCGAGGCGGATGTCCTCGCGGACCTCGTCGGCCGTCAGGGCGTACCCCGTGTCGGCGTCGTCGAGGGACTTGGCGAAGACGACGCCGTAGACCTTGCCGTCGGGCGTCAGCAGCGGGCCGCCCGAATTGCCCTGCCGGACGGTCGCGAAGAGCGAGTAGACATCGCGCTGAACCGTTCCGCGGTGGTAGATGTCGGGGCCGTTGGCGTTGATCCGGCCGCGGACGCGGGCGGACCGGACGTCGTACGCGCCGTTCTCCGGGAAGCCCGCGACGATCGCGCCGTTGCCGCTGCGGGCGTCGGTGTCCGTGAACTGGAGCGCCGGGGCGTCGAGGTTCGGCACGTCCAGTACGGCGATGTCGCGCTCCCAGTCGTAGAGCACCACCGTGGCGTCGTAGCGGCGACCCTCGCCGCCGATCTGCACGGTCGGTTCGTCGACGCCGCCGACAACGTGCGCGTTCGTCATGACACGGCGCTTGTCGAAGACGAAGCCGGTGCCTTCGAGGACCTTGCCGCAGCTCTGCGCCGTACCGACGACCTTGACGATGGACTTCTTGGCGCGGGCGGCGACCGGGCTGCCGGCGAGCGCCGGATCCGGGGCCTGGACCTCGGTGATCGGCTCGTTGGAGAAGGGGCTGAAGACCTGCGGGAAGCCGTTCTGCGCGAGGACGGACGTGAAGTCCGTGAACCACATGCTCGCCTGGTCGGGCATCACCCGCGAGACGCCGAGCAGCACCTTGGAGTTACGGACCTCCTTGCCCAGCGTGGGCAGCGAGGTGCCGGCGAGAGCGGAGCCGATCAGCCAGGCGACCAGGAGCATCGCGACGACGTTGACGAGGGCGCCGCCCGAGGCGTCCAGGACGCGGGCCGGCGACCAGGTGATGTATCTGCGGAGCTTGTTGCCGAGGTGGGTGGTGAAGGCCTGGCCCACCGAGGCGCACACGATCACGACGATGACCGCGACGACGGCGGCCGTCGAACTGACCTCCGATCCGTCGGTCAGCTGGTCCCACAGGAACGGCAGCAGATAGACCGCGACGATGCCACCGCCGAGGAAGCCGATCACCGACAGAATGCCGACGACGAATCCCTGTCGGTACCCGACGATCGCGAACCACACCGCCGCGACCAGCAACAAGATGTCCAGGACGTTCACGAGGCCACCCTGTCACGCGTGCCAGTCGAGCGGGACCTGCCGGGAGCGGTCCCAGGGCCGCTCCCATCCTGCGTAGTGAAGAATCTTGTCGATCACGCCGGCCGTGAAACCCCAGACCAGAGCGGGTCCCGCCAGGAACGCCGGGCCGCTGTGCCCGCGCGGGTGCACGCTCGTCACGCGGTTGGCCGGATCCGTGAGATCCGCCACGGGGATCGTGAAGACGCTCGCTGTCTCAGCCGAATCGACGACGCCGACGGGGCTCGGCTCGCGCCACCAGCCGAGGACGGGCGTCACGACGAAGTTGCTGACGGGGATGTAGAGGCGGGGCAGTACGCCGAAGACCTGGACGCCGGAGGGATCGAGTCCGGTTTCCTCCTCGGCCTCGCGGAGCGCGGCGCGCAGCGGGCCCGTCGTCTCCGGATCACCGTCGGCGGGGTCGAGGGCGCCGCCGGGGAAGCTCAGCTGCCCCGCGTGCGAGCGGAGGCTTCCCGCCCGCTCCATGAGCAGCAGCTCAGGACCTTTCTCGCCCTCGCCGAAGAGAATCAGTACGGCCGACTGGCGTCCGGCGCCGCTCTCCGGCGGCAGGAAACGGCTGAGCTGCTCGGGGCGTACGGACCGGGCGACGTCGGCCACCGGATCGAGCCACGGGGGCAGCCCACGGCTCGTCACGGCGACTTCGGACAGGCCGGCCGCCTCTGCGGTCCCGGCTACCCCAGCCACCCCGGCCGTACCGGCAGCCGTCCCGGTCGTCCGGCCGTCGTATGTCTCGCTCCCACGCGTCATAGGCACCCCCGTCGTCACAACGCCCGAACCGGGCCCGTTCGTTCCGCGCGACCGCGCGCCGCCCCCGTCACTCGGCGGCCCCCAGCGGCGGCGCCGGCGCTCCGGGATAGCCGGGCGGCGGCTTCAGCCGCTGTCCCGGGTAGCCGCCCATCTCGTACTTGAGGAGCTTCTTCGCCTTCTCCGGGTCCGTCTCGCCCTCGCCGTAGGACGGGCACAGATGCGCGATCGGGCAGGCGCCGCAGGCCGGCTTGCGGGAGTGGCAGACGCGGCGGCCGTGGAAGATGATCCGGTGTGAGAGCATCGTCCACTCGGTCTTCGGGAAGATCGCGGCGATTTCGGCCTCGATCTTCTCCGGGTCCTCGCTGTCGGTCCACTTCCACCGACGTACGAGCCGCCCGAAGTGCGTGTCGACGGTGAGCCCGGCGACGCCGAAAGCATTGCCCAGCACCACGTTGGCGGTCTTGCGGCCGACGCCGGGCAGCGTGACGAGGTCCTTCAGACGGCCGGGTACCTCGCCGCCGAAGTTGTCCCTGAGAGCGGCGGACAGTCCGATCAGCGAGCGGGCCTTCGCGCGGAAGAAGCCCGTCGGCCGGATCAGCTGCTCCAGCTCCTCGGGGTCGGCCGCCGCCATGTCCTCCGGCATCGGGTACTTGGCGAAGAGGGCAGGGGTCGTCTGGTTGACCCGCAGGTCGGTGGTCTGGGCGGAGAGGACCGTGGCGACCAGCAGCTCGAAGGGATTCTCGAAGTCGAGCTCGGGATGGGCGTACGGATAGACCTCGGCCAGCTCGCGGTTTATGCGGCGGGCGCGGCGGACCATGGCCAGGCGCGACTCGGGCTTGGCAGCCGTGGCGGGCTTGGCAGCCTTCGCGGCACTCGACCGCGTGGCCGTTTTTACCTCTTTTGCAGCTTTCTTTGGCTGCGTCGGAACTTGTTCGCCCACAGCGGAATTACGGCCTTCAGTCACCTGTCCGGCCCCCTTGGGCTGCGCTGTCACCGGCGTTTTGGACACCCGGCCAGCCTAAAGCCCGGCACTGACATCTGGCCCGGTCACAGCCAATTGCCACCCCAATCGGCCCCCTGCCGCACGGTCGGGCACGCCGGTACGTCAAACTTGTGATTGATCGCACTGTTTTACCGTCCGGCATCATGGTGACCACGGTTCCCGTGATGAGCAGGTCGACAAGGAGAGAACTCGTGGACGACGTTCTGCGGCGCGCCCCGCTCTTCGCGGCGCTCGATGACGAGCAGGCCGCGGAGCTCCGCGCCTCAATGAGTGAGGTGACGCTCGCTCGCGGCGACGCCCTCTTCCACGAGGGCGACCCGGGCGACCGCCTGTACGTGGTCACCGAGGGCAAGGTGAAGCTCCACCGCACCTCCCCCGACGGCCGCGAGAACATGCTGGCCGTTCTCGGCCCCGGCGAGCTGATCGGTGAGCTGTCGCTCTTCGACCCGGGCCCGCGCACCGCCACCGCAACCGCCCTGACGGAGGTCAAGCTGCTCGGCCTCGGCCACGGCGACCTCCAGCCCTGGCTGAACGTCCGCCCGGAGGTGGCCACGGCCCTCCTCCGCGCCGTCGCCCGCCGGCTGCGCAAGACCAACGACCAGATGTCCGATCTGGTCTTCTCCGACGTGCCGGGCCGTGTCGCCCGCGCGCTCCTCGACCTGTCGCGCCGGTTCGGTGTGCAGTCCGAGGAGGGCATCCACGTCGTTCACGACTTGACGCAGGAAGAGCTGGCCCAGCTGGTCGGCGCGTCCCGCGAGACGGTCAACAAGGCCCTCGCGGACTTCGCGGGCCGCGGCTGGCTGCGCCTGGAGGCGCGGGCCGTGATCCTGCTGGACGTGGAGCGCCTGGCGAAGCGCTCGCGCTAGTACGAGCCTGTACGACGCTGGAGGGCCGTCCCTGGTGGGGTGGCCCTTCCTCGTTTCCGGCCCGATGTCAGTGGTCGGGGCTATTCTGCGCATACGGTCGGTGACGAGCGAGGAGGCAGCGATGAGCGTCATGGATGACCTGCTGCGGCACAAGGCTGAGCAGATCGCCAAGGAGCACGAAGGCTTCAAGGTCGAGGTCGTGGGGGGCCATGTCGTGATGACGCCGCAGAGCAATGTGCAGAGCTGGACGATCTTCGATGTGCAGGCGGCGGCGCGGACGGCCGGCATCGAACAGTCTCGGCTCATTTCCGACGTGCTGATCAAGTTCCCTGGCGACCCCGACCGTGTGCCTGACGTGACGATCCTGGCGGAGGGCGCGAAGGAGCCTTACTCGTACGAGGACATACTGGCCGCTGTCGAAATCGTCTCCACCAAGGACGATCCGAACGACTACAAATTCAAGGTCGAGCAGTACGCCCGCTACAACGTGCCGATCTACCTGATCATCGATCCGTTCCGGGGCGAGTGCACCCTGCTCACCCGCCCACGAGGCACCGACTACGCGGCTCGTGAGTCCTTCAAGTACGGCGAGACTGTCACCCTCCACCTTGAGGACGGATCCACCGTGCCCATCCCCACCGACCAGTTCAAGCGCAAGTGACGCCTGACTAGATCAGGCCGTGCTCCCGCAGATACTCCAGCTGCGCCCGCACCGACAGCTCGGCCGCAGGCCACAGTGACCGGTCCACGTCCGCGTACACGTGGGCGACGATCTCCGACGCGCTGACGTACCCGTTCTCGACGGCCGTCTCCACCTGCGCCAGCCGGTTCGCCCGGTGGGCCAGGTAGTACTCGACCACGCCCTGCGCGTCTTCCAGTACGGGCCCGTGCCCCGGCAGCACGGTGTGCACCCCGTCGTCGACCGCCAGGGAACGCAGCCGCCGCAGCGAATCCAGGTAGTCGCCGAGCCGCCCGTCCGGATGCGCCACCATCGTCGTGCCGCGCCCCAGGACGGTGTCCCCCGTCAATACGGCCCGGTCGGCGGGCAGGTGGAAGCACAGCGAGTCGGCGGTGTGCCCCGGCGTCGGCACCACGCGCATCTCCAGGCCCCCGGTGGTGATGACGTCCCCCGCCGCGAGCCCTTCGTCCCCGAGCCTCAGCGCGGGGTCCAGGGCCCGTACGGACGTACGCGTCAGCTCGGCGAACCGTGCCGCGCCCTCCGCGTGGTCGGGGTGCCCGTGCGTGAGGAGGGTCAGCGCGACGCGCTTGCCCGCCTTCTCCGCGGTGTCGATCACCGTCCGCAGGTGTACGTCGTCGAGCGGACCCGGGTCGATGACGACCGCCAGCTCCGAGTCCGGCTCGGAGACGATCCAGGTGTTGGTGCCGTCCAGAGTCATCGCGGAGGCGTTGGGGGCGAGGACGTTGACGGCACGTGCGGTGGCGGGCCCGGAGAGCACCCCGCCACGGGGCTGTCCGGGAAGCGCGGCGGCGTCGGTCATGCGGTGCCTCCTGTGCTCTGGATCCGCTTCGTGAATTCATCGTGGCCCGGCCAGCTCAGAACCACCTCGTCGCCGACCAGCCGCGCCCGCGCGAGGACCGGCGTCATGTCCTGCTTCGCCGCGCCCGCGAGGGCCTCGGCGGCCGTGGCGTACGGCTGGAGCGTACGCAGCGTCGAGATCGTCGGCGGCATCATCAGCAGCTCGCCCTTGTCGTAGCCCGCCGCCGCCTCCGCCGGGCTGATCCACACCGTGCGGTCCGCCTCCGTCGAGGCGTTGCGGGTCCGCTGGCCGGCCGGCAGCGCGGCCACGAAGAACCACGTGTCGTACCGCTTGGGTTCGAACTCGGGGGTGATCCAGCGCGCCCACGCGCCCAGCAGATCGGACCGCAGCACCAGGGACCGGCGCTGGAGGAAGTCCGCGAAGGACAACTCGCGGGCCACCAGCGCCCGGCGGTCCGCCTCCCACTCGTCACCCGTGGTGTCGCTGACCACCGTGGCGGCCGTCGGGCCCGCGAGGAGCACACCGGCCTCCTCGTACGTCTCGCGCACCGCGGCGCACACGATGGCCTGCGCCGATGCGCGGTCCACGCCGAGGCGAACAGCCCAGTCGTCCAACGACGGGCCCGCCCAGCCCACCTGGTGGTCGTCGTCGCGCGGATCCACTCCCCCGCCCGGGTACGCGTACGCGCCTCCGGCGAAGGCCATGGAGGCGCGTCTGCGCAGCATGTGGACGGCGGGGCCGCCGGCCGTGTCCCGAAGGAGCATGACGGTGGCGGCCCGCTTGGGGGGCGCGGCGGTGAGCTCACCATTGGCGAGGGCGCGGATCCGGTCCGGCCACTCGGGCGGGTACCACTGACCATTGGACATGGCCGGAGGCTATCCGCTCCCGGTCGGATGTTCGAGAGCACCGAGGTCAGGGGCCGCGACCCGGTCGTCACGCAGAAGCGAGCTCGACCTGAATCTCAACCTCGACCGGCGCGTCGAGCGGCAGCACAGCCACTCCCACCGCGCTGCGCGCGTGCACGCCCTTGTCGCCGAGCACCGCGCCCAGCAGCTCGCTCGCGCCGTTGAGCACGGCCGGCTGGCCGGTGAAGTCCGCGGCGGAGGCGACGAAGCCGACGACCTTAACGACACGCGCGATGCGGTCCAGGTCACCGGTGACCGACTTGACGGCCGCCAGGGCGTTCAGCGCGCACGTACGCGCCAGGTTCTTGGCCTCTTCGGGCGTAACCTCCGCGCCAACCTTGCCGGTGCACGGAAGCTTGCCCTCCACCATCGGGAGCTGGCCCGCGGTGTAGACGTACACGCCCGACTGCACGGCCGGCTGGTACGCGGCGATCGGCGGCACGACCTCAGGCAGCGTCAGGCCGAGCTCGGCGAGCTTCGCCTCGACTACACCGGTCATGCCTGCTTCTCCCGCTTCAGGTAGGCCACCAGCTGCTCGGGGTTGTTCGGTCCGGGGACGACCTGGACGAGCTCCCAGCCGTCCTCGCCCCAGGTGTCCAGAATCTGCTTGGTCGCGTGCACGAGAAGGGGCACGGTCGAGTATTCCCACTTGGTCATACGCCGACTGTAGTGCCTGCCACAGACACCTCCTGCGTAGCCCGGGCACCGACTGGTTAGGCTCAAAGACGTGAGCAGGCTCCAGGTCGTCAGCGGAAAAGGCGGTACCGGAAAGACCACGGTGGCCGCGGCACTCGCGCTCGCCCTCGCGACGGAGGGCAAACGCGCCCTCCTCGTGGAGGTCGAGGGCAGGCAGGGGATCGCGCAGCTCTTCGAGACGGAAGCACTTCCGTACGAGGAGCGGAAGATCGCTGTCGCACCGGGCGGCGGGGAGGTGTACGCCCTCGCGATAGACGCCGAACGCGCGCTTCTCGACTACCTCCAGATGTTCTACAAGCTCGGAGGAGCCGGCCGCGCGCTCAAGAAGCTCGGCGCGATCGACTTCGCGACCACCATCGCGCCGGGTCTCAGAGACGTGTTGCTGACCGGCAAGGCGTGCGAGGCGGTGCGCCGCCGGGACAAGCAGAACCGTTACGCGTACGACTACGTCGTGATGGACGCACCGCCCACCGGCCGGATCACGCGCTTCCTGAACGTGAACGACGAGGTGGCGGGCCTGGCCAAGTTCGGCCCGATACACAATCAGGCGCAGGCGGTGATGCGCGTACTCAAGTCACCGGAGACGGCCGTCCACTTGGTGACGCTGCTTGAAGAAATGCCCGTCCAGGAGACCGCCGACGGCATCGCCGAGCTGCACGCCGCCGAGCTGCCCGTCGGCAACGTCATCGTGAACATGGTCCGCCCGCACCTCCTCGACGAGGACGCCCTGCGCACCGCGGCCGGTGAGCAGCGCACCGCCGTCACCAAGGCGCTCTCCCAGGCCGGCCTGGGCGGGGCACGCCGCGGCGGCCTCGCGGAGCGCCTGGTGGACCCGCTGCTCGAACAGGCCGCGGAGCACGCGCAGCGCGTCGAGCTGGAGCGCGAGCAGCGCGCCGTACTGGCGGGGCTGGATCTGGCGACGTACGAACTGCCGCTGCTCGGCGAGGGCATGGACCTCGCCGGGCTCTACCGGCTGGCGAAGGAACTGCGGACCCGTATCGCCCCTGGGGGAACTTCATGACCGTGAGTGCCACGGACAGCAGCATGGGCAACAGCATGGACGCGACACCCACCCTGGACATCGACCCGCTGCTCGACGACCCGGCCACCCGCATCATCGTGTGCTGCGGCGCGGGCGGTGTCGGCAAGACGACGACCGCGGCGGCGCTGGGTGTACGGGCGGCCGAGCGCGGCCGGAAGGTCGTCGTGCTGACCATCGACCCGGCCCGCAGGCTCGCCCAGTCCATGGGCATCGACGAGCTCGACAACACCCCGCGCCGGGTGAAGGGCATAGACGAGACGGCCGGCGGCGAGCTGTCCGCGATGATGCTCGACATGAAGCGGACCTTCGACGAGATCGTCGAGGCGCACGCGGACGGCGAGCGGGCCCGCGCGATCCTGGAGAACCCCTTCTACCAGTCCCTGTCGGCCGGTTTCGCGGGCACGCAGGAGTACATGGCGATGGAGAAGCTGGGCCAGCTGCGGGCCCGCGACGAGTGGGACCTGATCGTCGTGGACACCCCGCCGAGCCGCTCCGCGCTGGACTTCCTCGACGCGCCGAAGCGGCTCGGGTCGTTCCTGGACGGCAAGTTCATCCGGGTGCTGATGGCGCCCGCGAAGGTGGGCGGCCGGGCCGGGATGAAGTTCCTCAACGTCGGCATGTCGATGATGACTGGCACCCTCAGCAAGCTGATGGGAGGCCAGCTGCTGCGCGACGTGCAGACGTTCGTGGCCGCCATGGACACCATGTTCGGCGGCTTCCGCTCGCGTGCGGATGCGACGTACCGGCTGCTCCAGGCACCCGGTACGGCGTTCCTGGTGGTCGCCGCGCCGGAGCGGGACGCCCTGCGCGAGGCCGCGTACTTCGTCGAGCGGCTGGCGGCGGAGGAGATGCCGTTCGCCGGGCTCGTACTCAACCGGGTGCACGGCAGCGGCGCCCCTCAGCTCTCGGCCGAGCGGGCACTTGCCGCCGCAGAAAATCTTGACGAGGGCCGCATTGTGGATCAGGAGGCCGGGAAGGCTGGAGTTCGTGACTCCTCGGCGCCCTCTCCCGAAGCCGAATCCGCACCGGACCCCACCTCCGAGAGCCAGAGCCACGGCGAAACACCCAGCGGAACCCGCACCATCCACACCGTCGAGCACACTGTCGAGCAGTTGACCGCGGGACTGCTGCGCCTGCATGCCGAACGCATGCACGTACTCGCGCGTGAACAGCGAACGCGCGACCGCTTCACCGCACTCCACCCCGAGGTGGCGGTGATCGAAGTAGCCGCCCTGCCGGGTGATGTGCACGACCTCGCAGGGCTTCGGGCCATCGCTCACCGGCTCGCCGCGAGTGATGCCGCCGAGCTTGACCCGTCTGACTAAGCCGTCCGGCTAACCCGTCCGGCTAACCCGTCCGGCTAACCCACAGCCGCGTACTCGATGTACGCCCCAGTCTCGTCGTCCTCGGGCAAAATGCCCGTGCTGCGCTCGTACTCAGTACGGGCGGTCTCAAGGAGCCGACGCCAGGAGGTGACGGTGGGGCGCCTGCGCAGAAGTGCGCGCCGCTCCCGCTCCGTCATGCCGCCCCACACGCCGAACTCGACGCGATTGTCCAGCGCGTCGGCCAGGCACTCGGTCCGCACCGGACATCCGGTGCACACCGCCTTGGCCCTGTTCTGCGCTGCTCCTTGTACGAACAGTTCATCCGGATCGGTAGTGCGGCAGGCTGCCTGCGCACTCCAGTCGGTTACCCAGCCCATACCGGCGCCGTCCTCTCCCGAATCGAGGCTCCCCCACGGCGGCAGCGGCATATTCACCGCTGCCAGTTGAGGACGTTACGGAAGGTGGGCACAGCGCAACACCCCCTTCGGGCCCAATCTTGAATGGCCCGAACGGACTATGCGTAAGCGACAGATCACCCGACGGAGTGAGGCGAGGGCATACGTAACCAACCCGGCAAACCGGGGTAGTTCGGATGGGCCACAACGGAAACCCGGTGACGCATGAGGCTGATTCGGACATGCCTCTGCCAGATTTCGGGACTGACGGGATTTGACGCCGGTGATGTTGTGATGCCGGTGATGCCAGGGGGCTTGATGCGAAACCGCACTGCTGTGACAGTTGGGAGCAGCTTAGGCCAAGGCATATACGCGTGTCCGGCGAATGAGAACGTAGACACCTCACGGTGTCAATCCGTCAAGACTCCCGGGACGAGGCCGCCGTTCACTGCTCGCCTCCAGAGCCTGTCGTGCCATTCGTTGGCATCGGGAGCGGGCTTGGTGGTGAGCACGGGGTTCGGTCCACTCTCGATGAGGTGAAGCAGCGACCAAGCGACCCCGTAACAGTCGTCCGGACCGAAGCATGCGACCAACGCCCGGGCCTCCTGCGCCGTGACCGGCCGGGAGATCGCCTCAAGCTGCTGGACTCGTCTGTCGATCTCCTCTTCGCTCACGTCCCAATCGGGGAGCGGGCCGCCGGCGACGAACGTCTGCACTTCGGTTCTCATCTTCGAATGGTCGGTTGCCGGCGCTGCCCTGAGCAAAACGTCCGGCACGTCACGCCACCGGCCCGGCTGCCTGGAGATGTCACGGCTTGGTACCCGAACATCCCGAGAAGCACCCGCTCATCGGAACACCGCCAACAACGGATTAGGCTGCCCCCATGCCAAAGAAGCGCTCGGGCGGGGGTCTCACCGGGACCCAGCAGGCCGCCAAATTCCTCGGTGTCGCCGCGCTCTCCGGAGCCGTGCTGGCGGGCATCGCACTACCGGCGGCCGGAGCGCTGGGCCTTGCGGCCAAGGGAACAGTCGAGGGGTTCGACGAGATCCCCGCCAACCTCAAGACGCCGCCGCTGAGCCAGCGCACCACCATCCTCGACGCGCAGGGCGGTTCGATCGCCACGGTCTACTCGCGTGACCGCACCGTCGTGGACCTGAAGGACATCTCCCCGTACATGCAGAAGGCGATCGTCGCGATCGAGGACGCGCGCTTCTACGACCACGGGGCGATCGACCTCAAGGGTGTGCTGCGCGCCGTCAACCGCAACGCCCAGACGGGCGGCGTCTCGCAGGGTGCGTCGACCCTCACACAGCAGTACGTCAAAAACGTCTTCGTCGAGGAGGCCGGTGACGACCCCACCAAGGTCGCCCAGGCCACCCAGCAGACGCTCGGCCGCAAGGTGCGCGAACTCAAGTACGCCATCCAGGTCGAGGAAGAGCTGGGCAAGAAGAAAATCCTCGAGAACTACCTCAACATCACCTTCTTCGGGCAGCAGGCGTACGGCATCGAGTCCGCGTCCAAGCGCTACTTCAGCAAGTCCGCCAAGGACCTCGAGCTGGAGGAGGCCGCGCTGCTGGCCGGCATCGTGCAGTCGCCGAGCCGCTACGACCCGGTCAATGACTCGGAAGAGGCGACCAAGCGGCGCAACACCGTGCTCCAGCGCATGGCTGACGTCCGTGACGTCTCGCAGGCCGAAGCGGACCGGGCAAAGGCGACGCCGATCAAGCTGAATGTCAGCAGGCCGAAGAACGGCTGCATCACCGCCGTCAGCGGCGCGGGCTTCTTCTGCGACTACGTGCGCGAGGTCTTCCTGTCCGACCCGGTCTTCGGGAAGACGAAGGAGGACCGGGCCAAGGTCTGGAACCAGGGCGGCCTGAAGATCCGTACGACGCTGGACCCGCAGGCACAGCAGTCGGTGCAGGCGTCGATCAAGAACCACGTCTACCAGTCCGACAAGATCGCGACGGCGGTCACGCTCGTCGAGCCCGGCAGCGGCAAGGTCCTCGGGATGGGCCAGTCCAGGCCGTACGGCTTCAAGAGCAACGAGACGACGATCAACTTCTCCGCCAACAAGAGCATGGGCGGATCGGCGTACGGTTTCCCGACCGGCTCGACCTTCAAGCCGTTCGTGGCGGCCGCGGCCATAGAGCAGGGCATTCCGGCGACGAAGACCTACTCTGCGCCGTACGACATGCCGTACCCGAGCCCCGTGGAGACCTGCGACAAGCCGTGGGTCAACACCGGGGACACGGTCGAGAACGAGAACGAGCAGGAGGTCGGGCCGTACGCCATGAAGGAGGCCATGGCGAAGTCGGTCAACACCTACTTCGTCCAGATGATCTCCGAGATCGGCATCTGCCCGGTGACGCAGATGGCGAGCAAGCTGGGCGTCATCCAGGCCGACGGGCAGAAGCTGAAGGAAGTGCCCGCGATCTCGCTGGGTACGGAGGGCATGTCGCCGCTGACGATGGCGAACGCGTACGCGACCTTCGCCAACCGCGGCACGTACTGCACGCCGGTCTTCATCGAGTCGGTCGTGACCGCGCAGGGCAAGGACCTCCCGGTGCCCAGGTCGACGTGCTCGCGGGCGATGTCCGAGAAGACGGCCGACACGATCAACACCCTGCTCAAGGGTGTGGTCGACTCCGGTACGGGTCAGCAGGCGGGGCTCACCAGTCGTGACAACGCCGGTAAGACGGGTACGACGGACGGGCGCCACAACGCCTGGTTCGTCGGGTACACGCCGAACCTGGCCGGTGCGGTCTGGGTCGGCGCGGCCGGCGCCAAGCAGGTCCCGATGGAGAACATCACCATCGGCGGCGTCTACCACGACAAGGTCTTCGGTGGTCAGGTCCCGGGGCCGATCTGGAAGGACGCGATGAGCGGCGCGCTGGACGGCAAGCCGGCGCCCGGCTTCAACACCGTCCACATCCCGAATCCCGACAAGGACAAGGGCGACCGGGGCCGTGGCCGGGACAGGGGCGACGACGAGGACGAGGGCGACCACGACGACGGCAAGCCCGGCGACGGCGGCAACGACGGGGGCAACCCCTGGCCCGACATCTCGATCCCGCCGGACCTGATCGGCGGCGGCCACGGCAACGGCGGTGGACGCGGCGGGAACGGGCCGTAGGGCGCGTTACGCGTCAGGCACGACGACGGAGGGGCGCCCGGTGAAATCCACCGGCCGCCCCTCCGTCGTACCTACCTACCTGCCTGCCTGCCTGCCTGCCTGCCTACCTGCTGCTCAGCCGGCCAGGAGCTTCTTCACCGCGGCGGCCACGCGGCCGCCCTCGGCGCGTCCCGCCACCTTCGGGTTCACGATCTTCATGACCGCACCCATCGCGCGCGGCCCTTCGGCGGCCGCGGCCTTCGCCTCTTCGACGGCCTGCCCGACGATGGCGTTCAGCTCGTCGTCGCTCAGCTGCTGCGGCAGGTACGCGTCGAGGATCTTGCCCTCCGCCAGCTCACGCTCGGCCGACTCCGTACGGCCGCCTTGGGTGAAGGCCTCGGCAGCCTCGCGGCGCTTCTTCGCCTCCTTGGCGATCACCTTCTGCACCTCGTCGTCGGAGAGCTCGCGCGCCGTCTTGCCGCCGACCTCCTCCTTGGTGATCGCGGTGAGGGTGAGCCGGAGCGTGGACGAGGTCAGCTCGTCGCGCGCCCTGATGGCGGCGGTGAGGTCTTCCTTGAGCTTGGACTTGAGCGTGGTCATGGGGCAAGTGTGGCAGGTACGCACCCGCTTGCGCCCGCCGATTTCGCGGGCGGGGACCGTCTGCGACGATGGGCGTATGCGCGCACGTTACGGGGTACCCCTGAAAGTCACCGCAGGAATCACGGCTGTTGGCGCGGTCGGCATCGCCTACGCCGCCGGGTTCGAGGCCCGTTCGTTCCGCCTCCGGCGCTTCACCGTGCCCGTACTCCCGCCGGGTGCCCGGCCCCTGCGCGTACTCCAGGTCTCGGACATCCACATGGTCTGCGGACAGCGCAAGAAACAGCGCTGGCTCCAGTCGCTGGCCGGCCTGCGCCCCGACTTCGTCGTCAATACGGGCGACAACCTCTCCGACACGGACGGTGTACCGGAGGTGCTGGACGCGCTCGGCCCGCTGATGGAGTTCCCGGGCGTCTACGTCTTCGGCTCGAACGACTACTACGGCCCCAAGCTCCGCAACCCCGCCCGCTACCTCCTGGAAAAGGCCCAGGGCAAGTACGGCCTCAACGGCAACCCGCCGGCCGTCGGCGCCGTACACAACCCGTGGGAGCGGCTGCGCGACGGCTTCGACGCGGCGGGCTGGGTGAACCTCACCAATGCGCGGGGCAGGCTCAAGCTCGGCGGCCTCGACGCCCTGGAGATCGCCTTCACCGGCGTCGACGACCCGCACATCAAGCGGGACAGGTACGCCGAGGTGGCGGGCGGCCCGGACCCGTCGGCCGACTTCTCCATCGGCGTCGTCCACGCCCCGTACCTGCGCACGCTCGACGCCTTCACCTCCGACGGCTACCCGCTGGTACTGGCCGGCCACACACACGGCGGCCAGCTCCGCGTCCCCTTCTACGGGGCGCTCGTCACCAACTGCGACATCGACACAGACCGGGCGAGGGGCCTGTCGACCCACTCCGCCGACGGCCGCCGCTCGTACCTCCACGTATCGGCAGGCTGCGGCACCAACCGCTACACCCCGGTCCGCTTCGCCTGCCCGCCGGAGGCGACCCTCCTGACCCTGACCCCCCGCGACCGCTGACCACGCCCGGCCCTACCTGCGGGGCCCTACCTGCGGGGCCCACCTGCGGGGCCGCGGAAACCGGATTTCGCCTCCGGCCCCGAGTCCGCTAAAGTAATCGATGTCGCCGCGACGCGCGCGACAATCGGGGTGTAGCGCAGCTTGGCAGCGCGCTTCGTTCGGGACGAAGAGGTCGTGGGTTCAAATCCCGCCACCCCGACAGCTGAAACACCAGGTCAGGGGCCTGATCCGCATCGCGGATCGGGCCCCTGAGTGGTTTCTGGGTCCATCTTGGGAGCCGTTTGGGAGCCGACCACCGCGAATCCGGCTCCCGGCGAGCCGCCGACGAGCTTGCCGGCGCACCCCGACGAGACGCTTACCGACACAGACGCCCAGCAGAACCTTCCCGTGATCAAGCAGCTGGCTCCAGCCCCGGGGCGGTCTGCTGCGGTGGACCGAGGATCGTGAAGGCACGGTCCCCCGGACGCCGCCCCAAGCGCTGGACCATCAGGGAACCGAGCAGCGCGGCCCCAGGTCCGCACACCGGCCTGGCCTCCGTACCGACGTAGATCAGGCCGTTCTCGTCCGGTACACAGTCCCCGCACTCGGTGCCAACGGCCAGCGCGAAGCAAAAGCCGAGGAGATCGACTCGAAGCCCGAGGGGCAGATCGCCGCGAAGAAACACCAGGGGGTGGGTCATCCCTCGCTGTCGTAGCCAGCCGTGACAACAGCACCCAGCCCGTCGGGCAAGGGGTAGAGATCCTCCGGGATGTCCTCCACGACACCCTCCAGGTAAAGGGCAGCGAGCTTCATCCACTCGAGCGAGAAACGACCGAACGCCGACCGCCAATTGCTGCTCGCTCAGGCCGGGGCGCACAAGTACACAGAGCCGCCTTGAGAGGACGGTCAGTGCCGCTTGCATGCCCTGATCCCCCAGGTCCGTCTCCACCGCCCGTGCGTTCATCGTGTCCAGCACCACGGCGGCTTCAGCAATGTCCGTGTAGAGATGCTGAGCTGACGCGTACACAAGCTCCCGCGCCAGCGTCGGCCTTCAAGCGCCAAACAGAGGTCGCGGTCAACCCGCTGCGTAGCCTCGTAGGCATCGAGGACACGTTGGGTCAGGACCGCCTGATTGGCCGCTCGCTGATGCACCGGGCAGGTCGACTGCACCCGTCGTCGGCCCTGGCAGTCCTGGGGTGTACTGCCTTCTGGCCGATGCTTTATGTTGCAGAGGTGAAGTAGGGGGGCACATGCCGTCGGCGGAGTAGCTGAAGTCACAGTTGCAGTCGATGACTTGCGGCCAACCGACCATGACTGAGGCGGCGGACGACAAATGGTGCGGGATTACGACAGCCAGCTGCTGGAGTCGGTGGCGGTGCGCCGGCGCAGGACGAGGGACGCGTTGCTGTTCGGCGCTCAGCGGGTGCGGCGGACGGCGGACGAGCGGCTCGGGAAGGTGTTCGCGGGCATCGTCATAGCGGCCGTCCTGTGCGCGGGCTGCGTTGGGTGGTCCTTCTTGCAGCACACGCTGGCGAAGCAGGAGGCCGAGCAGCAGAAACAGCAGCAGCGTCAGGAGCAGCAGTACGGGCAGCCGGCGAAGTCGGGGAAACATTGAAGTGCTCTCCCGGCTGAAGCCGGGAGATTCCTGCTTACCTTGCGGCAGCGGGCTTGACGCGCTTCGCGCGCCTGACGACTGCCCTCCCGGCAGCCGGGGTGAGCGCGAGGCCCATCCGGTAC